>NZ_VCCH02000109.1 GCF_005938675.2 Mycobacterium sp. KBS0706
GGAGCGCTTCAGGTAGTTGGCGGTGGAGTCGACCGCTTCCGGCGGCATGTCGGCGCGATGGTCCGGGCCGACGGGGCCTGGCGCGGCGCCGCGTCGGCCGGTCCGCCGCTGCCGCGACGGCGCGGCTGGCACCGCCGGGGGCGCCTCGGCGGCCGGTGCATCGGCCTCGACCGCAGTGTCGAAAGTGCTGTCCGGCCCATCCGCCGGTACCCCGTCGAGCGCCAGGTGCGTCGCCGGTGGCTCGAACAGCGACGGGCGTCGTGGCCGGAGCTGCCTCTCCGGCTCGCCCAGCCGCACGGCGATACGGGTCAGGAAGCCGGCCATGCGTCGAGCATCCCGAGATAGTGCCGCCGCCGGACCGGGGTGAGCGCGAGGATGTCGCGCTCGCTCCAGCCATAGGCGAGGGCGAGCCGGTGGACGTCGCGCAGGGTGCGCACCGCCCATTCGCCGAGCTCGGTCCACAGGAAGGACAGGATGTCGAAGGCCGCGTGCCACCGGTGGCCGCAGGCCGGGCAGGACAGGGCGAGCTGGATGTCGGCCTGGGGGTCGAGCGCGGCGATGCGGTCCTCCACCGCCGCCACCATCTCCGCCGGCAGCTGCGGCACCGGCATCGGCACGCCGGACCGGCTGGCCGCGGTGACGCAGCGTTCCAGCAGCAGGCGCCAGCGCTCCTCCGGCCTGGCGCGCTCCGCCGCGATCTGGTCGCGGCTGGTAAGGAGGCGAAGGCTCAGCGCATAGTCGGCCCGGCGGATCTCCAGGGCATCGCCGGTGGGCGCGGCGCGCAGCGCGCCGGTCGCCGTCTCGGTCTCCAGCGTGTCGCCGCAGGCAGGACACTCGACCAGCCCCTGGATCGACCGCCCGAACAGCAGCTCGCGGAGATCGAGCAGCAAGCCGTCGCGTGCACCGATGCTGAGATCGGCGGCCGCGTCGGCATCCAGGTCGGGGCGGACCAGCCCGAGGAGAGCCAGGCCGCGCGCGACCGACGTCTCGCCGAGCCCGCGCTCCCAGAGCGCCAGGAGCTCGTCACTGCCGGGACTGCGCATGGGTGTTGCCTTATGGCCCTGTGCTTACGCTGTGGCGGCGAGCGTCGGCTCTGCCGGCTCGGGCACCGCGACGTCGCGCTCCCAGCCCTCGTTCTCCAGCTTGATGTGCTGGATGGCGACGGCGTTGGCGTTGGCGTCGAGATCCGGCAGCGCCTGGTATTCGGACACCCAGCACCGGTAGACCTTGTAGGTCAGGGCGACCTGGCCGGCCTCGTTGTAGACCTCGATCAGGATGTCCTTGCGGAAATCCTTGAGCGAGACCTCGGCGCCCAGCCCGGCCCCGATCCGCCACACCTTGCTCGCCCAGGCCTCGAATTCGAGGTCGTGGGTGACGCCGCGTTCGAGCGTGATGGCATCGAACTCGCTGCGGCCGGGCGACTTGCGACTGCTGGACGGGTCGCCGCCTTCACGATGCTTCACGACCTCGGTCGTGCGCTTCAGCATGCCGACCTTGCTGACCCCCGCGACGTACTTCCCGTCCCACTTCACGCGGAACTTGAAGTTCTTGTAGGGATCGAAGCGCTGAGCATTGACGCTGAACTGAGCCATGATCCCCTCCCGTTACGTCGCGATGTCGCCAGCGATCTGCTGGATCTTGATGACGACGAACTCGGCGGGCTTCAGCGGTGCGAAGCCGACGACGATGTTGACGATGCCGAGATTGATGTCGTTCTGGGTCGTCGTGTCCTTGTCGCACTTCACGAAATAGGCTTCGGCCGGCGACTTGCCCTGGAAGGCGCCCTGCCGGAACAGGTTGTGCATGAAAGCGCCGAGATTGAGTCGGACCTGGGCCCATAGCGGCTCGTCATTCGGCTCGAAAACGACCCATTGGGTGCCGCGATACAGGCTCTCCTCGATGAACAGCGCCAGGCGTCGGACCGGGATGTATTTCCATTCCGATCCCAGCTGATCGAACCCGTCGAGGGTGCGGGAGCCCCACACCACAGTGCCGAAGTTCGGGAAGGACCGCAGGCAGTTGATCGCCTGGGGGTTGAGCTGGCCGTTCTCACCGTCGGTCAGTTTGACGGTCGGGCCGGACACCCCGCTGATCGTCGCCTCCAGCCCGGCCGGCGCCTTCCACACGCCGCGCGCCGCATCGGTGCGGGCGAAGATGCCGGCGACCGCGCCGCAGGGCGCGAAGGATGCGACCTGCCCCTTCTTCTCCGGGTCGGGCGCCCGCACGAAGGGGAAGAACAGGGCGGCGTAGGAGCTGCGTGCCATGAAGGTGGCGTCGACGCCCTTGAGCGCCTTGGCATGGCTGTCCCAGCCGATCAGCGGATCGACGATGAACAGCGCCCGCCGCTTCTTGCAATAGGCGGTCGCGGCGTCGCGCGTCTGCAGGCCCAGATCGGCGTCGGGCTTGAGCGGCGGGATGCAGAGCAGGTTGAAGAGATCCGCCTTCTCGAGCGCCCAGATCCCCTCCTTCTTCGCCTCGAGGTCGGGCTTCGAGATGTCGTCGTTGGTGATGTCGCCGCCGTCGCCGCCGCTCTTGAACTGCTCCGAGAGGGCGTCGTCGAGAATGGGCGGCTTCTTGGGGTCGAGCGTCTTTTCGTCGACCACTCCCGCTACCAGCTTCGCCGGCACGGCCCCGTCGACACGCACCAGGGTCGAGCCTTGCTCGAGAACGGTCTTCACGTATCGCGGCGAGGCTGCGTCGGTCGACAGGTTGAGGAACTGCTCGGTCGTCCCGGTCTGGTTGTCGAGGACGGTGAGGTTGAACACCGTGTCGTCGGCGCTGCCCGGAACCGGCTCGATGCGGGCCCACAGGGAATCGCCCCAGGTGCCGTTGGCGGCCGCGACCAGTGACAAGGCGCCCGTTGGCGCCGCGGCCGCGGGGCCGGGAACGAGCTTGCTGACCGAGGCCTTCGAGGCCGCGCCGCCGCTGCCGGCGATGCGCACGATCAGCGCGTCGCCGCCGCCGTTCTGGAAGAACTGAGCGACGGCGTAGCCCAGCGTCGAGGCCGACCACAGGCCGCCGAAGGTTCGCTCGAACTCGGCGAAGCTCTGCACCCGGACCGGGTCGTTCGGTGGCCCGCGGCGCGTTCGCCCGATGAAGGCCGTGATCGACGTGGCGACGCCGGTGATCGTTCGCACGCCACTGGAAATCTCTTCGATGTAAACACCAGGATAGCTGACCATCGTCGGCATATTTGGCCTCCCTCAACGGTTGTCCGTCGGTTTCAGCGGCCGCCCTAGAACATCAAATCAAAGAGACTCTATTGCTTCGATTATTTCTTGGTTATTAAGTCAAAAACTCCAATATCCTTCTAGCAGAATAACGCAATCAAAAATATGCGTCAATCGGGGAAAAATAGCAATCTGCGCAAATCAAACAATCGAAATAATGTAAAATTCGATCAATTCACCTCACCGCTGGAGTCCGGGAAGAGTGGGTTGCAGCTGGATATAAATACTTATGGCGTTGACGGCCTGGTGCCGTGACGTTGTTCGGGCGTGCTGAGGCCGTTGTGCCGCTCCTTGCGGCAGTGCTCCCGTGCCTGCGTGTCATGGTTCAAGGATCGAATCTCGCACGGCCTGCACAGCGCCGGTGTCATCTCGGCGGTGCTTGGCACTCGGCTTCCCGGCCCAGATTCGATCTGTGCTCCACAGACTCTCGGCTCCTTCAGACGACGGCCAGGGATGGCGTCCGAACCCCGCCTCTATCGACGGTGCACACCGAAAGCGATCATTTAGTATACGTGACGTATACATAGTGTTTGACATTGTGTATTCAGCATGACATCGTGCCGGGATGGAGACGGGCGCGGCAACGCCCGCAACATGGGGAGCCTGCAGTGAAAGGCGGAAAAGACGGTCTCTACGAGGACCTGAAGCGTCAGATCCTGACCATGGAGCTCGATCCCGACGCGGATCTCGATGAGATGGCCCTGGGCGAGCGGTACGGCGTTTCGCGGACGCCGGTCCGCGAAATCTTCCGCCGGCTAGCGGGCGAGGGCTATGTCGAGATCCGGGAGAACCGCGGGACACGGGTTTCGCCGATGAGCCACGGGACGCTTCGTCAGTTCTTCCTCGTCGCGCCCATGGTCTATGCGGCGATCGGACGACTCGCGGTCCAGAACTTCAAGTCGAGGCAGCTCGCTGATCTCCAGGAAACGCAGGAGCGCTTTCGGGCCGCCACCGAGGCGAAAGACGCGCTGGCGATGGTGCTCGAGAACAACCGGTTCCACGAAATCATGGGGGAGATGTCGGGAAACGTCTATCTCCAGCCGAGCCTGGGGCGCCTGCTGATCGATCACGCCCGCATCGGGCACACCTTCTTCCGGCCGCGCGACGCGGAGATGCACCGGCGCCTCAGCCTGGCCGTCGAGCACCATGACGCCTTCATCTCGGCCATCGCTGCGCATGATGAGGAGGGTGTGGTCAGCCTCGTCTTCGACCATTGGGAGCTCTCCCGGGAGAACATGGAGCTCTACATCGCTCCGCAGGGGCTGAAGGCCGACGCCCTGGTCGAGGCAGGCGGGCCCAGACTGGAGAAATCGTCGTGAAGTTCGAAGGAATCTACACGCCGGCGATCACGCCGCACGGGACCGACGGAGCGATCGACCGGACGGCCTTCGCCGAGGTTCTCGAATCCCTGATCGCGGCGAAGGTCCACGGCATCATCATCGGCGGCTCGACCGGCGAGTACTATGCCCACACGCCGCGGGAGCGCGTCGATCTCGCGAGCTACGCCAAGGAGGTCGTCGGCACCCGCCTGCCGCTGATCGTCAGCACCGGCGCCATCCGCACCGAGGATTCGGTCGCCTACGCCAAGGCCGCGCGGGAGATCAAGGCGGACGCCATCCTGGTCACCTCGCCGCCCTATGCGCTGCCGACCGAACGGGAGAATGCGGTTCATGCCCTGACGATCGACCGTGCGGCGGACCTCCCGATCATGCTCTACAACTATCCCGGCCGGATGGGCGTCTCGATGGGCGAGGAGTATTTCGCCCGCGTCGGTCGGTCGAAGAATGTCGTCGCGATCAAGGAGAGTTCCGGCGACCTCGGCCAGGTGCACATGCTGGCCCGGCGCTTCCCCAACATCGCGCTGTCCTGCGGCTGGGACGACCAGGCGCTGGAGCTGTTCGCCTGGGGGGCGCGGAGCTGGGTCTGCGCCGGATCGAACTTCCTCCCGGCCGAGCACATCGCGCTCTACGAGGCCTGCGTCCTCGAGAAGAACTTCGACAAGGGCCGGCGGATCATGATGGCGATGATGCCGCTCATGCATGTCCTCGACGGCGGCAAGTTCGTGCAGTCGATCAAGTATGGCTGCGAGCTGGCGGGGCTGAAGGCGGGCGGCCTGCGCGCACCGCTCCGGCCGCTCAATGAGGACGACAAGCGCGGGCTCAGGACCGTCGTCACCACGTTGAAGCGGACGGTCGCCCAGATCGCCTCGGGAGCGAACCATGCATGACCTTCTGACCGCTGCCGAGTATCGGGCGATCGCGGAGACGCTGACGGTTTCCGGCAACGCCTTCATCGACGGCGCCTTCCGCCCTGCCGCCTCGGGCAGGACCTTTCCGACGGTCAATCCAGCGACCGGCGAGACCCTTGCCGAGGTCGCCGCCTGCGACGCGGCGGATGTGGATTTCGCCGTGGCCAAGGCGAAGGAGGCCTTCGAGGACGGACGCTGGCGGCAGCTTGCTCCGGGCGAGCGCAAGGCCGTGCTGCTGAAGCTCGCCAAGCTGATGGAGGAGAACCGGCACGAGCTCGCGGTGCTCGAGAGCCTCGACAGCGGCAAGCCGATCCGGGAATGCCAGACGGTCGACGTGCCGGACACGATCCACACCATCCGCTGGCACGCGGAGCTGATCGACAAGATCTATGACAGCACCGCGCCGGTTGCCGCGACTTCGCTCGCGCTGGTCGTGCGCGAGCCGATCGGGGTCGTCGGCCTGGTGCTGCCGTGGAACTTCCCGCTGCTGATGCTCGCCTGGAAGATCGGGCCGGCGCTGGCGTCAGGCTGCTCGGTCATCGTCAAGCCGGCCGAGCAGACATCGCTGTCGACGCTGCGCGTCGCCGAGCTTGCGATCGAAGCCGGGGTTCCGGCCGGAATCTTCAATGTGGTGACCGGCACCGGCAAGGACGCCGGCGAGCCGCTCGGGCTGCACGACGACGTGGCGATGGTGAGCTTCACCGGCTCGACCGCCACCGGGCGGCGGTTCCTGCGCTATGCGGCGGATTCGAATCTGAAACGCGTCGTGCTGGAGTGCGGCGGCAAGAATCCCGCCGTGGTGCTGGCCGACGCCGAGGACCTCGATCTCGTCGCCGAGCAGGTAGTGAACGGCGCCTTCTGGAACATGGGCGAGAACTGTTCGGCGACCTCGCGCCTCATCGTCCACGCATCGGTCAAGGACGAGCTGATGCAGCGCATCGCCGCCTATATGCGCGAGTGGAGGATGGGCGACCCGCTCGACCCGGAGAACCGGGTCGGCGCCCTCGTCAGCACGGCGCATTTCGAGAAGGTGAAGTCCTATCTCGAAGAGGCCGGCAAACCGGCTTTGGGCGGCGGCACCGAAGGCGGCATCTTCGTCGCGCCGACCGTCGTCGACAACGTGGCCCCCGGCAGCAGGCTCTTCCAGGAAGAAGTCTTCGGCCCGGTCCTCGCGGTCACCGGCTTCGAGACGCTGGCGCAGGCCGTCACGCTTGCCAACGACACGCCTTACGGCCTCGCGGCCTCGGTGTTCACCGGCAGCCTCCGCAACGCGATCCGCCTGTCGCGCGAGATCCGTGCCGGGGTGGTGACGGTGAACTGCTTCGGCGAGGGCGACGTGACCACGCCCTTCGGCGGCTACAAGGAGTCGGGCTTCGGCGGCCGCGACAAGTCGATCTTCGCCCACGACCAGTACACCGAACTGAAGACGATCTGGATCGACGTGTCCGATCGTTCGATCGACGAGATGGTCCGGTGACACAGCACCTGGTCGAGCGCCTGCCGGTCGACACCGGCCGGTCGGGGTGGGAGGCGATCTCGCATCGCACCCGTCCCGTCCGGACGCTCGACGCGGACGGGACCGCCGACTGGCTGATCGTCGGCGCGGGCTTCGCTGGCCTCTCCGCGGCGCGGCGCCTGACCCGGCTCTGTCCCGGCGCCCGCATCGTCGTGCTCGATGCGCGGGAGCTGGCGCAGGGCCCGTCCGGCCGGAACTCCGGCTTCATGATCGACGTGCCCCACAATCTCTCCTCCGGAGAGTATTCGGTCGGGGACGCGGCCGGCACGGCGCTGGAGATGGCGCAGAACCGGCTTGCCATCGCCTTCGCCAGGGAGGCTGCGATCGAGTATGGGATGTCGGCGGCGACCTTCGATCCGTGCGGCAAGATCAATGCGGCCGCGACCGGGCGGGGGCTCAAGCTCAACGAGGATTTCGCACGGTCGCTCGAGCGGATCGGCGAGCCCCTGCGCCGGATCGATGCCGCCGAAATGTGCGACATCACCGGCAGCGCCTACTATCTCGGCGGGCTCTACACGCCGGGCGCTGTGCTGATCGAGCCGGCTGACTACATCCACGCCTTCGCCGCCGGGCTCGGTGCGAAGATCGAGCTCTACGAGAACTCGCCGGTCGTGGAGCTGTCGCGGAGCGGTGGCGCCTGGCGGGCGCGCACGGCGCGCGGCTCGGTGACGGCGCCCAAGGTGATCCTTGGCGTCAACGGCCTGGTCCAGGAGTTCGGCCATTTCCGCGGCCGGCTCATGCATGTCTTCACCTATGCCTCGATGACGGCGCCCTTCACCGGAAAGGCCGGTCGCGACCGCTGGGCTCTTCTTCCTGCCGACCCGATGGGAGCCACCCTGCGCAAGATCACGGCCGGCGATGCGTCGCGAATCGTGATCCGTACGCGGTTCACCTACGACCCGGGGCTCCAGGTGTCGGAGAAGCGGGTGGCCGCGACCGCGGCACAGCAGCGGCGTTCCTTCGATGCGCGCTTCCCCGACCTCGCGGGCCTGCCCTTCGACCACAGCTGGGCCGGCCGCATCTGCCTTAGCCGGAACCATGTCCCGGCCTTCGGCGAGGTGGAGGAGGGTCTCTACTCCGCCTGCTGCGAGAACGGGCTCGGCACGGTCAAGAGCACGCTCGCAGGCATGATGGCGGCCGATCTCGCGACCGGAACCCGGTCCGACGACCTCGATCGCTACCTGAACCAACCGAAGCCGAGCCGGCTCCCGCCGGGGCCGGTTGCCGGGCTCGGGGCCCGCATGGTGATCCGCTGGCAGGAGGTGCGGGCCGGCCGGGAAGGCTGATCTCTCAGGCCAAGAAAAACGGGTTCGACGGCTTGGCCGAGCCTTGGACAACCAATTCCAACAACAGAGGAGGACGAAAAGTGAAGACGATCTGGAAGACGCTATGCGCCGTCGCCCTGGTCGGGCTGAGCATGTTGCCGGCCCAGGCCCAGGAGAAGACCATCAAGATGGGGACGCTGTCATGGGAGGATCTGACCCCCATCACCGGCATCACCAAGAAGGTCCTGGAGGACGCCGGCTATACCGTCACCGTGACGGATTTCGCCGAATGGGGCATCGCTTATGCGGCGCTGACCAAGGGCGACGTCCAGATCCTGACGTCGCAGATCGACTATGCGGCCCAGGATTACTGGAACAAGAACAAGAGCCGCCTCGAGAAGATCTCGCCGGTGTCGCACGGCCTCTACCAGGCCATTGCCGTGCCCACCTATGTCACCATCGATTCGATCGAACAGCTGAACGAGAACGCGGACAAGTTCGGCGGCAAGATCATCGGCATCGAGCCGGGGTCCGGCCTGATGCGCGACGCCGGGAATGCCGTCAAGGACTACGGGCTCGACCTGACGCTGGTCGAGGGCAGCACCGCCGGCATGACGGCGGCGCTGAAATCGGCCGTCGACCGGAAGGAGTGGATCGCGGTCGCGATCTGGGAGCCGTCCTGGATGTTCCAGAAGTTCGACCTGAAGTTCCTGAAGGATCCCAAAAGCGTCTTCCCGCCGCCGCAGGGCTACTACTGGATCGGCCAGAAGGGCTTCTCCGAAGCGAATCCCGAAGCCCGCGAGCTGATCGCCAGCGTCTTCGTGCCCAATGCCGACATCACCGCGATCAACGGCGCCGTGAAGGACGGCAAGTCGATGGAGCAGGCGATCGCCGACTGGACCGCGGCCAATGCCGGCCTGCTGAAGCTCTGGGAGAACATCAAGACGTACTGACGCCGGAGCGGCGGGCCGCCGACGCTGCGCGCGGCCCGCCAGCGGCGCATACCCCGAGGGTGGGACCATGTTTATACCGAAAACCGACACCGAGGAGGTCCTGGTGGACTGCCGCTCGGTCTGGAAGGTCTTTGGCGACCAGGCGCCTGTGGCGATGCGGGCCATCGCCGACCGTGGCCTTGGCAAGCGCGAGGTGCTCCAGCAGTTCAACTGCGTCGTTGGCGTCTCGGACGCGACGATCCAGGTCCGCCGTGGCGAGATCTTCTGCATCATGGGCCTGTCGGGCAGCGGCAAGTCCACGCTGATCCGCATGCTGAACCGCCTGATCGAGCCGAGCGGCGGGCTGGTCTTCGTGAAGGGCAGGGACCTCGCCAAGCTCGGCGCCGCCGAGCTCCGGCAGATGCGTGCCCATCACATCGGAATGGTCTTCCAGAGCGTCGCATTGCTGCCGCATCGAACGGTCCTCGAGAACGCGGCGTTCGGCCTGGAGGTGCAGGGCATCGCCAAGGCGGACCGGAATCGCACCGCCGAGGCGGCGCTCGCGAAGGTCGGCCTTGCCGACTGGCTGGAGCGCTTTCCGGCCGAGCTCTCGGGGGGCATGCAGCAGCGCGTCGGCCTCGCCCGCGCGCTTGCCGCCGACCCGGAGATCATCCTGATGGACGAGCCGTTCAGCGCCCTCGACCCGCTGATCCGCCGCCAGTTGCAGGATGAGTTCCGCCAGCTCACCAAGGATCTCGGCAAATCCGCCGTCTTCATCACCCACGACCTCGACGAAGCGATCCGCATCGGCGACCGCATCGCGATCATGCGGGATGGCGTCATCATCCAGGTCGGCACCGCGGAGGAGATCATCCTCAACCCGGTCGATGACTATGTCAGGGAGTTCGTCGCCGGCATCTCCCGCCTCCATCTCATCAAGGCGCACTCGGTGATGGTCCCGGTCGCTGCGTATCGCGTTGAACGGCCCGGGATCGACGTCTCGGCTCTGCCCGGGACCTCGCCGCAGGCCGATATCGACGAGCTGATCGATCTCACGCTCGGCGCGTTCGGCGAGGGGATCGCCGTCCGCGACGACGGAGCGGTCGTCGGCGTCGTCACCCCGCGCAGCCTGCTCCTGGCGGTGAAGGGGGCGCAGACCTCCGAACCCGCACGGAGCTGAGGGAGAGCCAGATGGATCCATCCGCCCTCGCCGACGCGTTCGACACCTGGGTCGACGATGCCTTGATCTGGGTGGGCGACCACGGCGCCTTCCTGTTCGACGGGCTGCGCGCCGCCTTCGAAGGTTTCTATGACGGCATCCTCGCGCTCCTGACGCTGCCGCCCTGGCCGGTGATCGCGGTCATCCTCGGGCTGATCGGGTGGCGCCTGATCGGCCTCCGGTTCGGCATCCTGACCGCCGTGGGCCTCGCGATCTGCTGGACCATGGGCCTGTGGCCCGAGACCATGAGCACCTTTGCGCTCGTGATCTCGTCGACCTGCCTCGCCCTTGCCATCGGCCTGCCGATCGGGGTTCTCGCCGGGCTCATGCCGAAGCTCGACCGCGCCGTCGAGCCGCTGCTCGACCTGATCCAGACGATGCCTCCCTACATCTACCTGCTGCCGGCGATCGCATTGCTCGGCTACGGCCCGGCGACCGCGCTGATGGCGACCCTGATCGTCGCGATGCCGCCGGCGATCCGGCTCACCTCGCTCGGCATCCGCCGGACGCCGAAAGAGTTCGTCGAGCTCGGGCAGGCCACCGGCATGACCCACGCGCAGATGTTCCTCAAGATCCGCCTGCCCTTCGCGCTGCCGAGCATCATGGCCGGCATCAACCAGTGCCTGATGATGGCTTTCGGCATGGTGGTGATCGCCGGCATCGTCGGCTCGGGCGGCCTCGGCGAGACGATCTACAAGGCGATCCGCACGCTGGACATCGCCAAATCGATCGATGCCGCCATCGCCATCGTCATCCTGACCATCGTGATCGATCGCCTGACCCAGACCATCGTGCGGACCGGAAGGGGCAAGCCATGACCTTCGATCTCTCCCCGGGCGCCTGGCTCGCGCCCGTCGTCGACTGGCTCAACACCAACTTTCACGGCCTCTTCGCCGCCATCAGCGCGGTGATCGAGGCGGTGCTCGGCGGCCTGCAGGCGGCGCTGCTGTTCCCGCCCGCCTACGCCGTGGTCCTGATCGCCGCCGCGCTTGCCTGGGCGCTGCTGGGCTGGCGCGCCGCGATCCTCGCCGCCGTCGCCCTTTGCTTCTGCTACCTCCTCGCCCTCTGGGACGAGTCGATGGAAACGATCGCGCTGGTCTCGGTCTCGGTGGCGATCTCGGTCGCGGTCGCGGTCCCGATCGGCATCCTCGCCGCCCGTCGGCCGCGGCTGGAGGCAGCGCTTCGCCCCGTCCTCGACGTCATGCAGACGGTGCCGCCCTGGGTCTATCTGATCCCCGCCGTGATGATCTTCAGCCTCGGCCGGGTTCCGGCGATCATCGCGACGATCGTCTACGGCATCCCGCCGATGCTGCGTCTGACGACGCTCGCCTTCAAGCAGGTGCGGCGCGACCTGATCGAGTTGGGCCACGCCATCGGCGCCGCGCCCCGCACCATACTGTTCAAGATCGAGGTCCCGTCCGCCATCCCGACGCTGGTCGTCGGCCTCAACCAGTGCATCCTGCTGTCGCTGGCGATGGTCGTGCTTGCCGGGCTGGTGGGCGCCGGCGGCCTGGGGGCGGAGGTGACGCGCGGGCTGACCCGCATGGAGATGGGCCTCGGCCTGCGCGCCGGCCTGGCCATCGTCGCGGTGGCGATCCTGCTCGACCGGATGTCGCGGGCCGTCCTGCAGCGGGGGCATGTGCAGGCGGCCCGGAGCTGAGGAGGACGGCATGGACGCAAAGACACGGATCGGCATCATCGGCGGCAATGGCTGGATCGGCGGCGCTGTCGCGCGGGCGATGGTCGGCGTGCAGCTGCTGTCGCCCGGCAATCTCACCCTCTCCTGCCGCAGCGCGCCACCCGGCTGGCTGCCCGAGGCCCATTGGACCCACGACAATCAGGGGCTCATCGACCGCTCCGACGTCGTCATCCTCTCGGTCCGTCCACAGGACTGGCCGGCGATCGAGGCTTCGGCGCCGGGAAGGCTCGTCATCTCGGTCATGGCCGGGGTGACGATCGCGGAGATCGCGTCGCGCCTCGGCACATCGCGCGTTGTCCGCGCCCTGCCGAACGCGGCGGCGGAGGTGGGCAAATCCTATACGCCCTGGACTGCGAGCGCGCAGGTGACCGACGAGGACCGCGTGACGGTGGGGCAACTCCTCGCCACCTTCGGCAGCGGGGACGAGGTCGCCACCGAGGCGGAGATCGACTACATGACCGGCCTCTCGGGCACAGGGCCGGCCTATCCCGCCCTGCTGGCCGCCGCGATGATGCGCGACGCCGCGGCCCACGGTCTTCCGCCGGAGGTCGCGCGCCGCGCGGTCGTCGCGCTGCTCGTCGGGACCGGTCGGCTCTTCGAGAAAGACGGCCAGGATCCTGACAAGACGGTGGCGGCCTTCCTCGAATATCGAGGCGTCACCGCCGCCGCGATCGAGGCGATGCAAGCGTCCGGCTTCGAGGCGGCGGTGTCGGCCGGTCTCGCCGCGGCGCTGAAGAAATCGCTCGACCTCAGCGCCGCGACATAGTGCAACCCGTGCAACGCGACGCTGCCCTCCAGTCGTTCACCGATGCGGCCCTCGGCGCCTTCGTCGAGGTTGCTCCCGGCCCTGAGGCTCGCGCGTCGCTCCGGCGCATCGCCGTCGCCTTGGCGACACCGGCTCCAAAACGGGGCAGTCCCGGAAGCCGCCTGCCGGTCTGCGCCCAGCTCGACGCCGCCCTGGCGGTGGCGACGCCGCGTGCCTCGCTCGACCGCGTGATTCAGACTTTCCGTGCCATCGAGCCGGAGCTCGAATGGGTCCGCCGGGCCAGCTATGACGAGACCGCCAGCGCCAATTTCGTCGATGGCCACGCCAATGCGATGATCTTCGGGCCCGGTGGGATCGAGGACCGCCACGACATCTCGTTCGGGGCGTCCCTGCTCGCACCGCGGGTGCGCTATACCGACCATTCGCACGCGCCGGAGGAGACCTACCTGGTGCTGTCCGACGGCGCGTTCCGCCAGGGCGACGGCGACTGGTTCACGCCGGGCGTCGGCGGTTCGCTCTACAACACGCCCTTCATCACGCACGCGATGCGCTCGGCCGACACGCCGCTCTTTGCCTTCTGGGCGCTCTGGGTCCAGCCGCAGGCGTAGCCGACGGCCGGCTACTTCCCGAACACCACCGTCCGGTTCCCCGACAGCATCACCCGTCGTTCGAGATGCAGCTTCACCGCCCGGGCCAGGACCCGGGATTCGATGTCGCGACCGATGGCGACGAGGTCGTCGGGGCTGTCGGCGTGGCTGACGCGGGCGACCTCCTGCTCGATGATCGGGCCTTCGTCGAGGTCGGCGTTCACATAGTGGGCGGTCGCTCCGATCAGCTTCACGCCGCGCTCATGCGCCTGGTGATAGGGCTTCGCGCCCTTGAACGCCGGCAGGAATGAGTGGTGGATGTTGATCGCCCGTCCCGACAGCCGCCCGGCAAGGTCGTTCGACAGCACCTGCATGTAGCGGGCCAGGATGACGGCCTCCGCACCGGTCTCCGCGACGAGCTCCAGGAGGCGCGCCTCCTGCTCGGCCTTGGTGTCGCGGGTCACCGGCAGGTGGACGAAGCGGAGGCCCGCCTCCTCGGCGATGCCACGGCCGTCCTCGTGGTTCGACACGATCGCCGCGACCTCGGCGTGCAGCCACCCCACCCGGATCTGATAGAGCAGGTGCAGCAGCGCATGGTCGAACTTCGAGACCATGATGATGATCCGAGGCGGCTGCATGGCGTCGATCACCTGCAACTCCATGCCGAACCGCACGACCGCGGGCGCGAGCGCGCGCTCAAGCCCGGCCGGATTGACAGTCGCCGGGCCGATGAAGGCGATGCGGAGGAAGAAGCGGTCGGTCGTGCGGTCCCAATACTGGGCGCTCTCGGTGATGTTGCCGCCGAGGTCGGCGATGGTCCCGGTGACGGCGGCGATGATCCCCGGGCGGGCGTCGCACGACAGGGTGAGGATGAGGGACGTGTCGGGCATCAGCACCCCGGCAGGTTCACGGCGAGTCCGCCGGTGGAGGTTTCCTTGTACTTCACGCTCATGTCGCGGCCGGTCTGGTGCATGGTCTCGATGCAGGCATCCAGCGGCACGACGTGGTTGCCGTCGCCGCGCAGCGCGAGCGAGGCGGCGGCGACGGCCTTGATGGCGCCGAGGCCGTTCCGCTCGATGCAGGGGACCTGGACAAGGCCGCGGATCGGATCGCAGGTCATGCCGAGATGGTGTTCGAGCGCGATCTCGGCGGCATTCTCGATCTGCGCGTTGGTGCCGCCCAGGGCAGCACAGAAGCCGGCCGCGGCCATGGCCGCGGCGGAGCCGACCTCGCCTTGGCAGCCCACCTCGGCGCCGGAAATCGAGGCATTGGTCTTGATGATCCCGCCGACGGCAGCCGCGGTCAGCAGGAAGTCGCGGATGCCGTCATGGGTCGCCCCGACGCAGTGGTCGCGATAGTAGCGGATGACGGCCGGCACCACCCCGGCGGCGCCGTTGGTGGGGGCGGTGACGATGCGGCCGCCGGCGGCATTCTCCTCGTTCACCGCCATCGCATAGACCGAAAGCCATTCATTGGCGGCATGGGGCTGGGCCCGGTTGGAGCCACGCTCGGCGAGGAGGGCCTGGTGGATGGCCCGCGCCCGGCGTCGCACCTTGAGGCCGCCCGGCAACGTGCCGTCGACGGCAAGGCCGCGGTCGATGCACGCGTCCATCGCCTGCCAGATGCGGTCGAGGCCGGCATCGAGATCGGGTCCCTCATTGGCGCGCTTCATCGCGGCGATGCCGAGGCCGGCGGCGTCGCCCATGGCCAGCATCTCCGCGGCGGTGGCGAAGGGATAGGGGCGGGCGGTGTCGTCGGACAGTGCGCCGCGGTCGTCGAGCTCGCTTTGTGTGAGGACGAAGCCGCCGCCGATCGAGTAGTAGGTCTCGGCGAGATGGAGGTTGCCGGCGGCGTCGAAGGCGCGAAGCACCAGGCCGTTGGCATGGCCGGGCAGCGGCGGGCCGTAGTCGAAGACGACGCCGGTGTCCGGGTCGAAGGCGAGCGGGCCGATGCCGGGGACGTCGATGCGGCTGGTCGCCTTCAGCCCGGCTTCGCGGCGCTCGGCCTCGTCGGGATCGAGGGTCTCCGGGCGGAAGCCGAGCAGGCCGAGGATCACGGCCCGATCGGTGGCGTGGCCCTTGCCGGTGAAGGCAAGGCTGCCGTGAAGACTGGCTTCGAGCCGGGCGGGGGCGCCGGAGCCGGGTTCGCGGCCGGCCCCAGCGCGGAGCGCGTCAAGAAAGCGGCTGGCGGCGAGCATCGGGCCCATGGTGTGGGAGCTCGACGGGCCGATGCCGATCTTGAAGATGTCGAAGACGCTCAGGAACATGCGGCCTCCGAGCCTGATCCGGGCCACGCGCCCGGACCATCATAGCGGTGAAATCGTGAACGTCAGTCGGCGTAGATCGGGTGCGCGGCGCACAGGCGGCGGACCTCGGCCTGCACCTCGGCCTCGACGGCGGCGTCGCCCTCGGGGCCGGCGGCGGCGAGGCTCTCGACCACCGTCAGCACCAGCTCGCCGACACGACGGAACTCGGCCTCGCCGAAGCCGCGGGTGGTGCCGGCGGAGGTGCCGAGGCGGATGCCGGAGGTCACGAACGGCTTCTCCGGGTCGAAGGGGATCGCGTTCTTGTTGCAGGTCAGGCCGGCGCGCTCCAACGCCCGCTCGGCGTCGCGGCCCTTCACGCCCTTCGGGCGCAGGTCGACCAGCACCATGTGGCAGTCGGTGCCGCCTGAAACGATGTCGAGGCCGCCGGCCTGGAGTGTCGCGGCCAGCGCGCGGGCATTGGCGATCACCCTGGCGGCATAGCCCTTGAACGACGGCTGCAGCGCCTCGCCGAAGGCCACAGCCTTGGCGGCGATGACATGCATCAGTGGGCCGCCCTGGTTGCCGGGGAAGACGGCGGAGTTGAGCTTCTTCGCCAGCGCCTCGTCATTGGTCAGGATGATGCCGCCGCGGGGGCCGCGCAGGGTCTTGTGGGTGGTGGAGGTGACGACATGGGCGTGCGGCACCGGGTTCGGATACAGCCCGGCGGCGATCAGGCCGGCATAATGCGCCATGTCGACCATCAGGATCGCGCCGACCTCGTCCGCGATGGCGCGGAAGCCGGCGAAGTCGATCTCGCGCGGATAGGCCGAGGCGCCGGCGACGATCAGCTTCGGCCGGGTCTCGAGCGCGCGGGCGCGCACCGCGGCCATATCGATCAGCTGGTCGCTCTCGCGCACCTGATAGTCGACGACGTCGAACCACTTGCCCGACATGGTGACGGGCGAGCCATGGGTCAGGTGGCCGCCATGGGCCAGCGACATGCCCATGATCCGGTCGCCGGGCTGGAGCAGCGCGAGGAACACCGCCTGGTTCGCCTGCGCGCCGGAATGCGGCTGGACGTTGGCATATGCGGCGCCGAACAGCTGTTTCACCCGGTCGATGGCGATGGTCTCGACCTCGTCCACGAACTCGCAGCCGCCGTAGTAGCGCTTGCCCGGGTAGCCTTCCGCGTACTTGTTGGTCAGGACGGAGCCCTGCGCGATCAGCACGTCGCGGGAGACGATGTTCTCCGAGGCGATCAGCTCGATCTGGTCCTGCTGGCGGCCGAGCTCGCGCGCGACGGCGGCGGCGACGGCGAGGTCGGTGAGGTCGGACAGACGGGGGGCGGCGGTGTCGGGCATGGGCGTGTCCCTTGTCTTGAGCCTAGAGGCCGGCGGCGAGTTCGCGGGCGGCGAGATCGAGCAGCGCCCGGACATGCGGAGTGAACGAGCGCCAGGCGGTCAGGTGGAAGCGGTCATCGGCCTCGCGGGTCAGCACGACCTGGACGGTGTCGAAGACGGTGCGGGTGCCGGCGCCTGTCGGCATCCGGGCTAGGTCGAGCGGGCAGCCGGTGGCCAGCAGGTCGAGCACGGCCGGGCCTTCGAGCGCGAGGGTGATCTCGCGGTCGGAGACCTCGACGGCGCTGAGGGGCAGGCGCGCGGCGAGATCGCCGAGGGTGGCCGTGAGGGCGGCGCCGGCGGCGGCGGGCGCCTCGACCAGCCACTCATCGGGGCCGAGGCAGAGGGCGCTGCGGTCGCCGGCCACGGCGCGCAGGCCGATCCGGGACGGGAGGTCCAGGCCGAGTGCACCGGCGGCGGCCTCGCGGTCGGCGAGGCGGAGCGAGATTCGCGTGGCCGGGGGCAGCTCGGTGATCGTCACGGCGGCGAACCGCGTGTTCAGGGTGTCCATGGCGCTCTCCATCTCAGGCCCTGAGCCGGGTGCCGTCGGGGTCGTAGAAGACCGTGCTGGCGACGATTCGGGCCTTCAGCGTCCGGTCCGGCATCGGGATGTGCAGCGTCTCACCCTCGCGGTCGCGGCCGTCGACCACGACGGCCATGGCGATCGACCGGCCGAGCGCCTCGCTCCAATAGGAGGAGGTGACGTGGCCGAGCATGGTCATCGGCTTCGGCTGGCCTGGATCGGCGACGATCTGGGCGCCTTCCTGCAGCACGGTCTTCGGGTCCTCGGTCAGGAGGCCGACCAGCTGCTTGCGCCCCTTCGCCACCATGTCGGGGCGGGCCAGGGACCGCTTGCCGACGAAGTCGGGCTTGGCCTTGCCGATCGCCCAGGACAGGCCGGCATCGTCAGGGGTCAGCGTGCCGTCCGTGTCCTGGCCGACGATGATGTAGCCCTTCTCGGCGCGCAGCACGTGCATCGTCTCGGTGCCGTAGGCGCAGATGCCGTATTGCTGTCCGGCCTGCCACAGCGTCTCCCAGAGGGCGCGGCCGTGGCGGGCGGGGACATTGACCTCGAAGCCGAGCTCGCCGGTGAAGGAGACGCGGAACAGCCGTGCCGGCAATCCCGCGACCGTGCACTCCGCGACCGCCATGTGCGGGAAGGCGGCGTCGGAGAGGTCGAGACCCTCGACCAGCGGTTCCAGCAGCTTGCGGGCGTTCGGGCCGTTCAGGGCGACCGTCGCCCATTGCTCGGTGGTCGAGGTCAGCCAGACCTTCAGCTCGGGCCATTCGGTCTGGAGGTAGTCCTCCATCATGTTCAGCACCCGGGCGGCGCCGCCGGTGGTGGTGGTGACGTGGAAGCGGTCCGGCGCCAGCCGGCCGATCACGCCGTCGTCGCGGATGAAGCCGTCCTCGCCGAGCAGCAGGCCGTAGCGGCAGCGGCCGACCCCGAGCTTCGCCCAGGGATTGGTGTACATCCGCTCCATGAAGGTGACGGCGTCCGGTCCCGCCACCTCGATCTTGCCGAGGGTCGAGGCGTCGAAGATGCCGAGCGAGGCGCGGGTCGCGCGGCACTCGCGGGCGACGGCGGCGTGCATGTCCTCACCCGCCTGCGGGAAGTACCAGGCACGGCGCCACAGAGCGACCGGCTCGAACACGGCGCCGGCGGCCTCGGCCCAGGGGTCGATCGGGGTCTTGCGGGTGACGTCGAAGGTCACGCCCTGGTGGTAGCCGGCGAAGGTGCCGAAGGTGGTTGGGGTGTAGGGCGGCCGGAAGGTGGTGAGACCGACCTGCGGCGGGGCCTTGGCCAGCGCGTCGGCGGCGATCATCAGGCCGTTGATGTTCGACATCTTGCCCTGGTCGGTCGCCATGCCGTTGGTGGTGTAGCGCTTGACGTGCTCGATCGAGCGCATGCCCTCGCGCACGGCCAGGCGGATGTCCTTGGCGGTGACGTCGTTCTGGAAGTCGATGAAGGCCTTGGCGGTGGCCGGGTTGCGGTCGGTCGGCAGCTCCTTGAGCGTGACGCCGGTGCCGCTGCGGTCGGCGCTGACGGTGTAGGCCTGCGCATCGGCCGCGCGGCCGGCGTCGCGGGCGGCCCGGGCGCCGGCGGCGGCGCCGTCGGCCAGCGCGGCGGCGATGCCCCAGAGGCCGCGACCGGCGCCGGCGATGTGCACCGCCTCGTTCGTCTTGCCGGGGAGGAAGGCCTGCAGGGCATCGTCCCAGGCCAGGCGGCCCTGGGTGTGGCTGAACAGGTGCAGCGAGGGCGTCCAGCCGCCGCACATCAGCACGGCGTCGCAGGCGATGGCGCGGGCGGCGCCGGCCCTGCCCTCGCGCAGCGGGTTGACGCGCAGCGCCTTGACTCGCAGGCGGCCCCGGGTGCCGGTGGCGGTGTGGCCGAGCAGGACCTCGATGCCGAGCGCGCGGGCGCGGTCGATCAGGGCGGCGTCCACCGCGGGGCGGAGATCGACGATGGCGGCCGGCTTCACCCCGGCCTCGGCGAGGTCGAAGGCGGCGTGCCAGGCGCTGTCATGGGCGGTGACGACCGACGGGCGATCGCCGACCTTCACGCCGTGGCGGTTGAGGTAGGTCTGGGCGGCGCCGGCGAGCATGACGCCGGGGCGATCGTTGCCGTCGAAGACGAGCGGCTTCTCCAGCGCGCCCTGGGCCAGCACGACCTGGCCGGCGCGGACCTTCCACAGCCGCTCGCGCGGCGCGCCCTCCGGCGCGGTCGCGAGGTGGTCGGTGACCTTCTGGCAGAGGCCGAGGAGGTTCTGGTGGTAGTAGCCGATCGCCGTGGTGCGCGGCATCAGGGTGACGTTCGGCAGCCGGCTGAGCTCGGCCAGGGTGGCGGCAAGCCAGTCCCAGGCCGGCTTGCCGTCGATGACGACGGCAGGCTCGGAGAGGAGGGAGCCGCCCGGCTCGGCGTTCTCGTCCACGAGCATGACGGAGGCGCCGGAGCGGCCGGCGGCCAGCGCGGCGGCGAGGCCGGCCGGGCCGGCGCCGACGATCAGGATGTCGGTGTGGGCGAAGCGGGCGGCGTAGCGGTCGGCGTCGGGCTCCGATGGCGAGACGCCGAGGCCGGCGGCGTTGCGGATCACGGGCTCGTAGACGCGGTCCCAGAAGGCGCGCGGCCACATGAAGGTCTTGTAGTAGAAGCCCGCCGAGAACAGCGAGCCGAGCCGGTCGTTGATCGCGCCGAAATCGAAGGCCAGCGAGGGCCAGCGGTTCTGGCTGGTCGCGTCGAGGCCGTCGCGCAGCTCCTGGACGGTGGCGCGGGTGTTCGGCTCGAAGCGGCCGGGGCCGCGGCGGGTGCCGACCAGGGCATTCGGCTCGTCGGAGCCGGCGGAGACCACGCCGCGGGGGCGATGGTACTTGAAGGAGCGGCCCATGAGGTGGACGCCGTTGGCGAGGAGCGCCGAGGCGAGGGTGTCCCCGGCCAGGCCCTGATAGGCCTTGCCGTCGAAGGTGAAGTGCACGGGGCGGCTGGAATCGACGCGGCCGCGGCCCGGGATGCGGTGGCTGGTCATTCGCTCCCTCCCGTCAGGCGGGCGAGGTCCGGGCGGGGTTCGCCCGCCTTGTAGGTCAGCAGGAACCGGTCGGAGACGGTCTCGCGCACCGCGTTGAAGAAGCGGGCGCAGCCGTTGACGTGGCGCCAGCGCTCGAAATGATGGCCGCGCGGGTTCGAGCGGATGAACAGGAAGTCGCGCCATTCCTCGTCGGTGAGCGTCGAGGGATCCGCGGGGCGGGCGATATGCGCCTCGCCGGCATAGGCGAATTCCAGCTCCGGCCGGTCCTGGTCGCAATAGGGGCAGTGGATCAGCAGCATGGGCGGGTCCTCAATGCGCGACCGCGGCCGCGGCGGCCTCGTCGATCAGCCGGCCGGTGGTGAAGCGCTCGAGCGTGAAGGGGGCGTTGATCCGGTGCGGCTCGTCCCGGGCGATCGTATGGGCGAAGACATGACCGGAGCCGGGCGTCGCCTTGAAGCCGCCGGTGCCCCAGCCGCAATTGACGTAGAGGCCGGGGACCGGGGTCTTGCCCAGGATCGGCGAGCGATCGGGCGTCACGTCGACGATGCCGCCCCATTTCCGCAGCATCCGCATCCGGCGGAAGATCGGGAAGATCTCGCAGATCGCGGCCACGGTGTGCTCGATCAGCGGCAGGCCGCCGCGCTGCGAATAGCTGACATACTGGTCGGTGCCCGAGCCGATCACCAGTTCGCCCTTGTCGGACTGGCTGATATAGGCGTGCACCGTGTTCGACATGACGACGCAGGGGAAGACCGGCTTCACCGGCTCGGACACCAGCGCCTGCAGCGGATAGCTCTCCAGCGGCAGGCGGACGCCGGCGGTCTCCATCACCACCGAGGTATGGCCGGCGGCGGAGACGGCGACCTTCTTCGCGGCGATGAAGCCCCTGGCCGTCTCGACACCGGTGACCCGGCCGTCCGGCCCGCGGCGGATCGCCGTGACGGGGCAGTTCTGGATGATGTCGACGCCGCGCGCCGCGGCGCCGCGGGCATAGCCCCAGGCGACCGCGTCGTGGCGGGCCGTGCCGGCCCGGCGCTGCAGGGCCGCCCCCATCACCGGGTAGCGGGCGGTCGGCGAGATGTCGAGCGGCGGGCAGAAGCGCTTCGCCTCCGCCGCGCTCAGCCACTGGTTGTCGACGCCGTTCAGGCGGTTCGAGTGGACGTGGCGTTGGAAGGACTGCACGTCGTGGACGTTGTGCGCCAGCATCATCACGCCGCGCTGCGAGAACATGACGTTGTAGTTCAGCTCCTGGGACAGTCCTTCCCACAGGTCGAGCGCGTGGTCGTACAGCCGCGCGCTCTCGTCATAGAGATAATTCGAGCGGATGATCGTGGTGTTGCGCCCGGTGTTGCCGCCGCCGAGCCAGCCCTTGTCGATCACCGCGACATTGGTGACCCCATGCTCCTTCGCCAGGTAATAGGCCGCGGCGAGGCCGTGGCCGCCGGCCCCGACGATCACCACGTCGTAAGCCGCCTTGGGCTGCGCATCCGGCCATTGCGGCGTCCAGTTCTTCTGGCCGGTCAGCGCGCCCTTGATGACCTGGGCGAAGGAGAAATGCGTCATGCGGGCCTCCCCGAATTTTCCGGCGGATGAATGCCGGAATTCTGGGTGTCCGGGCTGTATGGAAGCGTCAGAAATGTTGTACGCTGACGGCAGCAGGGGTCGGCAAATGGCGAAGCTGAACGTCGGTTTCATCCTCGCGCGGCGATTCACGCTCTGCGCCTTCGCGAACTTCGTCGACGTCCTGCGGCTGTCGGCCGACGAGGGCGACCGGTCGCGCCCGATCCTGTGCGGCTGGAAGGTCCTGTCGCCGACGACGGACCCGATCGCATCGAGCAGCGGTGTCTCGGTCCAGCCCGACGAGCGGCTCGGCGATCCGGCGCGGTTCGACTATCTCGTCGTCGTCGGCGGACTGGTCGACGAGATCGAGAAGCTGCATCCCGACACGGTGGGCTTCCTCGGGCGCGCCGCCGAGGCCGGGGTGCCGCTGGTCGGGGTCTGCACCGGCACCTTCGTCCTGCACCGGGCGGGGCTGATGCAGGGCTATCGCGCCTGCGTCAGCTGGTTCCATCACGAGGATTTCCTCGAACGGTTCGACGGGCTGGAGCCGGTCTCGGACCAGATCTTCGTCGTCGACCGCGACCGGCTGACCTGCTCGGGCGGGATCAGCTCGGCGCATCTCGCGGCTTTCATCGTCGAGCGCCACCTGGGCCGGGCGCGCGCCGCGAAAAGCCTGCACATCATGATCATCGACGAGGCCATGGCGGCGGAGGAGCCGCAGCCCGGCATGCCGCTGGCGCTCGCCACCGGCGATGCGCTGGTGCAGAAGGCTCTTCTCGTCATGCAGCAGTCGATCGACGCGCCGCTCTCGATCGGGCGGGTGGTGGCGCGGCTCGGGGTCAGCCGGCGGAAGCTCGAACGGCATTTCCGGGAGGCGCTGCGGATGACGCCGCTGCAGGCCGACCGGGTGATCCGGCTCGACCAGGCAAAGCACCTGCTGCAAACGACCGGGCGGTCGGCGACCCGGATCGCGGCCGACACCGGCTTCTGCGACCTGCCGCATCTGATCCGGGCATTCCGCGCTTCAGAGGGAATGACTCCGGAAGCCTTCCGTCGGAGCCGGGCGCCGGCCTGACCACATCACCGACAACCCGACCTGTGCCAAGAGACAGGGTGTCCCATCCTTCGATGTGCCGGACTACCGGTCGGCACAATGGAGGCGGGTCCCGCGATCCGCGATCCTTCGCTTCCAGGCGCCGGCCGTGACGTGAGGGCCTCCCTCGACCGGTGCCCGTTCGCGAGAGGTGGACCCATGAAGATCGTCGTCACAGGCGGGACCGGCCTGATCGGTTCGAAGGTCGCCGCCATTTGGCAGGCACGTCGCAGACCGTTCGCGACCGTCCGCTTGCCATCCGGCTCGAGCAGAAGCTGATGGATGCCG
>NZ_VCCH02000011.1 GCF_005938675.2 Mycobacterium sp. KBS0706
TCGTTCTCCCTTCGCGTTCCCGGCGATGGATCCGCAAGTTTTTCCCCGCGGCGACGCAACGTCCGACCATGCCTCAGGCCCCCGCCCGATGTCCACGATCCTTCCACCTGAAACAACGGAACCCGGACGGGGGCTCGCGCCTTGATTCCCACATCGCATCGCCGGGCGTCCGGCGCGGCCGACAACCTTCGAGGAACCGCCCTTGTCCAGCTTCCTGCGCACCCTCGCCCTGACCGCCGTCGCCGTCGGCGCCATCGCCTGCGTCCCGCAGGACGGCTCCTACGGCGACGGCCCCTACAATGACGGCTACTACAGCGACGGCGGCTACAACGACGGCGGCTACACCCGGATCGACGACCGCTACCGCCGCAACCGGAACGACAATGACCGCGCCAACAGCTGCCGCCGCGCCTATGACGGCGAGTGCGACGAGGGCCGGTACGGCGGCAGCAACCGCTGCGACGACGGCACCGACACCGCCGATTGCCGCGGCTATGCCAGCCGCGACCGCGACCACGGCCCGAACAGCTGCAGCCGCGCCTATAACGGCCAGTGCGACGAAGGCCGCTACGGCGGCAGCAACCGCTGCACCGACGGCACCGACACCGCCGACTGCACCGGCGGCGGCCGGCGCAGCAATCGCCGCAGCTATAACGACGACGACGACAACAACGGCTGGCCGTTCAACTGACGGTCCGGCCCCGGCGTGGCGGACTTTTTTCCGCCACGCTCGGCCCCACATGGCCGCGGCGTCGCCATGATCGCCCGGCAAGGTCGGGTCCTCGATCCTGAAGGGGGACCCGCATGACACCGATCCGCCTCGCCTTGCCGGTCGCCGCGGCCGTGGCGTTCCTGGCCCTGCCGGCCTTCGCCGCCGAGCCGCTGGCGCTGAAGCGCGTGCTGCTGTCGACCGGCGGCGTCGGCTATTTCGAATACGAGGCCAAGGTCACCGGCAACGAGACCCTGGACCTGGCCGTGCCGCTGGACCAGGTCGACGATGTGATGAAGAGCATCGTCGTCTATGACGACAAGGGCGGCATCGGCGAGATCAGCCTGCCCGGGCGCGAGCCGCTGGCCGCCGCCTTCCGCGAGATGCCGTTCGGGCCGGAGGCGCTGGCCTCCCCCGCCGACCTGCTGAACGCGCTGCGCGGCGCCGAGGTCCGGGTCGAGGGCGCCCGCGGCGTCGCCGGCCGCATCCTGTCGGTGGTGCCCGAGACCTCGAAGGATAAGGATGGCTTGGGGATCACCCGCCACCGGGTCAGCCTGATGACCACGGGCGGGGTGCGCCAGTTCTTGCTGGAGGAAGCGGACGGGCTGCAATTCGCCGACCCGGCGCTGCAGGCCAAGCTGGATGCGGCGCTGGCCGCGCTGGCCCGCGATTCGGCCAAGGACCGGCGCACTTTGGCGATCCGCGCCACCGGCGACGGCGAGCGCACGCTGCGCGTCGGCTATGTCGTCGCGGCGCCCTTGTGGAAGACCAGCTACCGCCTGACCCTGGCCGCCGACCCGAAGGCGGACAAGGCCGCCCTGCAGGGCTGGGCGGTGCTGGAGAATATGAGCGGCGCCGACTGGGACAAGGTCGACCTGACCGTCGTCTCCGGCAACCCGGTCACCTTCCGCCAGGCGTTGTACCAGAGCTACACCGTGGCGCGGCCGGAGGTGCCGGTCGAGGTGGCGGGCCGGGTGCTGCCGCCGGTCGACGAGCGGGCCCGCGATGCCGACGGGGACGCGCTGGGCCGTGCCGCCGCCGCGGGCTCGGTCGCCCCACCGGCACCGATGGCCCGGATGATGGCGGCGCCGGCCGCCGAAGCGGTGGTCGCCGACCAGATGGACGCGGCCCCGCAGCAATTCGCCAAGGTCACCGCGGCGGAATCGGGCGAGACCGCGACCCAGGTCACGTTCCACCTGCCGGAGCCGGTGACCGTCGCCGCCGGCCATTCGCTGCTGGTGCCGATCATCGACCGCGAGATCCCGGCCAGCCGGGTTGACCTGTATCTGCCGGAGACGGAGCCGAAGCACCCGCTGGCCGCGGTCGACCTGAAGAATGACGGCCAGACCGGCCTGCCGCCCGGTGTGCTGACCCTGTATGAGCGCGGCGCCGATGGTGCGGTCGCCTATGTCGGCGACGCCCGGCTGGGGGCGCTGCCGGCCGGCGAGACCCGGCTGGTCAGCTTCGCCGTCGACCAGAAGGTGACGGTCGAGCGCGAGGACAAGCGCGACGACACCCTGGCCCGCGCCCGCATCGTCGACGGCGTGCTGGAGCTGACCACCACCCAGCGCGCCAGCGTGACCTATGCCGTGACCGGCGCCGCCGGCGAGGACCGGACGGTGCTGCTGCAGACGCCGCGCTACGACGGCTGGACCCTGACCGAGCCGGCGGAAGGCAAGGTCGAGATCGTCGCCGGCCAATACCGCATCCGCCAGGTGGTGCCGGCCGGCAAGACCGAGAAAGTGACGGTGACGCAGGAGCAGCCGCTGTCGCAGAGCATCGATCTGGCCGACGACGCCGACGACCAGATCGCCGCCTGGGCCGAGGACCGCACCCTGCCGGCCAAGGTGCGCCAGGCGATGGCGGACCTCGCCGGCCAGCTCGCGGTGATCCGCGACCACGAGGCCGAGGCCGAGCGGCTGGAGCAGCGCCAGGCCGAGATCAGCCGCGAGCAGGCGCGGCTGCGCCAGAACATCGGCGCGGTGCCGAAGGACAGCGACCTGTTCCAGCGCTATCTCGGCAAGCTGAACGACAGCGAGAGCGAGCTGGAGCAGGTCGGCACCGACCTCGCCAAGGCCCGCAAGGCGACCGACGCGGCACGGGCAACATTCCGCCAGTCGGTGCGCAAGCTGAATATCTGACCGCGACGGCCGCCTGGCTTTCGCTTCCAACACCGTCATGGCGAGCCCCGAAGGGGCGTGGCCATCCAGGGGCCGGTGCGAGCCGCCCTGGATGGCCACGGCGCTGCGCGCCTCACCATGACCGTTTGGTGTTTCCGGTTACTGAAGGCCATCACCCCTCCTGACAGAATGCTGTCAGGAGGGGTGGCGTAATCTCCCATCATCGAAGGCCCCTCCCGGGCCTCGCGGATGGAGAGACGGCGATGGCCTTCGTCACCGAGGTGGTGCTGTTCCGGGCCCGGCCGGGCATCGCGGTCGAGACCGCGGTCGAGACCGTGGTCGAGGCGGCGGAGGGCAGCCGCGCGGCGCTGGCCGGGATGGACGGCTATATCGACCGCAGCTTCGGCGTCAGCGCCGACGGGCTGTTCGGCGACATCGTGCGCTGGCGCGACCTGGCCAGCGCCGAGGCGGCGGCCGCGGTGGCGCCGGGCCTGCCCGGCTTCGACCGCTTCATGCAGGTCATCGACGGGCCGAGCGTTCGGCTCTATCACTTCAGGAGCCGTTCCCTCTGACCCTCACGCCTGCCCGTTCGGCGGGCCTGCCGCCGATGCGCCGAGCCGACCGCCTGATCCAGATCCTGCTGTTCATGCGCGGCCGCACCCTGGTCACGGCGCAGCAGCTGTCCGAGGCGCTCGAGGTCTCGGAGCGCACGATCTATCGCGACATGGCGGACCTGCTGGCCAGCGGCACGCCGATCGACGGCGAGGCCGGGGTCGGCTACCGGCTGCGCCGCGGCTTCGAGCCGCCGCCGGTGCAGTTCACCGCCGAGGAGCTGCTGGCGCTGAGCCTGGGCGCCCGCATGGTCGCGGCCTGGACCGATCCGGCCCTGGCCCGCGCCGCCGGCAATGCCGCGCGCAAGATCTCCGGCGTGCTGCCCGAAGCCAGCGCCGCCTCGCTCGACGAGGCGCCGATCCATGCGCCGAGCCGCCGGCCCTATCCGCTGGAGCTGATGGAGCCGATCCGCCTGGCGATCGCCGGGCGGCGCAAGCTGCGGCTGCATTACAGCGCGCCGGAGGCGACCAGCGAGCGGATCGTGCATCCGCTCGGCCTGTTCTTCTGGGGCAACCGCTGGACCGCCACCGCCTGGTGCGAGCTGCGCCAGGATTTCCGCAGCTTCCGCCTCGACCGGATCGACACGCTGGAGACGCTGGAGGAGCGGTTCCAGCCAGTCAGCGGCCGCACCCTCGAGGACTACCTCAACCGCGAGCGCGAGTGGCGCGAGGCGGAGGAACTGAAGGAGGCGCGCCCCCGTTCCGTTCCCTAGAGGCCGCCGCCCGAGACCGGGCGTCGACGGCCGAACGAAACCGGAGGCGTCGCGTGCGCTACATCCTGCTCTGGCTGCTCGGGATTCCGATCCCGCTCCTGATCCTGATCTGGCTGTTCTTCCGCTGACCGGCGGCGCCTTCGGGCGCCTCCGAGCGCCCCCCGGCGACACAGGGTTCAGCCCCGGCTTCATTGTGCAGCGAAGCCGAAATATCCGTTACAGAACAAACACTTGCGCTGTTGACCCATCGTCTCCGCGCAGCTATCCGGGGCCCATCGACCGTCACCCGGATGCTTGCGCGTGCCCCTCGCCACCACCCTCGGCCTCGCCCTCAGCCTGTCCATGGACGCCTTCGCCGCCGCCATCGGCAAGGGCGCGTCCGCGCGCCATATCCCGGCCCGCGCCCAGGCGGTGGAGGCGATGCGCGTCGGCGTCGTGCTGGGCGGGTTCGAGCTGGTCATGCCGCTGCTCGGCTGGGCCCTGGGCATCGCCTTCGCAGAGGCGGTGGCGGCCATCGACCACTGGGTCGCCTTCATCCTGCTCGGGGCCGTCGGCGGCCGAATGGCCTGGCACGGGATGATGCCGGAGCGGGCCTCGGCGCCGGACCGGCGGTCGAGCCTCGGCGCGCTGGTCATGGCCGGCATCGCCACCAGCCTGGACGCCACCGCGGTCGGGGTCAGCCTCGCCTTCGTCCGGATCGACATCTGGACGGCCAGCCTGACCATCGGCGCGGTCACCTTCGCCATGTGCCTGCTGGGCTTCGGGCTCGGCCGCGGCGCCGGGGCGCGGCTCGGCCGGCTGGCCGAGGTGCTGGGCGGGCTCGGCCTGATCCTGGTCGGCGCCCGGATCCTGGTCGAGCATCTGGGTGGGGGTTGAGTCCCGTCACCATTGACGGTCCGGGACATCTTTCTGAATCATGAGGTCATGAAGACCATCACGGTGCCGTGGACGATGAAACTTACCGGCGCGCCTGCGTGAGGGCTGCCGAGCGCGGCAATTCCCTCGCCGCGCTCATCAGACAATTCCTGGACGAGCTCGCCCGGGAAGATGGTGATCGGGTACAGCTTAAGCGAGAAGAGGCCGCGCTGCGGGCGTCCATCCGGTCATTCCGGGCCTCGGACCGTATTTCGCGCGACGAGATCCGCGAGTGGGACACCTGACCTAACTTTCACTCGGCGGCAAGCAGGGCATGGATGTCCTCAGCCGAAAAGTGCTAGCCGACCCGGCGACCGATCTCCTCCGGGCTCATGGGCCCGTGGCCGACCATCGCGCGCACAATCACCCAGCGTGGCGGCGCTAGCACCTGTAGCGCAAGGTCTCGCGAGACGAAGTTGATCGAGCATCCCTGATGAGGCTCGCCTCGGAACGCGGCGGCGAGACGGGCCTTGGCCTCGTCGAGGGGCGCGACGCAGATGGTCACGGTGGTCTGGGCGTGGCTCTCCATGCGGCATGTCATTCGCTCGCATGATAGCGAACGGCAGGGACGTCGTCGCGTCGCTTGCCGGCGGGTGGGCCGGCCGCAGTCTCCTGACGGCCCTGGCGACCAGGTGCGCCTCGTCGGCGCCTCCCGCGATCAGCTTCCCCCGACTGCGCCCATTTCAGTCAGGTCGTGCGGGTCCAACAGATCGCCCGGCTGGAGCACCAGGGCCAGCAACTCGACCGGCAACGGGTCAGGCTGCGGCTTCTTCGACCGGCGCCTATGTGGTGCCCAAATTCCCCTGGCCTGGCGCTGAGATCGGCGCGGGGTCGCTCCGGCGTCAAAGCCAGCCCGGAATCGTTTCGGAATCGTAATGGCCCCCGGTCAAGTTACTGCGGCGACGAAAATGTAAGACCGCGCGCCGCCCCCGGCCGGCGATCGGGCCAAGTTCGAGACGCCCCCCGAGCCGCCGAGCCCTGGTCAGATTTACTCACTGGCACGTTGAAGAGCGTACACCACGCAGTTCAGGGAGGTAGAATGCCACCGTTGAGGAAGGCGAGCGCGATGCAATACGCCTGCGGAGGTTCTTGCCGACACTGCTATAGGCCAGCATACTGCGTCGGGAACTCGCGGTTGAGTCCCACCTTTGAATCTGCGATCTTAGACGCCTTGGCAGTAAGGTCGAAAAATGACCCCAACTTTTTCCAGTATAAAAATCAATAATTGGCGTCAATTCTCAAAAATTGACATCAATTTTCATGAAAAACTGACGATCATAACCGGAGTAAATGGATCTGGTAAGAGCACCATACTTCGCATTTTGTCCCAGCATTTCGGAATTGAGAATGTGGTGCTCGCCACTCCGGGAGGCGAAGGATCTGCGGGGCCTCTATTTCTGTCAGGACTATTTGGAAGGCCAGACGTAAATCAGAACAGTATGAAATGGGAAGAAGAGGAACGGGAGATCGAGGAAGAAAATCAGGAGGATGTGGAAGAAATTGGCAATATACTTTACAGTAATGGCCAGACATCCGCACTTGCCATAAGATTCGACGGTACGTTGTCATATCATGTTGATATCCCGTCCAGACAGAATATTCGTGGGTTATTTATAGGATCTCATTGGCCGCTTAGTCCATATAGAAGAATAAGCCACATTCCAACTGACTTCTCCAACATCGAACAACACAACGGAAAATATAAACAAGTACTTCAAACAAAGTATATTCATGGACAGTCAGATATTAGTACTATCTACGTAATAAAAGAGGCCATCATTGCTATGGCGATATTTGGGTCTGGCAATGAACATGTTCAACCAGATCCTATGATAGAAGCTCATTTCAAGGAATTTAAAGAGATATTGCGCAAGATTCTTCCAACGTCAATCGGATTTCAAGACATTAGCATCAGAATGCCGGACGTTGTGATCGTCACAAAGTCCGGAGACTTCATTGTCGATGCTGCCTCTGGAGGGTTGACGACTCTGATTGAGTTAGCTTGGCAGATGTTTGTCGCTTCTAGAGATGGAACTAACTTCGTAGTGATCGTTGATGAGCCAGAGAATCACCTGCATCCCGCAATGCAGAGAACCATTCTCACTTCGCTTTTAGATATTTTTCCTGAGGCCCAATTCATTGTCGCGACGCATAGTCCATTTATTGTATCGTCGGTAAAGAATTCTTCAGTGTATGTTCTTGACTACGAAGAAAAGATAGTCGACGGCAAACCCGCTCGTTACGTAAATTCTCTGCTTCTTAACAATTTTGCCAAAGGCGGAACTGCAAGCGAGATATTGCGTACAGTACTGGGCGTCCCGGTCACAATGCCATTGTGGGCCGAGAACGAGCTGGAGGTCATCACCCGCAACTTCGATGCGCGGCAGCTTGATGACGCTTTGATTGCCGAACTTCGAAGTCGACTACAGCACGCCGGCTTATCGGAGTTTTACCCAGAAGCCCTCAGCCGAATTGTGACCGCACGATGATAAAGTTATCAAAAGGAAGTATGCCAGAAGTCCTTAAAAAAAACGGCGAAAAGTGGACTCAAATAGTTTTAGACAGAATCGCAAACAACGAGAAACCGACACCTTCAGAAACCGGTCGTTATAAGCACACCGAGATAAAACGGGCTCTTATATCTGAAACCTGTGGTAAATGCGCTTATTGTGAGAGTAAGTTACTCCATATTCATCATGGTGACGTCGAGCATTTTGTTCCGAAGTCGTTAGATCCCGCAAGAACGTTCGATTGGAATAATCTGATTCTCGCTTGTGAAATTTGCAACCAATCTAAATCTGACATTGATCCGCATATTAATTTCATTATTAATCCATATATCACGGACCCGGGTGATCACTTAATATTTTCTGGTCCTCTGATATTTTCTAAGGGCACGCCGCAAGGGAAGTCGACGATCAGAATACTGAAACTTGATCGCGCACAACTGTACGAAGCGAGAAAGGATCGGGCCGAGAAAGTAACGAAGATCATGGAGAACCTTTTCGACAGCCGATTAACGTCGGTCGAACGAAAGGCGATATACAAGGATTTAATCGATGTGGAGGCGTCGAGATCGGAGCAATATTCAGCTATGATTCGTGAAATGATCCGCTCGATAGAGTGGAGGCTGCCGAGCGATATACGCTCTGACGAGAGCACCATCGTACCGCTGTCGCCAACGCAATCTGCGGTCCTGTCAGGTCAGGAAGAGATCAGCGCCAATGTGGTTGAAAAGCCGATTGCGCCGTGAGGAACAGGCTGCGAGCTGGCTGACTGAGCAGATTGCCTCTCCGGCATAGCGAGACCGTTTTAGAAAGTCCCCGGGGTCTTCCCGGAGGCTTGTGACGATATCGGCCGAAAGCAAAATGAGTCCCCCTCCCCTTGCGGGAGGGGGGACTAAAAAGGGAAAGGCGTTGGGTATTCTGAAAAGGTCTCGCTTGCGGAAGAGGCCGCGCGCTCCGTCCGCCTCGCCCGCCCTACTCCGCCGCCAGCTTCGGTGCGGCCGGGGTGCGCAGGGTGGCCAGCAGCGCGGCCTCGCGGGCCTTGGCTTTGTCCCGGTTCTCGTCCTTGATGTGGCCGTAGCCGCGGATCTGCTCCGGCACCCGGGCGATGGCGACGCAGATCGCGTGGGTGTCCGGCCCCAGCCGGGCCAGCAGCTCCTCCACCACCGCCTCGTAATCGGCGATCAGCTGCCGCTCGCCCTTGCGCTCGGCGGTCCGGCCGAACGGATCGAGGGCGGTGCCGCGCAGCCGCTTCATCCGCGCCAAGAGGCCGAAGGCCCGCAGCATCCAGGGGCCGAAGCTGCGCTTCTTGAGATGGCCGGTCTCCGGATCCTTCTCCGAGAAGGACGGCGGCGCCAGGTGGAACTGCAGCGTGTAGCCGCCTTCGAACTGCGCCTCGATCTGCTTCAGGAAGCTGCCGTCGGTGTACAGCCGGGCGACCTCGTACTCGTCCTTGTAGGCCAGAAGCTTGTAGTAGTTCCGGGCCACCGCCTCGGTCAGCTCCTCGCGGCCCAGCTTGGCTTCCGCGGCGCGCACCTTGCCGACCAGCGCGCTGAACCGCACGGCATAGGCGGCGTCCTGATAGGCGGTCAGCTGCTCGACCCGGCGGGCGATCACCTCGTCCAGGGTCCGCGACAGCCGGTGCCCTTCCTCCTGCGGCGGCGTCGCCAGCCGCTCGACCGCGGCGAGGTCGTGGGCGGCGCGGCGGCCCCACAGGAAGGCGGCCTTGTTCATGGCGACCGCGGTGCCGTTCAGCTCGATCGCCTTCTCCAGCGCCTCATGCGACACCGGCACCAGCCCCTTCTGCCAGGCATAGCCGAGCATGAACAGGTTGGTGGCGATGCTGTCGCCGAGCAGCGCCGTGGCCAGGCGGGTGGCGTCGACCGAATCCAGCAGCTTCGGGTCGCCGCCGTTCTTCGCCACCGCCTCCAGCATCGACGCGCCGGGGACGACGAAGTCCGGGTTGCGGGTGAAGGCGCCGGTGATCGTCTCGTGGCTGTTCACCACCTGCCGGGTCAGGCCGGGATGGATCTTCGACTGCGCCTCGCCCGAGGCGGCGACCACCAGGTCGCAGCCCAGCATCAGCCGGGCGCCGCCGGCGGCGATGCGCACGGCGTGGATCTCCTCCGGCGTCCGGGCGATGCGGACATGGCTGACCACGGCGCCGCCCTTCTGGGCAAGCCCGGCCTGGTCGAGCACCGAGACGCCCTTGCCCTCGAGATGCGAGGCCATGCCCAGGAGCGCGCCGATGGTGATGACGCCGGTGCCGCCGATGCCGGTGATCATGATGCCGTAGGGCTGGTCCAGCGACGGCAGCTCAGGCTCCGGCAGAACCGGGAACAGGTCAGCCTGCCCCTCCGCCGCCGGCTTCGGCTTGCGCAGCTTGCCGCCGAGCACCGAGACGAAGGACGGGCAGAAGCCGTTGACGCAGGAATAGTCCTTGTTGCAGCTCGACTGGTCGATCGCGCGCTTGCGGCCGAATTCGGTCTCCACCGGCACCACCGACAGGCAGTTCGAGACCTTCGAGCAGTCGCCGCAGCCTTCGCACACCGCCTCGTTGATGACCACCCGGCGGGCCGGGTCCTCCATCAGGCCGCGCTTGCGGCGGCGGCGCTTCTCGGCGGCGCAGGTCTGGTCGTAGATCATCACCGAGACGCCGGGCGTCTCGCGCAGCCGCCGCTGGACGTGGTCGAGCTCGTCGCGATGCTCGACCGGCACGCCCGCCGGCAGCAGCTTGCTCTGCGTCCCGCGCTCGCCATAGATCTCCGGCCGGTCGGTGACCACGACCAGGGTCTGGACGCCCTCGGCCCGCAGCTGGGCCGCGATCATCGGCACGGTGAGGGTGCCGTCCACCGGCTGGCCGCCGGTCATCGCCACGGCGTCGTTGAACAGGATCTTGTAGGTGGCGTTGACGCCCGCGGCGAGCGCCGCCCGGATGGCCAGGCTGCCGGAGTGGAAATAGGTGCCGTCGCCGAGATTGACGAAGACGTGCTTGGTGTCGGTGAACGGCGCCTGGCCGATCCAGGCCGCGCCCTCGCCGCCCATCTGGCTGAAGGTCTCGGCCTTCCGGTCGGGCATCCAGGTCGCCATGTAGTGGCAGCCGATGCCGGCCATGGCGCGGCTGCCCTCCGGCACCCGGGTCGAGGTGTTGTGCGGGCAGCCGGAGCAGAAAAACGGCACCCGGTCGACCGCGGCCTTGACGATCTTCTTCTGGCCCTCGCGCTCCTCCAGGTAGCGGACGCGCTCGGCCAGGCCGGGATGGTCCAGGTACTTCAGCAGGCGCTTGCCGATGGCGACCGCGATCTGCGCCGGGGTCAGCTCGCCGGTCGAGGGCAGGATCCAGTCGCGCTTCTCGTCGAACTTGCCGACGATCACCGGCCGCTTGTCGGCGTGCCAGTTGTACAGCTGCTCCTTCAGCTGGTTCTCGATCAGGGCGCGCTTCTCCTCGACCACGATCAGCTCGTCGAGGCCTTCGGCGAAGGCGCGCACGCCGGTCGGCTCCAGCGGCCACGGCATGCCGACCTTGTAGATGCAGATGCCGAGCTCCGCCGCCAGCGCCCGGTCGATGCCGAGGTCGTCCAGCGCCTGGCGGACATCGAGATAGGATTTGCCGGTGGTGACGATGCCGAAGCGGTGCCGGCCGCTGTCATAGACCAGGTGGTCGAGCCTGTTGGCGCGGGCGAAGGCGAGCGCGGCGTAGAGCTTGTCGCGCATCAGCCGCTCTTCCTGCACCAGCGGCGGGTCGGGCCAGCGGATGTTGAGGCCGCCGGGCGGCATGGCGAAGTCTTCCGGGAGCACGATCTGGACCCGGTCCGGATCGACATGCACCGAGGCCGAGCTGTCGACATTCTCGGCGATGGTCTTGAAGCCGACCCAGAGGCCGGAATAGCGGCTCATCGCCCAGCCATAGAGGCCGTAGTCCAGGATCTCCTGGACGTTGGTCGGGTTCAAGACCGGCATCATATGGGCGATGAAGGCGTGCTCGGACTGGTGCGGCACGGTCGAGGATTTGCAGGCATGGTCGTCGCCGGCCAGGGCCAGGACGCCGCCGAATTTCGAGGTGCCGGCGAAGTTGGCGTGCTTCAGCACGTCGCCGGTGCGGTCGACGCCGGGGCCCTTGCCGTACCAGATGCCGAACACGCCGTCATGCTTGGCGCCGGGCCACAGCCCGACCTGCTGGCTGCCCCAGACCGCGGTGGCGCCGAGATCCTCGTTCAGCCCGGGCTGGAACTCGATGTTCTGCTTCTGCAGGAACTTGCGCGCCGCCCACAGCGCCTGGTCGTAGCCGCCGAGCGGCGAGCCGCGATAGCCGGAGATGAAGCAGGCGGTGTTCAGCCCGGCGGCTTCGTCGCGCCGGCGCTGCATCAGGGGCAGGCGGACCAGCGCCTGGATGCCGGTGAGATAGATGCGGCCGGAGTCGAGGGTGTATTTGTCCTCGAGGCTCACGGAAGCAAGCGCCGTTGCCGTCATCGATGCCTCCCGAAAGGCCGCCGATCTGTCGCCGCGGCCACCCCTCAATAGGTAATCTTCTTTCGCCCCGGGGACAATCACGCCAGGGCTACGGGAGCAAGAAAGCAACGGGAAACCGACAGTATTGCTGTCCTTGATCCAAGATTTCCAGTTGTCTCGAAATCGCGACGGAAACGAACCTGGTCGGCCGGGCTGCGACACCGCCGGGGGTGACGGATCGACCTTGTGCCCCTAGATAGGTCTGGCGGCCGGGCCCGGCCGCGCGACCCCGGTTGGATCATGGCCGACGAAGAGAACAGTTTCGGCGGACGCCTGCGCCGCTATGCCCGAGTCTCCGGCGCCATGGGCGGCCTGGCCGCCCGGGTGGCGGGCGAGCGCTATCTCGGCCTCAAGGTCGACCGCGAGGCGCATGCCAATGAGCTGCGGGCGGCGCTTGGCGGGCTCAAGGGCCCGCTGATGAAGGTGGCGCAGATGCTGGCCACCATCCCCGAGGCGGTGCCGAAGGAATACGCGCAGGAGCTGCAGCAGCTGCAGGCCGACGCCCCGTCGATGGGCTGGCCGTTCGTCAAGCGCCGCATGGCGAGCGAGCTGGGGCCGGCCTGGCAGGGCAAGTTCCAGAGCTTCGAGCATGAGGCGGCCGCCGCGGCCTCGCTGGGACAGGTGCACCGGGCGGTCGGGCTCGACGGCAGGCGCCTCGCCTGCAAGCTGCAATATCCGGACATGCAATCGGCGGTCGAGGCCGACCTGAAGCAGCTGAAGCTGATCCTCGGCATCTTCGAGCGCTACGACAAGACCGTCTCCACCAAGCAGATCCACGCCGAGATCTCGGAGCGGCTGCGCGAGGAGCTGGACTATTCGCTCGAGGCCCGGCACTCGCAGCTCTATGCCGAGATGCTGGCGCAGGAGCCGAACGTCCATGTGCCGGAGGTGGTGCCGGAGCTGTCGACCAAGCGCCTCCTGACCACCACCTGGCAGGACGGCAAGAAGATCCTGACCTTCGTCGAGGGCAGCGAGGAGCAGCGGGCCCAGCTGGCGCTGAACATGTTCCGGGCCTGGTATGTGCCGCTGTACTTCTACGGCGTGATCCATGGCGACCCGCATCTCGGCAACTATTCGGTGCGGGAGGATGATTCGATCAATCTGATGGATTTCGGCTGCATCCGGCTGTTCCCGCCCAGCTTCGTCGGCGGGGTGATCGAGCTGTACCGGGCGCTGGAGACCAATGACCGCGACCGCGCGGTCGCCGCCTACAAGACCTGGGGCTTCAAGAACATGACCAATGAGCTGGCCGACGTGCTGAACGTTTGGGCCGGCTTCCTGTACGGCCCGATCCTGGAGAACAAGGTCCGGCTTATCGGCGAGGCCAAGAACGGCGTCTATGGCCGCGAGACCGCCGAGCAGGTGCACAAGGAGCTGCGCCGGGTCGGCGGCATCGAGGTGCCGCGCGAGTTCGTATTCATGGACCGGGCGGCGCTCGGCCTCGGCTCGGTCTTCATCCACCTCAAGGCCCGGGTGAACTGGCATACCCTGTTCAACGAGCTGATCGCCGATTTCGACCAGGACATCCTGGCCAAGCGCCAGGCCGCGATCCTGAAGACGCACGGCCTGACGCCGCCGGTGGCGGGCGCCTGACCCGGCGCCCAAGCGGGACGCAGCCATGCGGGGCACCGAAACGCTGGATCGGCGGTTTCCATGGGAGGACAATGCCCATGGATCCGAGAGCCCCGGAGGTTTCATGACCATCCAGCACCTGCTCGTTCCCCTCAGCGGCCATGCCGGCGATCGCGCCGCGCTCGATGCCGCACTGCGGGTCGCCAAGCGCTTCGACGCCTCGGTCGAGGTGCTGTCGCTCCGCCCCGACCCGCAGCGGGTCCTGGCCTATACCGGGGCCGAGATGGCGGTCGCCACCAGCATGCTGCTGGAGGGCGCGGAGAAGGCCTCGAACGAGGTCGCCGCCCGCAACCGCGCCGTGTTCGACGCCGCCGCGGCCGAGGCCGGCATCGGGCCGGAGGTCGAGTTCCGCGAGGAAACCGGCGGCGAGACGGCCGTGATCGGCCATCGCGGCACCGTCGCCGACCTGATCGTCACGCCCGGCCCGGGCCAGGACCCGAACGCCAGCCGGGCCGTGCTGGAGGCCGCTCTGTTCGAGACCGGCCGGGCGGTTCTGATCGTGCCCGGCCCGGTGGCGGAGGATTTCGCCGAGCGCATCCTGGTCGCCTGGGACGGCGGCAAGGAGGCGTCGCGCAGCGTCGCCGCCGGCCTGCCCTTCCTGGAGGCGGCGACGGCGGTCAGCGTCTACACCCGCGACGAGGGCGAGGACCGCTGCACCGCGGCCGAGCTGGTGCGCTATCTCAGCCGCCATGGCGCGCCGGCGAACCGGATCGCCGAGGACGATCCGAAGCAGGGGGTCGATGCCGCCATCCTGGCCGCGGCCCAGCGCAGCAATGCCGGGCTGATCGTGATGGGCGGCTACAGCCACAGCCGGTTCCGCGAGATGATCCTGGGCGGCGTCACCGAGCACATGCTGTTCCACGCCGACCGCCCGGTGCTGATGGCGCATTGATCGGGCCCGGACGCGGGGCTTCCCGCGTCCAGGCGCTTCCGCTAGTCTCGTGCTGCCGTCAGCGATGACGGCAGCCACGGACGAGGATTTCCGGTGACCATCGCCGGCACCCAGCACGACACCCTCACCACCGCCTGCGGCGGCGGATGGGTCGTGCCTGCCCTCGTTTCCACCATCGGGCGACCGTTCCCGGCGCGCTGACCGCGTCCGGACCGTCCAGCCAGGCTTCATCGCCTCACGCAAACGCTCCCGGGCCCGGTCCGCGCCGCGGTTCCGCGCGTCGTTGCGTCCGGACCGTCCGTCCTTGCTTTTCTCCCATGCCAGGAACACCTCCGATGACACAGACGAAGACCACCGCCGTCACCCCCACGCGCGCCGAGGACTATGCCGGCTGGTACCAGGCCGTCGTGCGGGCCGCGGATCTGGCCGAGCCCGCCCCCGTGCGCGGCTGCATGACGATCAAGCCCTGGGGCTACGGCATCTGGGAACGCATCCAGGCGATCCTCGACCGCCGCTTCAAGGAGACCGGCCACCGCAACTGCTACTTCCCGCTATTCATTCCCCTGCAGTACCTGCAGGCGGAGGCCGAGCATGTCGAAGGCTTCGCCGCCGAGGTGGCCATGGTCACGCATCACCGCCTGGCCAATGTCGATGGCCGGCTGCAGGTCGACGCGCCGCTGGAGGAGCCCCTGGTGGTCCGCCCCACCTCGGAGACGATCGTCGGCGAGGCGTTCTCGCGCTGGATCCAGTCGCATCGCGACCTGCCGGTGCTGATCAACCAATGGGCCAATGTGGTGCGCTGGGAGAAGCGGCCCCGCATCTTCCTGCGCACCTCCGAATTCCTCTGGCAGGAGGGGCACACCGCCCATGCCACCGAGGCCGAGGCGCTGGAGGAGACCGAGCGGATGCTCGGCATCTATCGCGAGGTGGCGGAGCAGGCGCTGGCGCTGCCGGTCATCGCCGGCCGCAAGACCAAGCGGGAGAAGTTCCCCGGCGCCGTCACAACCCTGTGCATCGAGGCGATGATGCAGGACGGCCGCGCCCTGCAATCCGGCACCTCGCACTTCCTGGGCCAGAATTTCGCCCGCGCCGCCGGCATCCGCTTCACCGATGCGGACGGCGTCGTCAGGCTGCCCTACACCACCTCCTGGGGCGCCTCGACCCGGCTGATCGGCGCGCTGATCATGACCCATGGCGACGATGACGGGCTGCGCCTGCCGCCCGCGGTGGCGCCCGATCAGGTCGCGATCCTGCCCGTGCTGCGCGGTACGCCGGAGGACACCGCCGTGCTGGCCCGCTGCGACGAGATCGCCGGACGGCTCCGGCGAGAATCCTGGAGGGGCGAGGCTGTGCGGGCCACGATCGACCGGCGCCCCGGCAGCGGCTCCGCCAAGCGCTGGGACTGGGTTCGCAAGGGTGTGCCCGTGATCGTCGAGCTCGGCGTCCGCGACCTCGCCGGCGACCGGGTCACGACCTGGCGCCGCGACCGGCTGCGACATGGCAAGGCCGAGACCGGGCTGGATGAGTTCGTCGCCGCCCTGCCCGGCCGGCTGTCGGAGATCCAGGCCGCCCTGGCCACCGAGGCCCGGGGCTGGCGCGACGCCCGGCTGCGCGACGCGGCGACGCTGGACGAGGCCCGCGCCCTGCTCGGCGACGGCGGCGCCGAGGGCTATCGCAGCGGGGCCGGTTTCGTCCGCCTGCCCTGGAGCGGATCGGAGATGGAGGAGGCCGCTTTGGCCGAGAGCGGCGTGACGATCCGCTGCCTGGTCGAGGCCGACCGCCCCGCCCCCTGCGCCGCGACCGGAGCGGAGACCACCGACCGCGCGATCCTGGCCCGGGCCTACTGAGCGGCGACGGCTGTCCGACGGGGCAGCAGCCACACGGCGCCGGCCAGGCCGATCACGGTCAGGCCGGCGCCGGCCAGGAAGGTGGCGCCGGACCCGATCCAGGTCCACAGCCCGCCGGCCAGGGCGCTGGCCAGCAGCAGAGCCAGTCCGCCGGCCAGGTTGAACAGGCCGAAGCCGGTGCCGCGCCGGTCGGCCGGCACGGTCTCGGCCACCAGCGCCGCCAGCAGCCCCTGGGTCATGCCCATATGCAGCCCCCACAGCGCGGTGCCGGCCAGCACCGCCCACAGCCCGCCATCCAGCGCCAGCACCAGGTCGGCCGCGACCAGCACGGCGAAGCCGAGCACCAGCAGCCGCTTCGGGTCGTGGCGGTCGGACAGCACCCCGACCGGATAGGCGGACAGGGCATAGGCGACGTTCATCACCACCAGCACCAGCGGCACCAGGGCCAGCGCCAGCCCGGCCTCCTGCGCCTTCAGCACCAGGAAGGCCTCGCTGAACCGCGCCAGGGTCAGCACCGCCGCCACCGCGACCACGCGCCAATAGGCGCCGCCCAGCCGCCGCAGCTCGTCGCGCCGGATCGGCGACCGCGCCGCCTTGGCCGGCCTGGCGGCGTCCGGCTCGTGCACGCCGCCCACCAGGATGGCAACGGAGATCGCGGCCGGGATCACCGCCAGCCAGAACACCAGCTGGATGTCGCCGCCGCTGGCCAGCATCAGGCCGATCGCCAGCAGCGGCCCGGCGAAGGCGCCGACGGTGTCGAGCGACTGGCGCAGCCCGAAGGCGGCGCCGCGGATTGCGGGCGGCGTCAGGTCGGCGACCAGCGCGTCGCGCGGCGCGCCGCGGATGCCCTTGCCGATGCGGTCGACGAAGCGCGCCGCCAGCACCAGCCCGGCGCTGCCGGCCAGCGGGAACAGCGGCTTCGACAGCGCGCCGAGGCCGTAGCCGATCACGGCCAGCAGCTTGCGCCGGCCGAACCAGTCGCTGAGCACGCCGGAGAACACCTTGACGATCGAGGCGGTGGCTTCGGCCACGCCCTCGATCAGCCCGATCACCGCGGCGCTGGCGCCGACCGTGGTCAGCAGGAACACCGGCAGCAGGGCGTGGATCATCTCCGACGAGACGTCCATGAACAGGCTGACGAAGCCCAGCATCCACACGCCGCGCGGGATCGCAGCGCGGACGTCCGGGCTGGCAGGAGTTTCGGCGGCCATCGGATGCTCCGTCGCGACAATCGGAGTCGGATCTAGGGCCGGCGGCGTGTCGCCGTCAACGGCGCCAGCCCCGCGGCCAGCATCTCGACGAGGCCACGCGCATAGGTGCCATCCGGGTCCAGGTCCGGGTCGTAGATGGTGACGTTGAGGCCGAGGCAGCGCGGCGAGGCCAGGAAGCCGCGCAGCAACTCCGCCAGCCCGGCGAAGTCCAGCCCGGGGCTGCCGGGGGAATCCACCGCCGGCATCACCGCCTGGTCGAGGATGTCGACGTCGAGATGCAGCCAGAACGGGATCTCTGGCGTCCGGTCCAGCACCGCGAAGCTGCGGCGCAGCGCCGCCCGCAGTCCGGCTTCCAGCAGTTCGAACATGTCGATCCGGGTGATCGCGGTGTCGGCGATGTCCTCCCAGCCCCAATCCGGATCCCGCCCCTCGCGCTCGCCGATCTGGATCGCCCGCTCGGCCCGCACCAGCGGGTCCGGCGCGCCGTCCCAGCGCAGCATCAGCGGGTCGCCCAGGCCGATCGCCAGCGCCAGGTCCATGCCGGCGGCCGAATGCAGCGGGAAATCCTCGTAATTGCCGGGATGGCGGAAATCGCTGTGGCCGTCGAGATGGACCAGCGCCAGATCGCTGTGCCGCCGGGCGCCGGCCAGGGCGCCGATCAGGATCGAGCAGTCGCCGCCGACCACCAGCGGGAACAGCCGCTCGCGCAGCGCCGCGTCGACCACATCGGCGACCTGTTCGTTGAAACGCCGGATCGCCGGGCCGTTGCGCAGCACGGTGCCGGGCTGCGGTTCGGTGCTGTAGCGCGGCCGGTCCAGGTCGACCGTGCGGTCGGGCCGCAGCCGGCTCTCCAGCCCCGCCTCGGTCAACGCCTGCGGCGCCCGCCAGGTACCCGGCTCATGCCCCGGCCGCAGCGGCCGGAGCCCGAGATTCGACGGCGCCCGGATCAGCGCCGTACCGGCGATGCCCGCGATCGGATATGCCATGGTCGTCCCCTCCCCCCAACGGGCCGCAGTATGACCCGGGATGCGAGGCCCGTCTCGGGCCTGTTACCCGCCAGCGACAAAGCATGACTTGACCAACTACCTACTAGAAGGTAGATTATTTATATGAGCAACCCTGCTTCCACCGCCGACGACATCCTGGCCTGCGCCCGATCCCTGATCGTCGCCGGGGGCTATAACGGCTTCAGCTATGCCGACATCGCTACCGTGGTCGGCATCCGCAAGCCGAGCATCCATCATCACTTCCCGAGCAAGGTCGATCTGGTCCGCACGCTGGTCTCCCGCTACCGCGAGGAGGCCGGGGTCGGGCTCACCCAGCTCGAAAGCCATGTCTCCGATCCGGCGGAACAGCTGCGGGCCTATCTGGGATTCTGGGAGAGATGCATCGCGGATGCGAGCCTGTCCTTCTGTGTCTGCGCCCTGCTGGCGAGCGAGCTTCCGATGCTACCGGAGGCGGTGGCGTTTGAGGTCAAGGCGCATTTCCGCTTCCTGTCGGCCTGGCTGACCTCGGTGCTCGGCCGCGGGGCGCAGCAGGGCCGTCTCCACCTCGCCAGCACGCCCCGCGTGGAGGCTGAGGCGTTCATGGCGACCGTCCATGGGGCGATGCTGTCTGCCCGGGCCTATGGCGACCCGACGATGTTTGCCGTCATCACGACCCCCCTGCTCGACCGGCTGTCCACCCGACGCTGATCCCTCCCCCGCGGGCGCCCGGCGGCGCGCCCGATGCCTTCGCTTGCATATCGAGACTACCGACTAGTCGGTAGATGCCTCGTTCACCTGATCGAAAGGACGTTCGATGACCGACCAACTCATGGATCCCGCCGGCGCCCAGGAGCGATGGCTGCGGTTCTACTACTTCGCCCGAGCGGCGTTTTCCGCCCTGTGGGTGGCAGCGGCATTCACGCTTGGACAGCAGATATCGTCGGTCGCAGCGGTCCTGCTGGTCGTCTATCCGGCCTGGGATGCCCTCGCGAACTATGCCGATGGGTCGCGAAGCGGCGGGTTGGGCCGGAACCGCACCCAAGCCATCAACGTCATCGTCAGCCTGGCGGCCGCTGTCACCGTCGTCCTGGCCCTGCAGACGAGCATGAACGCGGTGCTCGGGGTGTTCGGCGTCTGGGCGATACTCTCCGGATTGTTGCAGCTCGGCACCGCGGTTCGTCGGTGGACGGGGTATGGCGCGCAATGGGCGATGACCCTGAGCGGCGGCCAATCGGCGCTCGCAGGCGCATTCTTCATCGTGCAGGCGCGGATGCCGCCGCCGCCGTCGATCACCGCCATTGCCGGCTATGCTGCCGTGGGCGCACTCTACTTCCTGGCATCGGCGATATGGCTGTCGGTGGGCGAATGGCGCCGCAGGGCCGGTGGAACGTCTCGGTCTGCAGCGGGCCGGCTGTGAAGTTTCTTCCAAGGTGATGGGCCGGCGCGCCGGGTACCGCGCCGGCGTGGCCTCGCCATATCCGGCCCATCGCGACGACAGGAAAGGATCTTATCATGCGCCTGCCCCTCGACCACGCGCAGGGCTTCGGCGGCGCGCCGCTGGGCAACATGTTCCGCGCCATCCCCGAGGACGAGGCGATCGCCGCCGTCCGCGACGCCTGGGATGCCGACATCCGCTACTATGACACCGCCCCCTTCTACGGCGCCGGCCTCTCCGAGATCCGCATGGGCAAAGCGCTCAAGGACAAGCCGCGCGGCGATTTTGTGCTCAGCACCAAGGTCGGCCGGCTGATCCTGGACGAGATCGAGACCGGCACGCGCGACCAGGGCGAGAAGGGCGGGCTGTTCGAGGCCGGCCTGCCGAACAAGGTCGTCTACGATTATTCCGCCGACGGCACGCTGCGCTCGATCGAGGACAGCCTGAAGCGGATGGGCACCGACCGCATCGACCTGGTCTGGATCCACGACGTGGCCGAGGATTTCCACGGCGACCGCTGGCGCGAGGTGCTGGACCAGGCGCTGGACGGCGCCGGCCGGGCCCTGACCCGGCTGCGCGAGGAGGGCGTCATCAAGGGCTGGGGCCTGGGCGTCAACAAGGTCGAGCCCTGCGAGGTCGCGCTCGACCGCGCCGACCCCGACGGCTTCCTGCTGGCCGGTCGCTATACTCTGCTGGACCACCGCCAGGCGCTGGCCCGGCTGATGCCGCAGACGGAGAAGCGCGGCGCCGGCATCGTCGTCGGCGGGCCGTACAATTCCGGCATCCTGGCCGGCGGCGCGCATTACGAGTACCAGGCGGCGACGCCGGAGATCCAGGCCCGGGTCGACGGGCTGAAGGCGGTGGCGGCGGAGTTCGGCATCGACCTGCGCGCCGCGGCGCTGCAGTTCCCGCTGGCGCATCCGGCGGTGGCCGCGATCATCCCCGGCGCCAGCCGCCCCGGCCGCAGCGCCGAGAACCTGGGCCTGGCGGCGGCCCCCATCCCGGCTGCCTTCTGGCAGGCGCTGCGCGACCGCGACCTGATCGCACCGGAGGCGCCGACGCCCTGACTACTCCTCCTGGCCCCGGCCGGTGATCAGCCGGGCGCTGCGCTGGCCGGTGGTGTAGATCCACAGCCAGCTCAGCGCCACGGTCAGGCGGTTGCGCAGCCCGATCAGGAAGTAGATGTGGGCGAAGCCCCAGATCCACCACGCCAGCCAGCCGCGCAGCTTGATCCAGCCGAAATCGATTACCGCCGCCCGCTTGCCGATGGTGGCCAGGCTGCCGGCATGCTTGTAGCGGAACGGGCGCGCCTCCGGCTTGCCCTCCAGCCGGGCCCGGATGGTGTCGGCGACATGCTGGCCCTGCTGCTTGGCGGCCGGGGCGATGCCCGGCAGCGGCTGGCCGTTCCAGGCGTCGAGCCGGGCGGTGTCGCCGACCACGAAGATCTCGGGATGGCCCGGCAGGGTCAGGTCGGGCGCCACCATGACCCGGCCGGCGCGGTCCGCCTCGGCCCCCAGCCAGGCGGCGGCGGGCGAGGCCTGGACGCCGGCGGCCCAGATGATGGTCTTCGCCGGGATCCGCTCCGCCGTCAGCGCCACGCCATCGGCATCGCAGGCGGTCACGGCGTGGCCGGTCAGGATCTCCGCCCCCAGCCCCTCCAGCGCCTGCTTGGCGTAGGCGGACAGGTCCTCCGGGAAGGCCGGCAGCACCCGTGGCCCGGCCTCAACCAGCAGGATCCGCGCCTCCTTCGGGTTCAGCGCCCGGAAATCCCTCACCATGGTGTGGTGCGCCAACTCGGCGATGGTGCCGGCGATCTCCACCCCGGTCGGTCCGGCGCCGACGATGACGAAGGTCAGCAGCGCCCGCCGCACCGCCGGGTCGGTCTCGGTCTCCGCCCGCTCGAACGCCGTCAGGATGCGGCGGCGGATCGCTGTGGCGTCGTCGATGTCCTTCAGGCCGGGGGCGAAGGGCTCCCAGTCGTCATGGCCGAAATAGGCGTGCCGGGCGCCGGTCGCCACCAGCAGCGTGTCGTAGGGCACCGGCGCCTCGCCGCGCAGTTGCACCTGCCGGCCGGCCATGTCGACGCCTGTGACCTCGCCGAGGATGGTCCGCACCTCCGGCCGCCGCGCCACCAGATGGCGGATCGGCCAGGCGATCTCCGACGGCGCCAGCGAGGCGGTGGCGACCTGGTACAGGAGCGGCTGGAACAGATGGTGGTTGCGACGGTCGATCAGGGTGATGTCGACCGGCGCGCCCTTGAGGCGGAGCACCGCCTGCAGCCCGCCGAAGCCGGCGCCGATGACGACCACGCGGTGACGCGCTTCGGCCATGATGATCCCCTCGCCGTGAGACTTGCCCCACCGTCCGATATCGCGGTGCAGCATGCAAGGGCGGCGGCGTCGCGCCCGCAGTTGGCGCCGGTCGGCGATCTGGCGCTCCGCATCGACATGACTGCGGGGATCCGTTGACGAATGCCTGCAATCGGCTGCAGCCGTCTCAATTCTCACACGATGCTATTGGCGGAGCCGCCAAGCCAAATGGGTTTCCGATCCTGAGCATCAAAGGTACAATTCTCCGGCTTATCTGCGCAGGCTGGACGGAGATGCAGCATGTCTTTTCGGATCGACACCAGCGCATCTATCCAAGGTGGGCGAACGACGCCGGCTTCATGGGCACAGCGGCAAGCCTTCAACGACGCCATTTCGCAATCTCGGCGCATGGCCGGAGAAGCGGGCGGCACGGGCATGGTCGACGACCCCGGCAATGGCGGGGTCATTGAAAAAGGAAAGAGCTGGACCGACTGGATCGAGCGGTTGGTGCAGGACGCCGTGGCGAGGCTGGAGAAGCTGGAGCGCTACAAGGCCGAAGAGTCGAAGCGGTCTCCGACCGGGGCGAAGATCATCGCCGAAGCGGAGCGGCTGGGCGTGCCGATCCACGTGCTCAGCGATGAGGACTATGAGAGTCGTCATCCCGGCACGGGAGGCGTGACCGTCGACGGCGAGGTCTATATTCCCGAATCGGCGCTGAACACGGGTGGAAATCCGGTCCTCGAGCATGAATTGCTGCATGCCATTCTCGGCCGCAATCGTGAGATCTATGACAACGCGCGGCCACTCGACGAGCGCATCAAGCGAGCGCGCGATCTGTTCCAGGGAATGGGACTTGATGCCGATGACGGAGAGCGCTTTGCGCGCGCGATCGATGGCTGGCCGCCGGAACGGCACGTCGACGCGGATCACGTGCAGGCCTATGTCAGCGGTGTCGATATCGCACGCGAGAAGGCAGGCCTGCCCCCGCTGACGGACCCGCAGCGAGACGAGCTTTATGCGGGTGCGGCGGAGCGGGAGGCAGCGCTCGGCATCCAACGCGGGCCCCTTGCGGACTACGCCAAGACGGAGTCGCCCCTCCTGCGCATGATGGCTCTCGCCCGGGCCGAGGCGCAGTGGGCGGCGACGCCTCAGGGCCGTGCCCACCCACCGTCCGGCAATACGATGGAGGAGCGTGCCGCGAGCCTCACGGCCATTATCGACAAATATGCCAGTGAAGATCGGCTGCTGAAGTTCAAGTCCTAGCCGGCGCGGGCCTCAGCCCCGCTCGACCGGCACCAGCGCCGCGACCTCGCCCCGCCCGTCGGCGCCCAACCCCTCGACCACGCCGGCGCGGTCGGCGGCCGGCCGGTTCTGGCTCATCTTCCACTTGCCCTCCAGCCGCGCGATCGGCAGGGCGAAGCCAACGATGCCCTTCAACTGGCCGCGGACGAAATCGGCGGGTGCGTCGCTGACCGACCAGGGCGCGGCCCGGCCGCCCTCGTGCCGCAGGGTCAGGCGGGTGACGAGGTCGAGCAGCCGGTCGGCGTCGTCGAACATCTCCAGCGGCCCGCTGGCGTGGATGGCGACGTAGTTCCAGGTCGGCACAACCTTGCCGGTCTGGCGCTTGGTCTCGTACCAGGACGGGGTGATGTAGGCGTCCGGCCCCTGGAGGATCGCCAGCGCCTCCACCCCCGGCACGCCGCCGGCGGCATGCGGATTGGCCTTGGCGAGATGGCCATAGAGCGTGCCGTTCGGCCCGGCCTCCGGGTCCAGCAGCATTGGCACATGGCTGGCGACCAGGCCATCGGCGCCGAGGCTGACCAGCGTGGCCAGGCCGGCCTCGCGGATCGCGGCGTGCAGGATCTCGATCCGGTCTTCCCGGAAGGCGGGCGGGACATACATGGCAGGGGACCTGGACAGCAGGTGGATGCCGCACAGATGGCGATGAATCGGACTGGCCGCCAGGGCCAATCGGCCAAATCCAGGCAGTCCAATTCCGGCGAGGACGCACCAGGGGCATGCAGTTTCGGCAAGGCCGTGCGCTTCCGCCGAGCCGCCGCATGCTGCTATACCGCCCAGGAGCATCGGGACAGGTCTTCTTCAACTGTCATGCCCGGGCTTGACCCGGGCATCCAGAGGCTGTCGACATCTTCTGGATTGCCGGGTCAAGCCCGGCAATGACAAGGAAAGGGAGGTCCGTCCCCGACCGCCTTCCCCTGCCCCGCATGGACCACGCCGATGATCCCCCGCTACAGCCGCCCCGAGATGACCCGGATCTGGGAGCCGGAGAACAAGTACCGGATCTGGCTGGACATCGAGGTCGCGGCGCTGGAGGCGATGGCCCAGCTGGGCATCGTGCCGGAGACGGCGGTGAAGGCGGTGCGCGAGCGCGGCAATTTCAACGTCGAGCGCATCGACGAGATCGAGCGCGAGACCCGGCACGACGTCATCGCCTTCCTGACCAACCTGGCCGAGTATGTCGGGCCCGAGGCGCGCTTCGTGCACCAGGGCATGACCTCGTCCGACGTGCTGGACACCACCCTGTCGATCCAGCTGTCCCAGGCGATCGACCTGCTGATCGCCGATGTCGACGGCCTGCTGGGGGCGCTGCAGCGGCGGGCCGAGGAGCACCGGCACACCCTGACCGTCGGCCGCAGCCACGGCATCCATGCGGAGCCGACCACCTTCGGCCTGAAGCTGGCCGGCCACTGGGCCGCCTTCCGCCGCAACCGCGACCGGCTGGTGCAGGCCCGGCGCGAAATCGCCACCTGCGCCATCTCCGGCCCGGTCGGCACCTTCGCCTCGGTCGATCCCTTCGTCGAGCGCTACGTCGCCGACAAGCTGGGGCTGCAGGTCGAGCCGGTGTCGACCCAGGTGATCCCGCGCGACCGCCACGCCATGGTGTTCTCGGTGCTCGGCGTCGTCGCCTCCTCCATCGAGCACCTCGCCATCGAGATCCGGCACCTGCAGCGCACCGAGGTGCGCGAGGCGGAGGAGTTCTTCCACCCGGGCCAGAAGGGCTCGTCGGCGATGCCGCACAAGCGCAACCCGGTGCTGACCGAGAACCTGACCGGCCTGGCCCGGCTGGTGCGCGCCGCCGTCGTGCCGGCGATGGAGAATGTGGCGCTGTGGCATGAGCGCGACATCAGCCATTCCTCGGTCGAGCGGATGCAGGCGCCCGACGCCACCGTCACCCTGGACTTCGCCCTGTCGCGCCTGACCGGCGTGGTCGACAAGCTGCTGATCTATCCGGAGCGGATGAAGGCCAATCTGGAATCGCTCGGCGGCCTGGTGTTCTCGCAGCGCGTGCTGCTGGCCCTGACCCAGGCCGGAATCAGCCGCGAGACCGCCTACACCCTGGTCCAGCGCAACGCCATGAAGGTGTGGCACGAGGGCGGCAGCTTCCTCGACCGCCTCGCCGCCGACCCGGAGGTCACGATCCCGCGCGAGGAGCTGGCGCACGCCTTCAGCTACGATTTCTACACCAAGCACGTCGACGACATCTTCGCCCGCGTCTTCGCGGAATAGTACCAGCGAGTCAAGTCACTCACCGTCATGGCGAGCCCCGCAGGGGCGTGGCCATCCAGGGCCGGTGCGAGCGGCCCTGGATGGCCACGTCGCTTCGCTCCTCGCCATGACGATCGATAGAACAGCTGCCGGAGGCGGAACGATGGACAAGAGCAAGCTTTCGGCCGCCAGCATCGCGGCGCAGGCGCTGGGCTGGGTCGACCCGGTGACCAAGGCAGTCACCCCGGCGATCCACCCCTCCTCCACCTATATCCGCGACCCGGACAACCAGTACCGGTCCGGCCGGATCTACGCCCGGGACAACAACCCGAGCTTCGACCAGGCCGAGGCGGTGCTGGCGGCGCTGGAAGGCGCCGAGGGCGCTGCCGTCTTCGCCTCCGGCATGGCGGCGGCGACCGCGGTGTTCCTGGCGCTGGCGCCGGGCGATCATGTGCTGGCGCCGAAGGTGATGTACTGGTCGCTGCGCAACTGGCTGGTGACCGAGGCCACCCGCTGGGGACTGAAGGTCGAACTGGTCGACACCCACGACATCGACGCGGTCCGCGCCGCCCTGCGCCCGGGCGAGACCAAGCTGGTGTGGCTGGAGACCCCGGCCAACCCGATGTGGACCGTCACCGACATCGCCGCGGTGGCCGAAGCGGCGCATGCCGCAGGCGCCCGGGTGGCGGTCGATTCCACCGTGGCGACGCCGGTGCTGACCCGGCCGCTGGCGCTGGGCGCCGACCTGGTGATGCATTCGGCGACCAAGTACCTGAACGGCCATTCCGACGTCATCGCCGGGGCGCTGGCCACCGCACGCGACGACGAGACCTGGCAGCGGGTCAAGCGCATCCGCGCCCAGCACGGTGCGGTGCTCGGCCCGTTCGAGGCCTGGCTGCTGCTGCGCGGCATGCGCACCCTGGTGCCGCGGGTGCGCCAGGCCTCGGCCACGGCGCTGGCCATCGCCGAGCATTTCCGCGGCCACGAGCTGGTCTCGGCGGTGCTGTATCCCGGGCTGGAGGACGCGCCGGGCCATGCAGTCGCCGTCCGGCAGATGCAGGGCGGCTTCGGCGGCATGCTGTCGATGCGGGTCAAGGCCGGCGCGCAGGCGGCGATCGCCACGGCAGCCAAGGTCGAGCTGTGGAAACGCGCCACCTCGCTGGGCGGGGTCGAGAGCCTGATCGAGCACCGCGCCAGCGTCGAAGGGCCGACCAGCCGGGTGCCCGACGACCTGCTGCGCCTGTCCGCCGGCATCGAAGACCCTGCCGAGCTGATCGCCGATTTGGAGCAGGCGCTGCGGGCCGCGGTGGGCTGAGACGGCAGGGCTCCCTCTGTATTACCTCTCCCGCTGGCCAGGTTGTGACGGAACGCCGGAACAAATCGCTGCCCCATGTCTTTTGTGAAGACCATGCTGACGGCAGAGCGAATGACGAACGACGGCCATAGCCTCGCGCAGACGCTGCACTTCTGGCTCCGTATCCAGGGCCAGAACTGGGAGGACGGATTTCCGCCCAGCCCGGAGGAGACGTGTTGGATCTCGCTGGCAATGGTGGCGGCGCGGCAGGGTAGCCTGGGACGGACCCAGGAATGCATTCTGCACGCGATTCTGCAGGACCGTGCACCTCCCCTGGAGACCGGAGACTACAGTCTTGCCAGCTTCCGGCACGACCTCTCCGCCTTCCAGACGCGATATCTCGACAGCCACTAAAATCCCTGAAAAATCCGTAAGATAAATTAATTCGCACAGGCCCGCTTCGGAGTTGCCAAATATCCCGATCCAAGGGATCGTGGATGATTGATTTCCGGGGAGGCCCAGCATGGATCGGCCGACGCGCATCGTTCCACCGATCCGCTTCACCTCGACCGAGGGCGACGAGGCTTCGATTGCCGCTGCCGCCACGCTGGTCGAGCATCTCGACGCTCTCTACGACACGCTGCTCGACCCCAGGCGCCGGGAGGCGCATGTCGCCGGCACGCTGCGGACCAAGCATCTCGACACGATCGAGCGGCTGCTGTTCCGGGTGACCGACGAGATGGGCCGCGGCGCGCCGCAGCTCAGCGATGCGCTGCGGACCCAGGCGGCGCTGCTGATCGGCCAGTATCGGCCGATGGGCACGCCGGCGCGAGCCGGGCTGGGCGAGGACCGGCCGGCACTCTGACCCGACCTAGAAAGTCTCCGCCGTCGCGGCCCAGTCCGCAAAGCTGCGGACCATCGTCGGCTCATGCTCGGGATCGCCGGCGAGCTCGGCCAGCTCCCACAGGCGGTGCGTGCCGGTGAGGATCGCGATCCGGCGGCGGTCGAGCGTCAGGCCGGTCAGCGCCCCATACGCCGTCACGAGCCGGGCGGTGAGGTCGGGCGAGACGAAGCCGGAATAGACGAACTCCTGGTGCAGCGGCCCGATGCCCGAATCCGCGAAGTCGTAGATGCCGTTGAGCCGCTGCCGGCCATGGTCGAACGCCATGTTCCAGCCATGCCCGTCGAAGAAGCCGTAGATCGTCCCATGCGGATCGGGCGGCAGCCGGCCATAGGCCGCGAGCAGCCGCTCCGCCGTCCCGCGCAGCTCCGGTGTCAGCACCGGCAGCGCCTTGGCGCCGATCTCTTCCGCCGTCCCCCAATCCTCGACCGGCCCGGCGCCGGCAGCCGCCATCCGGCCGGGATCGAGCCGGTGCAGCTCGGCATGGAAGCCCGCCAGATCCTCGGCGAGTTGCCGGATGGCCGCCTCCGGCAACTCGGCATAGTGCGCCGTCAGCAGATGGTCGCCCGGGATCTTGGCGTGCCGGGAGAACAGCGGCGGCCCCTCCTCGAGCACCAGGTCGGGAACCGGCAGCGACACTGCGGGCCGGACCAGGCTCAGCAGCGCGGCCTCCTTGCGCAGCCGCCCTGCCGCCGCCTCATGGCGCGGGAACTTGAAGACCAGCCGGCCGTCGACCTCGACCGCCGTCGAATCCCAGCTCTCCGCCAGCAGCCGGAAGGCCGAGCCGACGAGGTCCGGGACGGCGCCGAGGATGGCGGCGCGATACCGGTCGATCTCCGTCATCAGGGGACGACAGGCCAGATCAAGCCGCATCCTTCCCCAGGCAGCACTTCTTGTACTTCTTGCCGCTACCGCAGGGGCAAGGGTCGTTGCGGCCGACATCCCGCGCCGGATTGATCGCGGGCTCACCGAATGCGATGGACGGCCATCCACGGGGAACTAGCGGATCGTCCAGGTCGCCGATCCCGTCGTCCGACTCCTCCCCTCTCGCCAGCTGCTCCCGGTATTCCTCCGAGAAGCCGTGCCAGGTCGAAAGGGTGCCGATCGCATCGACGAACGGGCCGATGTGGTTGGCGGTGAAGCGCACCATCCGATCGGGGTCGGCGAGCGTCTGGCGGAGATCGTCGCGGAAGTCGCCGACGTCCATGATGTGCAGGAAGAACTCGTCGACCAGCCGCTCCGCCTTGTCGGCGAGGTCCTGAAAGCCCAGGCTCGAGACCGCGTTCACCCAGCCGAGCCAGACCATGTTCTCGCCCGGCTGCGTCTGCTCGTGGAGATGCAGCAGATAGGCCCGCATCTCCTCGTCGGAGATCGCGCCCGCACGGCAGTGCCAGGCCAGGGCCTGGAACGCCGCCTCGCGCACGAACTCGTCGGCCGCGGCGTCCTCGATCACCGCCTTCAGGAGGGCGGCGTTGCCGTCGAAGGTGCTGATCAGGATCTGGGTGAGCGTCTCGGTGATCGCGTCTCCGACGATCAGCTCGACCGCCTCGCTGTCGCGGGACAGGCGGCAGAGAGCCGGAAAGGCGCGCGTCTCCTGCTTCTCCGCCAGCAGGTGGAAGATGAAGAAGAGCGCATCTTCCATGCCCTCGGACCAGACGCTGCCGCCGGCACAGCGCTCCAGCAGCTCGACGAAGCGGGGGCCGGCTTCGTCCCAATGCTGCAGCGCCCAGGTCATGGCGTCCACGGGCAGGACGCCGTCCGGTGCCCCTGCGAGTTCCCGGATCGCCTCGTCGACGGTCGTGATCGTCCGTTCTTCCGACATCGCCGTCATCCGCCCCAGCTCCGCTCCAGCACCCCGAACCAGTTCTCGGTGCCGAGCTTGCGCAGCAGCGCGTCGTCATAGCCATGGGCGCGCAGCGCCTCGAACAGCCGCGGCAGCCCGGCCACGTCCTTGATCGCCGCCGGCACCGTGGCGCCGTCATAGTCGGAGCCCATGCCGACCCCGTCCTCGCCCAGCCGCTCGATCAGGGCATCGACATGCCGCACCATGATCTCGAGATCGGTATCGGCGTTCATCGATCCGTCCGGGCGCAGGAAGGCGGTGGCGAAGTTGAGCCCCACCATGCCGCGGCTCTCGCGGATCGCGTCGAGCTGCCGGTCGGTCAGGTTGCGCGCATGCGGGCAGACCGAGTGGGCGTTGGAATGGGTCGCGACCAGTGGCGCCGTCGACAGCTCCGCCACGTCCCAGAAGCCCTTCTCGTTCAGATGCGACAGGTCGATCAGGATACGGCGCTCGTTGCACTCACGCACCAGCTCGCGCCCGGCATCGGTCAGGCCCGGCCCGGTGTCGGGCGTACTCGGGAAGGTGAAGGGCACGCCATGGCCGAAAGCGTTCGGCCGGCTCCAGACGATGCCGAGCGACCGCAGCCCGGCGGCGTAGAGCAGGTCGAGCATGCGGAAATCGGTATCGATCGCCTCGCAGCCCTCGACATGGAACACCGTGGCCAGCGAGTCGCGGGCGACGGCGGCACGGATCTCGGCGACGCTGCGGCAGACGCTGAGGCCCCCGGCGCGCTCCAGCCGCAGCAGGATCGAGGCCATGGCGATGGTCGAGGCCTGGGCGTCGGCCAGCCCCAGCTCCGCCGGCAGCGGCACGGTGTAGCTGCCGCCCTTCATCCGGTCGATCGGGCTGCCGGAGCCCTGCACCGGCGGCGGGAAGATTGCGAACATGCCGCCGACGAAGCCACCTTTTCGCGCCCGTGGGAGGTCGAGATGGCCGGTCGCGGTGCCCTCGACGAAAGCCGCCTCTGCCGAAGCGGCGTGGGATTTCAGGAGGCGCAGCAGAACGTCATTGTGCCCGTCGAAGACAGGGATCAGCGCAGGCTCGGTCATCAGAAGTCCATCATCTCGGGAGCGCGGCCGGTCGGCCGGATATCCGCGAGTTGAGCAGCCCCGGCGCACCCTGGCAAGGCATCACGGCCGGTCCAGGCGCCGGGCGGCAACGCGCAGCTCGGCACCGAGCACATCCAGGAAGGCTCGGGTCTTCGGAGCGAGATGCCGGGCCGAGGGAAACACCGCCTGGATCGGCGAGGCCGGCGACGCATGGTCGGCCAGCACCCGCACCAGCCGCCCGGCAGCCAGGTCCCCGGCCACGTACCAGATCGATTTCAGCACGATGCCGGCGCCGGCCAGTGCGGCCTCATGCGCCACCTCGCCGTCATTGCTCATGATCGTGCCGGACACGGCGACCTCGACCGGCGGCCCGCCCGGCGCGGCGAAGCTCCAGGCCGTCATCGGCGGGTCGCCATAGACGATGCAGGAGTGGCCGGCCAGATCCGCCGGCGTCTCCGGACGGCCGCGCCGGGCGAGATAGTCCGGTGCGGCGCAGGCCACCCGCCAGTTCGGCGCCAGGTCCCGCACCATCAGGGCGCTGTCGGGCAGCACCGCCTGGCGGATGGCGAGGTCGACGCCGTTCTGCACCAGGTCCAGCACGGCGTCGGTGGCGGTTACCTGCACCCGAACCTCCGGGCAGTCCGCCTGGAATCGGGCCAGGATCGGCGCGATCCAGCGGCGGGCAAAGGCGGCCGTGGTGGTCACCCGCAGCAGGCCGCGCGGCCGGCCGTCGCCGCCCACCGCCTCCTGCGCCGCCTCCAGCTCCGCCAGGATGCGCAGCGCCCGTTCGTGGAAGGCCGCGCCCTCCTCGGTCAGGCTGAGCCGCCGGGTGGTGCGCTGCACCAGCCGGACGCCGAGCGCCGCCTCCAGCCGGGCCAGCCGCTTCGACACCACGGCCAGCGACAGGCCGAGCTCCCGCGCCGCCGCCGACAGGCTGCCGGAGGCGGCGATGCGGGCGAAGACGGCAATGTCGGTCAGGTTCTCGATCGCGCCCATTCTCAACGATCCAGCAAGAGTGGCTTTCCAGCCCCGAGTATTATTTCCGGAGCGCAGAGGGTCCAGATCTTCGCGACAAGCGGCCAGAGGGGCCGGCGGATATCGAAGGAGAAGGATGATGGGTGATCTCGCAGGCCAGCGCGTGCTGGTGGTGGGCGGCAGCTCGGGGCTCGGCCTGGCCACGGCGCAGGCGGCGGCCGACCTGGGCGCGGCGGTGACCGTGGCCTCGCGGTCGCAGGAGAAGATCGACGCCGCCGTCGCCGCGATCGGCGCCGGGGCCGAGGGTCGGGCGCTCGACATCACCTCGGACGCCGCGGTCGAGGCCTTCTTCGCCGACGGGACGGTCTACGATCACGTCGTGGTCACGGCGGCGCAGACCAAGGTGGCGGCGGTGCGCGAGCTCCCGCTGGCCGACGCCTTCGCCTCGATGAACTCGAAGTTCTGGGGCGCCTACCGCATCGCCCGCGCCGCGCCGATCCGCGACGGCGGGTCGCTGACCCTGGTCACCGGCGTGCTGGCGATCCGGCCGCGCAAGGGCGCCGCGATCCAGGGCGCGATCAATGCCGGGATGGAGGCGCTGGCCCAGGGCCTGGCGCTGGAGCTGGCGCCGGTGCGGGTGAACACGGTCTCGCCGGGGCTGGTGGTGACGCCGCTGTACGACCGCATGGCCGCGGAGGCCCGCCAGGCGATGTACGACCGCGCCGCGGCCGCCCTGCCGGCGGGGCTGGTCGGCCAGCCCGAACACGTCGCCATCCAGATCCTCGCCTTCATCACCAACCCTTACGCCACCGGCAGCACTGCCTATATTCATGGCGGCAGCGCCCTCCTCTGACGGGCCCGCAGCCTTCTCCCCCGCACCCCGGAGCCAGCCCATGAAGATCGACCTGTCCGGCAAGACCGCCCTCGTCACCGGCTCCACCGCCGGTATCGGCTCCGCCATCGCCCAGGGGCTGGCCGGCACCGGCGCCGAGGTGATCGTGAACGGCCGCAAGCCCGCCGCGGTGGCCGAGGCGATCGAGCGGATCGGGCAGGCCGTGCCCGGCGCCGCGCTGCGCGCCGCCGTGGCCGACGTCTCGACCGCCGCGGGTTGCGCCGAGCTACTGGCAGCGGTGCCGGAGGTCGACATCCTGGTCAACAATGTCGGCATCTTCGAGATGAAGGAGTTCTTCGACATCCCGGACGAGGACTGGGCTCGGTTCTTCGAAGTCAATGTCATGTCCGGCGTGCGGCTGTCGCGCGCCTATCTGAAGGGCATGCTGGCGCGCGACTGGGGCCGGGTGGTGTTCATCTCCTCCGAATCCGGCCTGAACATCCCGGTCGAGATGGTGCATTACGGCTTCACCAAGACGGCGCAGATCTCGATCGCGCGCGGCCTGGCCAAGCTGACCCGCGGCACCGGCGTGACCGTCAACTCGGTGCTGCCCGGCCCGACCATGACCGAGGGGGTCAAGGAGTTCCTGCGCGAGATGGCCGCGGAGTCCGGCAAGTCGATCGACGAGACGGCGACCGAGTTCGTCCGCACCCACCGCCCGACCTCGATCCTAGGCCGCATGGCCACGACCGAGGAGGTCGCCAACATGGTGGTCTATGCCGTCTCGCCCCAGGCTGCGGCCACCAATGGCGCGGCGCTGCGGGTCGATGGCGGTGTGGTCGACGCGCTGACCTGATCCCGGCGGTCGCCGCCGCGGCGGAAGTCGCGCGGCGACCGGCCGGTCTGCTTGGCGAACAGCCGCGAGAAATAGGCCGGGTCGTTGAAGCCGAGAGCATAGGCCGCCTCGGCCACCGAGACATTGGTGTAGAGCAGCAGGCGCTTGGCCTCGAGCAACAGCCGGTCCTGGATCAGCCGGGCCGGCGGCGCGCCCGCCACCCGGCGGCAGGCGGCCCAGAGCTGCTTCGGGCTGACTGCCAGCGCTCGGGCGTAATCCTCGACCTCGTCATGGGCGCGGTAGTGCTGCTCGATCCGCTCGCGGAACCGGGCCACCAGCAGCGCCTGCGGGCCGGGGGCCGCGGTCTCCCCGCCCCCCGCCTGCGCCAGGCGCAGCACCTCGACCAGGATGCCGACCAGCAGCGCCTCCACCGCCGCGGCCCGGCCTGGTGCCAGCCAGGCCAGCTCGCGCGACAGCCGGCCCAGGCTGGCCAGGATGAAGCCCTGGTCGGCGACCGGGATCACGGCCGGGGCGGCGAAGAGCGGCCGGAACTCCGGCTCGCGCCGCACCAGCTCGCGCAGGGCGGCGTCGGACACGGTCAGGACGGAGCCGACCGTCTCCGGCTCGAAGTCGAAGCCATGCACCACCCCGGCCGGCATCAGCAGCAGACAGGGCGCCTGCAGCCGGATCGACTGGCCCTCGGCCCGGACCACGCCGCCGCCGCGGGTGAAGTGGAAGACATGGTTCAGGTTGGCATGGGCATGGGCCCGGATAGTCCAGCCGCTGGGTCGGCTGCGATCCTCCAATGCCTCCAAATGCAGGAACCGGTCGTCGACCGTCCGCGGCGCCTCGCCATAGAGGAAAAAATTCGGAATCGCGGGTGTTTGCATGGAGTCCTGCCTCCTGACCGCCCGAAGCGCGCGGGAAAAATTGTCCAAGTTTTCCGAAGCCGCGTCCATGGCTTTCCGCGCCGCTGCGCCTAGCCTAGGCCCATGCGCACCCAGATCGCGATCATCGGCGCCGGGCCGGCCGGGATGGTGCTGGCCCATCTGCTCCACCGCGCCGGCATCGAGGCCGTGGTGCTGGAGCGCCGCAGCCGCGACTATGTCGAAGGCCGGGTCCGCGCCGGGGTGCTGGAGCAGGGCACGGTCGACCTGCTGCACCGGCTGGGCCTGGGCGCCCGGCTGCGTCGCGAGGGGCTGCCCCATGCCGGCACCAACCTGGCGGTCGACGGCGAAATGTTCCGCATCGACATGCAGGCCCTGACCGGCTCCTGCATCACCGTCTACGGCCAGCAGGAGGTGATGCGCGACCTGTTCGACGGCGCCGAAGAGCGCGGTCTGTCGATCGTGTTCGACGCCGGGGACGTGGCCCTGCACGAGATCGACACCGATCGCCCTTCCGTCACCTGGCGGCAAAACGGCGTCGAGCAGCGCGTGGATTGCGACTTCATCGCCGGCTGCGACGGCTTCCACGGCGTCAGCCGCGGCTACATCCCGAAGGGTGTGCGGCGCGAGTTCGAGCGGGTCTATCCCTTCGGCTGGCTCGGCGTGCTGGCGGATGTGCCGCCGGCCCATCACGAGCTGATCTACGCCAATCACGAGCGCGGCTTCGCCTTGGCCAGCATGCGGTCGGCCCATCGCAGCCGCTACTACGTGCAATGCCCGCTGGACGACCGGATCGAGGACTGGCCGGACGACCGGTTCTGGGACGAGCTGTGCCTGCGCCTGGGCCCGCAGGCGGCAGTGGTGCGCGGCCCGTCCTTCGAGAAGAGCATCGCGCCGCTGCGCAGCTTCGTGTCCGAGCCGATGCGCCACGGCCGGCTGTTCCTGGCCGGTGACGCCGCCCATATCGTGCCGCCGACCGGGGCCAAGGGGCTGAACCTGGCGGTGTCCGACGTGATCATGCTGGCCGAGGCCTTCGAGGAGCATTACCGCGAGCGCTCGGCCGCCGGCATCGACGGCTATTCGGCCCGCGCGCTGGCCCGGGTGTGGAAGGCGGAGCGCTTCTCCTGGTGGTTCACCGGCCTGACCCACCGCTTCCCCGACACCGGCCCGCTGGAGCGCCGGCTGCAGCGGGCCGAGTTGGACTACATCCGCGGCTCCCGCACCGCCCAGACCGTGCTGGCCGAGAACTATGTCGGGCTGCCGATTGTGTGAAGGCGAGGCCGGCCGGCCCCAGGACCTGCTATGATCGCCTCATCGTGACGGGCAAGCATGATGACCGGGAGCGAGGCGACCACAGGCAACACAATCATGTGTCCCCGCTGCCGAAGCGTCGTGACCTGGCCGTCATCGCTCGGCGACGGCGACAAGGCGTCGATCGCGAAAACAACGCGGTCCAGCGCGCTTGAGGGCGCGAAGCGGCTGCATGACCAACTCGGCCTCGACCTCAGGGAAGCCAAGAGAGTGGCCTTGCACATCACTTCCGTTCTAGGCCACTGCCACCGCTGCAAGGCGCCGGTGTCCGGCGCCGTCTCCGTCTGCCCGAACTGCCGGTCGGCCAATCTGGACTGGTAGCCGCGCGGGGCTATTGCGACTTCGCTGGGTCGATTTGCGTTGCCTCTGCCGCTTACGAGAGCTTTTCGGAAACCCACACACCGTCATTGCGAGTTTAGCACCGGCCGGCGGCCGACCCGCCCTTGATGTAACGAGCCGCCTGAGCGGTCAGTTACTTGTTAGCGTAGCGAAGCAATCCATGGTGCAACTCATGCGGGACGATGGATTGCTTCGTCGGCTGCGCCTCCTCGCAATGACGGCGAGGGATGAGCGTTCTGAAAAGGTCTCGCCAGGCGGGAAAGGCAACAGAGCAGCCGCTCCCTACCCCGCATCCGTCAGGATCATCCCGGCACCCTTCTCGGCCACCATCATGGTCGGGGCGTTGATGTTGCCGGCGGTGATGTTGGGGAAGATCGAGGCGTCGACCACGCGCAGGCCCGGCACCCCGTGCACCCGCAGCCGGGCATCGACCACCGCGGTCGCCCGATCCGGCCCCATCGCGCAGCTGCCGCACAGATGGTAGATCGAGCCGCTATTGGCCCGGAACCAGTCCAGCAGGGCTTCATCGCTCTCGGCCCCGGCGGAGGGAGGCATCTCCTCGACCGTGATCGCGGCCAGGCTCGGCGCCGCCATGATCCGGCGGGCCAGACGGCTGCCCTGCAGCACCTCCGCGATGTCGCGGTCGGTGGACAGGTAGTTCGGCCGGATCTTCGCCGCCGCCGACGGGTCGGGCGAAGCGATGGCGATCTCGCCACGGCTGGTCGGCCGGCAGGAGTTGAAGGCCAGCAGGAATCCCGGATAGGGCTCCGGCTTCAGCCCGGCCTTCGGGCTGTCCGGGATGCGGTAGGACAGCGGGTTGAAATACATCTGGATGTTCGGCCGCGCCTCGCCCGGCGCGCCGCGGAAGAAGCCGCCCGCCTGGTTGACGCTCATGGCGAAGGGGCCCTTGCGGGTCAGCAGGTATTGCAGCCCCAGCCGGGCCTGGCCCCACGGGCTGCCGAAGCTGCCGTTCAGCGTCGGCACGCGCGAGCGGTAGTAGAAGCTGGCGCAGAGATGGTCCTGCAGGTTGCGGCCGACCGCCGGCAGGTGGTGCGCCACCGCCACCCCGGCCGCGGCCAGCTGGGCGCCGTCGCCGATGCCGGAGAGCTGCAGCAGCTTCGGCGTGTCGACCGCGCCGGCGGCCAGGATCACCTCGCGCTTCGCGGTGACGATGCGCGTCTCCGATCCCAGCCGGATCTCGACCCCGGTGGCGCGGCCGGTGGAGTCCAGCACCACCCGCAGGGCCTGGGCGTCGCGCTCGACCGTCAGGTTGCGGCGGCCTAGCGCCGGATGCAGGTATTCGACGCTCGACGACGACCGCCGCCCGTCGCGGGTGTTGACGTCATAGACTCCGGCGCCCTCGATCGACGCGCCGTTGAAGTCGCCGTTGGCCGGCAGCTGCAGTTCGCGGCAGGCGGCGAGATAGGCGTCGGTCACCGCATGGGTGCCATCGCGCATCGGCGTGACATGGATCGGCCCGTCCGCGCCATGCCAGTCCGAGGCGCCGCCGGCATGGCTCTCCAGCCGGCGGAACTGCGGCAGCACGTCGCCGTAGCCCCAGCCGGGGTTGCCGGCCGCCGCCCAGTCGTCGAAATCCGCCGCGGCGCCCCGCACGAACACCATGGCGTTGATCGAGCCGGAGCCGCCCTGCACCTTGCCGCGCGGGCAATAGATGCGCCGGCCGCCCAGCGCCGCCTCCGGCTCCGACCAGTACATCCAGTTGACCCGCGGGTTGTAGTAGCTGCGGGCGTAGCCGACCGGGATGCGGAACCAGAAGGAATCGTCGCGGCCGCCGGCCTCGAGCAGCAGCACGCTGTGCCGGCCGCTCTCGCTCAGCCGCGCCGCCAGGATGCAGCCGGCCGAGCCGGCGCCGACGATGACATAGTCGTGGGTCATGAAGGGCCCGTTCAGCCGCGAGCGGGGGCGAACTGCTTCACGTCGGCCGGCTCGGAGGCCATCTGCAGGTGCAGCCGGTCGCCGGTGTACGGCGAGTGCCTTGCCACCACGTCCAGGTTCAGCTCCACCCCCAGCCCCGGCTCGCGCGACGGGATCAGGTAGCCGTCGTCGAAGGCTAAGGGCTTCTTGAGGATCTCGCCGTGGAAGCCGCCGTAATCCAGGATCGATTCCTGGATCAGGAAGTTCGGCGAGGCGGCGCCGACCTGGATGCCGGCGGCGGCGACGACCGGGCCGCAATAGACATGCGGCGCCAACTGGGCGTAGTAGGCCTCGGCCATGCTGGCGATCTTCTTGGTCTCCAGGATGCCGCCGACCCGGCCGATATCGGGCTGCAGGATCGAGGCGGCGCCGAGCTCCAGCACCCGCTGGAACTCATATTTCGTGCACAGCCGCTCGCCGGTCGAGATCGGGATCGAGGTCGCGCGCGCCACCTCGGCCATCGCCGCCTCCTGCCCTGGCGGCACCGGCTCCTCGAACCACAGCGGATCGTACTTCTCCAGCCGCTTGGCCAGGCGGATGGCCGAGGACGGCACCATCTGGCCATGCGTGCCGAACAAGAGGTCGGCGCTGCTGCCCACCGCCTCGCGCACCTTGCGGCAGAAGGTCTCGCAGCGGTCGAGCACGCCGAGCGAGATCTGGTGCCCGGAATAGGCGGTGTAGGGCCCGGCCGGGTCGAACTTCACCCCGGTGAAGCCCATCGCCACCATCTCGGCCGCGCAATCCGCGGCCAGGTCGGGGTCGTTGAAGTCGAACTCGCCGGCGGCGTTCTTCGGGTAGAGATAGGTGTAGGCGCGCAGCTTCTCGTGAACGAGGCCGCCCAGCAGGTCGTAGACCGGACGGCCGGCCGCCTTGCCGATGATGTCCCAGCAGGCCATCTCCAGCCCCGAGACGATGCCCATCATCGTCGGATCCGGCCGCTGGGTGAAGCCGCTGGAATAGGCCGACCGCCAGAACCGTTCGATCCGGTGCGGATCGTGGCCCAGCAGGTGGCGCTCGAAGACATCCGCGATCAGCGGCACCATCGCCTGGGGGTGAAAGGCCGTCGAGTAGATCTCGCCGACGCCCTCGATGCCGTCATCCGTCTTCAGCTGCACGAAGATCCAGTACATGCCGCCGACATGCGGCGGCGGGACGGCGACGACATGGGTCTCAAGCGATGCGATCTTCATGCGGCAGCCTTTCGTTCGGGCCGGCGCAACGGCGCGCCGCGGCCCGAGCCATGATGGATCGCCGCATCCCGGCCCTCCAGGCCGGCGGCGACGGAAAATCCCGCGCAAACGACGCGGTTCCGGCGGCGAGTCACGAAGCGGTGGTCCGGCTGTCATCACCCTGTCATGCTTCGCCCCTAAAGGCAGCACCCGCACACCACATGCCGTCATCGGGGGGCAGGATGCTCAATCGCCGTCAGATCCTTTCGGCCGGCGTCGCCGCCGGTGCCGTCGCCCTGGTGCCGCAGCGCCAGGCCTATGCCGCGACGCGGATCGATGTCTACACCGCCAGCGATGCCAACATCTCGGACTGGTGGAGCAATGTCCTGAAGCCCGCCTTCGAGGCGGCGCATCCCGACTTCGAGGTCAATGTCGTGATCTCGCGCGGCGCCGGCAGCGGCGGCATCGTGGCGATCTCCGACCGGGCCTTCGCCGCGCTGAAGGCCGGGATCGACCCGCAGGTCGACTTCTTCGAGGAGAACGACCCGCTGCTGCCCAAGGGCGGCATCGACGCCGGGCTGTGGGTCGGCTTCGACGCCAAGTCCGTGCCCGGCAACGCCCGGCTGAATCCGTTGGCGATCGAGTCGCCCTATGGCCTGCCCTATCGCGGCTCCCAGGTCGTGCTGGCCTATGATTCGGAGAAGGTGGCCGAGGCCGAGGTGCCGAAGGACTGGGCAGGGCTGACCGCCTGGATCAAGTCCCATCCCGGCCAGTTCATCTATGGCCGGCCGGACAAGGGCGGGGCGGGCCGCAACTTCGTGGTCCGCGCCATCCACGAGGCCAACAACCGCGACCCGTCGCTGTTCACGGTCGCCAATTATTCGAACGCGGCGGCGGAGGAGCGGCTGCCCAAGGCCTGGGCCATCCTGAACGACCTCGCGCCGTCGCTGTACGAGAAGGGCGCCTATGCCGCCGGCAACACGCCGACGCTGCAGCTCTTGGCCAGCGGCGCGGTGTCGATGATCCCGGCCTGGTCGGACCAGGCGCTGCAGGGCCTGGCGCAGGGCGTGCTGCCGCCCTCGGTCAAGCTGTTCCAGCTACAGGACCTGGCGCTGTCCGGCAGCTTCGCCGACGCCACCGTGCCCAGCAACGGCGCGCACAAGGACGCCGCCCTGGCCCTGGCCGACTTCCTGCTGACCGACGCGATGCAGGTCTCGATCGTCAAAGAGCTCGGCGGCTTCCCCGGCGTCGACTGGGACAAGCTGCCGGCCGAGCTGAAGCAGCAGTTCGCCGCGGTAATCCCGAAGTCGATCCCGACCTATCCGCGCGGCGAATGGGAAGCGGCGATGAATGACGGCTGGTACCGCAACGTCGCCCCCAATATCGACCCGTCGAAGTGACCGATCGGTCCCTGCCGTCCCTGCGAACAATCATCATCCGGCGGCAGGCCCTGGGCCTGCTGCTGGTGGCGGCGCCGGTGCTGCTGGTGGTGGCGCTGGTGCTGGTGCCGGCGCTGTCGGCGGTCCTGGCCACGCTGCGGGTCGAGGTCGACGGCCGCAGCGTGGTCTCGCTGGCCAACTACGCCGACTTCTTCGCCGACCCGCAGAGCCGCCGCAACCTCGGCTTCACCCTGTGGACCACGGCGGTGGCGACGGCGCTGCTGCTGGCCCTGTGCCTGCCGCTGGCGCTGTACCTCCGCTTCGCCACCGGGCGGCTGCCGGCGGTGGTGCAGGGCATCGCCGTTTTCCCGCTGTTCGTGCCCGGCATCATCGTCGCCTATGCGCTGATCCGTTCGATCGGGCCGAACGGCCTGCTGGCCACGATCCTGGCGGCCTTCGGCATCGGCGGCTACGTCTCGCCCTATCTCGGCCCCTGGGGGCCGGTGATCGGGCTGGTGTGGGAGGGCGTGCCGCTGACCCTGCTGGTGCTGCTGTCCGGCCTGGCCCAGGTGCCGCTGCCGGCGATCGAGGCGGCGCGGGACGTCGGCGCCGGGCCGTTCCGCACCCTGGCCAGCATCATCCTGCCGCTGATCCGCAACTCGCTGCTGATCGCCTTCGCGCTGGAGTTCCTCAACATCTTCGGCGCCTTCACCCTGCCCTATCTGCTGGGCCCCGCCTCGCCGGAAATGATGGGCGTCTACATGCAGCGCACCTTCGGCGACGTGCGCGACCCGATCGCCGCCCAGACCCAGGCGGTGGTCACCTTTCTGATCTGCGCCGCGGTCGGCGTGCTGTATGTCCGCGCGATCTCGAAATCGCGCGCCCGGGGGGCACCGTGACCGCCGCCCGGAGCCTGTTCCGCCACCTGCCCGGCCCGCTGCTGGCGACGGTGCTGGGGGTGGCGATCATCGTGCCGATCGCCACCGTGTTCCTGTGGGCCTTCGCCGAGGCCTGGCGCTATCCGGCCCTGCTGCCGACACAATGGGGCCTGCGCTTCTGGGGCATGACCCTGGCCCGGGCCGATGTCTGGTCGGCGCTGCAGACCTCGCTGGCCCTGTCGGTGGTGGTCACCGCGGTGTCGGCCGCGATCTGCCTGCCCGCCGCCTATGCCTTTGCCCGGCTCGACTTCCCCGGCAAGCAACTGCTGCTGCTGTCCTTCCTGGCGACCCAGGCCTTCCCGAAATTCGGCCTCTATGTCGCCATCGCTGCGATCTTCCTGCAGCTCGGCCTGGTCGGCACCTTCGCCGGCGTCGCCATCATCCAGGTGCTGAACACGCTGCTGTTCATGATCTGGATTCCGGTCGCCGCCTTCCAGAATGTCGATCGGCGGCTGGAGGAGGCCGCGCGGGACGTCGGCGCCGGCCCGTTCCGCACCTTCTGGCACGTCACCCTGCCGCAGGCCGGCCCGGCCATCGCCGCCGCCCTGCTGCTGAGCTTCGTCGGCACCTTCTACGAGACCGAGGGCGCGTGGCTGATCGGCGCGCCGACGGTGCGGACCATGCCGATCCTGATGATCTCGCTGATCAACAACCAGCTGGTGATCCAGTACGGCGCGGTGCTGTCCGTGCTGCTCTGGGTGCCGTCCTTCGTCGCGCTGCTGTTCGCGCGCAATATCCTCAGCGCCCGCACCATCGCGCGCGGGCTGGGAGCCTAGCATGGCCACGCTCGCGCTCGACCGCCTGACCAAGCGCTTCGGCGAGACCGCCGCGGTCGACCGCGTGTCGCTGGCCATCGGCGATGGCGAGCTGGTGTGCCTGCTCGGCCCGTCCGGCTGCGGCAAGTCGACCGTGCTGCGCATGATCGGCGGCTTCGAGATGCCGAGCGGCGGCCGGGTCGCGATCGACGGCGCCGATATCGGCGCGCTGCCGCCGAACCGTCGCCCGACCGGCATGGTGTTCCAGAGCCACGCGCTGTGGCCGCACATGACCGTGGCCCGCAACATCGCCTTCGGCCTGGGGCTGCGGCCGCTGTCGCGCGGCGAGGTCGACCGCCGGGTCGACGGCGTGCTGGATCTCGTCGGCCTGTCCGGCTACGGCGACCGCTATCCCGGCCAGCTGTCGGGCGGCCAGCAGCAGCGCGTCGCCATCGCCCGCTGCGTCGTGCTGGAGCCGAAGATCCTGCTGATGGACGAGCCCTTCTCCGCCCTCGACGCCCATCTCCGGGTGCGGCTGCGCGAGGAGGTGCGGGCGATCCAGCGCCGCCTGGGCCTGACCACCGTCTTCGTCACCCACGACCAGGAGGAGGCGATGACGCTGGCCGACCGCATCGTGGTGATGAAGGACGGGCGGATCGAGCAGGTCGGCCGGCCCGGCGAGATCTATGCCCGGCCGGAGACCGAATTCGTCGCCGGCTTCATCGGCACCATGACCCTGGCCGAGGCCCGGGTCGAGGCCGGCCGGCTGCGCTGGCACGGCCTGGCGGTGCCCTGCGACCTGGCGGACGGCCCCGCCACCCTGGCGCTGCGGCCGGAGGATCTGGTCCCCGTCCCCGCCGGCACGCCAGGCGCCGTCTCCGGCCGGGTCGCCCGGTTGGTCAATCTCGGCGCCGTGCGCATGGCCGATTTGGACATCGGCGGCGCCACGCTCAAGCTGCAGCTCGGCCGGGCCGACGGCATCGCCGAGGGCGCCGCGGTGACGCTGCGCCCGACCCGCTGCGCCGTGTTCCGCGCCGGCGAGCCGGCCCGCCATCTGAGCCTGGCCGAACCAGCCCGCACGCAGGAGCAGGCGCATGCCTGACGGCATCGAGATCGTTTCCGGCGATCACCGTACCCGGCTGAAATGGCACCGGCTGCAGCGGCGGCCCGAGGACATCCCCTTCACCCCGGCCCGGCTGCGCGAGGGCATGGTGCTGGGGGCCTCGATGGAGGTGGATCTGCGCCGCCGCGCCGATGGCGGCTTCGCCTGCCTGCATGACGAGACGCTGGACCGCGAGACCACCGGCCATGGCCCGGTCGCGGCCGCCGGCGTCGGCGACCTGCGGGCCCTGCGGATGCGCGGCAACGACGGGACGCCGACCGAGGGGCGGCTGCTGCTGTTGGAGGATCTGGCCGAGCTGGCCGCAACTGGGGCCGATCCTGCGACCCTGGTCCAACTCGACCTCAAGGAGGCGGATGCGGCGCTGGACGAGCGCAGCGTCGACGCCTTCTGCGCCACACTGGCCCCGGTGGCCGGCCGCTTTATCCTGAGCGGCGGCGACTGGACCGCGGTGCGCCGCCTCGGCGCTGACGTGTTACGCCTCGGCTTCGATCCCTGCGACGACGACACCCTGAGCAAGCTGGTGACCTCGGCGGCTGCCGAGCGCTTCATCGCCGCGGCGCTGGAGCGCGCGCCTGAGGCGGCGATGATCTATCTGTCCTGGCCGATCGTGCTGCGGGCCGATGCGCTGGGGGTCGACCTGATCGCCGCCTGCCACGCCGCCGGCAAGTCGGTCGACGCCTGGACCCTGAACCCCGACCATCCGGGCGCCGCGGCCGCGCTGGCCCGGCTGGTGGCGCTGCGCGCCGACCAGATCACCACCGACGCACCCGGTGTGCTGGAGGCGATGTTCGGGGCGACAAGGAGACCCTAGCCCGGAACCCGTCGCGGCCCTTCGCATTGCCATGCAGAGGGGACACCAGCATGGGACTGCCGATGATCGATGCCGTCGAACGCTGGCTGGACTGGCTCCAGGCCCAGCTGCCCTGGATGCCGCCCTGGGCGATCAGCGCCGGCCTGCTGGCCCTGGCCGTGGTGGTCGCCAGGGCCGTGCACAAGATCCTGTTCCGCACCGCGACCGGCATCGTCGCTGGCAAGGACCTGTTCTGGCGCTCGCTGGTGTCGCGCACCCATGGGCCGACACGGCTGGCTGCCATGATCGTCGCGATCTCCGCCGTGGCGCCGCTGACCGACGCCCAGATCGCCATCGTCCGCCAGATCCTGCTGCTCGCCTTCATCGCCCTGCTCGGCTGGGTGGCGCTGACCGCGCTGCACATCTGGATGACCGTCTATCTGCGCCGCTTCACACTGGACGCCGAGGACAACCTGCTGGCGCGCAAGCACGTCACCCAGACCCGGATCCTGCGCCGGGTCGCGGCCACGCTGATCGTGATGGTCACCCTGTCCGCCGCGCTGATGACCTTCGAGGCGGTGCGGCAATACGGCATCAGCCTGCTGGCCTCGGCCGGCGCCGCCGGCCTGGTCATCGGCCTGGCGCTACAGCCGGTGCTGAAGAATGTCTTCGCCGGCATCCAGCTGGCGATGACCCAGCCGATCCGCATCGACGACGCCGTCCTGGTCGAGAATGAATGGGGCAATATCGAGGAGATCACCTCGACCTATGTCGTGGTCCGGCTGTGGGACTGGCGCCGGCTGGTGCTGCCGCTGAGCTACTTCATCGAGCAGCCGTTCCAGAACTGGACCCGCGAGGGCTCCGCCCTGATCGGCAGCGTCTTCCTCTATCTCGACCACACCGCGCCGGTGGCGGAGATGCGGCGCAAGCTGGACGAGACCGCCAAGGCCTCGCCGCTATGGGACGGCCAGGTCGCGGTGCTGCAGGTCACCGATTTCCGCGAGCAGGTGATGGAGGTCCGGATGCTGGTCAGCGCCCGCAACTCCGGCCGGGCCTTCGATCTGCGCTGCGAGGTGCGGGAGACGATGATCGCCTGGCTGCAGCAGGCGCATCCGCACGCCCTGCCCCGCTGGCGCGGCGAGGTGCAGGCCGCTGCTGAAGCCAAGGAGATCGTCCTCCGCCGGGTCGGCGGCCGCGGCTAGCTGTTGGTCAGGAGCCCGACCAGCCAGGGATGCAGCCCGGCATTGGCGCCGAGCACCGCGCCGGTCGCGGGGATCGGGCTGCCGTCGAAGCCGGTGGCCACACCGCCGGCCTCGCGCAGCACCAGCACCGCGGCGGCATAGTCGAGCGGCGACAGGCCGTCCTCGAAGAAAGCGTCGTGCCGGCCGGCGGCGACATAGCACAGGCTGAGCGCGGCGGAGCCGAGCCGGCGTACCCCAGCGGCGCGGTCGATCACCTTGCGCAAGGCCCGGTGATAGGCCTCGACATCGATGCTGCGCAGCTGCCCAGGGATCGGCAGGCTGGCCCCGACCAGCGCCTCCTCCGGCGCCACGCTGCGGTCGATCCGCAACCGGCGGCCGTTGAGGAAAGCACCATGGCCGCGTTCGGCGACGAAGGCCTCGCCCAGGCTGGGATCCAGCACCACGCCCGCCACCGTCTCGCCACCTTCGACCAGGGCGATGGCGATGCCGAAGAAGGGCAGGCCCCAGGCGAAGTTGGTGGTGCCATCGATCGGGTCGACCAGGAAGGTGCCGGGGCCTTCGCCACGGATCGCCGTCCCTTCCTCTCCCGTGATGGCATGGCCGGGAAAGGCCACGGACAGCGAAGCGGCCACCGCCGCCTCGGACTGGCGGTCGGCGGCGGTGACGAAGTCGCGCGCGCCCTTCTTCTCCAGCGCCGTGCCCTCCCAGCGCCCGGCATGGGCCCGGACGGCCCGGATCGCCTCGGCCCCAGCCAGAGCCGCCTCCAGCATCCGCCGGCTGCGGTCGGTCGGCGCCAGGGTGGCGATATCAGCCGGGGGCGCGGGAGGTCGAAGCATGGTCGGTCTCGATGAAGGGTCGGGATCCGCTTATCCCACGCTCATCGGAACCGGCCAAGGCATCGCTTCCCGATTGCAATGTTCTATATTTGTTCTTATAATAATTGAGCCATGGGCCGGTGACCTCGATGCAGCTTTCCCTCGCCCTCGACGACCGTCCGCTGTTGCCCCGAGTGCGAGACCGGCTGCTGGCCCGGCTCGGGCCGCGGCGCGACGGCCGGCGCCGCGACCCGGTCAGTCAGCTGGTGCGCAGCATGCTCGGCTCCAAGACCCGGGACGAGGTCGCGCGACGGGTCTTCACGGAGCTGCGGCGGCGCTATCCATCCTGGGATGGGCTGGCCGAAGCATCGCCCCGTGCGGTCCTGCGCATCATCTGGCCGGTGAACCTGGCCGAGCCGAAGGCCGAGCAGTTGCCCCAGGCCCTGCACATGATCGTCGCCTGCACCGGCCGCCTCGCCCTCGACCATCTGGCGAATCTGGACGAGGAGGCGGCGATGCAGTGGCTCCGCCGCCTGCCAGGAATCGGGTCGAAGACCGCCGCGGCGGTGCTGAACTTCAGCACCCTGCGCAAACGCGCCCTGGTGGTCGACACGCATCTGCTGCGGCTCGGCGGCCGGCTGGGGCTGCTGCCGCCCGATGCCGAGTGCGACACCGGCTACGAGCAGCTCATGCGCCAGTTGCCGGACGCGTGGGATGCCGACGACCTCAGCGAGCTCCACCGGCTGATGACGCTGCTGGGCCAGACCATCTGCACCGCCCACGCCCCGGCTTGCACCGCCTGCCCGCTGCGCGACCTGTGCCCGCGCTGCGGGGTGTGACGGGTCAGCCCGCCTTGGCCGCCGGCTTCAGCATGTCGCCATGCACCGCCTTCAGCTTCTCGACCTTGGGCGTCGAGACCGCGCGGATATAGGGTTGGTTCGGGTTCCGGGCGGCGTAGTCGTGGTGATAAGCCTCGGCCTCGTAGAAGGCCTCGAGCGGCACCACCTCGGTCACCACCGGCGAATCGAACAGCCGGTCACGCTCGATCTGGGCGATATAGGCCTCGGCCACCCGCTTCTGCTCGTCATCGGCGTAAAAGATCGCCGAGCGATACTGCCGGCCGACATCGTTGCCCTGGCGGTCCTTCTGCGTCGGGTCATGCGCGATCGAGAAGAACAGCTTCAGGATCTGGCCCAGGCTGATCTTGCCGGCGTCATACGCCACCTCGATCACCTCGGCATGGTCGGTGGTGCCGGTGCAGACGGTGCGGTAGTCGGCCGTCTCCTTCGTGCCGCCGGCATAGCCGGGCCGCACCGACAGCACGCCGTCGAGCTGGCTGTACACCGCCTCGGTGCACCAGAAGCAGCCGCCGCCCAGCACGATCGAGCGGCGGCCCTGCTCTTCGGCGTCCAGGTCGGGGGCAGGAAAGGTCCAGGGATCGATCTTCAGGGCCATGGGGTTTCTCCGGCGGCCGGGCGCGGCCGCGAGCGCGATGTGCTCCCCAAAGTGAGATCGCGTTCCCGGCGGGACAAGGGCCTTCAGCCGACGGGCAGGCTTGCGGCCCGCCAGGCCCAGCGCCGGCCGTCATGGCTCAGCTCCGTGAGGCTCAGCGGCGCGATGTCGATGCGCCAGAAGGACGAGGCCGGCGCCGCCAGGGCATGCAGGATCGCCGCCCGGATCACCGCAGCATGGGTGACGGCGATGCCGGGACCGCCATCGCCGGCCCGGGCGTCGAGCCAGGCCGCGGCCCGGCCGAGCAGCGCCGACAGCGACTCGCCGCCATGCGGGGCCGCGTCGAGGTCGGCCAGCCAGGCGATGACGCTTTCCGGCTCCTCGGCCTGGATCTCCTCCAGCCGGCGTCCCGCCCAGCGCCCGGAATCGATGTCGCGCAGCGCCGGCTCCTCTATGGCGTCGATACTGAGTGCCGCCGCCGTCTGCCGCGCCCGCAGTGCCGGGCTGGTCCAGGCCCGGCCGGCCCTCCGGATCATCGGCTGCAACGCCGCCACACGGACCAGGGCGCGCTCCTCCAGCGGCTCGTCGGCGGGAAACGCCCCGGACCGGGTGGCGGCGGTGGCGCCGTGGCAGATCAGGGTGAGGCGGGTCGGCATCACGGTCGATCCTGGCGGCCTAGATTCCAAGACTGATGTTCGGATTGATCTCCTGATTTATCTGCCTCGCAAGAACCATGAAATTGCATCCGCCAAATATCGTGTTGATCGCGTCATAGCGATCAGCGAGCGCGGGAAACGCCCGACGCAGCCTCGCCCGATCCGGAAGATTATCGGTTCTTGCCTTCATTTCTGTAAATGTTTGCTCAGCAGTATTAAAATTCCTTCTGATAGATTTAATAATTTTTTCATCATTCAAGATTTTCTTATTCTCCATTTTCATTTCATCAATAATATCTTCCACCATATCCGATATCACTGCATATCTTTCTCGCAATTTTTTAGACCTTTCTTCCAGATCGCTGATAATCGGCTCCACAAGCCCCTCGAAGAGGTTAAGCATCTCTATTTCTTGCGTCACAAAAGCTTGCTGGGGGCCTCGCCACGCCGATCGAGAGCTGATGCCGACATCCTCCTCCGAAAGCTTGCGCAACAGAGTGTTGGCATCAAACAGGGCGCTTTTCGCTGCCAACAGGGCTGAACAGGCCGCGTTGCCGTCACCACGGCCGGTCACGGCCTCAAGCAAGGCACGTTGCGTCTGGTATTCCTCCAACTTGACGGCCTGCAGTTCAACGATGACGGCGCTGGAAAGACTATCCAGGTCCAAATCAGATATGTCGAACGGCTCCCTCGATGGCGGCTCCTCGCGCCATGACTGAATCTTGTCGCTGACAAACTGAGAATAGACCTCCATCCTTTCGGCAGGATCCTGCATCTCCATCTCGTCGGAATCCAGCCCCGCTTCGGTCACGTCCCCCACTCCGGTTACGTCCTCCGCTCCGGTCACGTTGCGAAGCCAGGTCGAGAATTTCTTTGTGAGCTTGGCCATGCCGTTCCCTTCCTTGATAGCTGCCAGACCTGTCTAGGGCAGACTTCAGCTCGAGGGCATGACATTTTGTGATATGCCTATCATCTCGACACATGCCATTCCCGCCAGCCGGCAGCGGCTTCGATTGACAGAAAGCATGCCGCGACCCATGCTGCAGCCGGTTCGCCATGAATGCGGAAGCCGGTGGAACTCCGGCACGGTCGCGCCACTGTGACCGGGACGGCGTCGTCGACGCGGTTCCGGGAGTCAGACCCCGTCATGGCCCAGGGTGCATATCAGCGGGACGCGAATCCCAGGGGAGCGCTATCATGTCCGTCACCACCGCCACGGCCCGTCCCATCGCCATTCCCGTCGGCCCGATCCCGGTCGGCGAGGTGCTGCCCTGGGCGGTGTTCGCCGGGCTGCTCCTGCTGCTGGCGGTCTATTTCGTCGGCGCCGAGCAGGGCGCAACCGCCCTCTTCTCCGGCAGCGCGGTGCACGAATTCGTGCATGACGGCCGCCATCTGCTCGGCTTCCCCTGCCACTGAGGCCAGCCGCCATGGTTGGAAGCCTGTTGCTGCGCGGCATGCTGGTCGGCGTGCTGGCGGGCCTGCTTGCCTTCGGCTTCGCCCGGATCTTCGGCGAGCCCCAGGTGGACCGGGCCATCGCCCTCGAAGGGACGCTGGGCCATTCGCATGAACACGGCGACCATGCCGAGGCCGCCACGGCCCCGGCCGGCGGCGAGGCCGAGGAGCCGGAGCTGGTCAGCCGTGAGACCCAGGCCGGGCTCGGCCTGCTGACCGGCGCGGTCGTCTACGGCGCCGCCATCGGCGGGCTGTTCGCTCTCGTCTTCGCCTTCACCTATGGCCGGGTCGGCCGGCTCGACGCCCGCGCCACCGCGGCGCTGCTGGCGCTGGCCGCCTTCATTGCGCTGGTGGTGGTGCCCGGCCTGAAATACCCGGCCAACCCGCCCGCGGTCGGCAACCCGGACACGATCGGCGAGCGCACGACCCTGTTCTTCATCATGCTGGCGATCTCGATCGCGGCCCTGGTGCTGGCGGTCAACCTCGCGTTCGGCTTGGCCCGGCGCCATGGCGGCTGGACCGCCGGCCTGATCGCCGGCACCGTCTACATCGCGATCATCACCATCACGCAGGTCGCGCTGCCGGCGGTGAACGAGGTGCCGGAGGGTTTCCCGGCCGACCTGCTGTGGCAGTTCCGGATCGCCTCGCTGGGCATGCATGCGGTGCTGTGGACCACCATCGGCCTGACATTCGGTGTTTTGGCCGAACGGTCCTTCGCCCGCCGCACCGGCGGGCGCTTCGCGCTGTCGCGCTGACCCTCTACACCGGCAGCAGGTCGGCGAAGCGGCCCAGCCGCGCCGAATCCTCGACCGGCACGGCCGGGCCAGTGCCCCAGTCGACGATCCGGCAAGGCACCCCGGCCGCCCGGGCGCAGGCCAGGTCGATGCCGGTGTCGCCGACATAGACCGTCTCGCCCGACGCCACGCCCAGCAGGTCCAGAGTGTGCAGCAGCGGCCGCGGGTCGGGCTTCACATGCGGGGTGGTGTCGGCGCCGACCACCGCGGACAGATGCTCCAGCAGCCCGAGCTGGTCGAGCACCTGCTCGGCCAGCGCCTGCGGCTTGTTGGTGCAGACGCCGAGCCGGACCCCGGCCGCCCGCAGCGCCGGCAGCGCCGTCGCCGCGTCGGCATAGAGTCGGGAGTCCGCCACCGGCCGGGCGGCGTAGTAGTCGAGATAGATCCGGGTGTCGCGGTCGACATCCTCGGCCGGCAGGCCCAGGGAGCGGTGCAGCTTGACCACCAGCATCCGCGCCCCCTCGCCCACCAGGGTCTCGATGAACGCGACCTGCTGCGCCGGCGCGCCGCGGTCGGCCAGCATGCGGTTGACCGCATGGGCGATGTCCGGCGCGCTGTCCACCAGGGTGCCGTCGAGATCGAAGATGGCGGCCTTCATACCGGGTCTGCCTGCTGTGGGATCCGCGCCGGCCTAGCCGGTGATGAAGCGGTAGCGGCCCGTGAGCGGAAAGTCGAGCAGCCGATCCTCCAGCCGCGCCCCACCGCCGATGTTGTGAATCACCAGCGGCGCCCCGCCGGCGCCCATTCGGCCGGTCACGATCGCGATATGCGGCAGATTGCCCGGCAGCATCTGGGTGACAAGGTCACCCTCGGCGAACGCCGCCGGCGATTCGGCGGGCAGCGCCCGGCCGCGGCGGCGGAAGAAGGCCTGCAGATTCGGCACCCGGCGGTGGTCGATGTTGGGGTCGGGCCGCGACAGACCCCAGCTTCGAGGATAGCGCGAGAAATTCGCCCGCATGTCCTCATGCAGCAGGCGTTGCAGGTCGATGCCGAAGGCGTCGCGATATGCCCGGATGACCACATCGGTGCAGACGCCGCGATCGCGGGGCACGTCGCCGCCGGGATAGGCCAGGCGGGCATAGGCCGGGTCATAGGTCACCGTGACGCCGATCTGGGCCTCGGCCGCTGCCACCAGCTGCCGCGGCCAGTCCGGCGCTTCCGCCCGGGCGATGCGGCCGGCGATCGGCAGAAGCAATGCTGTGAAGAGAAAAAGGCGGCGCCGCATTGGAGTACCGGGAGCAGTGTCAGGCCGGCCATCGAACCAGGATCCGGTGGCCGGATTGCGGCGGCCGGTTCAGGCGATGCGGCGGAACGGATAGGCGTCGCGGATGCGGGCGTTGACGAACCGGTCCTTGGACGGCGCCCGCAGCAGTTGCCAGACGACACGGTCCGGAACCGGGGCGTAGCGATAGATGGCGCCGCCGGCATATTCGATGTCCAACGCCTTGGCCCGCGGATCGTAGCCGACGGACGACACGGCGTTGGACTCGATCGGGATGCGCGGCATGGGACAGCCTCCTCGCTTTCCGAATGGCTGAATGCACTGCCGCGTTCCGGCCTGCAAATCCGCCTCTATCCCGGCGGCCTCCTGCTGTCCTAATATCGTCGTACAATTCGCCTTTGGTGTGGGGCGCCGACGCAAAGCGCGGCGTTTGGAGGAAAGAAGACGATGGCCGGCCAAGACCGTTCGAGACCACTGCGGTCCCAGCAATGGTTCGACAACCCCGACGATCCGGGGATGACTGCCCTGTATATCGAGCGTTACCTGAACTTCGGGATCACGCGGGAGGAGCTCCAGTCCGGCAAGCCGATGATCGGCATCGCCCAGACCGGGTCGGACCTGTCGCCCTGCAACCGGCATCATATCGAGCTGGCGAAGCGGGTCAGCGCCGGCATCCGCGCCGCCGGCGGCGTGCCGTTCGAGTTCCCCTGCCACCCGATCCAGGAAACCGGCAAGCGCCCCTCGGCCACGCTGGACCGCAACCTGACCTATCTCTCGCTGGTCGAGGTGCTGTACGGCTATCCGCTGGACGGCGTCGTGCTGACCGTCGGCTGCGACAAGACCACCCCCGCGCTGCTGATGGCCGCCGCGACCGTCAACATCCCGGCCATCGCCCTGTCGGTCGGGCCGATGCTGAACGGCTGGCACAAGGGCGAACGGGTCGGGTCCGGCACCATCGTCTGGCGGTCGCGCGAGCGCCTGGCCACCGGCGAGATCAACTATGACGAGTTCATGGACATCGTCGCGGCCTCGGCCCCGTCGGTCGGCTACTGCAACACCATGGGCACGGCCTCGACCATGAACTCGCTGGCCGAGGCGCTGGGCATGCAGCTGCCGGGTTCGGCCGCCATCCCGGCCCCCTATCGCGAGCGCGGCCAGATCTCCTACGAGACCGGCAAGCGCATCGTCGAGATGGTGGAGCAGGACATCAAGCCGTCCGACATCATGACCCGCGAAGCGTTCGAGAACGCGATCGTGATCAACTCCGCCATCGGCGGGTCGACCAACGCGCCGATCCATCTGAACGCCATCGCCGGCCATCTCGGCGTGAAGCTGGACAATGACGATTGGGAAAAGGTCGGCCACGACATCCCGCTGCTGGTCAACCTGCAGCCGGCCGGCGAGTATCTCGGCGAGGACTACCATCAGGCGGGCGGCGTGCCGGCCGTGGTGGCGGAGCTGCTGAAGGCCGGACTGCTGCCGCATCCCGAGGCGCTCACGGTCAACGGCCGCGCCATCGGCGACAACTGCCGGGATGTCGAGAACCTGAACCCCGAGGTGATCCGCCCGGCCGACCGGCCGCTGAAGGCGAAGTCGGGCTTCCTCAACCTCAAGGGCAACCTGTTCGACAGCGCGATCATGAAGACCAGCGTGGTCTCGCCGGAATTCCGGGACCGCTATCTGTCGAACCCGCAGGACCCGGAGGCCTTCGTCGGCAAGGCCGTGGTCTTCGACGGGCCGGAGGACTACCACCACCGGATCGAGGATCCGGCGCTCGAGATCGACGAGTTCTCGATCCTGGTGATCCGCGGCACCGGCCCGATCGGCTATCCCGGCGCCGCCGAGGTGGTCAACATGCAGCCGCCGGCGCGGCTGATCCAGCGGGGCGTCCATGCCCTGCCCTGCATCGGCGACGGCCGGCAGTCCGGCACCTCGGGCTCGCCCTCGATCCTGAACGCCTCGCCCGAGGCGGCGGCCGGCGGCGGCCTCGCTCTGCTGCAGACCGGGGACAAGGTCCGGGTCGACCTGCGCCAGCGTACCGTGAACGTGCTGGTCTCCGATGAGGAGCTGGCGCGCCGGCGGACCGCACTGGAGGCCCAGGGCGGCTACAAGTACCCGGCCAGCCAGACCCCGTGGCAGGAGATCCAGCGCGGCATGACCGACCAGCTGGCCGGGGGCATGGCGCTCAAGCCGGCGCTGAAGTACCAGCGCGTCGCCCAGACCAAGGGCGTGCCGCGCAACAACCACTGACCGCGGACCGGGCCTCCATCGCCGTCATGGCGAGGAGGCGAAGCCGACGTGGCCATCCAGCGGCCCCAGCCCCTGGATGGCCACGCCCCTCCGGGGCTCGCCATGACGGGTGAGCGTGTCCCGCCCGCGGGTCTAAATGGTCCGCACCAGGTCGTGGAACAGCCCGCCCATCCGCTCCGCCGTGCCGCGCGCGACCTCGAGGATGTGCTCGTGGTCGAGATCGGCGCCCGGCAGGCCGGCGGCGAGGTTGGTGACCAGCGACAGGCCCAGCACCTCGGCGCCGAGATGGCGGGCGGCGATCGCCTCCAGCACCGTCGACATGCCGACCATGTCGCCGCCCCAGCGGCCGACCATCTGGATCTCCGCCGGCGTCTCGAACATCGGGCCGGGGAAGCCGACATAGACGCCTTCGGTCAGTGCCGGGTCCAGCGCCTGCGCCGCCTGCCGCAGCCGGGGCGAGTAGCAGCCGGTGAGGTCGACGAAGCGCGGCCCCAGCCGGTCCGGGTTCGGGCCGAACAGCGGCGACACGCCGGTGAAGTTGATGTGGTCGCGGATCAGCACCGGCTCGCCCGGCTTCATGCCCGGCCTGAGGCCGCCGCAGGCATTGGTCAGGACCACGATCCTGGTGCCCGCCAGCACCGCGCTGCGGATGCCATGCACCACCTTGGCCGGCGGGTGGCCCTCATAGAGATGCACCCGCCCGGCCATCACCAGGATCCGCCGGTCGCCGGCCTTGACGCTGCGGAACACGCCCTTGTGGCCGAGCACGGTGGTCGGCGGGAAGCCCGGGATCTCGGCGAAGGGCACCTCGGCGACGGTCTCGCCGATTCTGTCCACCGCCGGCCCCCAGCCCGAGCCGAGCACGATCGCGGCGTGATGGTCGGCGCCGAGCTTCTGCTTCAGGACCGCGGCGGCGGCTTCCGCCAGGGCATAGGGGTCTTCCATCGCGGCGTCTCCTCTTCGGGCGTTCAGGCCATGGCCCCGCGCCGGCGCCGCCCGCGGGCGATGACCAGCGCGACCAGGGTGATGACATAGGGTGCCATATCGGTGAGCTGGTTCGGCAGCCCCCGGCCCTGCAGCCGCAGGCCGGCGGCGTCGGCGAAGCCGAACAGCAGGCAGGCGAGTGCCACGCCGACCGGATGGCCGCGGCCCAGCATCACCGCCACCACCGCGATCCAGCCGCGCCCGGCGCTCATATCCTCCGCGAACAGGGTGACGCTGCCGAGCGACAGCTGCGCCCCCGCCAGGCCGCACAGGGCGCCGCCGGCCAGCGCCGCGGCGATGCGGGTGCGGGCGACATTGGCGCCCAGCGTCTCCGCCGCATCCGGCCGCTCGCCGACGCCGCGCAGCCGCAGGCCCCAGATGGTGCGGAACAGGAACACGGCGATCACCGCCACCAGGATCCAGGCCGCCCAGGTCAGCACGCTGTGGCTGCCGAAGACGCGGTTGAACCACGGCACCGCGGCGATCCGCGGCAGCACCACGCGCGGCAGGTCCTGCATGGTCGGGTCGGTGAAGGTGCCGGAGACGCCGAACAGGATGCGCAGCAGGAAGGCGGTCAGGCCGGAGGCCAGCAGGTTGAGGCCGATGCCGATGACGATCGGGTCGCCGCGGAACCAGGTCGAGCCGAAGGCCAGGATGGCCGAGAACGCCATGGTGCCGACCAGGGCGACGGCCACGCCGCCGGCGACGCTGCCGGTGACCCAGGTGCCGGCGATCGCGGCGAAGGCGCCGATCAGCATCTGGCCTTCCAGCGCGATGTTGAACACGCCGGCGCGGTCGCACAGCACCCCGGCCAGGGCGGCCAGCAGGATCGGCGTCACCGCCTGGATGGTCTGGGCGAACAGCACGGCGTTGAACAGCGACAGCCAGTCCATGCCGGTCACCGCCTCCGCAGGCCGGGGCGGCCCAGGCCGTGGCGCATGGCCAGCAGCAGGATGATCACCGCCTGCAGCACCAGGGTCAGCACCCGCGGCACCTCGGTCGCCCGCTCCATGCCGAAGCCGCCGGTCTGCAGCGCGGCGAAGAACAGCCCGGCGCAGACGGCGCCGACCGGCTCGCCCATCGCCAGCAGCGCCGCCATCAGCCCGGACCAGGTGTAGGCCGGCGACAGCAGCGCGTTGTCGGTGAAGCGGAACTGATCGCCCAGCACCAGCATGGCGCCGACGAGCCCGGCCACGGCGCCGCTGGCGAACAGCGTCCGCACGGTCTGGCGGCCGAGATCGACCCCGCCATAGGCGACGAAGCGCGGGTTCAGGCCGCGCAGCCGCAGCTCGTAGCCGGCGGTGCCGCGCCGGTCGACGAAGACCACGGCGGCGATCACCAGCAGCAGCAGCACGAGACCCCAGGTGATCGGCGTGTCCGGCACCAGCACCGGCAGCCGCGCCGCTTCCTCGACCCGGTAGGTTTCGGGCATGCCGGTTGCCGGGTCGCGCAGCGGGAACCGCGCCAGGTAGGAGGAGACGCCCTGGGCCGGGTAGCTGAGCAGCAGGGTCGAGATCAGCAGCGGCACGCCGAACCGCACCTCGCCCCAGGCGGCCAGGGCGGCATAGGCGCCGGAGACGGCCATCGCCGCCAGGATCGCGGCCGCCAGCCGGACCTCGCCGGGCGCCGGCAGGTACAGCGCCACCACCGCCGCCACCAGCCCGCCCAGCACCAGCTGGCCGTCGCCGCCGAGATTGACCATGCCGCCGCGCAGCGGGATGGCGGCGACCAGAGTCATCCCGACCAGCGGCACCGCCCGGGCGATCGTCTCCGCCAGGTTCGGCCCGACCAGGGCGCCGGCTAGGATCTCGCCATAGACCGCGACCGGGTCGTGCCCGGCGGCCAGGGTGATCAGCGCCCCGATGACAAGCCCGCCGAGGATCGCCCACAGCACGGAGGAGGTCGCGGCGCCGCGCAGGACGGTGGCGGCTGCGGTCATGGGGTGCCTCGAAGCAAGGAAGCCGACGCCGAGCGTCTCTCGCGTTGCCTCTCCCGCCTGGCGGGAGAGGCCGGGCTCGCGTCAGCGAGACCGGGTGAGGGCTGGTCCCGGCCTCGACAAAATCCCCTCACCCGGAGCCGCTTCGCGTCTCCGACCTCTCCCGCAAGCGGGAGAGGCAATACGACGAAGCCGCCCCTCACGCCGCGGCCCCGGTGACGCCGGCCATCAGCAGGCCGAGGCCGGTCTCGCTGGCGTCGGCGCCCGGCACCTCGGCGATCACCCGGCCCTCATACATCACCAGCACCCGGTCGGAGAGGGCTAGGATCTCGCCGAGCTCGGCCGAGACCAGCAGCACGGCGCGGCCCTTGTCGCGCTCGGCCACCAGCTGCGCATGGATGAACTCGATGGCGCCGACATCGACGCCGCGGGTCGGCTGTTCGGCGATCAGCACCGGCGCCTGATGGTCCAGCTCGCGCGCCACCACCACCTTCTGCAGGTTGCCGCCGGACAGGGTGCCGACGGCCGTTCCCTCGCCCGGGATCTTGATGCCGAAGCGGGCGATCAGGCCGCGCGCCCGGTCCCGCATCGCCGCGCGGTCGAGCACGCCGCGGCGCGACAGCGGCGGCCGGCGGTGGAAGCCCATCGACAGGGTGTCGGTGGCGCTGGCGCGCAGCGCCGTGCCGGTGTGCGCCCGGTCCTCCGGCACATAGGCGATGCCGGCGGCGCGGCGACCGGCGACTCCGGCGGCGGTGACGTCGCGGCCGTCGACCCGGATCGTGCCGGCATCGGCGACCCGGAGCCCGGCCACGATCTCGATCAGCTCGGTCTGGCCGTTGCCGGCGACCCCGGCGATGCCGACGATCTCGCCCGCCCGCACAGCGAAGGACACGCCGTCGACCGCCGGCTTCCCGGGCGCCGCCAGGGTCAGCCCCTCGATCTCGAGTAGCAGCCTCCCCGGCCGGGCCGGGGCCTTGTCGACCTTGAGCGTGACGTTGCGGCCGGTCATCGCCCGGATGATCGCCTGCGGGTCGGTCTGGGCCGTGACCATGCGGTCGGCCACGCCGCCGTCGCGCAGCACGGTGATGCGGTCGGTCACCGCCATCACCTCATGGATCTTGTGGGTGACGAACAGGATGGTGCGCCCATCTGCCGCCAGGCCGCGCATCACCTGGAACAGCCCATCGCGCTCGCCGGGGGTCAGCACAGCCGTCGGCTCGTCCAGGATCAGGATGCGGGCGTCGCGGTACAGCGCCTTCAGGATCTCGATCCGCTGCTTGACCCCGACCGGCAGGGCGCCGACCCGGGCGTCGGGGTCGATCGGCAGGCCGTGGCGCCGCGCCAGCTCGGCGACCTTGCGGCGGGCGGCGGCGCGGTCAATGAACGCGCCGCGCCGCGGCTCGGCCCGGTACACCACGTTCTCCCAGACCGTCAGGCTGTCGAACAGCTTGAAGGCCTGGTGCACCATGCCGAGGCCGGCGGCGATGGCGTCGATCGGCGAGCGGAACGGCCGGGGCCGGCCGTCGATCACGATCTCGCCCTCGTCGGGCTGGACCAGCCCGTAGAGGATGCCCATCAGGGTCGACTTGCCGGCCCCGTTCTCGCCCATCACCGCATGGATCTCGCCGGCCTCGACCGCCAGGTCGACCCGGTCATTGGCCAGCACGCCGGGGTAACGCTTGACGATGCCGCGCATCTCCAGGAACGCCACGGCACCGTCTCCCGGAACTTACTGGCCGGCCGTCAGCGGATCGGCCACCGTCACCGTGCCGGCGGCGATGGCGTCGCGCAGCTCCCGCACCTTGGTGATCACGTCGGGATGTTCGGCGATCAGGCATTTGGAACTGGCGACGTCGTCGCCGAGGCCGGTCAGGGTGATGCCGCCTTCCTTCACCCCATAGGAGGTCAGCGGCGCCTGGGTGCCGGCCAGGATGCCCTTCACCGCCTCGACGAGGGCGACGTCGACCTTCTTCTCGATGTTGTCCAGCACCACGCCCGGCGCCAGCGGGCACTGGTTGACGTCGACACCAAAGGTCAGGGTGCCCGGCGTCGCCTCGGCCGCCTTGAAGATGCCGCCATTGCCGCCGGAGGTGGCGGCCAGCACCCGGTCGGCGCCCTCGCTGATCAGCGACACCGCCTGCTGTTGCGCCCGCACCGGGTCGGAGAACGGATTGTCGCCGCCGACCCAGACAGTCGGGCTGACCACGATCTCGTCATTCACCGCCTTGGCGCCGGCGGCGAAGCCGTCGGTGAAGCGGTGCAGGAACGGGATGTCGAGCGCGCCGACCGCGCCGATCGTGCCGCTCTCCGAAGTCAGTGCCGCCTCGGCCCCGGCCAGATAGGCGCCTTCATGCTCGCGGAACACGGCGCAATAGACGTTGGGCATCGGCTTCTGGATGCACTGATCGACGATCAGGAACTTGATGTCCGGGAACTTCGCCGCTGCATCCGGCACGATGTCGCCGAACTCGAAGCCGATCACAATCACCACCGCCGCGCCCTCGCGCGCCGCCGCCTCAACATTCTGGCGCCGGGTGGCGGGGTCGGTGCTCTCATAGACCCTGGCCTCGCCGCCGATCGCGGCCGCCGCTTCCTCCGCCCCCTTCTTGCCGAGCTTCAGAAAGTCGTTCACCCCGAGCGGGTCGGGCGAGATGAAGACCAGCGTGCCGCCGGCCGCCTGGGCCGGCAGCGCGGTGCCGAGGACGACGGCAGCGGCAGCCGCCGCGATCGAGCCGATGAGTTGCCGCGGTCGTCCGTGGTTGCGCATGATCTTCCCCATGTCCCTCACGATGCCGGCCTGCCCGGAGCCGCCGGCGGCGGATTGCGGCGCCGGATGCCGAGGGTCCACCTTTGGCGGCTGCCACTCGATTCGTCAATGCGCAGCGGGTGGTCCGCGACTCGGCGCCATTTGGCTGGACAGAGTAGGGAGGTTGCGATTTACTAAAATCGTATATATTGCATTTGCCTTCCGCCTCCGGCCTGATTCCGGCTCAAAGCGGCGGAAGGCCGGAATCCCAGCCGGGCCATCTGTCCGATCGGGAGACGCGGTCGTCATGAGCGGCAGATTTTCGATCATCCCGCCGCTTTCCCACGTGGTGCCGACCGCCTTGCCTGCGGGGATGACCGGCCTGGCTCGATGAACGATTCCTCCTCTCCTTCCCTGGTCGCGCTGGAACGCGACGCCCTGCAGGCCCTGGTCGATGGCGATTCGATCGAGACCATCCTGCGGGACGTGGCCGGCAGGATGGTCCGTCTGTGCGCACCGGCCGGCGTTGCCTTTCTGCGGCTCGACGAAAGCGGTGCAAGTCTCTCCCTCCTGGCGCAAAGCGGGCTGCAGGATCCGATGCCGGACGCGCTGGGGACGATCCGCGTCGGCCCCGCCGGCCCGCCGCCGGGGGTCGCCGTTTTCACCAACGCGCCGGCCGCCGGCCTCCTCGACGAGTCCATGAGTGTGATCGCCGAGCCGCTGACCGACGACGACGGGCGGATCGCCGGCGCGCTGGTGCTCGCCGGCCTGTCGCCTCCGGACGGGATGCCGGACGCGCTGCGGCAGACCGTCGGCCGGCTGTTCGCCATGGCGCTGCGACGCGACCGGCGCGACCGCGAGGTGCAGGACCTGATCTATCGCGACCCGCTGACCGGCCTGCCCAACCGCCGCTGCTTCGACGAGCGGCTGGCCGAGACCTTCGCCCGCGGGGTCGATGCCGCATCTCCGGTCTCGGTCCTGTTCATGGACCTGGACGAATTCAAGAAGGTCAACGATACCCTCGGCCACGAATTCGGCGACCTGCTGCTGGCCATCGTCGGCAGCCGGCTGCGCCGGGCCCTGTCGACCGACGCCTTCGTCGCCCGGCTGGGCGGCGACGAATTCGGCGCCATCGTCACCGCGGATGCCGGCGCGGCAACGGCCGCCGCCGGGCGGATCACCAAGGCGCTGAAAGAGCCGGCGATGCTGCGCGGCTACCGGCTGCCGATCTATTGCAGCATCGGCATCGCCACCTGTCCCGATCATGAATCCGACCCGGCCCTGCTGAAGCGCCTGGCCGACATGGCGATGTATTACGCCAAGCAATCCGCCACCGGCATTGCCTCGGCCGCCACGCCGGAGGTGCGCCGCGCGATGTCGATCTCGGCGGTGGAGTTCGACATCCCGGCGGCGCTTCAGTCAGGCCAGATCGGCCTGGTGTTCCAGCCGCGGGTCAACCTCGTCAGCGGCCGGGTGACCGGGTTCGAGGCGCTGGCCCGCTGGAACCACCCCACCCTCGGCGTGCTGTCGCCGAGCCATTTCATCCCCTGGGTCGAACGCCGGCCCGACCTGGCGTTGAGATACACCGAGTGGCTGCTGCACTCGCTGGCCGACACGCTGATCCAACTGCCGCACAACGCGCTGGTGCCGATCTCGATCAACATCCCGGTCGCGGTGATGCAGTCCGACGCCGTGTTCACTGCCATGCTCGGCCGCATGACCGAGGCCGGGCTGCCGCTGAGCCTGCTGCAGATCGAGATCGTCGAGCGGGCCCTGACCCGCATGCCGGCCGAGGTCGAGGCGGTGGTTGAGCGCATGGTCGGGCTCGGCATCACCTTCGAGCTCGACGATTTCGGCAGCGGCGAGGCCAATCTGGCGGCGCTGTCGCGGCTACCCTTCTCGGCCATCAAGATCGCCGGCGAGATCGTGCAGACCGTGGCCACCGATCCCCGCTGCGAAAGGCTGATCGACGGCGTCGCCCGCTTCGCCGAGACGTTCGGCGTCTCGCTCTGCGCCGAGTATGTCGAGAGCCAGGCGCAATGCGACATCCTGCGGCGGCTCGGCGTCGAGCAGGGCCAGGGCTTCCTGTTCGGCCAGGCCGTGCCCGCCGGCGACCTCGTCGCCGCGGTGCGCGCCGTCCACCGGGGCGCATAGCGCCGGAGATGGATCGATGGTAACGTTCACACCAGCCACCGTGGGACCAGTTGTCAGCAGATTGATTGTCTGCAATTGGTCCCTGGCAAGGAGGGGCCGCTCCCCGGCACGATCAGGGACGCCGGCCTCGGAAAGCGGAGCAGCAGCAGGAAATGCGTCATGTCGGAAGCCGCCGGCCTCACCCTTGCGGAAGGCGTCGCTCATGATCCGGCGGGCCTCGCAGCCGTGAGGAAACGGGCCACCGCGATGAAGATCCTGCTCGTCGATGACGACGAGCTGTTCCTGGAATTCGCCGCAGCCATGCTGCGGGCCAGCGGCGCCGTCGTGGAGACTTGTGCCAGCGCCACCGAGGCCATGGCCGCGCTGCATCTCGACGACGATAAGCCGGCACAGGACTTCGACGCCGTGCTGATCGACATCGTCATGCCGGAGGTTTCGGGCACCGAGCTGTGCTCGCTGATCCGCGGCCACGGCGGCTACGGCGACCTGCCGGTGATCATGATCAGCGCCACCCGCGACATGAGCCTGATCGACCAGGCGTTGACCGCCGGCGGCTCCTCCTACATCCAGAAGCCGATCCAGGCCGCGACCTTCGCCGAGGAGATCCGGCAGAAAATCGCGGCGGCGCAGGGCTGACCAGAGAGTCGGGGATCGCCCCTACTCGTCGAGCCGGGCTGCCGTTCGATAGGTCCCGAGAAGGGCCTGCCACCATTCGCCGTGCCGCTGCAGGAACACCGGGTCGGGGAAGCGGTGCCGGGCGACATGCTCCTGGGGCACGCTGTCCCAGCCGCGATGTTCGACGGTAACGCGGGTCCCATCACCGACCGGCTCGAACCGGACCTCGACCTCGGTGGCCTGATCGGGCGCGAAGCTGGCTTGCCGCCAGGAGAAGGCCAGGCGGCTGCCCGGCTCCCACACCGAGATCCGGCCGATCTCGAAGATGCGTCCGTCCGGATAGGTCTCGGTGAACCGGCCGCCGAGCCCGGGCTCGAACCCCAGCGTTCCGGGCGCACCGGGGCTGAACTGGAACAGCGGGTTCGGCCGCCACCATTCGCCGATACCCCGGACGAAGGCGGTGAAGGCCCGCTCCGGCGCCGCCGGGACACGCAGCGAGACAAGGATGCGCGAGGTCATTCGGATTGCTCCAGATGTGCCTTGAACGCGGCGAGCTGATCGACCCACAGCCGCTCGGTCTCGGCCAGCCAGGCTTTCAGATCGGCCATCGGTTCCGGCCTCAGGCTGTAGATGCGGACACGGGCATCGAAGTCCGGATGCGCCTCCTCGACCAGCCCGCCCGCCTTCAGCGTGCGCAGGTGCCGGCTGAGCGCCGGGGGGTTCAGCCCCAGCGCCTCCGCCAGTTCCCCCGCCCGCCGCGGCCGCTCGCGCAGCAGCTCGACCACCCGCCGGCGATGCGGATCGGCAAGCGCCGCCAGGGTCTGGTCGAGGACCGTCCGGCCGAGAGCGGCGGCCGGCCTCACATCCAGCCTTCGATCTTCAGCCCGGATGCCTGCTCCGCCTCTTCGCGCGACACGCTGCGGACGGTCTGGCCGAAGACCCAGACATGGCCTTCCGGGTCGGTCGCGCGGTAGGTGCGGTCGCCATAGAACTGGTCGGACGGGCCCTGCAGGACCACCGCCCCGGCCGCCTTCGCCCGGGCGCAATGCTCGTCGATGCCATGATCGATGTGGACGTGGATCGACTGAGTGTTCTTGCCGCCGACCGAGGCCGGGCTGGCGACGGTGTCCGTCCATTCGGACCCGACATAGATCAGGCCGTCGCCGACCCGCATCTCGGAATGGGCGATGTTGCCGGCCTGGTCGGTGATGACCATGCTGCGCTCGAAGCCGAAGGCCTGCTCCAGCCAGTCGAGTGCGGCCTTGGGGTCCTTGTAGAAGATGCTCGGCGTCAGCGCCGGGCGCGAAATGGAGTCAGCCACGCTCATCTCCTTCACTCTATAGGAAACATTTAACTACAGAGAGAAATATCGAGTCAAGCGACCGTTGCCACAGTGCCCGCAGCGGTCAGCGGCGGCTCGCGTTCCGACCGGACCGCGAGCTAGCGGCCGATCACCTTGTGCGACACCGTCTCCACGATCTTCTCGGCATTGCGTCGGGCGGTATCCGCATCGTCGGCAACGGACCGGATCGTCAAGAGATCGCCATCGCGCAGAATGATGGCGGTAGAGCCGATCATGGGCCCCATGGACCAATTGGTAATCCAGCCGACCGCAGGGGAAACGCTCAACCCGGTCAAGCTGCAGGCCGGGTCCTTGGCCTGGCAGAGCCGTTCCAGGTCGAGCGTCGACGTCTGGCCCGAGCGCACGCGCTGCTCCGTGCCGTCGGTCTGGCGGCCGATCTTGATGTCGATCATCGGCTCGCCCTTGCAGTCGGCACAGAACAGCGTGATGCGCCCGGGCTCGGCCTTGTGGGTGAAGCCGGCCCCGAGCGCGGCGCTCGCGTCGTCCGCCACGGTCGAAAGGTCGTGAACGGCGAAGCCCTCCGCATGAGCTTCCGTCGCGACCAGCACCGCTATGCTCAGGACCAGAAAACGCATCGGCGGGCTCCGCTCCGATAGAGCTACTTGATCGCCTGCGCCTTCTCGGCAAAGCGCGGGTCCCAGGTCTTGGTCAGGTCGATCGCCGCATCCTTCAGCTCCGGGCTGAAGCGGTGCAGGATATCGAGCGCGGTCTGCATGCCCTCCGGCTTGATCAGCCCGTCGCGGGAATACATCGGCAGCGAGGCCTTCACCGCCGCGACATAGAGGTCGCGGTCGCCCAGCAGGTATTCCTCCGGCACCACCGCGGCCACATCCTCCGGCGTCGCCGTGGCCAGCCAGCGCAGCGACTTCATGAAGGCGTTGACCAGCGCCTGCGCCGTCTCCGGATTGTCCTCGATGAAGTCCTCCTTGGCGTAGAGCACCGCGGCCGGCACCGGGCCGCCGAACACCGCCTTCACCCCCTCCTCCGTCCGGGTGTCGACCAGGACGGTGGCGGCGCCGCTGGACTGCAGCTTGGAGATCACCGGGTCGAGATTGGCCATGGCGTCGATCTCGCCATGCTGCATCGCCGCCACCGCGCTGGGGCCGCCGCCGACCGAGACGAAGGACACGTCGTCCGGCGTCAGCCCTTCCTTGGCCAGCAGCGCATTGACGAAGAAGTTGGTCGAGGAGCCGGGGGCGGTGACGCCGATCTTGCGGCCCTTGAGGTCGGCCACCGACTTGATCTCCCCGGCGAGCGACTGCCGCACCACCAGCACGATGCCGGGGAAGCGGCCGAGCTCGACCATCGCCCGGATGTCCTGGCCCTTGGCCTGCATCAGGATGGTGTGCTCATAGGCGCCGGTGGTGACGTCGGTCGACCCGCCCATCATCGCCTGCAGGCTCTTGGCGCCGCCGGCGAAGTCGCTGATCTCGACCTCCAGCCCCTCCTCCTGGAAGAAGCCCTTCTTCTCGGCCACGGTCAGCGGCAGGTAGTACAAGAGCGGCTTGCCGCCGACGCCGATATTGACATGCGTCTTCTCCGGCGCCGCCATGGCCGGCACAGCGAGCGCCAGGCCGAGAACGAGGGCCATCCCGCGCAGCAGGGTCTTCATCCGTTTCCTCCTATCCTTGGGCCGAGGCTGCGGCCGCGCTGTCGGGCCGCCACACCAGGAGCCGCCGCTCGATCACCGAGACGAAAGCATCGATCGCCACCACGAAGGCCGACAGCACCAGCATGCCGGAGAACACCCCGACCACGTCGAACACGCCCTCGGCCTGGGCGATGCGGTAGCCGAGCCCGGCGGTGGCGCCGAGATATTCGCCGACCACGGCGCCGACCAGGGCGAAGCCAACCGAGGTGTGCAGGCTGGAGAACACCCAGGACAGCGCCGAGGGCATGTAGACATGGCGCAGCAGCTGTCGATCGTTCATGCCCAGCATACGGGCGTTGGCCAGCACGGTCGGGCTGACCTCGCGCACGCCCTGGTAGACGTTGAAGAAGACGATGAAGAACACCAGCGTGACGCCCAGCGCCACCTTCGACCAGATGCCGAGGCCGAACCACAGAGCGAAGATCGGTGCCAGCACCACCCGCGGCAGCGCGTTGGCGGCCTTGATGTAAGGGTCGAACACCGCCGCCGCCATGGCCCGCCGGGCGAACCAGAAGCCGAGTGCCGTGCCGCCGAGCGAGCCGATGGCGAAGGCCAGCACTGTCTCCAGCAGGGTGACGCCGAGATGGCGCCAGATCACGCCCGAGGCGAAGTCCTTCCAGGTCCGCTCGATCACGCCGAGCGGCGTGGCGAAGAAGAACGGGTCGAGGATCTTCGTCGCTGTCAGCACGTGCCAGGCCAGGAGGCAGATCACCGCGACCGCGATCTGCCAGAACAGGATGCGGCCCCGGCCTGCGGAACGCCCCTCAGACGACATCGCCATAGGCCTTCATCACCTCGTCCTTCAGCGCCGCCCAGATCGCCCGGTGCAGCGCCACGAATTCGGGGTCGTGCCGGGATTCGGCCAGCTCGCGCGGCCGGGGCAGCCCGACCCGGTGGTCGGCGATGATCCGCGCCTGCGGCCCGGCGGACAGCACCACCACCCGGTCGGCCAGGGCGATCGCCTCCTCCAAATCGTGGGTCACGAACAGCACGGCCTTGCGCTCGGCCGACCACAGCGACAGCAGCAGGTCGCCCATCACGATCCGGGTCTGGGCGTCGAGCGGGCCGAAGGGCTCGTCCATCAGCAGCAGCTTCGGCTCCAGGATCAGCATCTGGGCCAGGGCGACGCGCTTCTTCTGGCCGCCGGACAGCTGGTGCGGATAGCGGTCGCCCATCGAGGCGAGGCCGACCCGCGTCAGCCAGGCCTGCGCCCGGTCCCGCGCCTCCGCCATCGCCACGCCGCGCACCGAGAGGCCGACGGCGACATTGTCGCGCGCGGTCTTCCACGGCATCAGGGAGTCGGCCTGGAACAGGTAGCCGGCGTCGCGGTTCAGCCCCTGCAGGGAGCGGCCGAACACGGTGCAGCCGCCGGACGCCGCCGGCACCAGCCCGGCGGCGACGTTCAACAGGGTCGACTTGCCGCAGCCGGTCGGGCCGACAATGGCGGTGAACTCGCCGTCGGCCACCACTAGGTCGGTCTCGCCCAGCGCGACGTAGCGCCCGCCGCCCTTCAGCGGGTAGGCGACCGAAATCCCGGAAAACGCGATGGCCGGCGGGGCATCTCCGCTGCGCGCCGCCTCGGCGACTCTCTGCACTCCTGGCTTCCCTCGGATGATCGGCCCTGGGCGGCCTCTTGGGACTCGGGCGGCAGTCTGTCCCAGATCCGGCTCGGCTTTCCAGTCAAACGCGCTCGACAATCGCGATATGTCCGATCAATTTGGGACCATCCGCCGCGAAGCCGATACGGACCGACGATGAAAGCGATCCTCTGCGAGAAGCCCGAGACCCTGCGCCTGATCGACCGGCCGGAGCCGCAGCGCCGCCCGGGCGAGGTGCTGGTGCGGATCCGCCGGGTCGGCATCTGCGGCACCGACTATCACATCTACAAGGGCAACCAACCCTATTTCGAGTATCCGCGGGTCATCGGGCACGAACTCGGCGCCGAGGTGGTCGAGGCCGATGCCGGCAGCGCCTTCCGCCCGGGCCAGGTCGTCGCCATCCAGCCCTATCTGCATTGCGGCAGCTGCGGCGCCTGCCGGCGCGGCCGCACCAATTGCTGCAAAAGCCTGTCGGTGCTGGGCGTGCATCGCGACGGCGGCCTGTGCGAATTCCTGTCGGTGCCGGAGCAGAACGTCGTGCCGGCCGAGGGCTTGAGCCTGGACCAGGCGGCGATGGTCGAGTTCCTGGCGATCGGCGCCCATGGCATCCGCCGGGGCGCGCCGGGCGCCGGCGACCGGGTGCTGGTGGTCGGCGCCGGGCCGATCGGCATCGCCGCGACCATCTTCGCCAAGCTGCGCGGTGCCCATGTCAGCGTGCTGGACCTGAATCCGGGCCGCCTCGCCTTCAGCCGCGACGTGCTGCGGGCCGATGCGGTGTTCGAGGGCGGCGGCGACATCGACCACCGGCTGAAGCAGGCGACCGACGGCGATTTCTTCGACCTCGTGGTCGACGCCACCGGCAGCCCGGCGGCGATGCGCAAGGGCTTCTCCTACGTCGCCCATGCCGGCGCCTATGTGCTGCTGGGCATCGTCCTCGGCGAGATCGGCTTCTCCGACCCCGAATTCCACAAGCGCGAGACCACGCTCCTGGCCAGCCGCAACGCCACGCGCGAGGATTTCGAGCATGTGCTGGCATCGATGCGGGCCGGGCATGTGCCGACCGCGGCGCTGGCCAGCCATCGCGGCGGCCTGGCCGAGGTGCCGAATCTGGTGCCGGGCTGGAGCCGTCCGGAGGCCGGGGTGATCAAGGCTCTGGTCGAGGTCTAACCAAACAGCGCCATCGGCATCCGGTCGGACGCCGCGGCCGACGGCACGGAGACCACCACCCGCTTTTCCTCCATGGCGATGACGTGGCCGAGCCCGCGGCGGATCTCCTCCACCTCGCGGCCGGTCAGCGGGGTGACCGGCATGGGACCGGTGAACACCGCCGCCCGGCGATCGGCCGGCAGCTCGAGATAGTTCAGCGCGGAAATGGCGCCTTCGGGAATGTCGCGGCGCAGGAAGTCATACCCACGGCGCAGGAAGTGGACTTCCCAATGGTCGAGGGCGACGTCGAGCTTCTGCAAATACCGCTCCGCCAATGGAGCCAAAAAGAGATCATAATAACTGGATATTTCCCCACACATGCGACCACCCCTGGCTGATCCGGCTCACCCCCGGCAGCGCCATCATTGACGGCCATCGTGAATTGTTCGTGAACTCTGATGCGGGGAAGCGACGTCGTAGCGATCGGCCGGGTGGAACGGCCGGGTGCGCAGGTCGAGCCGCCGCTTCAGCCGCTTGATCTCCTCCTGCAGCCGGGCGTTCTCGCTGCGCAGCTGCCGCATCCGTGAATCCGCCGCGGCGAGCCGGTCGGTGAACGGATCCATCCATTGCGACCGGACCGGACGCGACACCCGGGCCGGCGCCAGCAGGTCCCACCAGCTCCAGCCGCCGCCGCGCACCAGCTTGTCTGCCGCCAGGGCCGCGGCCGCCCGCTCCCCGTCATGGTCGGAACCGAGCATCCCCAGGATCCGGATCAGCCGCGTCAGATCGCCTTTGAGCATCCGCCTGCCCCCTTGCTGCCGCACGCCCCCTGAGATGGCGGACGCGCCTGCGGCGGCAAGCCCGTGCCTCCGCCGGACTGGCCTGCCGCTTCTCGGCTGGTCGGCCGTGGCCGGATTTGGTATGGTTCGATCATCGCAAAGGCCGCGGGCCGCACCGGGACACCGGCGCGGCCCGTTCCGTTTGCGCGGCCGGTGCGGGACCGCTTGCAGCGGACCGGTCCTGCCCGCACCATGGCGACCGGGAAACGCCGGACGGGACACCGAATGAGCGAGACGCGCCGCCGCCTGGAGACCGCGAAAGCCCGTCCGCGGGTGCCGAAGACGGATTCGGCCGAGATCCCGGTCGACCCCGAGCAGCAGCAGCAGATCCGCATCGCCTGGGCCTATTTCGTCGAGGGCCTGACCCAGGCCGAGATCGCCGAGCGGCTTGGGCTGACCCGCCTCCGGGTCAATCGGATCCTGCAGATCTGCCGCGAGGCGGGGGTGATCCAGATCCGTATCCAATCCCCCCTCGCCTCCTGCGTGGCGCTGGAGCGGGCGCTGATCCGCCGCTACGGGCTGCGCGACGCCGTGGTGGTGCCGACGCCGCGCGACGAGGACAAGATCCGCGCCGCCATCGGCGTCGCCCTCGGCGGCTATGTCGACAACGCCGTGCATGACGGCATGCTGGTCGGCATCGGCTGGGGCCTGACCCTGCGGCTGGGGCTGCAGTCGATCCGGCGGCGGCGGATGACCGACCTGTCGGTGGTGTCGCTGATCGGCAGCATGACGCGCGGCTCGGGCGAGAACACCTTCGAGATCGTCTCTCGCTTCGCCGACCTGCATGACGCCGACCGTTTCTACCTCGCCGCCCCGGTCTATGCCGATGACGAGGCCCAGCGCGACGGCCTGCTGGCCCGCGGCGTGCTGCGCGAGATCTATGACAAGGCGAAATCGGCCGACATGGCGCTGATCAGCGTCGGCAATGTCTCGGACCACAATCTGATGCTGGCGCTCGGCGTCGTCGACCGCGAGGTCGCGGCGCTGCGCGCGGCTGGCGCCGTCGGCGACGTGCTGGGCAACTGGCTGGACGCCGAGGGCCGGCCGGTCGACCACCCGCTGAACCAGCGCATGGTGGCGCTGTCGCTCGACGACCTGGCCCGGATCCCGACCGTGGTCCTGGCCTCGGGCGGCAGCTACAAGTTCGAGATCATCCGCGCCGCTCTGCGCCGCCGCTGCATCAACGTCCTGATCACCGATGAGAAGCTGGCGGAACGGCTTGCGGAAGACCGCGAAGGCTGAGATGACTCGGCTCCGCATCGGCGCCGAGCGCGCCGCCTCTCTCCGGATCGCGGGCTGACACCATGGATTTCCAAGGCAGGCACTTCCTCTCGACGCGCGAGCTGACCCTCGACTCGCTCGCCGCGGTGTTCCGCGTCGCCGACCTGCTGGCCCCGGTGGCCCAAGGCCGCGCCACCACGCGGGTGCTGGAGGGAGCGGTGCTGGGCAGCCTGTTCTTCGAGGCCTCGACCCGCACCCGGCTCAGCTTCGAGGCCGCCTTCCAGCGCCTCGGCGGCGCCGTGGTCAACACCACCGGCTTCACCTTCTCCTCGATCGCCAAGGGCGAGTCGATCTACGACACCGCCCGAGTGGTCGCCGGCTATGTCGACGCGGTGGTGATGCGCCATCCGGAGGAGCGGGCGATCCACGAATTCGCCGCCGCGACGCACATCCCGGTGATCAACGGCGGCAACGGCGCCGGCGAGCATCCGACCCAGGCGCTGCTGGACATCTACACCATCGAGAAGGAGTTCGCGCGCATCGGCCGGCCGGTCGACGGTGCCCGCATCGCCCTGGTCGGCGACCTGAAATACGGCCGCACCGTGCATTCGCTGATCCACATCCTGTCGCTCTACCAGGGCCTCACCCTGAGCCTGGTCTCGCCCGAGCCGCTGCGCATGCCGGCGGAGCTGGTGGAGCATGCCCGCAGCCGCGGCCACACGGTCGAGGAGCATGACGAGGTGACGCGCGGCGTGTCCAAGGCCGACCTGATCTATGCCACGCGGGTGCAGAAGGAGCGTTTCGCCGAGGGCGAGTTGTCGGCCGACTTCGCCCCCGACTTCCAGATCAGCCTCGGCATGCTCAACGCCCATGGCACGCCGCACACGGTGGTGATGCACCCGCTGCCGCGCGACAGCCGACCGGGCGCCAACGACCTGGCGCAGGACCTGAACACCGATCCGCGGCTGGCGATCTTCCGCCAGACCGACAACGGCGTGCCGGTGCGCATGGCGCTGTTCGCCCTGACCCTCGGCGTGGCCGACGGCATCGAGAAGACCTTCCAGCCGGCCCGCTGGTGGCGCCCGGAACGGATCGGCCCGGACGACGCCGAGTTCTACAGGCCGGGGAAGAACTGAACGCTTCTCCGTTCCAATTCTGACGTCATCCCGCGAAAGCGGGGATCTCTTCGCGACCCGATCGGATAGAGATTCCAGCTTTCGCGGGGAATGACGACAAGGTGAGTACCTTCCCTACTTCACCGCCCCCATGGTCAGGCCGCGCACCAGCTGGCGCGACACGATCAGAGCGAAGACGATCACCGGCAGCACGATCAGCGTGCCGGTGGCCATGATCTGGCCCCAGGGCAGGTCGTAGCCGCTCATGAAGCTGGTCGCCGCCACCGGCGCGGTGCGGCTGGCGCTGCGCGTCAGGACAAGGGCGTAGAGCAGCTCGTTCCAGGAGAAGATGAAGGAGAAGATCGCCGAGACGGCGACGCCCGGCGCCGCCAGCGGCAGGGCGATGCGCCAGAACACGGTGAAGCGCGAGGCGCCGTCGATTCGCGCCGCATCGTCCAGGTCGCGCGGGATGCCGCGGAACTGGTCGGCGCAGATCCACACCACGATCGGCAGGTTGAAGGTCAGGTACAAGAGGATCAGCACCAGATGGGTGTCGATCAGGTTCAGGTTGCGGGCCAACAGGAAGATCGGCAGGGCCAGCACGATCGGGCTGACCATGCGGTTGGTGATGAACCAGAACCACAGGTCGGACTTGCCGCGGAACTCGAACCGCGCCAGGGCATAGGCGGCCGGGGTGCCCAGCAGGATCGCCAGCGCCGTGGTCGAGACCGCGACGATGATCGAGTTCAGCAGGCTGGGGCCGACATCCTTCGGGCCCAGCACCATGCGGTAGTGGTCCAGCGTCGGCTCGAACAGCCAGACCGGCGGGGAGGCCAGCGCCACCGCCTGGTCCTTCAGGCTGGTCGTCACCATCCAGTAGAACGGGAAGACGCAGACCAGCGCGATCGCGATCAGCGCGATCGCATGCCAGGGCGAGACCCGGACGCGGGCCTTGGCCGGCCGCGCATCCGCCCGCGCCGCTGCCGTCGAGGCGACCATCACTCGACCTCCTGCCATCATTCCACTTCCTGGTACACGAGACGGATATACATCCGCGACAGCACGATGGTGAGGACCAGCAGCAGGATCGCCTGGGCCGAGGCGACGCCCTGGTCGAAGACCCGGAAGCCGATGCGCTGGATGGTGATCGAGATCAGCTCGGTCGCAGCACCCGGCCCGCCGCGGGTCAGGGTGAAGATCATGTCGAACAGCTTCAGCGTGTCGGCCGTGCGCAGAATCAGGATGGCGGTGATGCCAGGCAGCAGGAAGGGCAGCTGGACATGGCGCAGGATGTGGCGGAACCGCCGCGTCTCCAGCCGCGCCGCCTCCTCGATCTCCGGCGGCACCATGGTCAGCCCGGCCAGCAGCACCAGGGCGCAGAACGGCGTCCACTGCCAGATGTCCATCAGCGCGATCGAGACGAAGGCGAAGGTCGGGTCGCCCAGCCATTCGACCGGGCCGATCCCGACCAGGCCGAGGAACCAGTTCACCACGCCGAAGTCGCGGTTGAAGATCAGCCGGCCGATCAGCCCGACCACGGCATAGGTGGTGGCCATCGGGATCACCAGGCTGAGCCGTGCCAGCGTCTTGAGCAGCGGCAGCCCCGGCTTGTGCAGCAGCAACGCCACGGCGAGGCCCAGCAGCAGTTCCGCCGGCAGCACGATGGCCAGGAACACCAGCGTGCGGCCCAACGCATCCCAGAAGGTCGGGTCGGTCAGCACCGACAGGTAGTTGCCGAGACCGACGAAGGGCGTTCCCTCGCGCGGGATCTTCGGCAGGATCACCTGGTGCAGCGAGTTCCACAGCGCGTACAGCGTCGGGAAGATGCCGATCGCGAACAGGGCGATCACGGCCGGGGCGAGGAACCAGACCGGGGTCCAGCGGCTGTCGAGACGGTGCGCCATAAAGTCTACTCGAGATTGGTGTGCCGCGCCCGCATCGCCTCGGGCGCGACGCCGAGCCGGTCGCGCAGCCGGAGCACGACCAGCTCGAACAGCAGGAACTGCGCCCCCTCGTACAGGCTGCCCATCGGCAGCACGGAGGCGACGGTGGGACCGGTGTCATTGGCCATGGTCTGGGCCGGCAGCACGAAGACGGTGTCGGCCAGGCTTGCGGCGCTGCCCTCGGGCTGGGCGGTGAACAGCAGGGTGCGCGCCCCGGCGTCGCGGGCGATGCGCATCAGCCCGTCGATGGTGGCGAAGCCGCCCGGCCCGGCGCTGACCACCAGCAGGTCGCCCGGCCCGACCGGTGGCGCCGACATGTCGCCGACGACATGGGCGTCCAGGCCGAGATGATACAGGCGCATGGCCAGCGCCCGCATCATCAGCCCCTCGCGGCCGACGCCGTGGCAGATCACCCGGCCGGCGCCGGCCAGGGCGTCGAGCACCGGATCAATCGCGCCGGGGGCGAGCCGGCCGAAGACGCCGCGGATCTCGTCCAGTGCCCCTTCCGCCAGGGCGCCCAGGCTGTCGGGCATGGAATGGTCTCCGAAATCGACGAACGGATGGGCCAGTGCCCACCCCCTCACCCTCCCACGGCTTCGCCGCGGGTCCCTCCCTCTCCCCAAGGGAGAGGGAATTTTCACCTCTCCCTCGGGGAGAGGTCGAAATCGCGACGCGATTCCGGGTGAGGGGGTGGCCCCGGCCTCTCAGGCTGAGAGCCTACTGCAGCTTCTCTTTCTTGCCGTCATAGTAGCCGGCCTTCTGCAGCACCGCCTCCATGCGCTCGCCGATCTTCTGGGCGCCGGATTCGGTGGTCTCCTCGCCCAGCATGATCTTGGTGCCGAACTCGGCGACGATCTCGGAGATCGCCGGCCATTCCGGGAAGCGCGGGCGGAAGGACGGCACGCCGCCCTGCCAGGACGCCACCGTCGGCTCGACGAAGGCGTATTTCGCCTTGATCGCCGCGTCGTCATAGACCGCGGTGCGGCCGGAGACGCCGCCGGCCTCGACATAGGGCTTGGCCATCGCCTCGGAGGTCACCCACTGGATGAACAGCCAGGACGCCTTCTGCTCCGCCTCGCTGGCCTGCGACGCGACGCCGAGCGAGAAGCCGCCCAGCGCCGGCTTCAGCCCCGCCTCGCCCTTCGGCTCGGTGGCGACGCCCAAGCAGTCACCCAGCTTCGACGTCGCCGGGTCGACCAGGGTCGAATAGAAGGACGACCATTCGGTGATCATCGCCACCTGCCCCTGGGCCAGCGCGTTGACCGATTCCGCATGGTCGTAGTCGACGATGCCCGGCGGCATGATCTTCATCAGATCCTGCCGGAACTTCAGCCCCTTCTGCGACTCCGCGGAGGTGAGATTGGACTTGAAGTCGGCGTTCAGCAGCGACCCGCCAAAGGGCCACAGCACACGCATGAAGCTGTCGGCCGACTGGGTCTCGCCGCGGCGCGACTGCAGGGCGTAGGCGTATTTGCCGTCATGGGTGAGCTTCGGCCCGTAAGTGTTGAGCAGCTCGTCCCAGGTTGCCGGCGGCTTGTCGAAGCCGGCATCCTTGAGCATGCATTTGTTGTAGAATAGCAAGCCCGAGTAGTTGTCGAAGGGCAGGCCGTACAGCTCCTTGTTCCAGGTGCCGAAGCTTTCCAGCAGGATCGGGAAGAAGCCCTTCAGGTTCAACGCCGGGTCGGCCAGGGCCGGGTCGTCGGTGAACTTCTTCAGCGGCACCAGCCAGCCGCTGTCGGCGTACTCGCCGATCCAGACGACGTCGGTCAGGACCACGTCGATCTCGCCGCCGGCCGTGAAATCAAGGACTTCGCGCTCGCGGCTGTTTTCATAGGGCAGGATCTCGTATTCGACCTTGATCCCGGTCTCCTGCTCGAACTGCGGCAGGAGCTGGATGGCGGCGCGATAGCCCGGCCGGTCGAGGAAGATCGCCTTGATCGTCGTGCCCTTGTAGGGCTCCGCCGCCTCCTTCAGGCTCCAGGCCATGGCCTGGCCGGCGGTCAGCAGCGCAGCGATCGTGGCACCGGAACACAGAAGCTTCTTCATTGGGTTCGCCTCCCTTTCTGATCGGTCATGCCCGGCCGCTGCCGGGGGTTTTCCCGCCCGTTCGGATGAACGATGCTCCTCATCGCGCGGTCGCGCCATTCCGCCTGACGGCGAAGGCCTCGGCGGACGTGATAAACATTTGTATCTTGGTCGATACAATCGTCCAGCACGCGCGCGCGAGTCAAGCCGGGCCTGTCAGCGCCGCAGCACCGTACGGCAGGCGCCGAGCCGGGACTGCCAACCCTCGCGCTCCAGTTCCGGCACCGGCTCCTCCGATTCCGGGAAGCCAAGGCAAAGATAGCCGATCAGATGCCAGTCCGGCGGCACGTCGAGCAGCGCCGCCACCGCCTGCGGCTCCAGGATCGACACCCAGCCCAGCCCGACACCTTCGATCCGGGCGGCCAACCACAGCGTGTGGATGGCGGTGACCGCGGAATGGTCCAGCGTCTCCGGCATGGTCTGCCGTCCCAGCCCGTGTCCCTGCCCGGTCGACCGGTCGCAAAACACGGCGAGCTGCACCGGCGCCTCCTGCAGCCCGGCGAGCTTCAGCCGCCGATAATGGGCCGCGCGGTCGCCGTCATAGCCTGAGGCGGCGGTGTCGTTGCAGCGGCCGAACACGGCCCGCACCGCGGCGCGCCGCACCTCGTCCTCGACCAGGACGAAGCGCCAGGGCTGGCTGTTGCCGACCGAAGGGGCCAGGCAGGCGAGGTCGAGCAGCCGGTCGATCAGCCCGGTCGGCAGCGGGTCGCGGCGGAAGCGGCGCACGTCGCGGCGCCAGCGCAGCAGCGCGGCGAAGCGGTCGCGGAACTCGGGCGGGAAGTCGGGGCTGGCCACAGGGTCCTCCGGGCGGCGGCGCCCCAGCTATAGCCGCCCGATCAGGGCCCGGGAAACAGCGTGTCGATGCGACCCGTTGCCCAGTAGGCGAGCAGGCCGACCCATTCGTGCTGGGCGATGGTCAGAACAGCCATCTGCTCGACCAGATTGGACCTGGGCAACAGCTCCGGCGGCCGGCCAAAATAGTCGACCGGCCAGGGCACCACCTTCCAGCCGGCCTTGGCGAACAGGCCCATCGACCGCGGCATGTGAAAGGCGCTGGTGACCAGCACCCAGTGCTGCCCGGCTTGCGGCTGCACCAGTTGCTTCAGCAGCAGGACATTTTCGTCGGTGTTGCGGGCCTGCCCTTCCAGGATCATCCGCTGTTCCGGCAGCCCGGCCATCATCATGGCGTCGCGGAAGATGTCCGATTGCGGCGGAATGCCGTTCCATGGATCGCCAAGCCCGCCGGAGAACACGACCGGTGCGTCGGGGAAGCGGCGGGCCAGATCGAGGGCGGCGAACAGCCGTTCGGCACCGTTGTTCAGCGAGGGCTCGCCGCGCAGGCCCGACATCAGGTTCTCCTCGGCCCCGCCGAGAACGATGATCCCGTCCAGCGTCGCCGGCAGCCGGTCCGGCTTCTGGAAGCGGTTCTCCAGCGGCAGCATCAGCAGATCGCCGATCGGCAGCACGCAGGCCGCGACGAAAGCCAGGGTCACGGCGATCACCAGGCGCCGGGCCAGACGCCGCCAGCGGAACAGGAACCCAGCCGTGGCCGCCAATAGCGCCAGCAGCACGAGACCGAGCGGCTGGATGAAGAACCAGATCAGTTTCGACAGGAAATAGAACACGGCCCACCCACCCGGCGCCCCATCCGAGGAATGGCCGATTGCAGCCGAAGATGCAACCTGTCGGGCCATGCGCGGGTTGACGCCGAGGCGCCGCGTCCGCACATGGGCTAGGCTGTCCGTCCCAGGCCACCGGAGTCCGCCGCCCGTTCATGGAGCTGTTCCCCACCGACTTCCTCGATCGGGCCGGCGAGCTGTTCGACCGCCGCATCCGCCTCGGCGTCACCGGGTTGAGCCGGGCGGGCAAATCGGTGTTCATCGCCGCGCTGGTGCATGGGTTAACCGATCCGCGGCGCTTCGGGCTGCTGGACGCCGTCGCCGAGGACCGGCTGCGCGCCGCGGTGCTGCGGCCGCAGCCGCATCTCGAGCTGCCGCGCTTCCCCTATGAGGAGGCGGTGGGCCGGCTGACGGGATCCGGCGGGTATCCGGACTGGCCGGCCGGCACCCGCAACGTCGCCGAGTTGCGCCTGTCGCTGCGCTTCGCCCCGAAAAGCGGGCTGCGCAGCCTGCTGGGCGACCAGGTGCTGCATCTCGACATCTTCGACTATCCCGGCGAATGGCTGATCGACCTGCCGCTCTTGGAGCGTGACTATGCCGGCTGGGCGGAGGAGGCGTTGGCCCTGGCCACCACCGGGGTGCGAGCGCCGCTGTCCAAGGTGTGGCGCGACGCCATCGCCGAGCTCGACCCCGCCGGGCCGGCGAAGGAAACCGACGCGATCGCGGCAGCGCGGCTCTACACCGAATATCTGCGCGGATGCCGCACCCATGCGATCCCGCTGAGCCGGCTGCAGCCCGGCCGCTTCCTGCTGCCGGGCGACCTGGAGGGATCCCCCGCCCTCACCTTCTGCCCGCTGCCGCGGCCGCGCGAGACGGCGCGCGGGTCGCTGTGGCGGCTGATGGAGGAGCGGTTCGAGGCCTATAAGGCCAAGGTCATCCGCCCGTTCTTCAACGACCATTTCAGCCGGCTGGACCGGCAGATCGTGCTGGTCGACCTCTTGGCCCATCTCGCCGCCGGGCCGGAGAGTCTCGAGGATCTGGGCCGGGCCATGGATGACATCCTGACCTGCTTCAAGACCGGCGGCATCAACTGGCTGTGGCCGTTCGAATCGCGGATCCGCCGCGTGCTGTTCGCCGCCACCAAGGCCGACCACCTGCCGCGCGAGGGGCATGAGCCGCTGGTCGGGCTGATGGACGAGTTGCTGCAGCAGAGCGTCCGCCGCACCGCCTTCCAGGGCGCCACGGCCCGATCGATGGCGATCGCCTCGCTGCGCGCCACCCGCGAGGTCGACGTCAAGCACGAGGGCGAGACCCTGCGCTGCGTCGCCGGGGTGATCGAGCCGGGCGGCAAGCCGGTCGCGGCCTATCCCGGCGCGCTGCCGCGCAGCCTGCGCGAGGCCCGCGGCGGCGGCCGCTTCGGCGCCCAGCGCTTCCTGCCGCCGGCCGAGCTCGGCGCCGACGGCCAGCCCTGGCCGCATATCCGCCTGGATGGGGCGCTGCAGTTCCTGATCGGGGAGGACCTGGCATGAGTCGGCCGCCCTTGATCCTCGACCAGCCGCCGGAGCCGGAGCGCGACCGGGGCCGGGCGCCCGCCGTGTTCGCGCTCGACCAGGCCGATTCGGTGCCGGTGGAGGATGCGCCGGTCCCGGCCGCGCCCGACTCGGTCGATCCCGGCCTGCGCCGTCGCCGCAGCCCGGGCAGCGTGGCGCTGCGCCTCGCCTTCGGCGCTTTGGTCGGCCTCGTCGGGCTGGGCATCGGCCTGTGGGTCGAACGGCTGGTCACCGATCTCTTGAGCCAAGGCGGCCTGCTGCAGGCGGTGACGCTGGCGCTGCTGGCGGTCGCCGGGGCCGGGATCCTGGTCTGGGCAGGGTGGGAGCTGCTGGCGCTGCGCCGGCTCGGCCGGGTCGAGGAGATCCGCAGCCTGGGCCGGGCGGCGGCCGGCGGCGACGCCGCCGCGGCCGACGCCGTGATCGCCCGCTTCCGCCGGCTGCACAGCGACGGCCCCGCGGCCGACGGCCTGGCACGGCTGGAGCGTGAGCGCGACGAGCTGCGCGACCCGGCGGAGCTGATCGCCCTGTTGGAGCTGCACGCCCAGCGCCCGATCGACGCCGCTTGCCGCGCCGCCATCGCCGCCACGGCGCGGCGCACGGCGCTGATCACCACGGTGACGCCCTTCGCCATCGTCGACATGGTGGCGTCCGGCGCCTTGAACCTGCGGATGATCCGGCGCATCGCCGAGATCCAGGGCTTCCGCCCCGGGCTGTTCGCGACGCTGTCGCTGATCCGGCGGGTGGCGACGACGCTGCTGATCGCCGGGGGCATCGAGGCCGCCAACGACTATCTCGGCGACTTCCTTGGCGCCGGCCTGTTGCGCGCCTTCGGCCGCCGCGCCGGCGAGGGCGCGATCAACGGCATCCTCAGCGTCCGCATCGGCGTCGCCACGATGAAGGTGTGCCGCCCCCTGCCCTATCTGCGCGACACCCCGCCCGGCACGATGAGCCTGGCCAAGGCGATCTTCGGGGCCGAGGCGGCGCCGAAGGGAAAGGATTGACACCAAGTTTCAGAAGCCGGCCGGGCTGTCATCCGATCAGCTGAATGCCGTTGTCTTCGCACCAAGCTCGAAGGGCCTCCTCGGTGGCACGCTCTTCATAGTTGTACCACCGCTGGAGCGCGCCTCGCGCTTCCAGCAATCGTTTGAAGCCCGAATACGCGCCCTTCCGCCGGAAGAGATCTCTGACAGCGTCATAGTCTCCGGGAAGCTCTTGCTCGGTGAAGCGCAGCGCCAGCCTTCGGCCGAGATCGAGCTCGGCCTTGTGCGGCACGGCGATGTAGCGGTCTGAGGTTTCGACGTCCTCCGGAACCTCGTCTTCCTCCATCACATCGCCATCGACGGTTCGCAGGTAGACTTTCCCGGTATCGAGCGAGATGTAAGCCTCCGCTCCGAGCAGTTCGCCGAGGCTGACAAAGTCAAACGCGTCGCGCACTTCTGCGCGATCCACCTTGACCACCGACGTCTGTGCCATCGGATCCCCTCCTCGCCCCTTCATGGTCCTGGCCCGGCCCGGCCGCATCATGAATACGGAAGGTGGACGGACTCCGGGAAAGCCTGCAGGTCGGGTTCGTAATATGGGCCCGACCTGCGGTTTCGTCAGGTCCTCAGTTCTGCTTCATCCCGGCGACCAGAAGCGAAATGTTATACTGAAACATTTTCGCGTAAGTCGAAGCCGGCCCGTCCGCGGTCGAGAGCGCCTCGGCATAGAGCTCGCCGCCCATCTCGGCGCCGGAGGCCTTGGCCACCTGCTGCACCAGGCGCGGGTCGGTGGCGTTCTCGATGAACACCGCCTTGATGTGCTCCTGCTTGATCTGGTCGATCAGCTTGGCGATGTCACCGGCCGAAGCCTCGCTCTCGGTCGAGAAGCCGACCGGGGCGCGGAATTCGATGCCGTAGGCGGCGCCGAGATAGCCGAAGGCGTCATGGCTGGTGATGACCTTGCGCTTGTCGGCCGGAATGGTCACCACCTCGCGCCGGGCCCAGGCGTCCAGCTCCTTCAGCTCGGCCTCGTACTTCACGCCGTTGGCCTGGTAGGTCGCGGCATGGGCCGGGTCAGCGGCCGCCAGCGCCTTGGCGATGTTGACGGCATAGATTGCGCCGTTCGCCGCGCTGTTCCAGGCATGGGGATCGGTGATCTCCTGCCCGTCCTCGTCCATCTTCCGGGTCGGCACGCCCGCGGTGGCGACGACGATCGTGGCCTTGGTGCCGGAGGCGGCGACCAGCCGGTCCATCCAGCCTTCGAGCTCCAGCCCGTTGACGACGACGAGGCCGGCCTTGGTCACCGCCTGGGCGTCCTGCGGCGTCGGCTCGTAGACATGGGCGTCGCCATTGGGGCCGACCAGGCTGCGGACCTCGACAGTGTCGCCGCCGACCTGCTTCGCGATGTCGGCGAGGACGGTGATGCTGGCGACGACCTGCAGCTTCTCCGCCGCCGCCGCGGGCAGCGACAGGACAGCAAGGGACAGGCCGATCAGGCCGGCACGGAACGGTATCCTCATGTGATAACTCCGGTTGCGGGAGTTCAGTGCGCGAAATGCGCGGTGGGCAGGTATCGGGCCCGCAGGCTGTCATGCGTCCCGAAGATCAGCGACAGCAGGTAGAAGACGCCGGCCGTCAGCACGATGCTGGGGCCGGAGGGCAGGCTGCCGTGATAGGAGACCAGGAGGCCGGAATAGCCGGACAGGAGCGCGAGGCCGGCCGCCCAGGCGAAGAGCGACCACAGCGACCGGCTCCAGAACTTTGCCGCCGCCGCCGGCAGCATCATGAGGCCGACCACCATGAGGGTGCCGAGCGCCTGGAAGCCGCCGACCAGATTCAACACCACCAGCATCAGGAAGGCGAAGTGCACCATCGCCCCGACGCCGCCGACCATGCGCAGATAGCCGGGGTCGAAGCATTCCACCACCAGCGGCCGGTACAGGAGCGCCAGGGCGATCAGCGTCACCGTGGCGATGCCGGCCATCAGCAGCAGCGCCGCGTCGTCGACCGCGAGGATGGTGCCGAACAGCACATGCATCAGGTCGACATTGCTGCCGCGGGTCGAGACGATCAGCACGCCCGCCGCCAGGGCGATCAGGTAGAAGGCGGCGAAGGACGCGTCCTCGCGCAGCGCCGTGACCCGGGTGACGGCGCCGGCCAAAAGGGCCACGGCCAGGCCGGCGATCAGGCCCCCGAGGCCCATCGACCACAGCGACAGGCCCGACACCAGGAAGCCGACCGCGGCGCCGGGCAGCACCGCATGCGACATGGCATCGCCGACCAGGCTCATCCGCCGCAGCACCAGCAGCACGCCGACCGGGCCGCAGCCCAGCGACAGCGCCAGGCACGCCACCAGCGCCCGCTGCATGAAGGCATAGTCGAGGAAGGGCGTGACCAGGAAATCCCACACCGCCGTCACGCCGCGCTCCGCCGGCAGGCTTCGCCGCCGTCGGCCCAGGCCTCGGCCATGGCGCGGGCGCGCAGCAGGTTCTCGGCGCACAGCACGTCGCCGGTCGGGCCCCAGCCGATTGGGTCGCGGGCCAGCAGCAGCGTGTCCGGGCATACCTCGCGCACCTGGTCGAGGTCGTGCAGCACGGTGATGACGGTGCGGCCCTCGCCATGCCAGCGCCGGACCACGTCGACCAGGTCGCGCGTGGTCTTGGCGTCGAGCGCGGTGAAGGGCTCGTCCAGCATGATCACCCGGCCGTCCTGCAGCAGCAGCCGGGCGAACAGCACGCGCTGGAACTGGCCTGCGGACAGGCTCCCGATCGGCCGCGCCTCGAAGCCGCCGAGGCCGACCGCCTCCAGCGCCTCCTCGGCTCGGTGGCGCAGGTCCTTCGAGACGCCGCCGAAGATGCCGGTCCGGGCCCAGCCGCCGAGCAGCACGGTGTCGGCGACCGAGATCGGGAAGCTGCGGTCGATCTCCGCCTGCTGCGGCAGATAGGCGATGTCGCGCCGGCGCAGTCCGCTGAGATCTACATGGCCGGACAGCGGCGGCAGCAGGCCGGCGATGGTCTTCAGCAGGGTCGATTTGCCGGCGCCGTTCGGGCCGACGATGGCGGTCAGCGTGCCCGGCTCGAAGCTGCCGTCGACATGATGCACCGCCGGGTGCCGTTCATAGCCGGCGGTCAGGTTGGCGAGGCGGATGCGCCCGACGCTCATGGCGCGGCTCCGAACCAGCCCATGGCCCAGGCCACGGCCAGCCACAGCACCGCGATCAGCGCGAAGGCGACGAGCAGGCGAGCCCCGACCGGCGCGGCCAGGGCCGACGGTCCGATCTCCCCGGCCCGGCGGGCGGCATGGTGGTGATGCGACACGGTCATGGATCAGCCGATGGCGTGAGAAGGTCCGGCACCATAGCGCCCGGCGGGCGCGGCACCATTGACGTTAATGTATAACATCTTTGCAAGATCGGAAAGCGCCGGCCGGGTGGATATCGACCAAGGGAGGAGTGATCAGTCGGCCGGCTTGCCCGGTAGATCGGCGAGGTGATGGATCCAGGGCAAGGCCGAGCGGCACCACATCTGGAGCTTCGGCACCAGCCGGTCGCGCTGGCGGATGCTGCCCCAGCGGATGCCCCAGATTTCGCCATCGGCGCCTTCGCCGGTGACGAAGAGCGGCGAGCCGCATTCCGGGCAGAAGGACTGCAGCCGCCGGCGGCCGCTGTCGCCGACCTTCACATAGACCTTCGGCTCATGGGCGGTCAGCCGGATACGGTCGCGCGCAGCCATCACCGTGACCCGGAAGGGCGAGCCGGTCAGCGCCTGGCAATCGGTGCAGTGGCAGATCCCCAACCGCTCCGGGTCGATCTCCGCCTCATAGGCGACATGGCCGCAATGGCATTGGCCGTCGATCTGCATCATGGCGCGCCTCACATGAAACCCGGCGCCACCCTAGCCTATCGCCGGCCCGGCCGCAGCCGGCGCAGCACCAGAAGCTTCAGGGCCGGCGGGATATGGCCCGGCGACGGCCATTCCACCGTCAGGCCGAGGGCGGCGCATTCCGCCGCGATCTGGCGCCCGTTCTCGTAGCGGATCTGGCCGAGCCGCGGCAACGCGTCGGCGCGGCGGTGGTCGAAGGGCCGGCCGGATTGGGCCTCGCGGAAGCCATGGTGGAAATCGGGATGGGCCAGCACCCGCCGCGCCTCGGGCCAGTGCCGAGCCCGGCGGGTGGCGACGTCGGACGGATCCGTCACGGCTGCAGGTCGACCAGCGTCGCCCGGCCGCCGGCATCGCCCGCCGCCAGCCAGCGCCCGTCGGGCGAGAAGGCCAGCGCCTCGACCGCGGCGCCGTTCGGGCGCAGCACCGGGACATAGCCGCTGCCGTCGAGCGGCATCAGCGCGACGAAGCCGTCCTTGGCGCCGGCGGCCGCGACCGGCAGCTGCGGATGGGCCGCGACCCGGGTGATCGGCACGCCCCGCGCCCAGCCGCTTTCGCTAGCGGTGCCGCCCATCGGGCCGTCGCGGCCGGTGAAGCGCCAGGACACCACGCCTTCCGAGCCGGAGGTCAGCAGCACCTTGCCGCCATCGGCCCAGGCCAGCGACCGCGGCTTGGCCGGATAGCCCGGCATCTGCATATGCACGCCGTCCGACAGGCGCCACGCGTGCAGCGCCTTCTCCTGCATCGCCGAGACCACGAAGCGCGACCGCGGATGCCAGAGCACCGCCAGATGCGCGCCTTGCCAGCCATACAGCTTCGCCGCCCAGGCGCGCTTGCGCGGCGACCAGACGGTGACGCCGCCGTAATGCGCCGCGGCGATGCGCCGGCCGCGCGGGTCGAAGGCGGCGCCATCCAGCCCCGCCGGCCCTTGCAGCCGCGTCACCGGCGCGCCGTCCACATCGAACACCAGCACCTCGCTGCCGGCGACGGCGAGACGCCGCCCGATGGCGGGCGCGGCGTCGACGGCGCTGATCCAGCGACCCTGTGCGGCGGCGATCTCGGCCGCGGTCCCGTCCGGCCCGACATGCAATAGCCGACCGTCATCGCCGCCGGTGAGGAAGCCGTCGCCGACATCCGGCGCCAGCGCGAGGACGGCGCCGCGATGCGCCGGCACGGCGACTGTCTCGGACGTGTCGGGCGACGCCAACCGGACGGTGCCATCGCCCAGGCCGAAAGCGAGATGCCCGGCCGCGTCGAAGGCCGCCCCGACCACCGGCGCCGGCCAGGCCCAGACCGTGCCCCTCTCCTCGGCCAGGGCACGCGGCGGCAGCAGCAGGCTCATGCGGCGACGCAGCCCTCGAAGCCGGCGCGCAGCACGGCGACGTCGAGGTTGCGGCCGATCAGCACCAGCCGGCTGTCGCGCGACTGGCCGGGCCGCCAGGCCGGAGCGAAATCGCCCTCCTGCAGCATGTGCACGCCCTGGAACACGAAGGGCCGGTCCTCGCCGGCGAAGGCGAGGATGCCCTTGCTGCGCAGGATGTCGGCGCCGCGGATCGCCAGCAGCATGCCGATCCAGTCGACGAAGCGGCGACCGTCCAGCGGCCGGTCGATCCGGAACGAGACGCTGCCGACGCCCTGGTCATGCTCGTGATGATGGTGGCCATGGCCGTCGAGCAGGTCGGGCTCGAGCGCCAGCAGCCGGTCGAGATCGAAGGCGCCGTCCAGCACTGTGCCGAGATCGGCGTCGCAGCGCCGGGTCCGCAGCAGCCGCGCCACCGGGTTGATGGCGCGCAGCCGCGCCTCCACGGTCGCCAGCCCGGCCTCGTCGGCCAGGTCGGTCTTGTTGACCAGGATGGTGTCGGCGAAGGCCACCTGCTCCTCCGCCTCGTCGCTGTCGGCCAGCCGCGCCTCGATGTTGCGGGCGTCGACCACGGTGACGATCGAGTCGAGGGCGGTACGCTCGCGCACCTCGTCATCGACCAGGAAGGTCTGCGCCACCGGCGCCGGGTCGGCCAGGCCCGTGGTCTCGACCAGGATGCGGTCGAAGCTGCCGGCCCGCTTCATCAGCCCGCCGATGATCCGGATCAGGTCGCCGCGCACCGAGCAGCACAGGCAGCCATTGTTCAGCGCGAACACCTCCTCGTCGACGCCGACCACCAGGTCGCCGTCGATGCCGATCTCGCCGAACTCGTTGACGACCACGGCATAGCGGCGGCCGTGTGCCTCGGCGAGGATGCGGTTCAAGAGCGTGGTCTTGCCGGCGCCGAGAGTGCCGGTCAGCAGGGTCACGGGGATGCGGGACATGGCGCGCCTCGGGTTTCGGGATTTAACTGTTATTATATAACATAATAACGAGACGCAAGCCTGTCGCCCACGGGCTTATAGGATGGTATGCACGGACTCGCTTCCGGCCCGGCGCCGGCGTCACGCCCCAGAATCGCCCAGATTCTCCGCGAGGGACGATGCCGGGCGGCCGATCTGCCGTCCCGTCATTCGAGGACCGACATGCCCGTTCCCGCCCCGTCCCGCCGCGCCTTCCTGCAGGGCTGCGCCGCCGGCCTGTCCCTGGCCCTGATTCGGCCGGCCCTGGCCCAGGATTCGGAGGCGCCGCCGCCGCTCGGCTTCCGCGAGCTGGCCGACGGCGTCTGGCTGCACACCAGCTGGAAGAAGGTTGAGCAGGGCTGGGTCGCATCCAATGGCCTGGCCGTGATCGGGCCCGAGGAGGTGCTGCTGATCGACGCCGCCTGGATGCCGGCACAGACGGTGGCGCTGCTGGAGCGGGTGGCCGAGGCCGCGCCGAACCGGCCGGTCAACCTGGTGGTGTCGCATGCGCATGACGACCGGTTGTCCGGGCTGGCGGCGGTGCATGCCCGCGGCGGCTGGTCGCTGGCCCGTGACGAGACGGCCAAGGAGGCTGCCGGCGCAGCCTCGATCCAGCGCAGTTGGAGCGGCGAGTCGACCACCATCACCGGCGGCGGCCGTACGATCGAGCTGTTCTATCCCGGCCCGGCGCACACTCGCGACAACACCGTCGCCTTCCTGCCGGACAGCGCGGTGCTGTTCGGCTGCATGATCCGGGCGGCCGAACAGGCCAATCTCATCTCCGGTCCCGACTCCGACATCTGCCGCTGGCCGCAATCGGTCGAGGCGGTGATCGCCCGCTACGGAAAGGCGGCGAAGATCGTGGTGCCGGATCAGGGCGAGCCCGGCGATGCCGGTTTGCTGTCCCACACCCACCAGCTGGCCAAGGCCGAGGCGGCGAAGAGCTGCAGCCCTGCGGGCTAGCCCGCGGCTTGTGCCGCCCCAGCGGCGCAGTCGCGGCAGCGGCCGAGGATCTCTATGGTGCGGCTGTCGGCGACGAAGCCGATCCGCCCGGTCCAGGCATCGATCAGCCCGTCGACCGCGGCATCGGTGATCTCCTCCACCCGGCCGCAGTCGCGGCAGATGGCGAATTGCGCCGGATGGGTGTGGTGGTGGTCCGGTCCGCCGCACACCACATAGGCGTTGAGCGATTCGATCCGGTGCACCAGGCCACGGTCGAGCAGCCCCTTCAACGCCCGGTACACCACCGGCGGGGCGGTGATGCCGTCATCCTTCATCTCGCGCAGGATGTCGTAGGCGCTGGCCGGCTCGGCGCTGGCTCGCACCAGGTCGAGCACGCGCTGCTGCCAGTGCGACAAGCCGGCGCGGGGCGGCCGGCCGCGCCGGGCCGAACCCGTCGCCGTCTTCGGTGCCGCCTTGCCCTTCGGCGCCGCCGGCGCGCCTTCCAGCTTCTGTCTCATGGGTCGAGTGATAGCATGCGGCTTCCCCCGAGCGCCACGCCCTGCCCGATCTTGAAACCGACCGGTCACCCCCCATTTCCTGTTTAACGAGTGGGGATGCCGCGTGGTCCCTGCTCCGCAGGCGCCGGACAACCGGGCCGCCCGAGCCGGGGGTTCCGGCAAGCTCGCTCTCAGGAGGAGTGACCATGACGCGGGTGTCGCTGTTCAACAGCCCGCTCCTGCTCGGCTTCGAGCAGTTCGAGCGGACGCTCGACCGGATCGGCAGGACGCCGAGCGACGGGTATCCGCCCTATAACATCGAGCAGCTCGGCGAGGACCAGCTGCGCATCACCCTGGCGGTCGCCGGCTTCACCGACGCCGACCTGACGGTGCAGATCGAGGACAACCAGCTGGTGGTCCGCGGCAAGCAGACCGACGACAAGGACCGCATGTTCCTGCATCGCGGCATCGCCGCCCGCCAGTTCCAGCGCGCCTTCGTGCTGGCCGAGGGCATCGAGGTGACCGGGGCTTCGCTCGACAACGGACTCCTCAACATCGATCTCCGCCGGCCGGTACCCGAGGCCAAGGTCCGGACCATCGCCATCAATCGTTCTGCGGCGAAACCCAACGGCAAGACTGCGATCGACGTCTCGACCGACGTCGAAGGGTGAACCGAAACTCGTGGTGACCATCATGAATACCAACGCCATTCCCGCCTTCACCCAGATGTCGCCGACCGATTTCGCGGCGATCGGCCTGAACCAGATCGCCTTCGTCAAGCCGACCGTGGTCGAGGGCGAGGCCGCCTTCGCCGTGCACGGCGCCGACGGCACCCCGCTGGCCGTGGTCAAGGACCGCGACCTGGCCTTCGCCGTGGTCCGGCAGAACGACATGGAACCGGTCAGCGCCCACTGACCCGAGGCTCCTGACGAGTGAGTGCGAAAGCCCCGCCCTTGGCGGGGCTTTTTCTATTTCACGGCGCCCGCTGTCAGCCCGGCGATGAACCAGCGGCCGACGATGCCGAACAGCAGCACCACCGGCACCGTCGCCAGTGTCGCCCCGGCCAGCAGCAGGCCCCAGTCGATCTGGTACTGGCCGATGATGCCGGCGAAGCCGACCGGCAAGGTGCGGTTGGCGTCCGACAGGATCAGCACCGAGGCGAACAGGTATTCGGTCCAGCTGGCGATGAAAGCGAAGATGGCGACGCTGGCGATGCCGGGCGCCGCCAGCGGCACCATGATCCTGAGCAGGATCGCCAGCCGCGAGGCGCCGTCGATCAGCGCCGCCTCCTCCAGCTCCGCCGGGATCGAGGCGAAGAAGCTGCGCATCATCCAGATGGCGAAGGGCGAGGCGAAGGTGACGTTGACGATCACCAGCGCCGCCGGCGTGTCGATCAGCCCGGCCTGCGACATCATCCCGTACAGCGGGATCAGGATCAGGATGCCGGGGAAGGCATAGGCCACCAGCACCGCCCGGAACAGCAGGTCGCGCCCGGGGAAGCGCAGCCGGTAGAAGCCGTAGGCGGCCAGCACCGACAGCACCACGGTGATCGCGGTCGAGCCGAGCCCGACCACCAGGCTGTTGCCGAGATAGCGCGGATAGTCCGAGGCGCCGAGCAGCTTGTCGAAATGCCGCAGGGTGAAGCTCTGCGGCACCAGCGTCGGCACCCGGGCGATGATCTCCTGCGGCGCCTTGACCGAACCGGTGGCGACGAACCAGAAGGGCAGCAGCACCACGATGGCGAGGCCCAGCAGCCCGCCGCCGATCGCCAGGCGCTGGCCCAGGCCGCGCCTCATGCCTCGCCCTTCGGCGCCAGCGCCCAGGTCAGAAGGACGGCCAGCGACATCAGGGCCAGGCTGACCAGCACCGACATCGCCGCCGCCTGGCCCAGCCGGTATGATTTGAACGCGGTCTCGTAGATCAGCACCGGCAGGGTCTGGGTGGCGCCGGACGGTCCACCCGCCGTGGTCAGCCAGATGATGTCGAAGACGTTGAAGGACAGCAGCGTGCCGACCACGCCGAGCACCAGCAGGGTCGGCTGCAGCAGCGGCCAGGTGATGCGGCGGAAGCGCTGCCACGGACCGGCGCCGTCGATCGCCGCGGCCTCGTACAGGTCGGCCGGGATCCGCTGCAGCCCCGCCAGCAGCATCACCGCGACGAAGGGGAACCAGCGCCAGGAGTTGATCACCACCAGCGACGCCATGGCGCTGCCCGGCCCGGCGAAAAAGCCGACCGGTCGATCGGTCAATCCGAGCGACACCAGGAGATAGTTCACCACCCCGCCGGAGGTGCCGAGCAGCCAGCGCCAGATGATGACCACGACGATGGTCGGCACGATCCAGGACAGGATCACCCAGACCCGCACCAGCCGCACGCCGCGGAAGCGCTGGTTCAGCAGCAGGGCGGTGCCCAGCGCCAACAGGGTCTGCAGCACGGCGTTGCCGGCGACCCAGACCAGGCTGCGCCCCAGCGCCGCCCATAGCCGGAACATCTCCAGCACGTCGGCATAGTTGCCGAGCCCGACGAAGCCGCCATCGGAGCCGATGATGCGGATGTCGCGCAGGCTGATCGCCACGGACGCGCCGAGCGGATACAGGATGGTCGCGGCCAGCCACACCAGCACCGGCGCCACCATCAGCATCCCGGCGGTCGCCTCGGACCGGGCACGCGACCGGCGCCGGCGCGGGACGACGCTCATCCTTTGCTCGCTCTTTCGAGTCCCCCCTCCCCTCGCGGGAGGGGGCTAGGGGGAGGGGGTTCTCTCGGCACGCCCCGGCTTGGATGGCGGCATCCTGCCCGAGCGGCGAATTCAGCCTTCTGCGCATTCGCGCGCGGACGCGCGCAGACCCCTCCCCCTGCCCCCCTCCCGCAAGGGGAGGGGGGACTTTGAGTGGAGCTGGGCATGAACGGAAGGCCGCCCCGCACTCCCTCCCCTACTTCACCGCCTCCTGCATCCGCGCCTGCCCGGCCTTGACCGCGGCCGCGGCAGACATCTCGTCGACCACCACCTTCTGCAGCGTCTCGGCCAGGATGTTCTGGGCCGAGATCGCGGCGATGCTGGGGAAGGTGTGGCCGCCGGTGAAGCCGAACAGCGCGCCGTTGCGGCTGTTGGCGATCATCGCCTCGATCTGCGGCTTGTACTTCACCACCAGCGGGTCGCTCCACAGGCTCTTGGCCTTGGCGCCGTCGGCGGTGACCGGCAGGAACAGCCCCGGCTCCATGTTCAGGAAGCGGCCATAGGTCTCGGGCTCCAGCAGCCAGGAAATGAAGGTCTCGGCCGCCTTCCGCTTGGCCTCGTCCTTGGCCAGGATCATCACCGCGTTGGAATAGGCGATGGTGCCGGACTCCTTGCGGTCATCGGCATGCGGGATCGGCGCCACGCCGAGATCCTGGGCGTCGCCCTCGGCCTGGCTGTCATAGGTGCTGATCACGGTGAACTGCAGGATCATGCCGCAGCCGCCGCTGGCGAAGCAGGCCTCGGCCTCGCCCCAGGTCCAGCTCGGCGCGTCGGCGGCGGAGAACTGGTACAGGTCCTTGTAGAAGTCGTAGGCCTTGACCGTCTGCGGGTTGTCGAAGCGCAGCGTGCCGTTCGGGTTGTAGATGTCGGCGGCGCCGGCATTGACCATCAGGTCGTAGACGGTCTGGTCGGTGTAGAGTTGCTTGTTGGCCGGCAGGCCGATGCCGTAGCGGCCGTCCGCGGTCAGCTTCTCCGCCGCCGCCTTCCACGCGCTCCAGGTCTTTGGCGGCGTCAGCCCGGCCTCGGCGAACACGCTCTTCCGGTACCACAGCGACATCGCCATGTTGTACAGCGGCACCGCCCAGACGCCGCCGTCATAGCTATAGGCCGCCAGGGCGCTGGGCACGAAATGATGCTCGGCATCGAGCTGCTTGACGAAGCCGTCGACTGGCTGCAGCGCGCCCAGGTCCTTCAGGATCGGGGTGAAATCCGGGATCGCGAACAGCATGTCCGGCGCGTTGCCGGCGGCGATCGCGGCCGGCGCCTTGGCATAGATCTCGCCCCAGCTCTGCGGCTCCTGCTTCACCGCGATGTCCGGATGGCTCTTGTTGAAGGCGTCGATCAGCTCCTGCACCCGCGCCACACGCTGCGGCGGCTGCTCCATGTGCCACAGCACCAGTTGCACGGGCTCCGCCTGGGCGGCAGCGCCCCAGAGCAGCGCAGCCGCAGCCACGCCCGACACGATCCATCTCGTCGCCATTGCCCTCTCCCCTGCTTGTCCTGCGGCCCGGAATGCGGCGCGTCGTTGGCCGAGCGTCCGCCGGGGCCGTCTACAGATGCGGATTGCGCGTCCGGTAGCGTTCCACCAGGGCGGCGTTGCGCTCCTTCGCCCCCGGCATGTTCGAGCTGATATAGGCTGGCGCCACCTCGCCCGACCGGGCCAGGCGCGCCACCGTCTCGGTCAGCACCGCGTTCCAGATCGCGGCGCCCAGCACGGTCGAAATCGGGCCGACGATCAGCCCTTCCGCCGCCGTCACCGAGGCGTCGCCGGGCGGCCCCTGGTTGTCGATGGCGATGTCGGCGGTCCCGGCCAGGGTCGGCCGGCCGGCGGCCGCGGCCTGGGAATAGGCGATCGAGGTCACCGCCACCACCGTGGCGCCCTTCGCGCGGCCGTGGCGCGCGGCCTCGACCGGCACGGCGTTGACGCCGCTGTTGGAGAACACGAACAGCGTATCGGCCGGCCCGATCGGATAGCGGCCGAGCAGTGGCGCGGCCAGGCCGGGCATCCGTTCCAGCGCGCCGGAGACCACCGCGCCCTCATGCAGCATCACCGAGGACGCCAGGATCGGCACCACGCAGGCCAGGCCGCCCGCGCGGAAATGCCCCTCCTCCGCCATCAGATGCGAATGGCCGGTGCCGAAGATGTAGATCAGCCCGTCGCGCCGGATCGTCTCGACGCAGGCGGCCGCCGCGGCGCCGATCGCCTCGCTTTGGGTCGCAGTCAGGTCGGCGATGCGGTCGGCGATGCCGGCGAGATAGGCGGCGGCGCCGGAAAGAGCGGTCGAGGTCATGAGTCTGTGGTGTCCGGTGGAGAGAGCCGCGCCCGCATCTTGTAGCGGTCGCCGCGATAGGCGGAGCGGACGAATTCGATGACGTGGCCGTCGGCATCGGCGGTGCGCCGGGTGAAGACCAGCACCGGCGCGCTGCGCGGGATGTCCAGCGCCCCGGCGGTCACGGCGTCGGGCAAATCGGCCTCGACCGTCTGCTCCGCCTGCCAGGGCACCAGGCCATAGTCGTGGCGCATCACCTCGTACAGCGACGCGGTGCGGAAATCGTTGCGGTCGAGGATGCCGGGCACCAGCGCCGCGTTCAGCCAAGTGACCTCGAACGCCATCGGCACGGCGTCGGCCAGGCGGACGCGCTCGAGCAGCACCAGGGGCGCGCCCTCGGCCACGCCCAGCGCCTCGCGCGCCTCGCCGATCGCAGGGATCACGGCCTGGCGCAGGATCACGCTAGCGGCGCGGCGGCCCAGCCGGGCCATGTCCTCGCTGAAGCCGGTCAGGCGCTGCAGCCTCTGGTCCACCTTCGGCCGGGCGACGAAGCAGCCGCGGCCGATCCGGCTCTCGATCAGCCCGGCATCGGTCAGGCTCTTGAAGGCCTGGCGCACGGTCATCCGGCTGATGCCCAGCTGGTCGGCCAGGTCGCGCTCCGACGGCAGCCGGTCGCCGACGGCGAATCCGCCGGCGCGGATCCGGTCGGCCAGATCCTCGGCGATCTGCTGGTAGATCGGCTTGTCCGTCGGGGTCGGCTGTAGGTCGGTCATTGGCGGGCCCTGGTGGTCTAGACCACAATCCGGCATGATGAAGGTCGATCCGGACCTCGTCAAGAAAGGTCGGACATACGGGCAGGCATGCGCAGCAGCGCGTCGCGATGCCCGCCGTAGCGCCGCCAGGCGGCCTCATAGACCTCCCGCAGCGCCGGATCGGGGCAATGCGTGCGCCGGACCTTGCGGACCCGGCGCGACGCGTCGCCGATCGAGGGATACCATCCGATGCCGGTCCCGGCCAACAGGGCGGCGCCGCAGGCCCCGTATTCGCCACCGTCGGGGATCTCGACCGGCAGGCCCAGCACGTCGGCGATCATCTGCGACCAGAACCGGCTGCGCCCGCCGCCGCCGGACAGCAGCACGCTGTGCGGCCGCTCCGCCATCGCCGCGAAGCAGTCGCGGATGGCGTAGGCCAGCCCTTCATAGACGGCGCGCACCAGCTCGGGCCGCCCATGCCCCGGGGCCAGCCCGGCGAACTGGGCCCGGGCTGCGGCCGAGACCGCCGGGGCGATGATCCCGACCTCGCTGAGATAGGGCAGGTAGACGGCACCGCCGGCGCCCGGCGCGGCGGCCTCGGCCAGCGCCTCCAGCGCGGCATAGGGGTCGGGGTTCCGGGCTAGGTCCGGGCACAGGCTGCGCAGGCACCAGTCGAGGTTGCTGGTGCCGGCGACATTCACCATGGAGCGCATCCACAGCCGGCCCGGCAGGCTGAACAGCAGGCCGAGATCCGGCGGGTCGAAGGAGGGCGCGTCGAGCACCACGCCGTTCAGGCAAGTGGTGCCGAGCACGGTGCAGGCCGATCCGGCGGCGAGCCCGCCCGAGCCGATGACGCTGGCGGCGACGTCGCCGGCGCCGGTCACGACCGGCGTGCCGGCGTGCAATCCTGTCTCCGCCGCTGCGGCCGAGGTCACCATCCCGGCGATCGCCTCGGACGGCAGCACCAGTGGCAGCAGGTGTCGGTGCGGACCGAGGCCGAACAGTTCCAGCATCGCCTCGCTGCGGCCCTGGGCCCGGCCGTCCCCCGGCGCCACCGACGCCTCGGTCGGGTCGGCGGCACGCTGGCCGGTCAGGCGGAAGCGCAGATAGTCCTTGCAACCGAACACGCAGTCGGCCCGGGCCATGATCTCGGGCTCGTGGTCCAAGAGCCAGCGCAGCACCGGCAGGGTGCAGCCCTGCTGCATGACCGAGCCGGACGAGGCGAAGATGCGGGACAGGAACGCCGGATCGCCGGTCTGCATCGCCTCGATCCAGGGCTGGCTGCGGCCGTCGTCCCACAGGATGCCGGGGCGCAGCGGCCTGCCGTCGGCGTCGATCACCCAGGCCCCGATCATTGCCCCGGTGACGCCGATGGCCGCGACGGACGCTCCGTCCACCCCGGCCTCGGCCAGGACCTGGCGGATCACCGCCGTCGTGGCGGCCCAGGCCGTCTCGGGGTCGCTCTCCGACCAGGCAGGGTGCGGATGCGAGACCGTGGTGCGGCGGGACGCAGCGGCGCGCTGCCGGCCGTCGCGCCCGAACAGCGCGGCCTTGATGACCGAGGTGCCGGCGTCGAGGCCGAGCAGAAACATGACGGAACCGCTGGCGAGGGCCGATCCGTTCCGGCTAGCGGAGCGGAGGGCCGGCGGTCAAGCGGCGTTCACTGACTCGCTCTGCGACAGCAGGGCGAAGATCGCGTCGGCGGTCTGGCAGCCGCGCAGCTTCTCGCACAGGCTCTCGTCGCGCAGCATGCGGCTGATCCGGGCCAGCGCCTTCAGATGGTCCGCCCCCGCCCCTTCCGGCGCCAGAAGCAGGAACACCAAGTCGACCGGCTGCTCGTCGACCGCGTCGAAGTCGATCGGCCGCTCCAGCCGGGCGAAGGCGCCGAACACGCCCTGCAGATGCGGCAACTTGCCGTGCGGGATGGCGATGCCGCGGCCGACGCCGGTCGACCCAAGCCGCTCGCGCTCCAGCAGCACGTCGAAGATGAAGCGCTCGTGCTGGCCGGTCAGTTCGGCGGCACGGCGGGCCAGCTCCTGCAGCGCCTGCTTCTTGCTGGCAGCCTTCAGATTGGCGAGAATCGCCTCGGGGCGAAGGAAATCGATCATGACAAATCGGATGCGCCGCCCTCAGGCGGCGGCATCCTCGGTCCCTTTCGGATCGACCCAGCCGATGTTCCCGTCGGGGCGGCGGAACACCATGTTGAGCCGGCCATGGGCCTGGTTGCGGAACATGAGCGCCGGCAGGTCGCCGAGGTCGAGGCGCATCACCGCCTGCAGCACCGTCAGGCTCTCGATCGTGGTCGAGACGTCGGCGATCACGATCGGCTGGTTCGGCTCCTCGCCGTTCAGCAGCTCCTCGGATTCGGCCTCGAGGATATAGGCCTGCGCCGGCAGGGCCGGCTGGGCCTCGCCGTTGTGGTGGTGGTCGCGCAGCCGGCGCTTGTAACGGCGCAGGCGCTTGGCCAGCTTGTCGGCCGCAGCATCGAAGGCGTGATACGGGCTCTCGGCCTCCGCATTGCTCTGGAGGAGGATGTTGCGGCCGACATGGACCGACAGGTCGCTCCGGATCAGATGCGCATTGCGGGAAAAGACGACATTCGCCTCGATCGCGTTGTTGAAGTACTTCGCGGTCGTGCTGGTGAGGGCATCGCTGACATGGGTGCGCAAAGCGTCACCGACGTCGATCTGCTTGCCTCGAACGGTCAGTTGCATGGCTGTCGCTTCACTGCTGCACGATGGAAAACGGGCGCCCAAAAAAGAACGGGGCGGCCTTGGGGGCCGCCTTCGGGCGGCGACCATAGGGATGGGGCGCCTTCGTGTCAATGAAGGGGGCCCGGTCCCGGGCTGCGGGGGGAGCGCTCATCGGCTCAGACCCTTCTCACGCCGTCGTTGGACGGAGGATGGTATCCGCATGCCCTCACGGTACTTGGCGACGGTCCGCCGTGCAATGTCGATCCCCTCCCCGCGCAGGATTTCGACGATCCGGTCGTCCGACAGGATGGCGTCCGCCGGCTCGGCGTCGATCATCGCGCGGATGCGGTGGCGGACCGCCTCGGCCGAGTGCGCGTCGGCGCCGCCCGCCCCTTGGATCGCCTGGGTGAAGAAGTATTTCAGCTCGAACACGCCGCGCGGAGTGGCGATCACCTTGTTGGTGGTCACCCGGCTGATCGTGCTCTCGTGCATGTCCACCGTCTCGGCCACGTCCTTCAGCGTCAGCGGCTTCAGGTGCTGCACACCGCGGACAAAGAAGGCGTCCTGCCGGCGCACGATCTCGGACGCTACCTTGAGGATGGTGTTGGCGCGCTGGTCGAGGGCGCGGACCAGCCAGTTGGCGTCGGCCAGGCAGGTGCCGACATAGTCGCGGTCGACCTTGCTGCGGGCGCCGCGGCTGATCTCGGCATGATAGCGGCGGTTGATCAGCACGCGCGGCAGAGTGTCGGCGTTCAGCTCGACCACCCAGCCGACCTCCGGCTCCGCCCGCATCAGGATATCCGGGATCAGGGTCTGGGCGATCTCATGGTCGAAAGCGGCGCCGGGCTTGGGATCGAGGGCGCGGATCTCGGCGATCATCTCGGCCAGGTCCTCGGCATCGACGCCGCACAGCCGCATCACCGCGGCCAAGTCGCGCCGAGCCAGGAGGTCGAGATGATCGAGCAGGGTGCGCATCGCCGGGTCCAGACGGTTGCGCTCGGCCAGCTGGATGCCCAGGCATTCGGCCAGGCTGCGGGCGAAGATGCCGGGCGGGTCCAGCCGCTGGCAGCGGCGCAGCACCGCCTCGACCCGCTCGGGCGGGCAGCCCAGGCCGGCCGCCACCTCCTCGACCGTGGCGCCGAGATAGCCGGTCTCTTCCAGGAGGTCGACCAGCCGGGCCGCGATCAGCCGGTCGGCCGGGCCGAGGAATTCGATCGCGATCTGGCTCAGCAGATGGTCGCGCAGGCTCGGCCGCTCCGCCAGCGTCTCCTCGAGACCGGGCAGGTCGTCGGCGAAATCCGTCCGGCCGCGCCCGGCGCCAGCGAATTGCGCCTCGCCGCCATAATCGTCGTTGCGGTCGGTCGAACTGGACCCGGTGAACAGGTTGCTCCAGTCGGTGTCCAGCGGCGCGTCCGCCGACACCATGGCCGGCGGCTCCGGCGCGGTCAGGGCAACGTCCGACGCCACCGCCCCCGCTGATCCGGGACCAGGGGGCTCAGTGTCGTTCCGGTCGCCGGTCGCGTCGCCGTCATCGCCGCGCTCGCCCTCCTCCCGTTCCAGGAGCGGGTTGCGCTCGAGCTCCGTCTCAACGAAGGCGGAGAGCTCGATGTTGGACAGCTGCAGCAGCTTGATCGACTGCTGCAGCTGCGGCGTCATGACCAGCGCCTGGCTCTGCCGGAGCCCGAGGCGTTGCGAGATGGCCATGGTTGCCCGGTGGTCTACAGGCTGAAGCGTTCGCCCAGATACACGCGCCGCACCTCCTCATTGCCGACGATGTCGGATGGTTCGCCTTCCATCAGAACACGGCCGTCGTGGAGGATATAGGCCCGATCGACGATATCGAGGGTTTCGCGCACATTGTGGTCGGTGATCAGGACGCCGATGCCCCGGTCGCGCAGATGCGCCACCAGGTCGCGGATGTCGCCGACCGCGATCGGGTCGATGCCGGCCAGCGGCTCGTCCAGCAGCATGAAATGCGGATGGCTGGCCAGCGCCCGGGCGATCTCGACGCGCCGGCGCTCGCCGCCCGACAGCGCCAGCGCCGGGGTGCGGCGCAGATGGCTGATCGAGAACTCGGCCAGCAGGTCTTCGAGCACCGCCTCGCGGGTCGAGCGGTCGGGCTCGGAGATCTCCAGCACGGCGCGGATGTTCTGCTCGACCGTCAGGCCGCGGAAGATCGACGCCTCCTGCGGCAGATAGCCGATGCCGAGCCGGGCGCGGCGGTACATCGGCAGGTCGGTCAGCTCCTGCCCGTCCAGGAGGATCGTGCCGTAATCCGGCTGGATCAGGCCGGTGATCATGTAGAAGCAGGTGGTCTTGCCGGCGCCGTTCGGGCCCAGCAGCCCGACCGCCTCGCCGCGCTGCACCTGCAGGCTGACGCCGCGCAGCACCGGGCGCTTCTTGTACTGCTTGCCGAGATTGCGGGCGACGAGTCCGTCATTCCTGGCGACGAGGCGCGGCGCGCCCGTGGTCTCGGGCGGAGCTTGGTTGATCGGCTTGGTCATCGCCCGCCCCTTACGGCTTCGGCGCCGGCTGGGCCGGTGCGGCGGGCTGCCCGGGCAGGCCCGGCTGGCCCTGGTTCTTCTCGTCCGGCACCAGCAGGGCCCGGGCGCGGCCGCCCTGGCCCGGCCGGGTCAGCAGCTTGCTGACGCCGCTGGCCATGTCGACCTCGGCATAGTCGCCGTTCAGCTGGTTGCCGCCGCGGGTCATGCGGACATCGTCGGTGATGGTCGCGAACTGACTCTTGACGTCGTAGCGGCCGGTCCGGCCGGTGACCACGTCGGTCGGCGTGGTCAGCTTGACGTTGCCGTCGGCGTCGACCACCGACAGCTCCTTCTCGCCCTTCTCGTTCGGGGCGAAATGGCCGGTCAGCGTGTCGGCACGCACTGATTTCTGCTCCTTGGCGCGGGTCGCCGTGGCGTTGCCGCGGGCGATCGCCACATCCTCGGCCTGGCGGTACACCATGCTGTCGGTGGCGGTGATCACGTCGTCCTTGCTGACGAATTTCAGATTGCCGCCGGTCAGGGTGAAGGTCTGGGCGTCGAGCTCGTAGACGCCCTTGCCGCCGGTAGCGCTGGTGTCCTCGCCGCGGGTGATCAGCACGTTGCCTTCGGCCGTGGCCCGGAAGATCTCAGTGCTCTTGTCCGGCAGCTCGCGGTAATAGGCGGTCAGCACATCGGCCTTCACCGTCAGCTCGCCGCGCTTGTACACGGCGTTGCCGCGGGCGATGTAGGTCTTCTCGTTCTGGTGCCACTCCAGCGCGTCGTCGGCTTGGATCTCGGACGGCTCGCCCTTGCCGCCGCCGAGCTGCAGCTGCTGTTGCGCCAGGGCCGGCATGGCCACGGCACTGAGCAGGACTGCGAGGATCAGCGGACGGATCATTGCGGCGTTCCTTCGAAAGCCTTGTCGGCGCCGGGCTTGAGAAACAGCTTGGTCGGGCCGGTGAAGATAATGACGTCGCCCTGCTGCTCGACCTTGAAGCCCCCGGCCGACAGCGTACCGAAAGGCCCCTCCGCCGTCACGGGCGTGCTGCTGCGCGCGCCCTTGTCGGCCAGGCTGATATCCGCGGCGTCGGTGACCATGGTAGTGCCGTCGCTGCGGCGCAGGGTGACATTGCCGCTGAGATGCACCGATTTGCTGCTGCGGTCCAGCTTGCCGGACTGGGCATCGAGATTCAGCACCAGGCCGCTGGGCAGCTTCATCTCCCCCTTGGGCCGGTTCAGGTCGAAGATCTGGTCCTGCACCTGCTTCGCCAGCATCGCCCAGACGGTGTAGGGCCGCGCCGCCTCGTCAACACCGCTGTAGCGGGGATTCTGGATCTCGCCCGCGACCGCGGCCGGACGCTCGGTGGGGTTGGAGATGTCGACCTGGGTGTGGTGCAGCTCCGGCCACGCCACGACCAGGGCGACGATCACCAGGCCGGCGGCCGGCAGCGCGTATTTCAGCAGGCCGACCATGCGGCTGTAGGACCGGCTGAGGCTACCGCCGCGGCCGGACGCGACCAAGCGCGCGCGCCGGCCCGCGGCGCTCGCACTGCGCTGCGCTCTGTCCGGGCCCGGCGTCTGCGGCGCGGCCACCGGGCTCAACTCAGCCCTGCCCGCAGGCAGTCATGCACCCTGAGGATGCCCACCGGCCGGCCCTCCAATGTGACGAAGAGGTTGGTCACCTTATAGCGGTTCATCAGCCCGAGCGCCTCCGCCGCCAGCGCCGTCGGGCGGATGGTGCGCGGCCCCGGGGTCATCACCTGTCCGGCGGCCTGGCCCAGCAGGCAGGCACTCATGTGCCGTCGCAGGTCGCCGTCGGTGATCACGCCGACCAGCCGACGGTCGGCATCGATCACGCCGACGCAGCCGAAGCCGACCCGGCTCATCTCGATGATCGCCTCGTCCATCCGCATCTGCGGGTTCACCAGCGGCAGCTCGGCCTCGGCATGCATCAGGTCCTGCACGCGGATCAGCTTGGTGCCGAGCGAGCCGCCGGGGTGGAACACCCGGAAATCGTCGGAGGAGAAGCCGCGGCGATGCATCAGCGCCACCGCCAGGGCGTCGCCCAGCGCCATCATCATGGTGGTCGAGGTGGTCGGCGCCAGCCCGGTCGGGCAGGCCTCCTCCGCCGCCGGCAGCAGCAGCACCGTGTCGCACTGGTCCGCGAGATTCGACGGCGACCGGCTGGTCATGCCGATCAGCGGGATGGCGAAGCGGCGGGTATAGGCGATCACATCCGCCAGCTCGGCGGTGTTGCCGGAGTTGGACAGCGCCAGCACCACGTCCTGGTGGTGGATCATGCCGAGATCGCCATGGCTGGCCTCGGCCGGATGGACGAACAACGCGGCGGTGCCGGTCGACGCCAGGGTCGCCGCGATCTTGCGCGCCACGTGGCCGCTCTTGCCGATGCCGCTGACCACGACCCGGCCCGCGGCGCCGAGGATCGTGTCGATGGCGCGGTCGAAGCTGGCGTCGAGCGATTCGGCGAGCCGATCGAGCGCGTCGCGCTCCACCAGCAGCGCCTTGCGGCCGGCCTCGATCCCTGCGGTTGCCACCATGCCTTCTCCCAAATGGTCCACGCGGCGGCTGCTATAGCCGGTCCGGCGGGCGCGAACCACGATCGATACCGGATCGGCGCCAGAGGTTCCTGCCCGTACCGCCACAAGACGGCACGAATGTGACCCCATATCGGACTAGTGGGCGAAGATATCCAGGTCCGACCAGCCGCCGAGGTCGAGCGCGGCCCGCGTCGGCAGGAAGTCGTAGCAGGCCTGCGCCAGCGCCTCGCGCCCTTCGCGCCGCAGCATCTCGTCGAGCTTCGCTTTCAGCGCGTGCAGATACAGGACGTCGCTGGCGGCGTAGCGCAGTTGCTCGGGCGTCAATTGGTCGCTGCCCCAATCCGAGCTCTGCTGCTGCTTCGACAGCTCGACGCCGAGCAGGTCGCGGCACAGATCCTTCAGCCCGTGCCGGTCGGTGAAGGTGCGCACCAGCCGCGAGGCGATCTTGGTGCAGTAGACCGGCGCGGTGACGACGCCGAGATAGGCCTGCAGCGCGGCGATGTCGAAGCGGGCGAAGTGGAACAGCTTCAGCCGCGCCGGGTCGGCCAGCAGCGCCTTCACATTCGGGGCGTCATAGGCGCCCTTGCGGAGCTGGACGAGATGGACGGTGCCGTCGCCGGCGCTGAGCTGGACCAGGCACAGCCGGTCGCGCACCGGGTTCAGGCCCATGGTCTCGGTGTCGATCGCGATCACGTCGCCGAGATCAAGGCCGTCGGGCAGGTCCCCGTCATGCAGAATCGGTTCGGACACCGGTCGCCACCTTCTATCGTCGGCCGCGGCCCTCGGCCTTTCCGAAGCTGGGCGTCGGCCCCAAAAAGGAAAGACCCGCTTTGAACAAGCGGGTCATTACCACTGCATCGCATCGTCGGGCCCATCAAAGAGAGATGGTGCCCAGGAGAAGACTCGAACTTCCACGACCTTTCGGCCACAGGTACCTGAAACCTGCGCGTCTACCAATTCCGCCACCTGGGCGATGCGGCGGGCCGTGATGTAGGATGCCGTCCCACCCCCTGTCAACAGGGGAATTCGCGCTTTGTGAAACTTTGACGGTTTCCGCGACCGGCCCGCCCGCCGGGCCGCGTCGCATCGCTTGTTCCCCAGCGGCGGCCTCGGTACGGTACGGGCGGATTCGGCGACCGGGCCGGCACGGACCACCCTTGGAACAGGCGCATGATCGTCATCGACCCTATCTTCCGCATCATCGACATCGCGCTGCAGATGTATGTCTATGTGGTGATCGCCGCCGCCATCCTGAGCTGGCTGGTCGCCTTCAACGTCGTCAACACGCGCAACCAGGTGGTCTACCAGATCGGCAACGCCCTCTATCGGCTGACCGAGCCGGCGCTGCGGCCGATTCGCCGGATCCTGCCGAATCTCGGCGGCATCGACATCTCGCCGGTGGTGCTGCTGCTGCTGATCTATTTCGTGCAGATGGTGCTGCGGAACATCTACATCGAACTCGTGACCTGATCAGGCCGGCATGGCCGGCCCGCTTTTCGTCGCCGGGCCGCGCGGCGTGCGGGTCATGATCCGGCTGACGCCAAAAGCCGGGCGCAACGCGGTGACCGGCCGCGCCGTCGACGCCGATGGCGCCCCGCTGCTGAAAGCCGCAGTGACGGCAGTGCCGGAGCGTGGCGCCGCCAACGACGCGCTGATCGCGCTGCTGGCCAGGACTTGGCGCCTGCCGAAATCGGCGCTCGCCATCATCGGCGGCGCCACCGACCGCACCAAGCTAATTGAAATTGCCGGGGACGCTGCCCTGGCCGCCCGGCTTGAGGCCTGGGCTGACGCTCTGACGGCGACCGGTAGCTGATCGGCCGGATGCGTACTGGGCAGCGACCCGGCAGTGATGCACCGCCCCGTCGTCGAGATTGCCCCGCTCCCCGACCCAGCGGACATTGCAGTTCATCACATCCGGCGCAGCGGCGAGCGGCGAGGAGAAGATGGTGACGCAGCTGTCGCCGATCTCGCTGCGGCTGAGCCGGCCGGTGCAGACCGTGCCGTCCTCGAACCGCCAATTGCCCTCCCGCTGCAGGACCGGGCGGCCGTTGCCATCGAACGAACTCAGCGTGTATTTGCCGTTGCGGCGATACTCGAACAGGCGGTCCGGCCCACCCATCACGCCCTGCACCAGGAACGGCTTGCCCAGCACATAGCGGTCGAATTCCGCCCGGGTCATCCGGACATATTGCGGGTTGGTGTCGAGCGCCGAGGGCGGCGTGCAGGCGGTGAACCCGAGGACGATCGCCAGACCGGCGAACAACGCGATCAAACGCATCTTGGCCTCCATTCGCGTCCCGCCTCTCCCGAGCGGTGCGGCAATTATCTTACGCTGTGTCCCGCTTCGGCAGCAATATTTCATGAATAGTCCAGCATTCATCGGACAATAAATTGACAAGCCCGCCGCGGATCGGGACCATAGGCACCAAAGACGCTCATTCTGTAATCGATTGCATTGCGCGTTGCCCGGACCGGTTGCTAGGCTCGCGCATCGAACAAATCATCGCCCAGGGAGGGGGTGCCTGCTGCGCCCCAGGAGGAGAACCATGAAAGAGATCAAGGGTCCAGCCATCTTCCTCGCCCAGTTCGCCGGCGACGCCCCGCCCTTCAACAGTCTGGATGCGATCGCCGGCTGGGCCGCGGGCCTCGGCTACAAGGGCGTGCAGATCCCGTCCTGGGACGGAAGGCTGTTCGACCTGAAGCGCGCGGCCGAGAGCCAGGACTATTGCGACGAGGTGCTGGGCACGCTCGCGAAGCACGGCCTGGCCCTGAGCGAGCTGTCGACCCATCTGCAGGGCCAGCTGGTCGCCGTGCATCCGGCCTATGACGAGGCCTTCGACGGCTTCGCGGCGCCGGAGGTGCGCGGCAATCCGAAGGCGCGGCAGGAATGGGCGGCGCAGCAGCTGCGCTACGCAGCCCAGGCTTCGAAACGCCTCGGCCTCAAGGCCCATGCCACCTTCTCCGGCGCGCTGGCCTGGCCCTATGTCTATCCCTGGCCGCAGCGCCCGGCCGGGCTGATCGAGACCGCGTTCGACGAGCTGGCGCGGCGCTGGACGCCGATCCTGAACGCCTTCGACGAGGCCGGAATCGATCTCTGCTACGAACTCCATCCCGGTGAGGACCTGTTCGACGGCACCACCTTCGAGATGTTCCTCGATCGGGTCGGCAACCACGCTCGCTGCAACATCCTGTACGACCCGAGCCATTTCGTGCTGCAGCAGCTCGACTATCTCGGCTTCATTGACCGCTACCACGAGCGGATCCGCGCCTTCCATGTGAAGGACGCCGAGTTCAACCCGACCGCCAGCCAGGGCGTCTATTCCGGCTTCGCCTCCTGGGCCGACCGGGCCGGCCGCTTCCGCTCGCTCGGCGACGGCCAAGCCGATTTCGGCGGCATCTTCTCGAAGCTGACGCAATACGGCTTCGACGGCTGGGCGGTGCTGGAGTGGGAATGCTGCATCAAGCATCCCGAGCAGGGCGCGGCCGAGGGCGCGCCGTTCATCGCGGCGCATCTGATCCGCACCACCGAGCGCGCCTTCGACGATTTCGCCTCCGGCGGCACCGACGAGGCGGCCAATCGCCGCCTGCTCGGCATCGACCGGTAAGCGTCAGGACAGGGAGGACAAGCATGGTTTCCGGAACCGCGGAACGGGCGCCCAGCCGGCGCCTGCGCCTGGGCATGATCGGCGGCGGCCGCGACGCCTTCATCGGCGCGGTGCACCGCCTGGCGGCGCGGATGGACGACCGCTGGGACTTCGTCGCCGGCGCGCTGTCGAGCGACCCGCAGAAGGCGCTGGCCTCGGCCGCCGACCTGCGGCTCGACCCCGCCCGCGCCTATCCCAGCTGGCAGGCGATGCTAGAGGGCGAGGCCAAGCTGCGCGACGGTGGCGGCGCGGCGATCGACGCCGTCGCCATCGTCACCCCGAACCACGTCCATCACGGGCCGGCCAAGGCCTTCCTCGAGGCCGGCTTCCACGTCATCTGCGACAAGCCGATGACCACCACCGTGGCCGATGCCGAGGATCTGGTCGCGGCGGTCAAGAAGAGCGGCCAGGTCTTCGCCCTGACCCACAACTACACCGGCTATCCGATGATCCGGCAGGCCCGGGCGATGGTGGCCGAGGGCGTGCTCGGCAAGATCCGGCTGGTCGAGGCGGAGTACGCCCAGGACTGGCTGGCGACCAAGGCCGAGGACACCGGCAGCAAGCAGGCCGAATGGCGGGTCGACCCGGCCCGCAGCGGCCCGGCCGGCTGCGTCGGCGACATCGGCACCCACGCCTACAACCTGGCCAGCTTCGTCACCGGCGAGGCGGCCGAATCGCTGGCCGCGGACCTGCAGAGCTTCGTCCCCGGCCGGCGGCTGGACGACAACGCCCATATCCTGCTGCGCTACGCCAACGGCGCCCGCGGCATGATCTGGGCCAGCCAGGTCGCCAGCGGCAACGAGAACGGGCTGCGCCTGCGCGTCTATGGCGAGAAGGCCGGCCTCGAATGGGCGCAGGAGAACCCGAACTACCTGACCTTCATGCCGCTGGGCGAGCCGCATCGCCGCCTGACCCGCGGCGGCCCCGGCACCGGCCCGGCCGCGGCGCATGCCACCCGGGTGCCGCCCGGCCATCCCGAGGGCTATCTGGAGTGCTTCGCCCAGATCTACAGCGACGCGGCGGAGCAGATCCTGGCCCGGCTGGAGACGCGCGACCCGCAGCCGGACGCCCTCTTGGTGCCGACCGTGCAGGATGGCCTGGCCGGCGTCCGCTTCATCGCCGCCTGCGTCGCCTCGTCCCAGAACGACGCGGCCTGGACGAAGATCTGAGACGGCCCGGCGGAGACGTGTAGGTTGGGTTCGCCGGAAGGCGAACCCAACCTCCCGCCATCGGCGCTGACGATGTTGGGTTCGCGTCCGCGAACCCAACCTACGTTGCCGGAGACAATCATGAAGATCAGCGCCCGCAACCAGCTCAAGGGCACCATCGTCGAGGTCACCAAGGGCCAGACCACCGCGCATGTCCGCCTCGACATCGGCGGCGGCGTCATCGTCACCTCCTCGATCACCAACGAGTCGGTCGATGCGCTCGGCCTCAAGCCCGGCCAGGCCGCCTATGCGGTGATCAAGGCCTCCGACGTCATGGTCGCGGTCGACTGATATCCGGCCCCGCCGCGCGCAGCCGTTTCGGCCCTTCGGCCCGGTTGCGTCGCGGCGGCCGCTGTGGTTCGGTGCCGACGATCTTGCCCCCTGACGAGAGAGCCGAGCCGATGAGCGCCTTCAAGACCCTCGACGACGTGGATGTGCGCGGCAAGACCGTGCTGGTGCGCGGCGATCTGAACGTGCCGGTCGAGGACGGCCATGTCAGCGACACCACCCGGCTGGACCGGCTGGCCCCGACCATCGACGAGATCGCCGACAAGGGCGGCCGCGTGGTGCTGCTCTCCCATTTCGGCCGGCCCAAGGGCGTGACCCCGGAATTCAGCCTGAAGACCATCGTGCTGCCGGCGCTGGAAGAGGTGCTGGAGCGGCCGGTCGCCTTCGCCGAGGATTGCGTCGGGCCCAAGGCCGAAGCGGCGGTCAAGGCGCTGAAGGACGGGCAGATCCTGCTCCTGGAGAATGTCCGCTTTCATCCGGAGGAGGAGAAGAACGACCCGGCCTTCGCCAAGGCTCTCGCCGCGCTCGGCGACCTCTATGTCAACGATGCCTTCTCCGCCGCGCACCGCGCCCATGCCTCGACCGAGGGCATCGCCCACCACCTGCCGGCCATCGCCGGCCGGCTGATGCAGGCCGAGCTGGAGGCGCTGTCGGCGGCGCTGGAGGCGCCGAAGCGGCCGGTGCTGGCGATCGTCGGCGGCGCCAAGATCTCGACCAAGCTGGACCTGCTGGGCAACCTCGTCGCCAAGGTCGACCGGCTGGTCCTCGGCGGCGGCATGGCCAACACCTTCCTGGCCGCCCAGGGAGTGGATGTCGGCAAGAGCCTGTGCGAGCACGACATGGCCGATGCCGTGCACGCCATCCTCGGCAAGGCCGAGGCCGCCGGCTGCGAGATCGTGCTGCCGGTCGACGGCGTGGTCGCCCGTGAATTCAAGGCCGATGCGCCGCATCAGGCCGTCGACAATTCGGCCATCCCGGCCGATGCCATGCTGCTGGATATCGGCCCGAAATCCGTGGCCAATCTGAAGGCATTGCTGGCCGAGACCAAAACCGTGGTCTGGAACGGTCCGCTCGGTGTCTTCGAAAAGCGCCCCTTCGATGCCGGCACCGTCGCGGTGGCCCGTGCTGCCGCCGACCTGACCAAGGCCGGCAAGCTGCTGACCGTGGCCGGCGGCGGCGACACCGTTGCCGCCCTGGCCCATGCCGGGGTCGAGAACCGCTTCTCCTACATCTCCACCGCCGGCGGCGCCTTCCTGGAATGGCTGGAGGGCAAGGACCTGCCGGGCGTCGCCGCGCTGAAGCGCTGACGGGACGCTCGCTTTCGCTCTCCTTGCCGTCATTCCCGCGAAAGCGGGAATCTCTGTCCGGCCCAAGCGTCGCGAGATCCCTGCTTCCGCGGGGATGACGGGTTGGAGGACGAAAGAAAAGGATGGCACGGGCCTTATCCGAATGGGGCATGGCGGGCGTCGAGACCCTGCGGGACCGGGTCGCGGTGCTGGTCGTCGTCGATGTGCTGTCCTTCTCGACCGCCGTCGACGTGGCTGTGTCGCGGGGCGCCGCGGTCCTCCCCTTCCCCCATGGCGACGACTCTGCCGCCCGGCTGGCGGCGGAGCGCGCGGGCGCGGTGCTGGCGCGGCCGCGGCGGGCCGCCGGCGGTCCGTTCAGCCTGTCGCCGGCGAGCCTGCTGGCGATCCCGGCGGGGACCCGGCTGATGCTGCCCTCGCCCAACGGCTCGCTTCTGTCCCTGGCCGGTGGCGGCACGCCGGTGCTGGCCGGCTGCTTCAGGAACGCCGCCGCCGTGGCCCGGGCCGCGCGGGGCTTGGCACGGGACGGCTCGGTCGGCGTCGTTCCCGCCGGCGAGCGCTGGCCGGATGGCGGCCTGCGGCCCGCGATCGAGGATCTGCTGGGCGCCGGCGCGATCATCGATGCGCTGACGCTGACCTGCTCGCCCGAGGCGCAGCTCGCCCGCGACGCCTGGCGGTCGGCCGGCGCGGACCTGCCCCGCCTGGTCCGCGCCTCGGTGTCGGGCCGCGAGCTGATCGATCGCGGCTTTCCCCACGACGTCGACCTCGCCTTGGAGCAGGAGGGCAGCGCGTCCGCGCCCCTGCTGGTCGACGGCGCGTACCAGGCCGTCTGAAGGTCCCTGTTGGCGACCCGATCGGCGAGCCGGGTCATGACGAGCTCGTCGGCACTTCGACGCCTCGCACCCTGAATGACAGGACCTATCCCCCGGTATGGCTCGTCCTCTCCCTCGACCCAATCGACCGGAAACACGCCTCGCCGTAGCGTCGTCGATGTCATGTGCAACGCGGTCAGCAGGAGAGAGACATGAGCCCGGACAGCATCTTGCGCCCCGGTCGACCGGGGTCCGACGAGCTAGTTCCGTCGCGCTATGCGCTGCGGGTCGGCGAGATCGACGTCATGGTGGTCAGCGACGGGATAATTTCGATATCAGCTGAGGCGATGGCGACCAACGCCGACCCGGCCGTCCGGTCGGCCTGGCTGCACGAGAGGTTGCAGCCGGAGGTGATGGATTGGGCGCTGAACGAGGTCGTCGTTCGGAGCGGCGGCCGGACCATCCTCATCGATTCCGGGCTCGGGATGGAGGCCCCGAACTTCCCGGGAACCGGGCGGTGGTCCTCGCGGCTGGAGGCCGCCGGCATCGATCTGGCGTCCGTGACCGACGTGGTGCTCACCCATATGCACTTCGACCATGTCGGCGGGCTGCTCGTCGACGGGGTGAAGGATCAACTGCGTCCGGACCTTCGGATCCACGTGTCGGCCGCCGAGGCCGAGTTCTGGGAGGCGCCCGATTTCTCCCGCACCGCCATGCCGGGGCCGCTGAAGGACATGATCCGGTCCGCCGCCAAGCGGTTCCTGGCCCAGTACGGCAGCAGGCTGCAGACATTCGAGACGGATTACGAGGTGGCGCCGGGTGTGGTCGCCACTCGCACGGGCGGCCACACCCCCGGGCACAGCATGGTCCGCCTGGCGTCCGGCGGCGACCGCCTGACATTCGTCGGCGACGCCGTGCTTCCGCACGGGTTCGACCATCTCGAGTGGCACAACGGCTTCGAGCACGACCCCGAGGAGGCGGTCCGCGTCCGGGTCCGTCTTCTGCGAGAACTGGCGGCGAGCGGCGAACCGCTCCTCGGCACCCACCTGCCGTTCCCGTCCGTCTGCCGGGTGGCGGTCGTCGGCAACGGCTATCGTTGGGTGCCGGCCCTCTGGGGTCACTGACCGCTTATCGGGTCAGGGCCGAACCTGACGACAATTGGTCCGCCGAGCAGCATGGCGCCGGCCGGCCCTTGTCGAAACCCTCGAGACCGGACAGCAGCTAGCCGCCTCGGTGCATTGCTTCAGCGTCATTGCGGAGGCGAAGCCGACGAAGCAATCCAGGGCGGCCCGCACTGGCTCCTGGATTGCTTCGCTGCGCTCTTGAAGAAGTTAAAGCTCTCTTTCCGCTCCAGAGCCGCGCAGCGGCGTGAGATGCTCACGATGACGGTAAGGGCTTGAGCGTCTGAGGCCAGAAATGTTTGCCTCTCTCGTTTACGGGAGTGGCAACGCAAAGGCCGGATCGACAGATCCTCCCGGACTCAATACTCTACTCCGCCCGGCCGAACTGCCGGTCGAGCCAGTCGAAGGCCTCCGCCTGCTCCTCGGCTTGGAAGATATGGGCGTTCGGCCAGACCTTGGCGGAGAACCGGCCCGGCGCCCCGGCATCAGCCCAGACCCTTTCCATCTTGGCGAAGGCTTGGCGCACCGAGGCCACCGGGAACAACGGGTCGGTCTCGCCGGCGTAGAACAGCATCGGCTTCGGCGCCGCGATCGCGGCCGCGTCCGGATAGTCGAACCAGCGGAACATGCCGGGATGCAGCATGTTGAAGGCCGACTGGCCCTTGAGCTGGTTGTTGCCGGGCACCATCAGCCCGTCCAGCGTCGCCATCCAGTTGACCGCGACGCCGGCCGTGACCGCGTCGGTGAGCGCCGCCACCTGCCAGGCGCGGAAGGCGCCCATCGAGAAGCCGATCGCCGCGACCCGACTCCTGTCGACCTCGGGCAGCGAGGCCAGCCAGCGCGCCGCCCGCACATCCTCCACCGCGATGGTGCCGGCCAGCGAGGAGCCGAGGTTGAACAGGTTGGCGGCCAGCGCCTGCTGCGTCTCCGGGCCGTTGTTCTGGCGGTCGCCCCAGCCCAGCGCGTCGGTCGCCAACACGACATAGCCGCGGCGGGCCAGATCGTCGCCGATGAAGCGGCCGGAATAGTACTTGTCGACCCAGGCCTGGGCCGAGGCCAGCCGCGCGTCGTCGTCCCAGGGCCGGACCATCTTCTCCTTGCCGATGTCGAACTTGCCGCCGTGGTCATGCAGCATCAGCGCCGCCGGGAACGGCCCCGGGCCCTTCGGCACCAGCAGCAGCGCGGCGATGCGGCTGTTGCCGGTGATCGACAGGTCGATCTTCCGCGCCACGTAGGTGCCGCGGTCCTGCTCCTCGACAGTCTGGGCGTCGAAGGGCGTCGCATCGTCCGGCTGGATCAGCAGGTCCCACAGCTTCGCCCGTGCGGTCGCCCGCCAATGCGAGAAATCGCCGCCGGCCGGGTCCCAGGCCAGGGCGAAATGCAGCTGGCCCTTCAGCTTCTGGTAGAACACCGGGAGGTTGTTCTCGGTCACTCCCTTGGTCTCGTGATCCGTCTCGGCCGCCATTGCGATGCCGCCCGTGATCAGGAGCGCCGCGGCCATGGCCGCCCGCGCCAGCATCCGGAGTTCAACCACGCGCCCTCCCCCAGGATCGTTATCCTGCGAGGTCTATCATATCCCGGCGCCGGACGCGCCCTGCCGCAACGCCGCGGCGATCGGCTCCAGCATCGCCCGGCCGAGGCGGACGCTGCGCTGCGGCGACCAGCCATACCGTGCGTCCGGCGCGTCGATCTGGTCCTTGAACGGCATCTCCAGCAGCACGGTCAGGCAGCCGAAGTGCTCGGCGATCCAGTTCCAGGCCATGCGCAGATCCGCCTCGGCCGGCGGCCCGCCCGGATAGGGGTGGCGGCGGTTGTAGTCCGAGCTCGCCGCCTCCAGCCCACGCATGAAGGCGACGAAGCGCCGGCGCAGCGCCGGGCTGCGCGACGGGATCTCCAGCGGACCGCCGAGGAAGGTGTAGGGCAACTCCTCGTCGCCATGAACGTCGAGGCAGAAATCGACGCCCTCCGCCTCCATCGCGCCGCGGATCGCCGCCACCTCCGGCGCATCGGTCGCCGCCGGATCGTTCCAGGCGCGGTTCAGGTTCATGCCCAGCGCGTTGGTGCGGGTGTGGCCGCGGGCGCAGCCATCGGGGTTGGCGGTCGGCACGATGTGAATCACCGCCGCCTCGCGCAGCCCGGCGGCGAGCGGGTCGGCGGGGTCGAGCAGCCGGTCCACCAGCCCCTCCAGGAACCAGCCGCCCATGGTCTCGGACGGGTGCTGCCGCGCCATGATCCACAGCCGGGGCTTGCCCGGTCCCGGCCGGCCGATGGTGAGCCGGTCGATCGGGTGCCCGTCCGGCGTCCGGCCCAGAACGTGATGCGCGACCTTCGGCGCCTGCCGGGCACGGTCGATCAGCGCCCGGTGCCGCGCCAGCGGCCAGGGCGCGAAATAGGCGTAGTCGACAGCGTTGTGCTGCGGCCGGTCGACGATCGAGAAGACGCCGTCCTTCGTCTCTGCGCCGACTCTCACCCAGTCCGCGCCGTCATGCGAGGCGACGGCACGATAGCCAGTCCAGCAATCCGGGATCTCGTCGCGCCCGGCCAGCCGCGCCAGCCGGCCGGAGTTCTCGAAGGTCATCCGGCAGTCCCGGCCGCGGGCGCCGTGCAGCCGGAAGTGGAACCACTGCATGTCCGGCGCCCGGCCATCCGGCTTCAGCGCCAGCCGGATCGCGCCGGGATCGCCGCAGTCCAGCACCTCGACGCTGCCGCCTTCGAATGCGGCGGTGATGTGCAGCTCCGGCATCGTTGCGCGCTACTTCATCGCCGCGGCGATGAAGCTGCCGGTCTTGGCGATCAGCTCGTCGACCGTCTCGACTCCCTCGAAGGCGTTGAAGGCGTGGTCCATCGGCCGCACCCACAGCTCCTCCGGCCCGTCATGATAATCCAGCAGGACCTGCCCGGCCTCCGGCTGCGGGAACACCACCGTGTCCTTGGTACCGACGGCGACCAGCAGCGGCCCCTTATAGCGGGCGATCTCGGCCACCGGGTCGATCGCGTAGAGGCTGTCGAAGAACGCCTGCTTCAGCGAGACCTCGGTCCCCCAGGGCAGCTTCGCCGTGACCGGGCGGTCGCCGGCGGCCAGACCCTTCCGGACGATGTCCGGTCCGAGCAGCAGGGCGATCGACGCCGGCATGTTGGTGCCCGGCGCCCAGAGCGAGACCGAGGTCAGCCTGTGCGCGGTGCGGCCGGCGACGATGGCGCCCACCGCTCCGCCCATGCTCCAGCCGACCAGGGCGAGCCGATCCTTGTCAACCTCGCCTGCGCCGGCGAGATAATCGAGCGCGGCCAGCGCGTCCTTCACCTGCCCGTCCAGCGTCATGTCGGCGAAGGCGCCGCCGCTGTCGCCATTGCCGCGGAAGTCGATGCGCAGGCTGGCGATGCCCTGGGCCGCCCAGATCCGCGCGGCACGGCGGAAGACGCCCTCCTTCACCGCCGGGATTGCCAGCTCATCCCGGCTGCCGGTGAAGCCATGCAGCAGCAGCACGGCCGGCGGCGCGGCGACGCCGTCCGGCAACGCCAGGGTGCCGACCACGGTCTGGCCGTCGACCGTGAACTCCACCCTCTTCTCGGCCGCCAGCCCGGCCGCCGAAACGGAGAGCGCGCCGACCAGCGCCATCGCCATCACCACCATCCTCGACATCGACATGTCTCCTCCGCCCTGATCCTTCGCGACAGGCCTTACTGCGGCGTCGGCCGCATCACCCCGTCAGGGCCGCGGCGCAGCGGGGCGGTCTGCTTCGGCAGCGGCGCGCCCGGCGCCTCGGCGATGGTGACGCCGTGCGGCCAGTCGGCCGGCGCGATGGCGATATAGCGGGCATAGCCGCCGGTGCCGCCCAGCGGCTTGGCGAAGCCGATGGTGATCAACGCCCCGGCCTCCGGGACCTGGTCGAGATTGGCCACGCCTTCCGCCTGGGTGAAGTGGTTGTGCATCAGCCACGCCTCGCCCTCCAGCGTCGGCGTGGCGTCGGTGTCCAGCGGCTCATGGCCGTGGAACAGGATGCGGCGATCGAGATGCAGGAACTTCAGCGCATCCAGCGACACGCCGGGAAACGGCTTGTCGTTGAAATGGGCGACGTCGTCCCACTTCTTCGACCAGTCGGTGCGGACCATGACCACGCTGCCCTCGGGCACCGTGCCGTGCTTCGCCTCCCAAGCCCTGACGTCCTCCACGGTCATGGCGTAGCTCGGGTCCTTCGCCACCTTCTCATGGATGTCGATCAGCACCAGCGGCCGCACCGCGAAGGTCGGCGGCAGGTCGCTGATCGTGGCGCCGTACTCGTCCCAATGTGCCGGCGGGTCCAGCTGGGTGCCGTACTGGTCGGTCGGCAGGGCATAGGCGCTGGCGACGAAGCCGTGCTTGGCATAGGTGAACTCGTCACCCTTCTTGGCGTAGTCCGGCAGGTCGTTCCCCGCCACGGCCGGCTTGAACTCGGCATTGCCGAAGCCCGGCCAGACCGGCTGGACCGGGGCGAAGGCATGGGTCAGGTCGATGTACTTCGCGCCCTTCAGCGCCGAATCATAGACGCTCCACAGCCCCTCCGCCGCCTGCGCCGCCGGCGCGGCGGCAAGCGCGAGGGACAGGATGGCCGTCGCGGCCGGGATCCGCAGCATGGAAGCCCCCTTCGATGGTTTGCACCGGCGAGCATCGCCCGACCCCGGGCCGGCCTCCAAGCGGTAAGATCGTGCGCCGGCTTGACGCCCCGCCCCGGCCGGCTTATCCCTGGACTGCCCCTAATGGCTCGGAAAGGAGGGTATGAAGATGGCTGCGATTGTCCGCGCGCTTCGCGCCCCCTTTCGCTGCGCCGCCATTCGGGCCTCCTGACAGCAGGATCTCCTCGGCCGGCGCCTGACAGGCTTTCCGATCGAGGATACCCCATTGATCGACCGCTATGGCTGGAGCCCGGCGCTCCAGCATGATTTCCATCCCCATGCCGCCCGTGGCCTCGGCCCGGCGCGCGTAACCGTGCAACAGCGCGGCGCCTATCATCTGGTCACCCCGGCGGGGGAGATGACCGCCCAGCTGTCCGGCCGCTTCGCCCATGAGGCGCTGGAGGGCGACTACCCCGTGGCCGGCGACTGGGTGGCGGCATCCCTGCGCCCGGATGAGGGCAGCGCCACCATCCATGTGGTGCTGCCGCGGCGCAGTGCCTTCACCCGCAAGGCCGCCGGTCCCGGCCGCCCGATGGGCCAGGTGGTGGCCGCCAATGTCGAGGTGGCCTTCCTGGTCACCTCGCTGAACGCCGACCTCAACGCCCGGCGGGTCGAACGCTACCTGGCCACGGCGTGGGAGAGCGGCGCCGCCCCCGTGGTGGTGCTGACCAAGGCCGACCTGTGCGACGACCGCGACGGGCCGCTGGCCGAGATCGAGGCCGTGGCGCTGGGCGTGCCGGTGCATGTCGTCTCCGCCGTCACCGGCGAGGGCGTCGAGGCCTTGCGCGACTGCTTCGCGCCGGGCCAGACGGCGGTGCTGCTGGGCAGCTCCGGCGTCGGCAAGTCCAGCCTGGTCAACGCCCTGGCGGGGACCGAGCTGATGGCGACGGGCGGCATCCGCGAGGACGACGCCCGCGGCCGCCACACCACCACCCATCGCGAGCTGGTGCTGCTGCCGAACGGCCGGCTGGTGCTGGACACGCCGGGCATGCGCGAGCTCGGCCTGTGGGATGCCGGGGACGGCGTCGCCGCCACCTTCGCCGACATCGAGGCGCTGGCCGCGGCGTGCCGCTTCGTCGATTGCCGGCACGAGGCGGAGCCGGGCTGCGCCGTGCGCGCGGCGCTGGAGGACGGCAGCCTGGACCCGGAGCGCTGGCGCAGCTGGGGCAAGCTGCAGCGTGAGCTGGCGCATCTCGACCGCAAGGAGGACCCGCTGGCCCGGGAAAGGGCACGAAAGGTCTGGATCCAACGCAACAAGCAATACCGCGCCGGCAAGAAGCGGGGTGACTGGGGATGAGCCGGGCCGCCCGCGCCGCCGACTGCGACTACGATGCCGGCTTGGCCACGGCCCGGCCCAGGCGCGCATCCAGGCTGAAGCTGCCCGCGCCGAAGCTGGCGACCTGGAGCAGGCCGCCGGTGATGGCGATGTTCTTGAGGAAATGGATCATCTGGTTCTGGTCGGCGAAGTCGTTGTGGAACAGCAGGGCCGTCGCCACGGTGAAGACCGCCAGCGCCAGCGCGACGATGCGCGTCTGGAACCCGGCCACCAACAGCAGGCCCCCGCCGACCTCGACAATCAGGGACAGGGCATAGCCTAGTTGCGGGAGGGGAAGCCCGACCATGCCGATATAGCCGATGGTGGCGTCCGGGGCCGCGATCTTCGACAGACCGCTGAGCAGGAACAGGATGGCCAGCAGCAGCCGACCGAAGGCCGGAGCATAGGAGGTCGAGGGGGTCATGAATGGACCTTCTGCCAAGTGTCGCAACGATGAAGGCCGGCAAGGCATGGACGGGGCCGGCCGGGCCGATGTCGCCGCGACAGTTAGGATCTCTTCGCCTTTCTGAAAATCCGGATAATATCGAACGATCTTTTCAGGAAATCAGAAATGGCTAGCCTTGGCACGCCCACCCTCGACCAGTTGCAGGTGCTTCTCGCCGTGGTCGAGGCCGGCAGCTTCGCCGCGGCGGCAAGACGGCTGAACCGCGCTACCTCCGCCGTTACCTATGCGATCGACAACCTCGAGGCCCAGCTCGGCCTCGCGCTGTTCGACCGGGTGGCAACCCGGAAGCCCAGCCTGACTCCGGCCGGCCGGGCGGTGCTGACCGAGGCCCGGGCGGTGGCGCGGGGCGTCGACCTGCTGCGCGCCCGGGTTCAGGGCCTGCTGGAGGGGCTGGAGCCGGAGGTCTCGCTGGTCGTCGACGTCATGCTGCCGACGGCGCGTCTGGTCGACGCGCTGCAGGCGTTCCAGGCGGAGTTCCCGAGCGTACCGCTGCGGCTGCATGTCGAGGGGCTCGGCGCGGTGGCGCAGCTGGTGCTGGACGGCACGGCCATGCTCGGCGTCGGCGGCCCCCTGACCACCGCTCTCAGCCTGGAACGGACCTGGATCGGCGGGGTGCGGCTGGTTCCGGTCGCCGCCCCGTTCCACCCGCTGGCCGGCCGCCGCGGTCCTGCCGCCGAGGCTGCGCGCGACCACATCCAGCTGGTCCTGACCGACCGGTCGCCGCTGACACAGGGCCGCGATTTCGGGGTGTTCGCCCGAAGGACATGGCGGCTGGCCGATCTCGGCGCCAAGCATGCGCTGCTGCTGGCGGGAGTGGGCTGGGGCAGCATGCCCGACCCGGTCGTGCGCGGCGACATCGAGGCCAGCCGGCTGGTGGAGCTGGACCTCGGCGACTGGCGCGACGCCGTCTACATGATGAACGCGATCCATCGCGGCGACAGGCCGCCCGGGCCGGCCACCCGCTGGCTGATCGAACGCTTCGCTGGCCAGGCGTGATGCCGTCGCCGGGGTCAGGCCGGGTTCGCGATCTCGATCAGGTTCCGGTCGGGATCGCGGAGGTAGACCGAGCGGATCGGCCCGGTGGCCCCGGTGCGGGGCACCGGGCCCTCCTCGATGGCGATGCCGAGGCTGTCGAGATGGGCCATCACCTCGGCCAGCGGTGTCGCGGCGATGAAGCAGAGATCGGCCGATCCCGGCATCGGCCGCAGCGCCTTCGGCTCGAACTCGCGCCCGGCTTGGTGCAGGTTGATCTTCTGGTCGCCGAAGCGCAGGGCCGTCCGGCCCTGGCCGAAGGTCTCGACGCTCATGCCCAGCGCCCGGGCGTAGAAGTCGCAGGTCGCCTCGATGCTGGCCACGGTCAGCACCAGATGGTCGAGATGGTCGATGCGGATCATGCCGTCCTCCTCAGACTTGGGAGGATAGGACGGCATGCCGCTCAGTCCCAGCGTCCCTCGCGGCGGAAGCGGTCGCCGCCCACCTCCAGGGTCCCGTCGGCGACAGTGCCGGTGGCGGTGAAGCCGGAATCGTCGGCGAAGAAGAGCCGGCCCGGCTCCCGGATCTCCCAGCGGCCGGTATAGGCGCTGCGCCGGGCGCCGCGCGCCTCGTCGTAGCGGCCGCCGGGCAGCAGCTCGAGCCGGATGTGGCCGTTCTCGGTCACCCACATGCCGGCGAGATCGGCTTCGGAAAGGTCGATGCGTATCATGTCGATGGCCTGTGTCGGGAGTGTCGGGGGCTGGGCTTCGGCGGCCGGGGCGGAGAGAACCGCCAATGTCGCCAGGGCGATGCGGGAGGAAACCATCGCGGCCTCCGCTCAATAGGCCTGGGCGGTCGGGCGCACGACCACCTCGTTGACGTCGACCTCCGGCGGCTGGGCGACGGCGTAGGCGATCGCGTGGGCGATGGAATCGGCCGGGAGCAGGTCGCGGCGGTAATCCTCGATCGCCGCCCGCCGCAGCTCGCGGTCGGAGATGCCGTTGGCCAGCTCCGATTCCGTCGCGCCGGGCGCCACCACCGTGACCCGGATGCCACCGCCGATCTCCTGCCGCAGCCCCTCGGAGAAGGCGCGCACGGCGTATTTGGTCGCCGAATAGACCGCGGCGGTCGGCACGATGCGCCGGTCCGCCACCGAGGTGACGTTGACGACATGGCCGGAACCCTGGGCCTGGAACACCGGCAGCGCCGCGGCGACGCCGTACAGCACGCCCTTCAGGTTGACGTCGACCATCCGGTCCCATTCCTCGACCTTGAGGTCGGCGACCGGAGACAGCGGCATCACCCCCGCATTGTTGACGATCACGTCCAGCCGGCCGAACTGCGCCACCGCGGCCTGGACAAAGGCTTCCGCATCCTCGCGGCGGGTGACGTCCAGGCGCTGCAGCGCAGCCCTGCCGCCGTCGCGGCGGATCTCGTCGGCCACGACCTCGAGCCGGTGCAGGCGGCGGGCGCCCAGCATCACGGCGGCGCCGGCCTTGGCGAAATGGCGGGCAACGGCCTCGCCGATGCCGCTGGACGCGCCGGTGACGGCGATGACTTTGCCTTCCATAGGGATCTCCATCAGCTGCGACGTCGATCGCCGCGTCCCGAGACCCTATGGCTTGACTCATCACGACACGAACGCATAGTTGACATCATTTCGATGACTGAGAGTCGTGCTCATGGCCTTCGACGGCCGCCTGCTGAGCGGCATCAGCGCCCTGGCCGCGGTGGTCGAGGCCGGCAGCTTCGTGCGGGCAGCGGACAGCCTGGGGCTGACCCAGTCCGGCGTCAGCCGCGCCGTCGCCCGGCTGGAGGCGCGGCTGGGCGTGCGCCTGTTCGACCGTACCCCGCGGGCCATTACCCTGACCGAGGAGGGCCGCCGATTCTATGACGGGGTGATGCCGCATCTGACCGGCATCGAGGAGCGGGCGGCCGAGGCGTCGGGCGGCGCCACCGCCGTGCGCGGCCGGCTGCGGGTCAATGCCGACGCCGCCTTCGGCCACACCGTCCTGGCGCCCCGCCTGGCCGGCTTCATGGCGCGCCACCCGGAGATCGAGTTGGAGCTGGTGGTGCGCGATCGCATCGGCGACCTGGTGGCGGAGGGTTTCGATATCGCCCTGCGCTTCGGCGAGCCGGAGCCCTCCGGCCTGAACAGCAAGCTGCTGCTGGAGACACGGGTGCTGACCTGCGCCGCCCCTGACTACGTGGCCCGGCGCGGCCGGCCGCAGCATCCGGAGAACCTGGTCACCGACGGCCATGAATGCGTGCTGGTGAAGGAGGCGGCGACCGGCCGGCCCTATGAGTGGGAGTTCCGGCGCAAGACCGAGGTGCTGTCGGTCCCGGTGCGGGGCCGGTTGACGGTGAACGATTCCGGCAGCCTGATCGGCGCCCTGCTCGGCGGCCAGGGCATCGGCCAGCCGCTGGAGTTCAGCGTGCGCGACCTGATCGCCTCCGGCCGGCTGGTCCGGCTGCTGCCCGATTGGTCGGACGAGCGCTTCCCGGTCTACGCCTATCACCGCTCACGCGGCCTGCCCCCGGCCCGGGTGCGCGCCTTCCTCGACTTCGTGTTCGAGATCACGGTGTAGCGAAAGGGGCGCCGCAGCGCCCCTTTCTGTTCGGTCGATCAGGCCGCCGCGGCGAGCGGCTGGGGCTGGAGCACCAGCCCGTCCTCGCCCGCAGTGACCTTGACCGCGCTATCGTCGACCACCCGGCCCTCCAGGATCGCCGTCGCCAGCGGGTTCTGCAGCTCGCGCTGGATCACCCGCTTCAGCGGCCGCGCCCCGTAGATCGGGTCGTAGCCCTGATCGGCCAGCCAGCCCTTGGCCTTGTCGTCCAGCTCCAGCGTCACCTTGCGATCGGCCAACAGGTGGCGCAGGCGCTGCAGCTGGATCTCGACGATGCCGGTCATGTTCGCCCGGGTCAGGCGGCGGAACACGATCATCTCGTCGAGCCGGTTCAGGAACTCCGGTCGGAAGTGCTGGCGCACCGCCATCAGCACCTTCTCGCGGCTGACGAAGTCGATCTCGCCCTCGCTGTCGCCCTGCTCGATCGACGCTACGGCAAGATGCTCGGAGCCGAGATTCGAGGTCATGACGATCAGCGTGTTGCGGAAATCGACCGTCCGCCCCTGGCCGTCGGTCAGGCGGCCGTCATCCAGCACCTGCAGCAGCACGTTGAAGACGTCCGGATGGGCCTTCTCGACCTCGTCGAACAGGATCACCTGGTAGGGCCGGCGCCGCACCGCCTCGGTCAGCGCCCCGCCCTCGTCATAGCCGACATAGCCCGGCGGGGCGCCGATCAGCCGGCTGACCGCGTGTTTCTCCATGTATTCCGACATGTCGATGCGGACCATCGCCGTGTCGTCGTCGAACAGGAACTCGGCCAGCGCCTTGGTCAGCTCGGTCTTGCCGACGCCGGTCGGCCCGAGGAACAGGAAGCTGCCGATCGGCCGATTCGGGTCCTGCAGCCCGGCGCGGGCGCGCCGCACCGCGTTGGCCACGGCCGTCAGCGCCTCGTCCTGGCCGACGACGCGGGACTTCAGCTTCTCCTCCATGTGGAGCAGCTTGTCGCGCTCGCCCTCCAGCATCTTGTCGACCGGCACGCCGGTCCAACGGCTGACCACCGCGGCGATGTCGTCCGCCTGCACCTCCTCGCGCACCATGTGCGAGGCTTGGGCCGCCTCGGCCTCGTTGAGCTTCTTCTCCAGCTCCGGAATCACGCCATAGGTCAGCTCGCCCGCGCGCGCCCAGTTGCCGGAACGCTGCGCCTGCTCCAGCTCGCTCCGGGCCTGGTCCAGCTGCTCCTTCACCTTGGTTGCGGCGGACAGCTTCTCCTTCTCAGCGGTCCAGGCCGCGGTCAAGGTGGAGGACTGCTCCTCCAGCTCGGCCAGGTCCTGTTCCAGCTTGGCCAGGCGGTCCTTCGACGCCGCGTCGGTCTCCTTCTTCAAGGCCTCGCGCTCGATCTTCAGCTGCATGGCGCGGCGGTCCAGCGCCTCGATCTCCTCGGGCTTGCTGTCGACCTGCATGCGCAGCCGCGATCCGGCCTCGTCGACCAGGTCGATCGCCTTGTCCGGCAGGAACCGGTCGGTGATGTAGCGGTTGGACAGGGTCGCCGCGGCTACGATCGCGCCGTCGGTGATGCGCACGCCGTGGTGCAGCTCGTACTTCTCCTTCAGGCCGCGCAGGATCGAGATCGTGTCCTCGACCGTCGGCTCGGAGACGAAGACCGGCTGGAAGCGCCGGGCCAGCGCCGCGTCCTTCTCGACATGCTTGCGGTACTCGTCGAGCGTGGTGGCGCCGACGCAGTGCAGCTCGCCGCGCGCCAGGGCCGGCTTCAGCATGTTCGACGCGTCCATGGCGCCGTCCGCCTTCCCGGCCCCGACCAGCTGGTGCATCTCGTCGATGAACAGCACGATCTCGCCGGCGGCGGAGGTGACCTCCTGCAGCACGGATTTCAGCCGCTCCTCGAACTCGCCGCGGAACTTGGCGCCGGCCACCAGCGCGCCGAGATCGAGCGCCAGCAAGCGCTTGTTCTTCAGGCTCTCCGGCACGTCGCCATTGACGATGCGCAGGGCCAGCCCCTCGACGATCGCGGTCTTGCCGACGCCGGGCTCGCCGATCAGCACCGGGTTGTTCTTGGTGCGCCGCGACAGCACCTGGATGGTGCGGCGGATCTCCTCGTCGCGGCCGATCACCGGGTCGAGCTTGCCCGACCGCGCGGCCTCGGTCAGGTCGCGCGCGTATTTCTTCAGGGCATCGTACTGGCCCTCAGCTGTGGCGCTGTCCGCCGTGCGGCCCTTGCGCATGGCGTCGACGGCGCGGTTCAGCGTCTGCGGCGTCACGCCGGTCTGGGCCAGGGCGCGGCCGGCCTCGGTCTCCTTGGCGATAGCCAGCGCCAGCAGGAGGCGTTCGGCCGCGACATACTGGTCGCCTGCCTTCTTCGCCTGCTCCTGCGCCTGGTCCAGCACCCGCGCCAGCTCGCGGCTCATATAAACCTGGGCGCCGCCACCCTCGACCTTGGGCTGCTTGGCCAGCGCCTGCTCCACCGCCTGGGCCGCGGCCTCGGGCCGGCCGCCGGCGCTGCGGATCAGGTTGGCCGCCAAGCCCTCCTCGTCGTCGAGCAGCACCTTCAGCAGGTGCTCAGGCAAAAGCTGCTGGTGGCCGCGGGTCAGCGCCGCGGTCTGAGCGGCCTGGAGGAACCCCTGGCTGCGCTCGGTGAACTTCTGAAGATCCATATCTCTAGTCTCCGCTGTCCGGCGCGGTCGTCTTGCTCGAAGCCCGACCTCACCTTGATCCACATTCGTGCGATCCGGGAGGATGCAGGACTGATGTAGGGGTGTGGCCCGGCTGCAACAAGGGCCGTCAGGAACGTCCGGGAGAGTCTCGCCACGAGTGCGCCGATGGCGACCGGTCCCAATCGCGCATAGCGGCGATCCTCGGCGCGCTGATTGTTTCCTCCGGCCATAACGCGCTAGGGTTTTTGCCCGGAACCCGAGACCCGCCATGACCGCCGCCCGCCTCGCCGAACTGTACCGCTACCCCGTCAAAGGTATGACCGGGCAGAAACTCGCCGCCACCGATCTCGCCGCGGGCGGGACGCTGCCGCATGACCGGCGCTTCGCCATCGTGCACGGCGCCAGCCAATGTGACCCGACGGCTCCGAGCTGGCAGCCGAAGCGGCAGTTCCTGCAACGGATGACCGATGAGCGGCTGGCGCTGCTGGGCATCGACTATGATGACGCCACCGAGGCGCTGACGCTGAAGCGCGACGGCAAGCAGGTGGCGCGCGGCCTGCTGTCTCTGCCGATCGGGCAGGAGCTGATCAACCAGTTCCTGAACGCCTTCATGAAGGACCCGCGGGGCGCGCTGAAGATCGTCTCCGCCCCCGGCATCGCCTTCACCGACATACCGGAGAAGCTCGTCTCGCTGATCAACCTGGCCTCGGTGAAGGATATCGAGCGGGTGACGCGCGCGCCGGTCGACCCGCGGCGCTTCCGCGGCAACCTGATCCTCGAGGGACTGCCGGCCTGGACGGAGTTCGACTGGATCGGGCGGGAGCTGGCGATCGGGCCGGTGCGGCTCAAGGTCGTCTCGCGGATCACCCGCTGCGCCGCCACCAACGTCAACCCGGCGACGGGCGACCGCGACCTGAACATTCCCAAGGCCCTGATCACCGGTTTCGGCCACGCCGATTGCGGCATCTATGCCGAGGTGCTGGCCGGCGGCCGGATCGCGGAAGGCGACGTCCTGACGGTCGCGTGACCGGGTCCGCCCACAGGCGAACCCGGTCACGCGATATCGTTACGGCCGCGCCGGCCCGGTGCCGGCACCGGTGCTTTCGATCGCGGCGGCGATCTCGGCGACGTCCTTCGCCGTCAGCTCCAGCGTCGCGGCGTCGATCCAGCCATCGACCTGCTCGGGGCTGCGGGCGCCGACGATGGCGGCGGTGACCGCCGGCCAGGCCAGCGTCCAGGCCACCGCCACGGCGGCCACCGAGGTGCCGCGCCGCGCCGCCACCGGCTTCAGTGCCGCGGCCAGCGCCAGGTTGCGGGTCAGGCCGTCGCCGGTGAAATGCGGCGAGCGCGAGCGCCAGTCGTCCTTCGGCAGCGCCGCCGCCCGCTCCGCCGTGAAGGCGCCGGTCAGGAGGCCGGACTGCATCGGGCTGTAGACGATGACACCCGTGTTATGCTTCGCGCACCAGGGCAGTTCCGCCCCGCCGATGTCGCGCCGGATCGCCGAGAAGGGCGGCTGCAGCGTGTCGACATGGCCCACAGCCTCGGCCCGCGCCAGCAGCTCGACATTGTGGTTGGAGAGGCCGACGGCCCGCACCTTCCCTTCCGCCTTCAGGTCGAGGAAGGTCTGCCACAGGGTCTCGATCGAGGTGCCGTCCTCGGCCGGCCAGTGCAGCTGGTACAGGTCGATCCGCTCGACCCCGAGCCGGCGCAGCGAGGCTTCGACCTCGCGCCGCAGGCTGGCCGGAGCGCCGACGCGCTTCGGCACGGCGGTGCGGTTCGCCTCGTCCCAGATCAGGCCGCCCTTGGTGAAGACATAGGGGCGCTTGTCCGCCGGGACCTCGCGCAGGGCGCGGCCGACGATCTCCTCGGAATGGCCGAGGCCGTAGACCGCGGCGGTGTCGATCCAGTTGATGCCGACCTCGGCCGCGTGCCGGATCGCCGCCACCGAGGCGTCGTCGTCCTGCTCGCCCCAGGCCGCGGCCCAGCCGGCGCCGCCGATCGCCCAGGCGCCGAAGCCGACCCGGGTGATCGCCATGTCGGTGGTGCCGAAGCGCCGTGTCGGCAGATGCGTGTGGCCTTCGCTCATGGTCTTCTCCCGGTCATGTCAGGCTTGGAGAATGACGGCATCGCATTCAGCGTTCCAATTGAATGTTCAGATCGCATTCAGCATGATCCCAGAACAATCGGCAGGATCGGGCGGGACCATGGATCTGAGGCAGCTGGAGCATTTCCTGGCGGTGGCGGAGGAGCAGCATTTCACCCGCGCCGCCCGGCGGGTGAACATCGTCCAGTCCGGCCTGTCGGCCTCGATCCGGGCGCTGGAGGAGGAGCTCGGCGCGCCGTTGTTCATCCGCAGCACCCGGCGGGTGGACCTGACCGCCGCCGGCCGGGTGCTGGCCGAGGAAGCGCGGCGGGTGCTGGCGGCGGCCCAGGGTGCCCGTGACGCGGTGGCCGCGGTGCAGGGGCTGGCGCGCGGCCGGCTGGCGATCGGCACCACCCACAGCCTGGCGCCCTTCGTCGACCTTCCGGCGCTGCTGGCCCGCTTCCACGCCGCCCATCCCGGGGTCGAGATCCGATTGTGCCAGGGCGGGTCGGACCGGCTGTTCGAGAAGCTGCGCGACAGCCGGGTCGACCTCGCCTTCGTGCCGATGCAGCCGGCGCCGCCGCCGGACGTCCAGGCCACCATGCTGGCCTGCGAGGAGCTGGTGGCCGCCTGCCGCCACGACCATCCGCTGGCGGGCCGCAAGAACGTGGCCCTGAGCCGGCTGGGCCGCGAGACCTTCGTCGATTTCCAGACCGACTGGGGCACCCGGCAGCTGGTCGACCAGGCCTTCGCCCAGGTGCGCGTGGAACGCCGCACCGGCTTCGAGGTCAACGACCTGCCGACCGCGCTCGACCTCGTCGCCCTCGGCCTCGGCATCGCCCTGGTGCCGGAGGCGCTGATCGCCGCGCATCCGGCCGACCCGCACCGGCCGCCGCTGGCGGTGGCGACGCTGGCCCCGCCCGAGATCTGCTGGGAGCTCGGCGTCGCCCATGCCGAGCGCGGCGCCGGCGACGGCCCGGTCAACCCGGCGGCGCGGGCCTTCCTGGCGCTGATGGAATCGGACCGGGTCGCCGCGGCGGCGGCGTAAGCGGCCTCAGGCCACCTGCACCAGCGGGCCGGACCATTCGGTGACAACGTCGGACAGCGCCGGGCGCGGGCGGTCCTCCATCGGCTCGGTCGGGGTGCCGAGATAGATGAAGCCGATGATCTTGTCGGTCGCCGGGTCGTGGCCCAGCAGCTCGATGATCTGCGGGTGGAAGGCCGCCCAGCCGGTGATCCAGCTGCCGCAGAAGCCCTGGGCGTGCGCCGCCACCAGGATGTTCTGGCACAGCGCACCGCCGGACAGGATCTGCTCCAGCTCCGGGATCTTGCCGGGCTGCGGCTTGTGCGTGATCACCAGCAGCAGCGGCGCCAAAGCCGGCTTCTGCCGCGTCGCCTCGACCAGCGCCTCGGTGGCGTCGGGGGTCTCGCGGGCGAAGATCTCGGCCATCGCCTCGCCCAGCCGGCGCTGCCCGTCCTTGCGCAGCAGCTGGATGCGCCAGGGCGCCAGCTTGCCGTGGTCCGGCACCCGCGTGCCGGCCCGCAGGATCCGCTCCAGCGCCGCCGCATCCGGCCCGGGCTCGACCATGTTGCGCGCGGGCACCGAGCGGCGCTTCAGCAGAAGATCCAACGCATCCATGCTTCGTCTCCGATGAGTCCGCCGCCGGGACGGCGCTATCTAAGAATCACTCTCAACACCACAGATAGGACGGACCGGGTCAGAAATCCAGGTCGCGATAATGCGCCGGCGCCGGAATGCCGGGGACATGGTCCTCCAGGAGCGGCCGGAAGCTGGGCCGGGACTTTATGCGCGAATACCATTGCCGTGCCTCGGAATGGCTGTCCCAGGGCACGTCGCCGAAATAGTCGACCACCGAGAGATGGGCGGCGGCGGCGATGTCGGCCAGGCTGAACTCGTCGCCGGCCAGCCAGCGCCGGGTCTCGGCGAGGTAGGAGATGTAGTCGAGGTGATAGTGCACGTTCTGCCGGCCGGCGCGGATCGCATCGGAGCTGGGCTGGCCGCTGCGCATCACCCGCTTCATGAACTTCTCGCCGACCAGGTTCTCGGTGACCTCGCGGCCGAACTTCTGGTCGAACCACACCAGCAGGCGCCGGGTCTCAGCCCGCGCCAGCGGGGTTTCGCCCAGCAGCGGCACCTCGGGATGCATCTCCTCCATATATTCGACGATGACCCAGACATCGGTCAGCGTCGTGCCGTCCGGCTCGATCAGCAGCGGCACCTCGCCGGTCGGGTTGAGAGCGAGGAACTCGTCGCGCCGCTCCCAGACCCGTTCGACCTTCATGTCGCAATGCAGGTCCTTCTCGGCCAGCAGCAGCCGGACGATGCGGGATTGGGCGGAAAGCCAGATGTGATAGAGGGTTCGCATGGCGCGCGAACTCTAACCGATGCCGCCATGCTTCGGTAAGGGCCACGTTGCGCTGCGCCGGCACATGCCACCCCCGCGCCGCGGCCGGGAACCAATCGGTTCGATCATGCCTTCAGCCCGGCTGCGACGCCGAGTCACGCCGCCACCGGCATGCGAAAGGCGGCGGCGAGGCCGCGCAGCGCGCCGGCGAGCCGGGGGTCCGACAGGCGCGAATGCAGCATCACCTCGATCGGGGCCAGGGCCGGCAGGCCGAGGCGCGGGCCGACATCGACGGTGCCGGGCGGCGCCGTGCGGCGGGCCAGGGGCGAGACGCCGAGTCCCGCCATGACCGCCGCCGCCACGGCGGAGCTGCCGCCGCCGACGAAGACCTCGGCCCAGGCGATGCCGGCAGCATCGAGCGCGCGCAGCGCCACCGTCCGCACACCGCAGCGCGCCGCCCGGGTGACCAGCGGCAGCGGGTCGCCCGGACGGTGGCGCCAGCCGGTCGAGGCGAACCAGCCGAACTCGTCGCGGAACAGCGCCTCGCCGTCGCGACGGCCGGTGTCACGGCGCACGATCACGGCGTCGAGGCCGCCGGCATCGTAGTCGGCGAGCAGGTCCTGCGACAGGTCGAGCCGGACCTCCAGCGCCAGGCCGGGCCCCTGCCCCGCCACCCGGGCCAAGAGCCCCGGCAGCTCCGGCCCCGCGACATGGTCGCTGATGCCCAGCACCAGCCGCCGCGGCGGGGCCGAGACCGCGGCGATCGCATCGTCCTGCGCCTCCAGCAGGCGCCGCGCCCGCGGCAGGAAGGCCTCGCCCTGCGGCGTCAGCCGCACCAGCCGCGGC
>NZ_VCCH02000110.1 GCF_005938675.2 Mycobacterium sp. KBS0706
GGCGCGGGCGCAGACCAACCTGGCCGTCATGCTGGACGGCGGCCGCGGCGTGGCCGAGGACCCGGCCGAGGCGGTGCGGTGGTATCGGCTGGCGGCGGCGCAGGGCTATGCCCGGGCCGAGGCCGAGCTCGGCGGTATGTACGATGCCGGCCGCGGCGTGGCCGAGAACGACGCCAAGGCGATGCGCTGGTACCGCTTGGCGGCCAAGCAGCGCTACGCCCAGGCGCAGAACAGCGTCGGCATCCTGTACGAGCTCGGCCAGGGTGTGGCCGAGGACGACGCCGAGGCAGCCCGCTGGTACCGGCTGGCTGCCGACCAGGGCTATCGGCACGCCCAGACCAATCTCGGCTGGCTGTACGAGAGCGGCCGCGGCGTGCCCGAGGACGATGCCGAGGCCGCGCGCCTCTACCGCCTCGCCGCCGACCAGGGCCTGGCGCGGGCGCAGAACAATCTCGGCGACCTCTACCGCGACGGCCAGGGCGTGGCGCGGGACGATGCCGAGGCGGTGCGCTGGTACCGCCTGGCCGCCGACCAGGACTATGACCGTGCCGAGGCCAGCCTCGGCTGGATGCACGAGCGCGGCCGCGGCGTGCCCAAGGACGAAGCCGAGGCCGCCCGCCTCTACCGCCTCGCTGCCGACCAGGGCCTGGCGCGGGCGCAGATCGATCTCGGCGACCTCTACCGCGATGGCCAGGGCGTGGCCCCGGACGATGCCGAGGCGCTGCGCTGGTATCGCCTGGCCGCCGACCAGGGCTATGCCCGGGCTGAGGCCAATCTCGGCTGGATGTACGAGCGCGGCCGCGGCGTGGCCAAGGATTATGCCGAGGCGCTGCGCTGGTATCGCCGCTCGGCCGACCAGGGCTACGCCTATTCCCAGGTCAATCTCGGCCGGATGTACGAACTGGGCCGCGGCACGCCCCAGAACGAGGTCAAGGCGCTGCGACTGTACCGCCTGGCCGCCGATCAGGGCAGCGCGCGCGGGGCCTATCACCTGGGGCAGCACTTCAAGGCCGGGCGTGGCGTGGCCCAGGACGATGGCGAAGCGCTGCGCTGGTTCCGGATCGCCGCCGACAAGGGCGACACCCAGGCGCAGAAGGAGCTGGGCATCGCTTACGAGACCGGCCGCGGCGTCGCCCGCGACGAGACCGAGGCAGTGATCTGGTTCGCCCGGTCGCTGACCGAGGCGGACGACGCGCCGGAATACGCGGCCATGCTGCTCGGCGCCCGGTCGCCAGCGGCCAAGGCCGCGGCGGCGCTGCGCCTGCTGGCCACGCTCGGCTATGCCTCCGGCGACGCCGTCGGCGGCGCGGATGGCAGCCAGGTGCAGGCGGCGGTCGAGGCGTTCCGCCGCGCCGAGGGGCTGTCGCCGTCCGACAGTGTCGACGACGCGCTGCTGATCACCCTGGCGCGGAAGGCGCAGCAGGCCGGTCCTTCGTCCTGAAGGCGAATTCATGTAACCGCCGGCCGGCTGTGGGCGTACGGGTCTCTCGAAGGGGACGTCGACGCTCCAGCGAGGACAGCATCATGAAGCGCAGCGCGATTGCGGGCCTGGCCCTGTTCGGCCTTCTGTCGGCCCTGCCGGCCATGGCTCAGAGCCAGCCTCAGCAGCGCATCCGCGGCACCATCGAGGCGATGAACGGATCGGTGCTGACCATCGCCGCCCGCGGCGGCAGCACCGCGACAGTCACCCTGGCCGACGACGCCACGGTGCGGGCCATCGCCCCGGCCGACATCCGCGACATCAAGCCCGGCAGCTATATCGGCAGCGCCGCCATGCCGCAGCCGGACGGCAGCCTCCGGGCGCTCGAGGTGCAGGTGTTTCCGGAAAGCATGCGCGGCGTCGGTGAAGGCCAGCATCCGTTCGACCTGAAACCCGGCAGCACCATGACCAACGCGACCGCCGGCGATGTCGAGGGCACCGACGGGCGGGTGGTGACGCTGCGCTACCAGGGCGTCGAGACCAAGCTGACCGTGCCGCCCGACGTGCCGGTGATCACATACGAGCCGGGCAGCCGCGACCAGCTGACCAAGGGCGCCCATGTCATCGTCAGCGCGATCAAGGCCGATGACGGATCGCTGGTCTCGCATGCCATCCAGGTCGGCAAGGACGGGCTGGTGCCGCCGATGTAGCCACCGCCGGCGCGTCACTCCGGAAGGCCGGCCTTGCGATAGCCGTCGACGAAATGCGCGAGCGTGGCGGCGTGGCGGAACGGCTCCGTCGCGGCCCAGTGGCGGATCGTGAACTGCGGGTTGCCGACGAGGAACAGCTCGACCTCCGCGCGCGCCTCGTCGAGCCGGCCCAGCTGGGCCAGGCTTGCCGCCAGGAAGCGGCGTGAGCTGGTCCGATAGGTCTCGTCCCGGCGCAGGGTCTCGACGGCGGCATTGTAGTCGCCGGCCGCATATTGCGCCTGGCCGAGCGTCAGATAGTACCAGCTTGGCGGAAACGGGTTCAGCCGGAACGCCTTGCGACTATGCTCGAGGCCCTCCTCGACCCGCCCGGCCAGGACCGCGATATCGGATAAAGCCGCCCAGGCATCGGCCTCGTTCGGATCGAGCTCGATCGCCCTGGCGAATTCCGCATCGGCCTCGGCGAAGCTGCGCTCATAGGCCAGCAAGTATGCCAGGACCCAGCGGCAGCCGGCATCGTTGGGGTCGATCGCCACGGCCTTGCGCGCCAGCTCCAAGGCAACGCTGCGGGACGATCCGGTCGGCCCGCCGGAATGCACCCATCCCATCCAGTGGTTCATGGCCAGCCAGCGGTAGGGCTCGGCGTATCCCGGATCGAGCGAGACCGCGCGGGTGAGCATCAGATGCGCTTCCCGCGCCGTCTGCGGCGAATCATCCATCAGCTTGCGCGCCCGCACGCAGAGATCGTAGGCCTCGAGGTTCCTGGGCCGGTTGCGCGGCGGCGATGCGCGCAGCCGGCCGAGCAGCGCCTCCACGATCTTGCCGGTGACCTCGTCCTGAACGGCGAATATATCGTCCAGGCCGCGGTCGAAACGCTCCGCCCACAGATGATCGCCGCTCACCGCGTCGACCAGCTGGGCGTTGATGCGCACGCGCCCCGCGGCGCGTCTGGCGCTGCCCTCCAGCAGGTAGCGCACGCCGAGATCCCGGGCGATCCCGCGCACGTCCATCGCCTTTCCCTTGTAGGCGAAGGCCGAATTGCGGGCGATGACGAACAGGCCGGGGATCCGGGATAGGTCGGTGATCAGGTCTTCGGTCAACCCATCCGCGAAGGAGTCCTGCTCGGGATCGGTGCCGACATTGACGAAGGGCAGCACGGCGATCGACGGTTTATCCGGCAGCGGCAAAGGGTTTCGCTGCGCGCCCCCGAGCCGTTCGACGGCCCCCGTGAAGCGGTAGCCGACGCGCGGAACCGTGGCGATCCATTCACCGCCGCCACCGGCGGCCGGACCCAGCAGCTTCCGCAGCTGTGCGATCTGGACGGTTAGGTTGGCTTCCTCGACGGCCGTGCCCGGCCAGGCCGCGTCCATCAGCTCGGCCTTGCCCAGGATGTCGCCAGGGCGCCCGACGAGCGCCGCAAGCAGCTTCAGCCCGCGGGTGCCGACGGCAACGGGATCATCGTTCCGAAGGAGCGTTCCCGCACCTGGATCAAGCACGAACGGACCAAAGGCAAAGCGCGATCCCTGCATGTGGCGCACCCATAGGCCGTTTGGAAGTTTTTGGAAACTATTTGGGAGGGCTTAAGTACGACGCTGGTCGTATCCCGCAGAATTCATCCTCTTCCAGGTCGAGGCCCATCGGCCCCTCAACCCGTATGGAGGTTGCCATGAACGATACCCTCGGGTCGGCCCCGCATCAGGCAGCGTGGCCGGGAGCGCCCGTAGCGCCGGCGGGCGTGTCGCGCCGGCCCCACAGCTTGGCGACCCTGCGAAGCATGATCGCGACCTGGCGCGAGCGGACCCGCGTTCGCAAGGCACTTGCGCAAATGTCGAGGGCCAATCCCCATCTGATCGATGATATCGGTCTGACGAGACGGCAGGCCGAAGCGGAGATCGCCAAGCCCTTCTGGCAAGACTGAGGCGAATGCAGCAACGACACCGGATTGCGGCGGAGCGTCCCCCGCGTCAGATCAGCTTGCTCCGCCCCAGCTCGGCCTTGAGATAGGCGTAGAACACCGGCGCCGCGATCACGCCGGGCACGCCGAAGGCGGCCTCCATCACCAGCATGGCGATCAGGATCTCCCAGGCCCGGGCATGGATCTGGGTGCCGACGATCTTGGCGTTGATGAAGTACTCCAGCTTGTGGATGATCACCAGGAAGGCCAGCGACGCCGCGGCGGTATAGACCGACAGGCTGAGGCTGATCACCACGATCACCGTGTTCGAGATCAGGTTGCCGATCACCGGCAGGAGGCCGACGACGAAAGTGACCACGATCATGGTCTTGGTCAGCGGCAGATGGACGCCGAACGCCGGCAGGACGCCGGCCAGGTAGATCGCGGTCAGCACCGTGTTCAGGGCGGAGATCCGCACCTGGGCGAAGACGACGCGGCGGAACGACAGGGCCAGCAGCCGGGCCCTCTCCGCCATCGCGCGGGCCAGCGGCCCGCGGCCCGGCTTCTCGGTCAGGTCGGCGATGGCGATCATGCCGCCGATCACCAGGCCGATGATGATATGGACCAGGATGCGCCCGACATCGGTGGTGAGCCGCAGCAGGTCCCGTGAGTGCTCGCGCAGCGACTGCGCCAGCATGGTGTCGAGATCCTGCCCGCTGCTCGGGATATAGGCGACGATCCAGGGCGGCAGCTGCTGGCTGGCCTCCTCCACCGCCTCGGCCATCTTGCGCATCACCGCGACCAGCCCGTCCTGCCGGGTGGTGAGCAACGAGATCAGCTCGATCACCCCGAAGATCACGGCCAGGCTCAGCACCGCCGTCAGCAGACCGAGGGCGATGATGCGGCCGATGTTGTGCATGGCGCCGAAGCGCCGGAACGCCGGCGCCACGGCGTGCACCAGCTCATGGATCAGCAGGCCCGCCAGGAGGGCGGCGAGGAGGCCGAACCAGATGCTGCCGAGGAGGGCCAGCCCGGCCAGGATCTGGGCCGAAATCTCGATGCGGCGATCCCGGACCGAAGGATGAGGGACCGCAGGGACCACAGCCGGAACGTCCTCGCTTCGGCCGGGCTGAAAATTCATGATGGGAAAGCCTGCTCTCGACGGGTGCGCACAAAGGGTACCGGCCGACTCCGGACCTTTACCGGACAAAAGTCAATCAAACGCTGTGGACGAGGCAAACGCTGTGGACGAGGCCCCGACATGAACGATGGCGACCGCTGCCTCGACGAGATCGAGCGGCTGCACCGGTTCTTCGAGCGCTGGCTGGGCGACGCCGCGACCGATCCGGCGGAATTCGCCCGGAACGAGCCCATCTGGCCCTCCGACTTCATGCTGATCACTCCGGACGGCGCGGTGCTGGACTGTGCCGCGGTGGTCGGCTGGCTGCGCCAGGCGCGCGGGATGCATGGCGACCCGGCGGCGGCGTTCCGGATCGAGATCCGCAACGCCGCTGTGCGCCTCGCCTTGCCCGGGGGCTTTTGCCTCTGCACCTATGACGAATGGCAGAGCGTCCGCGGCGTCGAGAGCCTGCGACGGTCGACCGCACTGCTGGAGGCCCGGGAAGACGCGGTGCTGTGGCGGCACCTGCAGGAAACCTGCGCCAGCTGATGCTGTCGGGCTCCGGCCCTTTCCGTCATGGCGTGGCCATCCAGCGCCGTGGCCATCCAGAGGCTGGTGCGAACGGCCCTGGATGGCCACGCCCTTTCGGGGCTCGCCATGACGGCTTAATAGTTCGAGACGCTGATCCTACAGCCTATACGCCGCCTTGGGCAGGCGGTAGGCGAGGTCGACCGCGACCTCCGCCGCCTCGTCCTCGTCCAGCCGGTGCTCGGCCACCAGCTGAGCGAGGTAGCGGCAGTCGATGCGCCGGGCGACGTCGTGCCGGGCCGGGATCGAGGGGAAGGCGCGGGTGTCGTCGTTGAAGCCGACGGTGTTGTAGAAGCCGGCCGTCTCGGTCGCCAGCTCGCGGAAGCGCAGCATCCCCTCCGGGCTGTCGAAGAACCACCAGGGCGGGCCGAGCCGCAGGGTCGGATAATGCCCGGCCAGCGGCGCCAGCTCGCGCGCATAGGTGCTCTCGTCCAGCGTGAACAGGATCACCGACAGGTCGCGTTCGTTGCCGAAGCGGTCGAGCAGCGGCTTCAGCGCGCGGACATAGTCGGTCCGGGTCGGGATATCGGCGCCCTTGTCGCGGCCGAATTCGCGATGCAGCGTCGGGTTGTGGCTGCGGAAGGAGCCGGGATGGATCTGCATCACCAGCCCGTCCTCCAGGCTCATCCGCGCCATCTCGGTCAGCATCTGGCCGCGGAACAGCTCGGCGTCCTGCGGCTCGAAATGGCCGGAGACGATCTTCTCGAACAGCGTCACCGCCGGCACCGGGTCGAGATCGGCCGTCGCCGCGGTCGGGTGGCCGTGATCGGTCGAGGTGGCACCCATCTCCTTGAAGAAGCCGCGGCGCTGCTGCAGGGCGGCGAGGTAGCCCCGCCAGGAATGGGTGTCCTCGCCGGTGATCTCGCCCAGCGCCTGCAGCCCCTCGCGGAAGCCGTCGAACTCCGGGTCCACGACCGGGTCGGGGCGGAAGGCGGTGACCACCCTGCCCTTCCAGCCGCTATCGCGGATCGTGCGGTGGTGGTCGAGCGGGTCGAGCGGCGATTCCGTGGTGGCGATGACCTCCAGGTTGAAGCGCTCGAACAGCGCCCGCGGCCGGTAGTCCGGCCGCGCCAGCCGCTCGGCGATGCGGTCGTAGATCCGGTCGGCGCTGGCCGGCGTCAGCCGCTCCTCCACCCCGAACAGGGTCTCGAAGGTGTGGTCGAGCCACATCCGGGTCGGGGTGCCGCGGAACAGGTGCCAATGCTCGGCGAAGCGGCGCCAGATCGCCCGCGGATCGGTCTCGACCGGGCCGCCGTCGCGCCGGGGCACGCCGAGATCCTCCAGCCGCACGCCCTGGCTGTAGAGCATGCGGAAGATGTAGTGGTCCGGGATGATCAGCAGCGAGGCAGGGTCGGGGAACGCCTCGTTCCTCGCGTACCAGGCGGGATCCGTGTGGCCATGCGGGCTGATCAGCGGCAGCCCGGCGACCTCGGCATAGAGGCGCCGGGCGATGCCGCGCTGGGTCGGGTCCGGCGAGAACAGACGGTCGGGATGCAGGCTCATGCGACGGCCTTCGGCTGCGGGCGCCAATCGGCGTATTTGGGATGGTCGCGGCCGATCGGGAGCTCGACGGCCACGCCGGTCTCCGCAGAATGGAACAGGGCCGTCGCCAGTTCCAGCGACTGGCGGGCATCGTCCAGCGTCACCGGCAGCGGCCCGCCGCTCTCCAGCGCCGCGTGGTAGCGGCCGAGCTGGCCGGCGAAGCGCGACGGCACCGGCTCCCAATCCGCCAGCGCGCCCTCGATCCGCTGCGCGATCTCGGGCGAGGCCGGGGTGATCTGCCACGGGCCGTCGCCCGGGGCATAGGGTTTCAGCCCGCTCTCGAAGGTGACGTTCTCGAAGCAGAAGCGCAGCCGGCTGATCTCGACCTGCGAGCCCAGGGTGGCGGCGAGCGAGACCAGGGCGCCGCTTTGCATCACCACGCTGGCGACGGCACAGTCCTCGACCTCGATCGGGTTCACCCGGGTCGCGGTGCGGCAATAGACCGAGGCCACCGGCCCCATCAGCCAGGTCATGATGTCATGCGAATGGATGGCATGGGTCAGCAGCACGCCGCCCAGCTCGGTGTCCAGCCGGCCGCGCCAGGGCACCGAATAGTATTTCGCGCCGCGGTTCCAGTGCGTCTCCACCGTGGCGAGGTAGGGCTTGCCGGCGATGCCGGCCTCGACGATGCGCCTGGCCCGCTGCAGCCCATCGCCGTAGCGGTACTGGAAGATCGGCATCACCCGGCCGGAAGCCGCGGCCTCGGCCTTCACCACCCGGTCGAGATCGGCCAGCGACCCGACCAGCGGCTTCTCGCAGATCACCTGCTTGCCGGCCTCCAGCGCCGCCAGGACCTGGCCGATATGCACCGTCGGCGGGGTGCAGATGTCGATCACCTCGATCTCCGGCATGCGCAGGATCTCGTCGAAGCGGGTGGTCCGCACCGGGACATCGAACTCGTCACCGATCTCGGCCAGGCGATCCGGGTTCAGGTCGCAGATCGCCTCGACCCGGAACTTGTCCGGGTGGGCGGCATAGCCTTCGGCGATGTGGCCGCGGCCGACGCCGAGACCGATCACGGCAACATTACGAACCGCCATTCCTACGCCCTCCGTCCGGCGGTTGATTCCGCCATCGCCTGCGCCGTCAGCGCCAGCTCCATCGCCTTGAAACAATGCGCCTGGGTCATTGCCGTCTCCGTCCGCTCCAGCACGTCGGCGACCAACTGCCGGCCGAAGGGCAGCTCGACATTGCTGCAGTCGATCCGCTGCAGGCCCTTCCCGTCGACCAGGATCAGATGGTCGGTGCCGGGCTCGCCGGTTGGGTCGACATATTTGCGCAGCTCGATATAGCCCTCGGTGCCGAGGATGGTCAGGCGGCCGTCGCCCCAGGTCGGCAGCCCGTCCGGCGTGAACCAGTCGATCCGGATGTAGCCGGTGGCGTCCGGGCTGCGCAGCAGCGCTTCGCCGAAATCCTGCAGCTCCGGCGTTCCCGGATTGGCCCGGTTCGCGACCGCGGCCGAGGCGACCTCGACATCGAGCGTGCCGGCGAAGAACAGGAACTGCTCGAACTGGTGCGAGGCGATGTCGGTCAGGACGCCGCCATAGCGGGCGCGCTGGAAGAACCAGTCCGGCCGGGTCTTGGCGTTGAGGCGGTGCGGCCCGAGGCCGACGGTGTTGATCACGCGGCCGATCGCCCCGGCCTGGACCAGCTCGCCCGCCTTGACGGTCGACCGGGTCTGGAAATGCTCGGAGTAGCAGATCGAATAGATCCGCCCGGTCTCGGCCTGCACCCGCCGCACCTCGGCCAGCTGCTCCAGCGAGGTCATGCCCGGCTTGTCGGAAAGGTAGTCCTTGCCGGCCTTCATCACGGCGATGCCGAGCGGCGCCCGGTCGGCCGGGATGCCGGCCGAGGTGACCAGCTTGATCGACGGGTCGTCCAGGATGGCGCGCGGGTCGGAGACGCGCCTGGCCTGGGGGTAGCGGGTCTGGAACGGGCCGGCGAGGTCGTCCTCCGGCGCATGGAAGGCGACGAACTCGCCCCCGGCGCCGAGCAGCGCGTCGACCTGCCCGAAGATGTGGTTGTGGTTGATGCCGATAGCGGCGAAGCGGATGGTCATTCCTTGGTCCCGGATCAGCGTTTGAGGCCGGTGGTGGCGACGCCCTCGATCAGAAGGCGCTGGAAGAACAGGAAGAACACGAACACCGGCAGCAGGGTCAGGATGGACATGGCGAACAGCGCGCTCCAATCCGACTTGCCGGTGGAATCGACGAAGTTCCTGAGGCCGAGCTGGACCGTGTAGGAGCCCATGTCGTTCAGGTAGATCAGCGGCGCGAAGAAGTCGTCCCAGGTCCAGATGAAGGAGAAGATCGCCGCCGTGGCCAGCACCGGCTTCGACAGCGGCATGATGATCTTCCAGTAGATCTTCCACGGGCTGCAGCCGTCCATCATCGCCGCCTCGTCCAGCTCGCGCGGCAGGCCGCGGAAGAACTGCACCATCAGGAAGATGAAGAAGGCGTCGGAGGCGAGGTATTTCGGCACCACCAGCGGCAGGAAGGTGTCGACCCAGCCCAGATTGAGGAACAGCACGTATTGCGGGATCAGGGTCACGTGGTAGGGCAGCATCAGCGTGCCCAGCATCAGCGCGAACCAGAAGTTGCGCCCGCGGAAGCGCAGCCGGGCGAAGGCGAAGGCGGTCAGCGAACAGGCGAAGACGTTGCCGACCACCGACAGCCCCGAGATCACCGCCGAGTTCCAGAAGAACTGGCCGAAGCTGATGTCGAGCCCGCTCCAGCCCCGGATATAGGCGTCGAGGCTGAAGCTCTCCGGCCACAGCGAGGCCGAGGAGAAGATCTGGCTGTCGTCCTTGAACGAGCTGGCCAGCATCCACAGCAGCGGATACAGCATCGCCAGCGAGCAGGCGCAGAGCGCGATGTGGATCAAGAGCGACCGCGACAAGGGGCGGCGGGCCGGGCTTTCGAGGGTGATGTCACTCATCGTAATGCACCCAGTAGCGCGCCGAGAGGAAGGAGAAGGCGGTGAACAGCGCTATGATCACCACCAGCACCCAGGCCAGCGCCGAGGCGTAGCCCATGCGGAAATTGCTGAAGGCTTCCTGGTACAGGTACAGGGTGTAGAACAGGGTGGAGTCGATGGGCCCGCCCGTGCCCTCGCTGATGATGAAGGCCGGGGTGAAGGCCTTGAACGCCTCGATCGTCTGGATCACGGCGTTGAAGAACACCACCGGGGTCAGGAGCGGCAGGGTGATGTGCCAGAACCGGTGCCAGGGCCGGGCGCCGTCGATCGCTGCCGCCTCGTACAGGTCGCGCGGGATCTGCCGGAGGCCGGCGAGGAAGATGATCATCGGCGACCCGAACTGCCAGATGCTGAGGACGACCAGCGTCCACAGCGCGTAGTTCGGGTTGGAGATCCAGCTGGGCCCCTGGATGCCGACCAGCGCCAGGGCCTGGTTGACCAGGCCGTTGCCGGCGAAGAGCTGCCGCCACAGCACGGCGATGGCGACGCTCGCACCCAGCAGCGACGGCAGGTAGAACAGCGCCCGGTACACCGGCAGCCCGGAAATGCCCTTGTTCAGCATCATCGCCACGCCGAGGGCGAAGGCCAGCTTCAAGGGCACCGCGAACAGCACGAACAGGAAGGTGACCTTCATCGAGGACAGGAACTTCGGATCGGCCGTGGCGATCCGGACGTAGTTCGCCGCCCCGACCCAGTTCGGACTCTGCAACAGGTCGAAATCGGTGAAGGACAGGTAGAGCGAGACCAGGATCGGCCCGGCGGTCAGGCCGATGAATCCGATCAGCCATGGCGTCAGGAACATATAGCCCGAGAGGGTGCGGGATCCGATCCGCCGCCTCCCTCGCGCCCGTTCCACTCTGCCTGAGGCCTGCACCGCAACGGTCATGACGTCACCCGCGATCGAGAATGCTGTTGGCTTCGTCGACGAACTGCTTGGCGGCGTCGGCCGGGGCCGCCTGCTCGAACCCGACCTGCTCGTTGACCCGCTTCAGCAGGAAGTTGATCTCGCCCGCGCCCTTCGGCGGCGACGGCGGCAGGTCGCCGACCTTGTCGGTGATGAAGGAGACGTAGTCGAGCATCGCCCGGCTGAGCTCGTCGAGCGTCGGCGCCACCGCCTCGCGCAGCGCCTTGGAGGCCGGCACGCCGCGCTCGACGCCGAGCACCTTCCCGGCCTCGACATCGGTGACGTAGTAGTTGGCGACCCGCACCGCCTCCTCGGCGACCTGGCTGCGCGCCGCGATGCTGAACAGCATCGACGGCTTCAGATACTGCCCGGGCTTGGCCCCGGGGCCGCCGCTCGGCTGCATCGTCATCTTCAGCTTGGTCTTGCTCAGCACCTGATGCGCCACCAGCTGGTTCGAGTTGGTGATGATCGCGGCGGAATGGAGCAGAGCCAGCATGCTGGTCTCCGGCGACTGCTTGTCCAGCGCCTGGATGTCGGCCGGCGGGATCGCCTTCTTCTGCCGCAGCTCATGCCAGAAGCCGAACCATTCGGTCATGACCTCGACATCGAAGCCGGGACGCCCCTCGGCGGTGTATAGCGCCTTGCCCTTCTGCCGCAGCCAGCAGTCGAGCGCCGGCTCGATGCCGCCGCAGTCGCCGATGCCCCAGAAGCCGTCGCGCTTTGACGCCTGGGCGACCTTGAGCGACCAGTCGCCCCACTGCGCCCAGCTCCACTCCCAGGTCGGCTCCTCGACCCCGATCTGCTGCAGCGTCTCGGCGTCGTAGACGATGGCGGTCGAGTTGTTGCCGAGATTGACGCCGTAAAGCTTGCCCTCGACCCGGCCGCAATCGATCGACGGCTTGGGAAAATCCTCGATCTTCAGCACCGACGGCAGGTATTCGTCGAGCGGCAGCAGCGCGCCGCGCCGCGCATACTCGACGATGTAACGGTAATCCATCTGAATCACGTCGGGCGCGTTGCGGCCGGCGGTCTGGGTGGCCAGGCGCGGCCAGTAGTCGGGCCAGCCCAGCGTCTCGCCGTTGATCGACGTGCCCGGATGCGCGGCCTCGTACAGCTTGTTGACCTTGTTGGTGCGGTCGGCCCGCTCCTTCGAGCCCCACCAGAACATGCGCACGCGCTTGTCCTGGGCCAGAGCGGGCATCGACAGGCCGGAGGCGGCCAGCCCGCCCAGGGCGGCGCCCAGCTTCAGCACCTGTCTGCGGTTGGTGATCAGCGTCGCCATCTCGTGTTCCTCCTGTCGATCGCGCCTCTTCTCTCCGAAGGCGCTGGCTGGTGTCCGGGGTCAGCTGCGGCCGAGGATGGCGGCAGCCTCGGTGATGAACTGGCGGCCGGCCTCCTCCGGCGAGGACTGGCCGAAGCCGACCTGTTCGTTGATCCGCCGCAGCAGGATGCCGATCTGGCCGGTGCCCTTGGGCGGCGACGGCGGCAGCGGCGCCACCTTGTCGGCGATGAAGTCGACATAGTCGAGCATGGCTCGGTCCAGCGCTTCCAGCCCGGGCGCGATCGCGGCGCGCGTCGCCGCCGAGGCCGGGATGCCGCGCTCGACTCCGAGCGCCTTGGCTGCATCGGCATCGGCGACGTAGAAGTTCGCCAGCCGCACCGCCTCCTCCGCCCGCCCGCTGCGGGCCGAGACGCTCCACAGCATCGACGGCTTCATGAACTGCCCGGGCTTGGAGTCCCGGCCGCCGCTGGGCTGCATGGTCAGGCCGAGCTTGCCCGGCACCAGCGCCTGGTGCGCAACCAGCTGGTTCGAGTTGGTGGAGATCGCGGCGGCATGGCCGAGGGCCAGCATCGAGGTCTCGGTCGCGCCACCCTTGTCGAGCGCCTGGACGTCGGCGGACGGGATCGCACTGCGCTGGCGCAGCCCGTGCCAGAAGCCGTACCAGCCGGCGGCCTCGGCCGCACCGAAGCCGAGCTGGCCCTCGGCCGTATACATCGCCATGCCCTGCTGCCGCAGCCAGCATTCCAGCGACGGCGCCAGGCCGCCGGCGTCCTGCAACCCCCAATAGCCGTCGCGCTTGGACGCCTGGGCGACCTTGAGCGACCAGGCACCCCACTGGTCCCAGCTCCAGTCCCAGGCCGGGATCTCGGCGCCGATCTGCTGCAGCGTCTCCTCGTCATAGACGAAGGCGGTCGAGTTGAGGCCGAGATTGACGCCGTAGAGCTTGCCGTCGACCCGGCCGCAATCGATCGCCGGGGCGCCGAAATCCTCGATCGCCAGCACCGACGGCATATAGTCGTCGAGCGGCAGCAGCAAGCCGCGCCGGGCATATTCGACGATATAGCCGTAATCCATCTGGATCAGGTCGGGGGCGTTGCCGCCGGCGGCCTGGGTGGCGAGCTTGGGCCAGTAGTCGGGCCAGCCCATGGTCTCGCCCTTGATCGACACCGCCGGATGTGCCGCCTCGTACAGCCGGTTGGCCGCGGCGGTGCGGTCGGCCCGCTCCTTCGAGCCCCACCAGGCCATGCGCAATTCGGTCTCCGCCGCCCCCGCGGGACGGGCCAGCCCGGCTGCGGCGAGACCGGCGACGCCGATCCCGACCTTCAGGGCGTACCTGCGGGTGAACCGCAGCGGCGTCATCGCGTTCCTCCTGATGCCCCCGCCCCGTCGGCCGGCGCGGCGCTGCAAGCGGTGGTCGTTTGGTGCCTGAGGCAGGCCTTCGACCGAAGGCCGGCGAGACGATGTTATAACCAGTTGGTTACAAGCTAGATCGATGCGATGATGGCTGTCAACACGAACACCGGCAGCGACGCCGCGTCGCCCCGGGCCCTGATCGAGGCCGCAACACCGTGAGCATCAGCGACGAGACCATCGACGCCCCGACGAAAGATAAGCCGAAACGCCCCGCCACCAAGGCCGTGCGCGACCCGGAACGCACCAGCGCGGCGATCCTCGCCGCTGCGGTCAAGGAGTTCATGGAGAAAGGGTACAGCGGCGCGCGGATCAACGAAATCGCCAAGCGCGCCGGCGCCAACAAGCGCATGCTGTACCATTATTTCGGCGACAAGGAGGCCCTGTACCTGGCGGTGCTGGAAGGCGCCTATGTCGCCATCCGCTCAGCCGAGAGCAAGCTGCATCTGGCCGACCACGACCCGGTCGAGGGCATCCGCGAGCTGGCGTTGTTCACCTGGCGCTACTTCATCGAGCACCCGGAATTCCTGAGCCTGCTGCAGACCGAGAACCTGATGAAGGCGCGCCACCTGAAGCGCTCCGCCCGCATCTTCGACCTGCATTCGCCACTGGTCGCCGTGATCTCGGAGCTGCTCAAGCGCGGCGCCGCCAAGGGCGTGTTCCGGGCCGATGCTGACCCGGTCAAGGTCTATGTCAGCATCGCCTCGCTGGGCGCCTTCTACCTGTCGAACCGCTACACCCTGTCGACCATCTTCCGGCGCGAGTTGACCGAGCCGAAGGCGCTGGCCGAATGGGGCGACCACATTGCCTCGATGATCCTGGCCTCGCTGCGGCCCTGATCCGCATGCCGGCCTCTTGACGGGCAGGTCCGATCCGTGATCCGCTAGTAACCAGTTGGTTACAACAAAGGCCGGGATCGGTGCCCGTGCCACGACGGGAGGGAAGAATGGCCACCCAGCGCCTCGGCCTCATCATGCACGGCATCACCGGCCGGATGGGCTACAACCAGCATCTGGTGCGCTCGATCTGCGCCATCCGCGACCAGGGCGGCGTGGTCCTGCCCAATGGCGACAAGGTGCTGCCCGACCCGATCCTGGTCGGCCGCAACGCCGAGAAGGTCGAGGAGCTGGCCAAGCGCCACGGCATCGCCCGCTGGGGATCCGACCTCGACAAGGCCCTGGCCAACCGCGACGACACGCTGTTCTTCGACGCCGGATCGACCCAGATGCGGGCCGAGCTGCTGACCCGCGCCATCGACGCCGGCAAGCATGTCTATTGCGAGAAGCCGATCTCCGAGACGCTGGACGTCGCCACCAAGCTGGCCCGCCACGCCGATGCCCGCGGCATCCGCCACGGCGTGGTCCAGGACAAGCTGTACCTGCCGGGCTTGCAGAAGATCCGCATGCTGCGGGATTCGGGCTTCTTCGGCCGGATCTTCGCGGTGCGCGGCGAGTTCGGCTATTGGGTGTTCGAGGGCGACTGGCAGGCGGCGCAGCGGCCGAGCTGGAACTACCGCAAGGGCGATGGCGGCGGCATCATCCTCGACATGCTGTGCCACTGGCGCTACGTGCTGGACAACCTGTTCGGCGAGGTCAAGTCGGTCAGCTGCCTCGGCGCCACCCATATCCCGGAGCGGGTGGACGAGGCCGGCAAGCGCTACGCCGCCGACGCCGACGACGCCGCCTACGCCACCTTCCAGCTCGAGGGCGGCGTGGTCGCCCACATCAACTCCTCCTGGGCCGTCCGGGTGCGGCGCGACGACTTGGTGACCTTCCAGGTCGACGGCACCCATGGCTCGGCCGTGGCCGGGCTGACCCGCTGCTACACCCAGCACCGGGTGAACACGCCGCGCCCGGTGTGGAACCCGGACCAGCCGCAGACCATGAAGTTCCTGGACCAGTGGGAAGAGGTTCCGGACAACACCGTCTATGACAACGGCTTCAAGGCGCAGTGGGAGGATTTCATCCGCCATGTCGTTGCCGGCACGCCGTGGAAGTACACGCTGTGGGAGGGGGTGAAGGGCGTGCAGCTGGCCGAGGCCGGGCTGCAGAGCTGGGCCGAGCGGCGCTGGGTCGACCTGCCGGCGCTGGAGCGCTGAGCCATGGTCGCGCTCACCCTTCCCCGCGCCGGCGGCGGCCTTGAGAGCTACAGCATCAGGAACGCGCCGCTGCCGATCCCGGCGCCGGGCAGCGCCCCGGCCTTCAACCGCGTCGCCTATGCCGCGGCGCATGTCGTGGCCGACCCGCTGGCCGACAACGACCCCTGGTTGGACACGGCGGTCGACTGGGACCGCACTATCGCCTTCCGCCACTATCTGTGGGACCTCGGCCTCGGCATCGCCGAGGCGATGGACACCGCCCAGCGCGGCATGGGGCTAGACTGGCCAACCGCCAAAGCGCTGATCGGCCGGGCCCTGGCCGGGGCGAAGGAGCGGCCGGGCGCGGTGATCGCCTGCGGCGCCGGCACCGACCACCTGCCCCCTGGCCCCGGCGTCACCATCGCCGACGTGATCGCCGCCTATGAGCAGCAGATCGAGGCGGTGGAAGGCCTGGGCGGCCGGGTGATCCTGATGGCCAGCCGGGCGCTGGCCGCCGCGGCCCGCGGGCCGGACGACTATGTCCGCGTCTATGGCCATATCCTGCGCCAGGTGAAGCAGCCGGTGATCCTGCACTGGCTGGGCGAGATGTTCGACCCGGCCCTGGCCGGCTATTGGGGCGACGCCGACCACGACCGGGCCATGGACACCTGCCTGGCCGTGATCCGCGACAGCGCCGCCAAGGTCGACGGCATCAAGATCTCGCTGCTGTCGAAGGAGAAGGAGATCACGATGCGCCGCCGGCTGCCGGCGGGCGTGCGCATGTACACCGGCGACGACTTCAATTATGCCGAGCTGATCGCCGGCGACGAGCAGGGCTATTCCGACGCGCTGCTGGGCATCTTCGACGCCATCGCCCCCGCCGCCTCGGCCGGGCTGGCACGGCTGACCGCCGGGGACGAGGCCGGATTCCACGACATCCTGGCGCCGACCGTGCCGCTGAGCCGGCACATCTTCAAGGCGCCGACCCGCTTCTACAAGACCGGGGTCGTGTTCCTGGCTTATCTGAACGGGCTGCAGGATCATTTCCTGATGATCGGCGGCCAGCAGAGCACCCGGTCGCTGCCGCATCTGGCCGAGCTGTTCCGCCTGGCCGACGCCGCCCGCGTGCTGCGCGACCCGGACCTGGCGGTCGCTCGCATGCGCAAGGTGCTGGCCGTGGGTGGGGTGGAATGACATCTGCTGCGGCCTCTATATCCTTGTCCCCCCTCCCCTCGCGGGAGGGGGTTGGGGGAGGGGGTTGTCGACGGCAGAACCGTTCTCCGAGCCATTCGTCGGCTCCTGCGGTGCGAACCCCCTCCCCCTACCCCCCTCCCGCAAGGGGAGGGGGGACTCATAAGGGGCACTCTGCGCTTGATGAGGTCGCTCCATGACCGCCCCCCGCCTGCGCGTCGTCGAGGCCCGGCTGTATGAGCGGCCGGTGCGGTTCCGGCTGCCGTTCCGGTTCGGCGCCGCCACCGTCACCGGCGCGCCGCAGGCCTTCCTGCGGCTGACGGTCGAGGCGGCGGACGGCCGCCGGGCAGAGGGGCAGGCGGCCGAGCTGATGGTGCCGAAATGGTTCGACAAGGACCCGGCCCTGACCGAGGCGCAGAATTTCGACCAGCTGCGCCGGTCGCTCGCCATCGCCCGCCCCTTCTACCTCGAGGAGCGCCCTGCCCCGGCCTTCGCCCTCAGCGCCGCGATCGAGCCGCGGCAGCACGCGGCCTGCGCGGCGAAAGGGCTGGGCGGGCTGATCGCCTCCTTCGGCCTGGCGCTGTTCGACCGCGCCGTGATCGACGCGCTGTGCCGGATCGAGGGGATCGACGCGGTTACGGCAGTGCGCACCAACTGGATCGGCCTGACCACGGCGACCGCGCCCGATCTCGGGGATTTCGACCTCGGCTTGTTCCTGGCCGGGCTGGCGCCCTCCGACCACCTGCACGCCCGGCACACGGTCGGGCTGGCCGACCCCATCACCACCGCCGAGATCGCCGAGCCCCTGGATGACGGGCTGCCGCAGAGCCTGGAGCAGGCGGTCGCCGCCCATGGCCACACCTATTTCAAGCTGAAGCTGAGCGGCCAGGCCGAGGCCGACCTGGACCGGCTGCGCCGGATCGCCGCCGTGCTGGACCGGCTGCCGGACTATCGCATCACCCTGGACGGCAATGAGCAGTTCGCCGAGGCCGGGCCGGTCGTCAAGTTCTGGGATCGCTTTGCCGCCGACCCCGCTTTGGCCCGGCTGCGGTCCGCGGTGCTGTTCCTGGAGCAGCCGATCGCCCGCGCCCGGGCTCTGGCCGAGCCGATCCACGGTCTGGCCGAGCGCGTGCCGGTCGAGATCGACGAGTCGGATGCCGAGATCGGCGTATACCCGCGCGCTCGCGCTCTGGGCTATCGCGGCGTGTCGTCGAAATCCTGCAAGGGGCTGTACCGCTCGCTGCTGAATCGGGCCCGGATCGCCAAGTGGAGCGCCGAGGATGGCATCCGCTACTTCCTGTCGGCCGAGGACCTGACCACCCAGGGCGGCGTCGCCCTGCAGCAGGATCTGGTGCTGGCGGCGCTGGGCGGCACCGGCCATGTCGAGCGCAACGGCCACCACTATGTCGACGGCATGGCCGGCGCGCCGGCGGCCGAGCAGCGCGCCTTCCTGGCCGCCCACCCGGACCTCTATGCCGATGCCGGTGGCCGCGCCCGCCTGAGCATCCGCGGCGGGCGTCTCTCCATCGGCTCGGTGCTGGCCGCGCGCGGCCTGGGCACCGCCCTCACCCCCGACTGGTCGGCGATGGCCGACGGACCGATGGAGATCTGATCCATGGCGACCGAAGGTCTGTCGATCAACCTCGCCACCACCCGCATGCAATGGGACATGCGCCAGGCGGCCGAGGCCTGCCTGGGCCACGGCATCACCGCGATCGCCCCCTGGCGCGACCAGGTGCAGAAGATCGGCCTGGACGAGGCGGCGCGGATCGTCCGCGACAACGGCTTCAAGGTCACCGGCCTGTGCCGCGGCGGCATGTTTCCGGCCGGCGACCCGGAGGCGCGGAAGGCCGCGATCGACGACAATCTGCGCGCCGTCGACGAGGCGGCGGCGCTGGGCGCCGACTGCCTGGTGCTGGTGGTCGGCGGGCTGCCGGCCGGGTCGCGCGACATCGGCGCCGCCCGGCAGATGGTGGCCGACGGCATCGCAGCCATCCTGCCGCACGCCCGGGCCAGCGGCATCCCGCTGGCGATCGAGCCGCTGCACCCGATGTACGCCGCCGACCGCGCCTGCGTGAACACCCTGAAGCAGGCGCTGGACATCTGCGACCTGCTGGGCGACGGCATCGGCGTCGCCATCGACGTCTACCACGTCTGGTGGGACCCGGAGCTGTTGCCGCAGATCGCCCGCGCCGGCGCCGAGGGGCGCATCCTGGCGCATCACATCTGCGACTGGCTGGTGCCGACCACGGACCTGCTGTTGGACCGCGGCATGATGGGCGACGGCGTCATCGACCTTCGCGGCATCCGCGCCGCGATCGAGGCTGCAGGCTTCAACGGGCCGCAGGAGGTCGAGATCTTCTCGGCCGAGACCTGGTGGAAGCGCCCGGGCGACGAGGTGCTGAAGACCTGCGTCGAGCGTTATCACTCAGTTTGCACGCTGTAACGGGGCACCCTGTAACGGGGCTTGGAGGCGGAAATGGGCAAGACGAAGGTCGCGCTGGTCGGAACCGGCCATCGCGGTGCCGGGACCTGGGGCCGGGAGCTGCTGGCCCAGGTCGGCGACGTGGTCGAGATGGTGGGGCTGTGCGACCAGAACCCGCTGCGGCTGGAGCGGGCGCGGGCGGCGATCGGCGTCGACGCGCCGGTGTTCACCGATCTCGGCGCCATGCTGCGCGAGACCCGGCCGGACCGGCTGATGGTGTGCAGCCGCGACGCCGCCCATGACGACCACATCGTCCAGGCGCTGGAGGCCGGGGTCGACGCCATCACCGAGAAGCCGATGACGACGACGGCGGAGAAGTGCCGCCGCATCCTGGCCGCCGAGAAGCGCACCGGCCGGCGGGTCGACGTGACCTTCAACTACCGCTACGCGCCGACCTCGCAGCGGATCAAGCAGCTGCTGCTGGACGGCGCCATCGGCGACGTCGTGTCGGTCGACTTCCACTGGTATCTCGACACCAAGCACGGCGCCGACTATTTCCGCCGCTGGCACGCCTATCGCGCCAATTCCGGCAGCCTGTTCGTGCACAAGGCGACGCATCATTTCGACCTGCTGAACTGGTACCTGGCCTCGGAGCCGGAGGAGGTGTTCGCCCGCGGCGAGCTGCGCCATTACGGCCGCAAGGGCCCGTTCCGCGGGCCGCGCTGCAAGACCTGTTCGCATGCCGATGAATGCGACTTCCATTTCGACGTCTCGGCCGATGCCTGGCTGACCATGCTGTACGAGGATCCGTCGCGCGAGGACGGCTATGTCCGCGACGCCTGCGTGTTCCGCGAGGACATCGACATCCCGGACACGATGAGCGCCGCGCTGCGCTACAGGAACGGCGTCCAGGTCTCCTACTCGCTCAACACCTTCATGCCGATCGAGGGCCACCACCTGGCCTTCAACGGCACCAAGGGGCGGATCGAGGTGCGGCAGTATGAGCGCCAGCCCTGGAGCACGCCACCGGCCGACGAGATCCTGCTGATGCGCAACTTCGGCGCGGTCGAGCACATCTGGGTGCCGCAGGAGCATGGCGGCCACTGGGGCGGCGACCCGAAGATGCAGGCCATGCTGTTCCGCCCCGGCCTCCCCGACCCGCTCGGCCTGCGCGCCGACGCCCGCGCCGGGGCGCTGGCGGTGCTGTGCGGCGTCGCGGCGCTGGACAGCATCGACAGCGGCCGCAGCGTCGCGGTGGCGCCTTTGCTGGAAGGCTGACCGCGCCCTATTGCCGGGCGACCTCGCCGACCCCGGACAGCGTACACCAGCCGGGCTTCCTCGACGTCCAATAGGCCCGCGCCGGCGGCTCGAAGCCCGGATCGGCGAAGCACCCGACCGATACCGAGATCGCGCCGGGGAGGCCCTCGGCGCGCATGAACACCAGGCCGCCGCAGGTCGGGCAGAAACAGTGCCCGAGCCAGCGGCCGGCCTCGCTGCCGCGGCGCCATTGCCGCTGCTCGCCCTCGACCGACACGATTGCGGCCTCCGCGAACCGGGCCCGGACCGCGAAGGCGCTGCCGGTCGCCCGCTGGCATTCCAGGCAGCAGCAGGCATAGACGCCCAGCGGCGGACCCGCGAGGGTCACCCGCAGGCTGCCGCAGGCGCAGGATGCGACCTGCGTCTCTTCCGCTCCGTCGTTCATGGTCCAAGCTCCCCTCTCGGCCTACCGAATATACCGGCTGAGCACGGCGAAATCGTCCGGTTCGTGGCCGGCCGCGATTGCGGACCGGAACACCCGGTCGAAGGCGTCCGGCACGGTGCGGTCCAGGCTGCGCTCCCGGTAGAGCTCGAGCAGTTGCCGGAAGGCAGCATGATGCGCGCCGACCGAGGCCAGCGTCGCCTCGTCCGCGGCAAGGCGGCCCTGCCGAACCCGGCCGACGAGATCGGCCACGGCCAGGTCCACCACCGGCTTGAACGCCGGCATCTGGGCCTCGTAGGCGCCGAGCGGGATCGCCTCGGCCTGGCAGACCGCGATCCCGTGCAGGGCGCCGAACAGCGCACCCCACATCTGCACCAGCAGGGCCGCGTCGAGCGCCGAGGCATGGCCGGGGTCCTCCCCGACATGCTGCGGGTTGCCGCCGAGTGCGAGCAGAACCGCCCGATGCCGCTCGAACAGCCCGGCCGGACCGGAATAGAGGATGGTGGCGCCGGCCTCGCCGATGAAGTTCGGCGTGGCCATGATCGCGCCGTCGAGATAGTCGATGCCGTGCCGCCCGGCCCATGCGGCCGCCTCCCGCGCCTGGCTCGGCGACCCGGAGGTCAGTTGCAGCAGCAGCCGGCCGCGCAGCGCCGCCTCGACCTCGGCCGTCCGCAGCAGCCGGTCGCTGGCGGCGTAGTCCGACACGTTGACGATGACGATCGGCGCGGCATCTGCCGCGGCCGCCACCGACGGCGCCGCCTGCGCCCCGACCGCCAGCAGCGGCGCCGCCCGCTCCGCCGTGCGGTTCCAGACCCGGACCGGGTAGCCCTGCTGCAGCAGGGTGCGCACCAGGGCGGATCCCATCCGCCCGGTGCCGATGACGGAAATTTCGGACTTCATGTGCAATCTCCGGATGAAAGGCCGGCCCGAAATCTACGCTCGACTTGAGCCCCATCAAGTACTTACAATGAAATACGTCACGCACATCGATGTCAGTATTGCGGAAAATGGGACCTCATCGGAACGACGGCTGCGGCTGGAGCACCGCCCTGGCGGTGATCGGCGGCAAGTGGAAGACCGACATCCTCTGGGAGCTGCATCTCGGCCGGCGCCGATTCGGCGAGCTGAAGCGGCTGCTTCCCGGCATCAGCGAGCGGATCCTGACCCTGCAACTGCGGGAGATGGAGGCGGACGGCCTGATCCGCCGCGAGGTCTTCGCCGAGGTGCCGCCGCGGGTGGAGTATTCGGTGACCGAGTTCGGCCTGACCCTGAACGACGCGGTCACCGCCATGTCGCATTGGGGCAAGGCCTACGAGGCGCGGCAGGCCGCGACGCCGTCCGCCGCCTGATCGCCCGGACGCCCGCCGGTTGCCTCAACGCTGACTCAATCCCACCAGAAGAACCACCAGGGATCCTGCATCAGCATCGCCGCCAGCGGGGCCAGGGTACCGGTCCCCTGCGATACGATGTCCTCGCAATACAGAAACTGCTCGCGGGCGAGGTCGATCGCCTCATCACGGGTCGAGGGACGGTGTGTGACCCGGAGATTCATGACGTCGCCGCTGAGGCCGATCAGTTCGGCGTCGTAGCGCTCGCGCCAGGACCGCAACGCGGCGACGTGGTACTCCGGCGCAGGACAGGCGTTCCAGCCGCCCCAGCGCAGGACGGCCGGCACCGCAGCCGCCTCAGCCGTCGGCAGCCGTAGGATGTGCACGCGGTCCAGCGGCTTGCTCGTCAGCACGTCGGACGCCACGGACAGCCCCGTGGACGGATAGGCCTGCGATGGCCACTGACCGATCTCCGGCTCCTGCGGCTCCAAGCTGGCTTCATATCGCTCACGGATCTCGGCCGGAGAAAGCTAGCGCATCCGCCCATCTGGCCCGGTCTCGAACATCTTGAGCGAGGGAGTATCGAACGCGCGATCGCCCTCCGCCAGCATGCGGCGGGTTGCGGCCTCGCCCTCCGCAGCCTCGCGCGACCTGAGATCCCGCAGATCCTCCGGATGCCGCATTCGCTCCGCTGCGGTCAGAATCTCCGGCGGCGAGCGCTGACCGCCGGACGCCCACAGATCGGCCATGAAGA
>NZ_VCCH02000111.1 GCF_005938675.2 Mycobacterium sp. KBS0706
TCTCTACCGCTCGGTGTCGGCCTTCGCGCCGATCGCGGCGCCGTCGCACTGCCCCTGGGGGCAGAAGGCGTTCGGCAACTATCTCGGGCCGGACCAGTCCACATGGGCGCAGTGGGACGCGACGGCGCTGGTGGAAGGCGGGGCGCGCTGCCCGGACCTGCTGATCGACCAGGGCGAGGCGGACCAGTTCCTGGAGCGCGAGTTGCACCCGCATCTGCTGGAGGCCGCTTGCAAGGCCGCCGGGCAGCCGCTGACCCTGCGCCGCCACCCCGGCTACGACCATGGCTACTACTTCATCTCCACCTTCATCGCCGATCACATCCGCCACCATGCCGGCGTGCTGAACGGATAGGCCGGTGCCACCCCCTCACCCGAAATCGCCGACGCGATTTCGACCTCTCCCCAAGGAGAGGTAAAAAAGGCCAAGACTCCTATTCCCCTCTCCCGTGGGGAGAGGGAGGGGCCCGACGCCAAAGGCGGCGGGAGGGTGAGGGGGAGCCGGCCCCGCAGGACTTGACCCGGCCGGGCAGACAGTGTCGACAGTTGCCTCTCAACCATCGCCCAGGGAGTCCCGCCATGACCGATCCGGTGCGCGTCCTTGTCGTCGGCGTCGGCCATATGGGCCTGTCGCATGCCCTGGCCTATCACCGGCTGGACGGGTTCGAGATCGTCGGCCTCGTCGCCCGCTCGATCGCCCAGGCCGACCTGCCGGGCGAGCTGGCCGACTATCCGCGCTTCGCCGATTACGGCGCGGCCCTGGCCGAGACGCGGCCGGATGCCGTCTCGATCAACACCTGGACCGACACCCATGCGGAGTTCGCGCTGCAGGCGATGGATGCCGGCGCCCATGTGTTCATGGAGAAGCCGATCGCGACCACGGTCGAGGATGCCGAGCGCGTCGTCGCCCGCGCCAAGGAAACCGGCCGCAAGCTGGTGATCGGCTATATCCTGCGCGTCCACCCCTCCTGGGTGAGGTTCATCGAGGTGGCGAAGACGCTGGGCAAGCCGCTGGTGATGCGGATGAACCTGAACCAGCAGAGCTCCGGCCCCTCCTGGACCTGGCACAAGAACCTGCTGCAGTCGCTGTCGCCGGTGGTCGATTGCGGCGTCCATTATGTCGACGTGATGTGCCAGATGACCGGGGCCAAGCCGGTGCGGGTGCACGGCATCGGCGCCAAGCTTTCGGACGAGGTCGCGATCCACAATTACGGCCATCTGCACGTCGTGTTCGACGACGGCTCGGTCGGCTGGTACGAGGCCGGCTGGGGCCCGATGATGAGCGAGGTGGCCTATTTCGTGAAGGACGTGGTCGGGCCGAAGGGCTGCGTCTCGATCGTGGTGCCGCAGGACGGGCAGGGCGAGGCCAAGACCGACGCCATCTCCGATTCCGCCGATATCGACCAGCACACCAAGACCAATGCGCTGAAGCTGCACTCCGCCGCGATCGACGGCAGCAACCACTTCGTCGACAAGGACCGCTGGATCACCATGGCCGACGAGCCCGGCCACCAGGAGCTGTGCGACCGCGAGCAGGAATTCTTCCTGCGCGCGATCCGCGAGGACCTGGACCTGACCGATTCCATGCAGGCGGCGATCGACAGCCTGCGCATCGTGCTGGCGGCGGATGAGAGCTTCCGCACCGGCGAGGTTGTGAAGCTCAGCTGAGGATATGCCCATGCCGGCCGCGGATCACGGCGCACCTTCCGACTCCGGCCGCGGCGGCCCGCCCGGCGTGGTCATCGTCATGGGCGTCTCCGGCTCGGGCAAGACCACGATCGGCAAGCAGCTGGCCCGCCGCATGGCCGGGGTGTTCGCCGATGCCGACAGCTTCCACCCGCCGGCCAATATCGAGAAGATGAAGGCCGGCCATCCGCTGACCGACGAGGACCGCTGGCCCTGGCTCGACGCCATGGCGGCGCAGATCGGGCAGTGGCTGGCGGATGGCCAGCCGGCGGTGCTGGCCTGCTCGGCGCTCAAGCGGGTGTATCGCGACCGGCTGGTCGCCGGCTGGCCGCAGGTGGCGTTCCTCTACCTGTCGGGGTCGGAGGCGGTGATCGCCACCCGCCTGGCCAACCGCAAGGGCCATTTCATGCCGCCCTCGCTGCTGCGCAGCCAGTTCGACACGCTGGAGCCGCCGGGCGAGGGCGAGCGGGTGGTGACGGTCGATATCCGCCACCCGCCGCGCCGCATCATCGACATCGCCGCCCGCAGGCTGGGGCTGCCGCAGCCGCCCGCCACTCAACAGCCGACGGGCTGACAGGCCGGAGCCCCCCTCACCCGAAATCGCTTCGCGATTTCGACCTCTCCCCTGGGGAGAGGTAAGGGAAGCGCGGCTCCTATTCCCCTCTCCTTGGGGAGAGGGAGGGGGCCGGCCCGCTTGGGCCGGGAGGGTGAGGGGGCTATCCCGCCGTCAAAGGCATCACGGCGGGCGCCAACCGCTCGCTCAGCGCCTCCTCCAGGTGATCGACCGCGCGGTCCAGCCGGCCGAGATGCGGCGCCCGCACCACGCTGATGGCGAAGTCGAAGCGGAAGCCGGGCAGGTCGATGCGGCGCAGTTCGTCGCGCGAGGTGAAGGGGGCGCTGCGCCGCGATGGCAGCACGCCGAGGCCGAAGCCGGAGCGGATCAGCGATTGCTGGATCGCCAGATCGTGCACCTCGGCCGAGATCCTGAGCTCCAGGCCCTCCCGCGCGAACAGCGCCTCCAGCGCCGGCCGGACGTCGCAGGAGTCGCGCGGGCTGACCACCCAGTCGCAGGCGGCCAGCTCGACCAAAGACGGCCGGCGCGGCAGGGCCAGGCTGCGGCCGCCGACCACCACCAGCTTCTCCTGCCCCACCACCCGGCCGGGATAGGGCGCGGCGCTGTCCTGCAGCAGCACCACCGCGGCGTCCAGCCGGCCGCGGTCGAGATCGCCCAGCAGGGTGTGCGCCAGCCCGCCGGTCAGGCGCAGCGACAGGCGCGGAAAGCGCTGGCGCAGGTCGCGCAGCAGCGAAGTGAAATCCGCCTCGGCGAACGCATGCAGCACGCCGATGCCCAGGCGCAGATCCCCCTCCGGCTCGGCCGCCTCGCCGGTGCCGGCCTTCAGCTCCTGCACCGCCGCCAAGATGGCGCGGCAGCGCTCCAGCGCCGCCAGGCCGGCCGGGGTCAGCCGCGGCGGCTTCACCCGCCGGTCCAGCAAGGTGGCGCCGAGATGCTGCTCCAGCCGCTGGATCTGCCGGGTCACCGCCGGCTGGGTCAGCGGCAGCCGCTCCGCCACCCGCTGGATCGACCCGGTCTCGGCGAGCAGCACGAAGGCGCGCATCTCGTCCAACATCATGCCGGCCCATCATGAAGTTTGTGAAAACAATGAATTTGAAGATTAGCCGACGGAGGGCGATGTCTCCAGCGCAATATCCTGGAGCGAAGCGATGAAGGCGTTGGTGATCGAAGAGGGCGAGGGGCTGGACCGGCTGCGCCCGGCGGACCTTCCGGTGCCGGAGCCGCGGCGGGGCGAGGTGGTGCTGCGGATGCGCGCCGCCTCGCTGAACTATCGCGACCTGGAGATCGTGCGCGGCAATTATCACGCCGGCTTCGCGCTGCCGATGGTGCCGCTGTCCGACGGCGTCGGCGAGGTCGCGGCGGTGGGCGAGGACGTCACCCGCGTCGAGCCCGGCGACCGTGTGGCCACGACCTTCTGGCAGGGCTGGGTCGCCGGCGATTTCGAGGGCATCGAACGGGCGGTGCCGCTGGGCGGGCCCGGCCCCGGCGTGCTGGCGGAATATGTCCGGCTCGACGCCGAGGGCGTGGTCGCAGTGCCGGAGCACCTGACCGACGCGGAGGCGGCGACGCTGCCCTGCGCCGCCCTGACCGCCTGGACCTCGCTGGTCGCCGAAGGCGGGATCAAGGCCGGCGACACGGTGCTGGTGCAGGGCACCGGCGGCGTCTCGGTCTTCGCCCTGCAATTCGCCGTCGCCGCCAGCGCCCGGGCGATCGTCACCTCCTCCAGCGACGAGAAGCTGGAGCTGGCACGGGCGCTCGGCGCCGTTGGCACGGTGAACTACCGCACGACTCCGGAGTGGGATTCGGCGGTGCGCGACCTGACCGGCGGCCGCGGCGTCGACCATGTCATCGAGGTTGGCGGCCCCGGCACCTTCGCCCGCTCCCTGGCCGCGATCCGCACCGGCGGCCAGATCAACGTCATCGGCTATCTCGGCGGCAAGTCGGCCGAGGTCAACCCGATGCAGATCCTGTTCCGCCGTGCCCGCATCCGCGGCATCCCGGTCGGCTCGCGCGACAGCTTCGAGGCGATGAACCGCGCCATCGCCGCCACCGGGTTGCGGCCGGTGATCGACTGCAGCTTCCCCTGGACCGAGGCGCGGGAAGCCCTGCGACATCTCGCATCAGGCCGGCATTTCGGCAAGGTTACGCTGGCCTTCTGAGGGCTCAAGCGCCGCCCAGCAGAATTGTCACAATTCAAGGGGTTGGCAGATACGGTTGAATCACTAGGTTCGGTGGGAACCCATCGATCTCCGGAGAGACAGCCCGCCGATGCCGCGGACCTGCCGCCCCTTTCTGCTGCGTGTCGCCGCCCTGGCCGTACTGGTCCCGGCGGCGATGCCGGCTGCCCAGGCCCGGCCCGACGAGGATTACGGCGCGGCGCCGCAGCCGTCCGGCTTCATCCCCCCGGCCACGGTCACCTTCGACATTCCCGCCGATCCTGGCCCCACCCGCTGGCGCCGGCCGCACCGGCCTTGGACCCCGACGCCGGCAGATGCCTATGCCGCGCCCGATCTCGGCTTCGGCTCGGTCACCGGCCAGCGCGACGTCAAGGGCGCTGGCTCGGTCGGCGCGACGCTGCAGTCGCAGACCCCGGGCTTCGTCGCCACGACCGGGGTCACCTTCGACATCCCGGCCGATCCCTATCCCGGCTTCGCCCAGGGGTGGGACCGGACGGACATGGCCCAGCGCACCGCCACCGGCAAGGCGCAGGCCAGCTTCGGCCTGACCGCGCTGCCCTGGTTCGTGCCGTTCTGGCAGTCGGCGCGGGTCGAGGCCAGCTTCGACCCGCAGGCCGGCGAGGGCACCGGGCAGCTGGCGGCGGTGCTGTCGCGCGCCTGGTCGGTCATCGGCCTGTCGGGGTCGTTCGAGGACCGCTATGCCGTCACCCGCGGCGGGCTGCTCGGCCCCGAGGCGCCGGTGACCAGCTGGGAGATCGACCGCAACACCCGGCTGGAGCTGCCCTGGCACACCACGGCGCTGCTGCTCGGCGGCCAGGTCAACAGCACCGACCGGCGCCTGACCGGCAGCGTCGGCGCCGAGCAGACGCTGTTCGGCCCGCTCAAGGCCAGCGCCGCGCTGGTCGACATCGGCAGCGAGCAGCCGGGCGTCAAGTTCACCGCCGGGTTCTCCTTCAGCTGGTAGCGGCGGACCCCGGCCGGTGCCGGGGGCGTTCTCCGGGGAGACGAACCACCCGGAGGCGCCCCTCATGACGACCGACCCGGACCGGACGACCCGGCACCGCACCATCGCGATCGACAATACCCGCATCTTCTACCGCGAGTCCGGGCCGCCGGACGCGCCGGTGCTGCTGCTGCCGCACGGCTATCCCTGCTCCTCCTTCCAGTACCGGCACCTGATGCCGGCGCTGGCCGACCGCTGGCGCACCGTGGCGCCGGACTTCCCCGGCTTCGGCTACAGCGACACGCCGGAGGACTTCGCTTATGACTTCGACGGCTACGCCGGTTTCCTCGAGCGCTTCACCGCGGCCCTGGGCCCGGACCACTACGCCCTTTATCTGCACGATTACGGCTCGCAGATCGGCCTGCGCCTGGCGATCCGGGCGCCGCAGCGGATCGCCGCCCTGATCATCCAGAACGGCGACATCTACGAGGACCAGCTGGGGCCGAAATACGCGGCGCTGCTCGCCTATTGGCAGGATCCGACGCCGGAGCGGCGCGAGGCGCTGGCCGCGGCGGTCAGCGAGGAGGGGTTCCGGGACGAGTTCATCGGCGAGGTGGCGGACCGTCTGGTCGAGCGGATCAGCCCCGACCTCTGGCGCCTGTCCTGGCCGCTGCAGCAATCGCCGCGGCGGCGCGAGATCATGGTCCGGCTGATGGAAGGGCTGCGCGGGAACCTCGCCTGGTTCCCGCGCTACCAGGCCTATCTGCGCCGGCACCGGCCGCCGGCCCTGATCGCCTGGGGGCCGCAGGACGGCTACATGCCGGAAGGGGCGGCGCGGGCGTATCTGCGCGACCTGCCGGAGGCCGAACTGCATCTGCTGGACGGCGGCCACTGGGCGCTGGAAACGAATCTCGGCGAGATGGTGGCGCTGATCCGCGGCTTCCTGGGCCGGGTGCACGCGCCGGCCTCCGGCTAGCTCCGACCGTCCCGAAGCCACTGGTCCAACCGGCCGGACAGGATCATCTTGCGCTCCGCCAACAACTCTGAGAGAGTGGTCTAGACCACTCATCCAGACCGGCGATCGAGACGTATGGGAACCGAGACCGCATCACGCCGCTTCAGGGGCATCGACGCCTGGGAGGATGCGGAGATCCTCGACGCGCTGCTCGAATCCCAGCTCGCCGCCGTCGCCTCGGTGCGGCCGGCCCTGCCGGCCCTGGCCGCCGCCGCCGCCGATGCGGCGCCTCGGCTGCGCCGCGGCGGCCGCCTGGTCTATGCCGGCGCCGGCACCTCCGGCCGGGTCGCGGCGCAGGACGGGTCGGAGTTGTTCCCGACCTTCGGCCACCCGCAGGACCGGCTGGCCTATCTGATCGCCGGCGGTGCCACGGCGCTGAGCCGGCCGGTGGAGAATGCCGAGGACGACGCCGAAGCCGGCCAGGCCGAGGCCGCGGCGCTGCGCCTCGGCCCCGACGACGTGGTGATCGGCATCGCCGCCAGCGGCGGCACCCCCTACACCCGCGCCGTGCTGCAGGAAGCGGCCCGCGCCGGCGCCCTGACCATCGCCGTCGCCTCCAATCCCGGCGCGCCGATCTTCGGCGACGCCGCCCATGCCGTGCTGCTGGCGACGGGGGAGGAGCCGGTCGCCGGCTCCACCCGGCTGAAGGCAGGCACGGCGCAGAAGGTGGCGCTCAACCTGTTCTCGACCCTGGTGATGACCCGGCTCGGCCATGTCTATGACGGGCTGATGGTCGACATGCAGCCGACCAACGCCAAGCTGAACGACCGTTCGGTGCGCATGCTGCGCGCCATCGTGCCGGTCGACGAGGCGGCGGCGCGGGCGGCGCTGGACGCGGCGGGGCAGAACGTCAAGCTGGCCGCCCTGGTGGCGCTGGGCGACAGCGCCGAGCACGGGCGCCGGCGCCTGGACGCCGCCGGCGGCGATCTCCGCCGCGCCCTGGCGGCGAAGCAAGGTTCCTAGAGACAGCGGGCGGGTTGCCGCCCGTGAGCAACGGCGAAACGCCGAACAGAGGAGGCAGTTGCACATGTCCCATTCATTCCTGCGCGGCGCGTTCCTGGCCGGGGCGGCGCTCGTCGCCGTCTCGGGCCAGGCCATGGCCGCCGACGCGACCCTGACCATCGAGAGCTGGCGCAACGACGACCTGAAGGTGTGGCAGGACACCATCATCCCGGCCTTCGAGAAGACCCACCCCGGGATCAAGGTGGTGTTCTCGCCCACGGCGCCGACCGAATACAACGCGGCCCTGAACGCCAAGCTCGAGGGCGGCACCGCCGGCGACCTGATCAGCTGCCGGCCGTTCGACACCTCGCTGGCGCTGTTCCAGAAGGGTTATCTCGCCCCGGTCACCGACCTGAAAGGCATGGACACCTTCTCCGACGTGGCCAAGAGCGCCTGGATCACCGATGACGGCAAGTCGCTGTTCTGCGTGCCGATGGCCTCGGTGATCCACGGCTTCCTGTACAACAAGTCGGTGTTCGAGTCCGAGGGGCTGACCCCGCCGAAGACCGAGGCCGAATTCTACGCCCTGCTCGACAAGATCAAGGCCAAGGGCGAGGTGGCGCCGCTCGACATCGGCACCAAGGACCAGTGGGAGGCCGCGACCATGGGCTTCCAGAACATCGGTCCGAACCTGTGGAAGGGCGAGGAAGGCCGCAAGGCGCTGATCGCCGGCAAGGAGAAGTTCACCGACAAGCCCTATGTCGAGGCCTTCGAGGAGCTGGCGAAGTGGAAGCCGTACCTGCCCGAGGGCTATGAGGCGCAGGCCTATCCGGACAGCCAGAACCTGTTCACCCTCGGCCGCGCCGCGATCTACCCGGCCGGGTCCTGGGACATCGCCGCCTTCAACGCCCAGGCCGACTTCAAGATGGGCGCCTTCCCGCCGCCGGTCGAGAAGGCGGGCGACAAGTGCTACATCAGCGACCACACCGACATCGCCCTCGGCATGAACACCAAGACCAAGAACCCGGAGGCCGCCAAGGCCTTCCTGGAATGGCTGGCGACGCCGGAATTCGCGGACATCTACTCGAACGCGCTGCCGGGCTTCTACTCGCTGTCGAACCACCCGGTCACGGTCAAGGACCCGGTGGCGGCGGAGTTCCTTGGCTGGCGCAAGACCTGCGAATCCACCATCCGCAACTCGTACCAGATCCTGGGGCGCGGCACGCCGAACCTGGAGAACGAGCTGTGGAACGTCTCGGCCCAGGTGATGAACGGCACGCTGACGGCGCAGCAGGCGGCGGAGCAGATCCAGAAGGGTCTCGACTCCTGGTACAAGCCGGCCGCCAAGTGATCTGACCCCGGCGCAGGACGCGCGGCCCGGCTGTCCCGGACCGCGCGTCCCCGCGCCCGTATTGATAGGCTGTTCCCATGGCCAGCACCCAGACCGCCGAGCTGCCTCGCGCCCAGATCGCGGGCCGCCGCGGCCGCTTTCCCTGGCACGTCGTCGTCTTCCTGGCGCCGGCGACCCTGATCTACACCGTCTTCATGGTCTACCCGCTGCTCGACAGCCTGCGGCTCAGCCTGTTCACGCGGGACGAGGCGGGGGTGGAGAGCTTCGCCGGGCTGGCCAATTACGCGGCGCTGTTCTTCGACCCGCAATGGTCCGACCGGTTCTGGAACGCGCTCGGCAACAACGTGCTGTTCTTCGCCGTGCACATGCTGGTGCAGAACCCGATCGCGATCGGCCTGGCGGCGCTGCTGGCCCTGCCCAAGCTGCGCTTCACCAACACCTACCGCACCCTGATGTTCACGCCGACGCTGCTGTCGGTGGTGATCATCGGCTTCATCTGGAAGCTGATCCTGTCGCCGACCTGGGGCGTCGCCAAGTCGATGCTGGGGACGGTCGGTCTCGGCTCGCTGTTCGCGCCCTGGCTGGGGCAGGAGCATAGCGCGCTGATCACCCTGGCCCTGGTCTCGGTCTGGCAATGGGTCGGCATGCCGCTGCTCCTGACCTATGCCGCGCTCCTGAACATCCCGGACAGCCTGACCGAGGCGGCGCGGGTCGACGGCGCCGGCCAGATGACGATCTTCTGGCGCATCAAGCTGCCGCTGATCTGGCCGACCATCGGCATGGTCACGATCCTGACCTTCGTCGGCAACTTCAACGCCTTCGACCTGATCTACGTCGCCCAGGGGGCGCTGGCCGGGCCGAACTTCGCGACCGACATCCTCGGCACCTTCTTCTACCGCACCTTCTTCGGCTTCCAGCTGCAGCTGGGCGACCCGACCATGGGGGCCGCGGTGGCGACGATCATGTTCCTGATCATCCTGGCCGGCGTCATGACCTATTTCTACCTGGTCCAGCGCCGCCTGCAGCGTTACGAGCTCTGACCATGGCCGCCAACCGCTCTCCCCGCGCCTCGACCGCCATCGTCCATGCGGTGCTGCTGGTCTACACCGTGATCGCGCTGTTCCCGATCGTCCTGGTGCTGTTCAACGCCTTCAAGTCGCGCAAGGCGATCTTCAGCCAGCCGCTGGCGCCGCCCGGGCCGGACACCTTCAGCCTGATCGGCTTCGACACGGTGCTGACCCGGTCCGATTTCGGCCTGTATTTCGGCAACAGCCTGACGGTGACGCTGGCGACCCTGTTCCTGGTGGTCTTCCTCGGCGCCATGGCCGCCTGGGCCCTGTCGGAATACAGCTTCAAGGGCAATGCCGTGCTGGCGCTGTACCTGGCCGTCGGCATCATGATCCCGATCCGGCTCGGCACCGTCTCGATCCTGCGCCTGATCGTGTCGCTCGACCTGATCAACACCCTGGCGGCGCTGATCCTGGTCTACACCGCGATGGGGCTGCCGCTGTCGATCTTCATATTGTCGGAGTTCATGCGCCAGATCCCGAAGGAGCTGAAGGATTCGGCGCGCTGCGACGGCGTCGGCGAATACCGCATCTTCTACCGCATCATCCTGCCGCTGGTGCGGCCGGCCCTGGCGACGGTGGCGGTCTTCACCATGGTGCCGATCTGGAACGACCTGTGGTTCCCGCTGATCCTGGCGCCGGGCGACGGCACCCGCACCATCACCCTCGGCGTGCAGCAATTCGTCGGCCAGTACGTCACCGACTGGAACGCGGTGCTGGCCTCGCTGACCCTGGCCATCATCCCGGTGCTGGTGCTCTACGCCTTCTTCTCCCGCCAGCTCATCGCCGGCCTGACCCAGGGGGCGGTGAAGGGGTAGGGGCGGGCAGCATCCGCGCCCGGCGCGGGCGGGCTCCCGAATTTTCGCAGGGCTTTCGGCTTGTCGGCGGGCGGCGGGCGGCGCTACCGTCCCCCGCTTCCAACTTTCCCGGGATCCGGACCCATGGCCTTCCTCGCCGCCTCGCTCGCCCGCGTCAAGCCGTCGCCGACCATCGCCGTCACCACCAAGGCGGCCGAGCTGAAGGCGGCCGGCCGCGACGTCATCGGCCTCGGCGCCGGCGAGCCGGATTTCGACACGCCGGACAACATCAAGCAGGCCGCGATCGCCGCGATCCAGGCCGGCAAGACCAAATACACCGCGGTCGACGGCACGCCGGAGCTGAAGAAGGCCATCGCCGCCAAGTTCCTGCGCGAGAACGGCCTGAAATACGAGACCAGCCAGGTCACCGTCGGCACCGGCGGCAAGCAGGTGCTGTACAACGCGCTGCTGGCCACGCTGGATCCGGGCGACGAGGTGGTGATCCCGGCCCCCTACTGGGTCAGCTACCCCGACATGGTGCTGCTGTGCGGCGGTACGCCGGTGCCTGTGGTCTGCCCGGCGGAGCAGGGCTTCAAGCTGCAGCCGGCCGACCTCGAGGCCGCGATCACGCCGAAGACCAAATGGCTGATCCTGAACTCGCCGTCGAACCCGACCGGCGCCGCCTACAGCTTCACCGAGATGAAGGCGCTGACCGACGTGCTGCTGCGCCACCCGCATGTCCATGTCCTGACCGACGACATGTATGAGCACCTGGTCTATGACGACTTCAAATTCGTCACCCCGGCCCAGGTCGAGCCGAAGCTGTACGACCGCACCCTGACGCTGAACGGCGTGTCCAAGGCCTATTGCATGACCGGGTGGCGCATCGGCTACGCCGCCGGCCGGCCGGACCTGATCAAGGCCATCGCCAAGGTGCAGAGCCAGTCGACCTCCAACCCGTCCTCGATCAGCCAGGCCGCGGCGGTCGAGGCCCTGAACGGCCCGCAGGACTTCATCCCGCGCCACAACGTGGTGTTCCAGCAGCGCCGCGACCTGATCGTGTCGATGCTGAACCAGTCGGCCGGGCTGACCTGCCCGCGGCCGGAGGGCGCCTTCTACGTCTTCCCGTCCTGCGCCGGCACCCTCGGCAAGAAGACCCCGGACGGCAAGGTGATCGAGACCGACGAGGATTTCGTCACCTATCTGCTGGAGGCCGAGGGCGTGGCCGTGGTGCAGGGCTCGGCCTTCGGCCTGGCGCCGTTCTTCCGCATCTCCTATGCCACCGCAACCGAGGCGCTGCAGGACGCCGGCGAACGCATCCAGCGCGCCTGCGCCGCGCTGCGCTGAGACAGGGCCCAATGGGCCCGGCGCCGGGCTGCGTCCCGGCGCCGCTGGCCCCCGCCGCGGTGTCGCGGTAACGTTGGCCCGCCTGGCTGCGAACTACAGGTGAGACCGCTCGCGGTCGGATGGTTCGGGTCAAGGAGAACAGGCCGATGCTGATCAAGCGCAATCCGGGGTGGCGGATCCCCGAAAGCCAGGCGACGCCGGAATCGGTGTATGTCAACCGCCGGCGCCTGCTGCAGGCGATGGGCCTCGGCGCCGGCCTGCTGGCCACCGCCGGCGCGGCGCTCAGCCTGCGCCCGGCCCGCGCCGCCGCCCCCGACCCGACCGCGGATCTCTACCCGGCAAAGCACAACGGCCGCTACACGCTCGACCGGCCGCTGACGCCCGAGAAGGACGTCACCACCTACAACAACTTCTACGAATACGGCTCCGACAAGGACATCTGGGAGGCGGCGCAGGAGCTGAAGATCCGGCCCTGGACCGTCAAGTTCGAGGGCATGGTCGAGCAGGAGCGGGAGGTCGACATCGACACCCTGATCCGCGCCATGCCGCTGGAGGAGCGGCTGTACCGCCACCGCTGCGTCGAGGCCTGGTCGATGGCGGTGCCCTGGACCGGCTTCCCGCTGAAGGCGCTGGTCGACTACGCCAAGCCGCTGTCCTCGGCCAAATATGTCCGCATGCAAACGTTCCAGAACGACGAGGCGCCGGGCTTCTCCCAGGTCTTCTACCCCTGGCCCTATGTCGAGGGCCTGACCATGGCCGAGGCGACCAACGAGCTCGCCTTCATGGTCACCGGCCTCTACGGCAAGCCGGTGCCGCGGCAGAACGGCGCGCCGCTGCGGCTGGTGACACCGTGGAAATACGGCTTCAAGTCGATCAAGAGCATCATCAGCATCGGCTTCACCGACGAGCGGCCGGTCAGCTTCTGGGAGCAGCTGCAGAGCAGCGAATACGGCTTCTGGGCCAATGTGAACCCGGAGGTGCCGCATCCGCGCTGGAGCCAGGCGATGGAGCGGGTGGTGGGCACCGGCGAGCGGGTGCCGACCCTGCTCTACAACGGCTACGGCGAATACGTCGCCGACCTTTACAAGGGGCTGGCGAACAGCGAGCGCCTGTTCACCTGACCGGCGCGGGCGGTTCGGCAGGGGGGGCGACACCCCCTTTATGCGATGGGATCATGGCGCCGGCCGGAGCCGGACCATGATCCCGCGGCCTGGCCCGGATTCTGCACAAAAAAAGGGCCGGAAACGCGTTCCGGCCCGAGTCAAACAGGGAGGCTTCACGTCTGGGAGACGCAAGGAGCCGGCAGTGCCGGACCCTTGTTCTTGCTGCGCTGCAGCACGAACGCCCTTAAGATAGGCATTCCGTGGGCGATTGGTAACCAGTTTCTACCAATGCTTTTATGCGCGCTTTGCATAGCTCGCTGTGAGGCATGCAGACCCCAGGGAATCTGCCACTTTTTCAGGTGCTTTTGCACAGATTTCAGACATTTGTCGTGTTTTTCTCAGGTTCAAGCCCTGGAAAAGCGGGCGAAAAGTCCTACGAGTGGCCCGCGCACTCCCCGCGACGCCGGTTTTCGGCACGCCACGGGTGCCGTCGCAGTCCCCGCACCGTCATGGCGAGGCGCGAAGCGCCGCGGCCATCCAGAGGGCGGCGACGCTGGATGGCCACGCCCCTGCGGGGCTCGTCATGACGATGGTAAGGTCGGTGGCGCAAGCCCCGGCCGGTGGTATCAGAACTTGCTCTCGGCCACCTTGCGGACGAGGAAGTCGCGGAACACCGCGATGCGCTTGGAGTGGCGCAGCTCCTCGGCATAGACGAAATAGGCCTCGGTGGTCGGCCCGGTGACCTCGGGCAGCACCCGCACCACGTTCAGGGTCGGGTCGACCATGAAGTCGGGCAGGGCGGCGAGGCCGAGGCCGCTGCGCACGGCGCGGTAGATGGCGTACTGGTTGTTGACCTTGAGCGCGATCTTGCGGCCGCCCGGCGGCGGGCTGCCGACATGGGCCAGCCAGTTGATGTCGGCGATCGGCCCGCGCGCATCGTCGCCATAGACGATGATCGAGTGCTTGTTCAGGTCGTCCAGCGTCTGCGGGATGCCGTTGCGCTTGAGGTAGTCGACCGACCCGAAGATGTGGATCTTCACCGTCATCAGGTGGCGCTGGATCAGGTCGGGCTGGCGCGGCGGCGTCATGCGGATCGCCACATCGGCCTCGCGCATGCCCAGATCCAGCTCCTCGTCGTCGATCAGGACGGTCAGGTCGATGTCCGGATAGGCGGTCAGGAACTCGCGCACCCGCGGCGTCAGCCAGGTCGAGCCGAAGGCGACGGTGGTGGTGATCTTCAAGGGGCCGCGGGCGTGGTCCTTGCTCTCGCTCAGCTGCGCCTCGGTCATCGACAGCTTGGCGAAGACCTCGCGCGCGGTGCGGAACAACAACTCGCCCTGCTCGGTCAGGATCAGGCCGCGGGCATGGCGGTGGAACAGCGGGACCTTGAGGCTCTCCTCCAGGGCGCTGATCTGGCGGCTGACCGCCGATTGGCTGAGGTTCAGCTTCTCGCCCGCATGGGTAAAGCTGCCCGCGTCAGCGACGGCGTGGAAAACGCGCAGCTTGTCCCAGTCCATTCTCCGGCACCCGTTCGTTTCTTGCGCGGGCGACAAGGGCGGGATGGTCGATATACCAGCGCTCGGCGTCGCGCCTGCGAATCACACTATATACACTATGAGGGGCACCCCCAACCCGATGCAAGCAAAGCTTGGGTCGGACGGGAACAATATTTCACCTGGATTCGATCGATAGGGGGGATATCCCCCCTATCGTCATCGTCCTTATCAAAAGAGGGTTCGCCCCGCCCGGACGGGTGGGCTCAGCCCGCGGCCGCGGCGGGCTCGGCGACCGGGCGAGTGTCGCGGTCGGCGATCCGCGCCAGATGGCCGGTGCCGGCATGCTCGGACAGGAAGCGCTCGGCCTCCAGCGCCGCCATGCAGCCCATGCCGGCCGCGGTCACTGCCTGGCGGTAGATCCGGTCCTTGACGTCGCCGGCGGCGAATACGCCGGGAATGTCGGTCGCGGTCGAATCCGGCGCGGTCAGGATGTAGTTGTCGGCATCCATGCGGACATGGCCCTTGAACACCGCGGTCGCCGGGTCGTGGCCGATGGCGACGAAGACGCCGTCGACCGGCAGCACCGTCTCGGCCCCGGACTTGGTGTCGCGCAGCCGCACCCCGGTCACCGTCTCCGGCGTGCCGGCGCCGACGATCTCCTCGACCGTGTGGTTCCACACCACCTCGATCTTGGGATGGGCGAACAGCCGGTCCTGCAGGATGCGCTCGGCGCGCAACTGGTCGCGGCGATGCACCAGCGTCACCTTGGTGGCGTGGTTGGTCAGGTACAGCGCCTCCTCGACCGCGGAGTTGCCGCCGCCGATCACGGCGACCTCCTTGCCGCGGAAGAAGAAGCCGTCGCAGGTGGCGCAGGCGGAGACGCCGCGGCCCTGGAACTGCTGCTCGCTCGGCAGGCCCATCCAGCGCGCCTGGGCGCCGGTGGCGATGATCACCGAATCGGCCTCGTAGACCGTGCCGGAATCGGCGGTGCAGACGAAGGGCCGGCGCGAGAAGTCGACCTCGGTGATCAGGTCGAACTCCAGCCGGGTGCCGCAATGCCGGGCCTGGGCCTCCATCTGCTCCATCAGCCAGGGGCCCTGGACCACGTCGGCGAAGCCGGGATAGTTCTCGACATCGGTGGTGATGGTCAGCTGCCCGCCGGGCTGCAGCCCCTGCACCAGGATCGGCTCCAGATTGGCGCGCGCGGCGTAGATCGCGGCGGTGTAGCCGGCCGGGCCGGAACCGATGATCAGGACCTTGGTGCGATGGGTGGCCGGCATGGCGTGACAATCCGCTGCGGGGAAGTGTCATCGATAGATAGCCACCGGCGGCGCCTGGGGCAAGGCGACGCGGGCCAGGGGTGCAGGCGCGGCGGTCAGGCCGGGGCGAACAGCGCCCGCACCCGCTCCGCCGCCCGCGCGGTGTCGTCGAGCGGCGCGTAGCTCCACTGCTCCAGCTGGCCGGCGAAGGGGCGGGTGATGCCCGCGGCCGCCAGCGCGTCGTGGAAGCGGCGGTGCTTCGGCGCCAGCTCGGCCCAGTTCACGACATGCACCGGCTTGCCGGTGGTCGCCGCCTCCGAGGTCATGTTGATGCTGTCATTGGTGACGATCACGGCATCGGCCAGGGCCAGGAGGCCGAAATAGGGGTTGGCGCCGGTGCCGTCCCAGATCCAGGCCGGCAGCCCGTCCAGCGCCCGGCGCAGCGCCGCCACCTCGCCCGCCGGCGTGCGCCGGCTGGTGGTGACCATCAGCCCGACCCCGCTGCGCGCCAGCTCGGCCAGCTGGCCGGCGAGTCGCACGACCGCGCCGTCCGGCACCGCCACCGATTTGCTGCTGCCGCCGATCAGCACCGCGGCGCGTGGTCGCGGCAGCCGGCCCAGCACCGGCTGCCACTCCGCCGCGGCCGCGGCGAGCCGGGCCGGGGTGACCGGGTTCAGCGCGCCGCTGGTGGCGCAGACATTGGGACCTTTCAATCCATCGTGACGGGGCGTCACGATCAGATCGAAACGCCGCGGGTTGACGCCGGGACGAAATATTTGCACAAGGCGCGTCCGATGACCGCTGGCCCGCTTCACCGCAAGGGCGGGATACACGCTCTGCCGGCCGGCTGCGATCAGCAGGTCGGGCCAGGGCGGCCCGTCCAGCCCGAAGCCGGCGGCGGGCCGAACGGGATCGAGAAGCCGATGCCAGCCAGGGCGAGCGCCGAGTCGGACCACCTCCGGGACGATGCCGAGCGCCTCCGCCAGGCCCAGGCACTGGTTCTCGTTCGCCGGGCGGCCATCCGACACCACCCACACCCGCAGGGAGCCGATGCCGCTCGTCCCCGCGCGCGGCGCCGCGCTCATCCTGCCAAACCCTCCCCGCGACACAGGATTGCGCTTGCGCCCGGCGAAAGTCCGGCAATATCCTTGCGCGTAATCACGGAAGTCCTTTCATGAGAGAACCCATGCGCCGTGTGAAGCTCGATCGCATCGACCGCCGCATCCTCCGCGACCTTCAGGACGACGGCCGCATGACGAATGTCGAGCTGGCGCGCCGCGCCGGCATCTCCGCCCCGCCCTGCCTGCGCCGCGTCCGGGCGCTGGAGGAGGCGCATTACATCCGCGGTTACCACGCCGACATCAACCCCGAGGCGCTGGGCTTCGGCGTCACCGTCTTCGCCCAGGTCGGGCTGACCAGCCAGGCCGAGGCCGACCTGCGCAAGTTCGAGGAGCTGGTCGGCAGCTGGCCGCTGGTCCGCGAATGCCACATGCTGGCCGGCGAGACCGACTTCCTGCTGAAGATCGTGGCCGAGGACTGGGACAGCTACCAGCGCTTCCTGACCACCCAGCTGACCTCGGCGCCGAACGTCAACCACGTCAAATCGGCCCTGGCGATCCGCACCGCCAAGCTGCTGCCGGGCGTGCCGATCGATGTCGACGCCAAGGACCACCATCGCGACGAGTGATCCGCGTCGGTCGCGCAGGGTCCTTCCGGCTTCTCTTATCGCATTCTCTTCTAAGCTCCCCCTCCCCTTGCGGGAGGGGGGCAGGGGGAGGGGTCTGCGCGCGTCCGCGCGCGATTGGGCATGGAGCGGCCTCGCCGTCTTGGGGAGAGCCAGGGTTCGGGCGAGCGGAAAGAACCCCCTCCCCCTAGCCCCCTCCCGCAAGGGGAGGGGGAGGATTAAAGGCATAAGTGGAGTCGGGTGGCTGGGTTCTGAAAAGGTCCCGCAGGCGGGAGAGGCAATCGGACCGCGTCCGGCAGATGTGTAAATGCCGTAGCGCGCGGGGAGGGGAGATTCGTTTTCTTTGGCCGGTCTCGTACGCGCCGGTCTCACTTGGGCCCGCCCTCTTCCGCGACCCGGGTGCCGGGCGGCGGGTGGTCGAGCAGGACCTGGCGCAGCGACTCGAACTGCTCCGCCCGCGGGTCGCTCTGGCGCCAGGCCAGGCCGATCATGCGGCCCGGCGGCGTGCCGTCGAAGCCGGCATAGCTGACCAGGCCGCCGACGCTGGCCTCGCCCAGGGTCGCCAGCCGCGGGAACAGGCTATAGCCGGCGCCGGCCGCGATCATCTGGCGCAGCGTCTCCAGGCTGGTGCTGTGCCGCTTGCCGCCCGGGCCTAGTGCGCCGCAGACAGACAGCGCCTGGTCGCGCAGGCAGTGCCCGTCCTCCAGCAGCAGCAGGCCGTCGCGCGGCAGCTCGGCGATGCGGGCGGCGCCGTCCGCCGCCACCGGCCGATCGGCCGGCTGGGCCAGCACGAAGGGCTCGAAGAACAGCGGCGCGGTGGCGATCTGCGGGTCGGCCACCGGCAGCGACAGGAACACCAGGTCCAGCGCGCCGTGGCGCAGCGCCTCGACCAGCTGGTAGGTGCGGCCCTCATGCAGCACCAGCTCCAGCCGCGGGAAGGCCCGGCGCAGCGGCCGCAGCATGTGCGGGAACAGGTAGGGGCCCAGCGTCTCGATCGCGCCCACCGTCAGGGGCCCCGACAGCGGCGCGTCCAGCTCCTGCGCCAGCGCCATCAGCCGCCGCGCCTCCAGCAGCACGCGGCGGGCCTGGGCCAGGATGACCTCGCCCTTGGCCGTCACCAGCACGGTCTTCGGCCCGCGCTCGAACAGCGCCAGCCCCAGCGTCTCCTCCAGCTTGCGGATCTGCATGCTCAGCGCCGGCTGGCTGACGCCGCAGCGCTCCGCCGCCTGGCCGAAATGGCGCAGCTCTGCCACGGCGACGAGATATTCGAGATCGCGGAGGGAGAGGCCAGAAAGGGTCATGACGGCAAAGGCATTCTCTGACTCAAGCATTGCCGCCTTCACTGTCATGCCCGGGCTTGACCCGGGCATCCAGGAGATGTCGATGCCGCTCTGGGTGGCCCCTGGATTGCCGGGTCAAGCCCGGCAATGACAGTTGGAGGAGGACGGAGTCACCTTACGATAAGAAATCTCTATCTGCTAGATCGGATAGATCGATTGGAACTTATCGAAGTGACAGGCGAGGCTGCGGGCAGACACAGGAGCCTGCCATGCCGCCAGCCGTCGCCCCCCGCCGTCGCATCGCCCTGGTCCTGCTGCAGATCGGCGGGCCGGACCGGCTGGGGGCGGTGGGACCGTTCCTGCGCAACTTCTTCTCCGACCCCGAGATCATCCGCCTGCGGCGCCTGCCCCGCGCGGTGGTGGCGCGGCTGATCGCCTGGCGCCGCACCCCGGTCGCGACCGGGATCTACCGCCAGCTCGGCGGCGCCTCGCCGATCCTGGGCCAGACCTGGGCCCAGGGCTGGGCGGTGGCCGAACGGCTGGCCGATCTCGGCGAGGTCCGACCCTTCGTGGCGATGCGCTACTGGCACCCCTTCGCGGCCGAGACCGCCGCGGCGGTCCGCGACTGGCGGCCGGACGAGATCGTGCTGCTGCCGCTGTATCCGCAGTATTCGACCACCACCACCCGCTCGGCCCTGACCGACTGGGCGCAGGCCGCCCGCGAGGCGGGACTCGCGGCGCCGACCCGGACCGTCGACGCCGCGCCCGCCGATCCCGGCTTCGTCGCTGCCCAGGCCGATCTGATCCGCCGCGCCTGGCCGCGGGACGGCGCCCGGCTGCTGTTCACCGCCCATGGCCTGCCGCTGTCGATCGTCCAGGCCGGCGACCCGTATCCCGGCCAGATCCGCGCCTCGGCTGCGGCGGTGGTGGCGGCGCTCGGCCTCCCCGGCCTCGACTGGCGCATCGCCTTTCAGAGCCGGGTGACCCCCCAGCAATGGCTGAAGCCGGACACGGAAGACGAGGTGAAGCAGGCCGGGCGCGACGGCGTCGGCCTGGTGCTGGTGCCGATCGCCTTCGTCTCCGAGCATTCCGAGACGTTGGTCGAGCTCGACATCGAGTACCGCGCGGTGGCGGAGGCCGCCGGCGTCCCGTCCTTCATCCGCGTCCCCACCGTCGGCCTGCATCCGGCCTATATCGCCGGGCTGGCGGTCCAGGTCCGGCACGCCCTCGGCGCCGGGTCGCTGCAGGCGGCCGCCTGATGCGCCCGGCCCTGAACGCGCTGCTGGCCGATCTCGCCCGCCACGGCGCCAGCCTCACCCTGCAGAACGGCCGGGTCGGCGTGCAGGGCGAGCTGCCGGTGGAGGTGCTGCTGCGGCTGCACCGCTATCGCCGCGACCTGCTGCCCCTGGTCGAACGCGGCAATCACTTATCGCGCCGATAAAGACGATCGATTTCCCTGATCGAAGCGCAACGGCAATCCTCTTCCCATGGCGGACACCCCGCCCGACAGGAGCCCTTGATGACCACCCTGACCACCACCTTCGGCGCCCCGGTTCCGGACAACCAGAACTCGCTGACCGCCGGCCTGCGCGGCCCGGTGCTGATCCAGGACTTCCACCTGATCGAGAAGCTGGCGCATTTCAACCGCGAGCGGATCCCGGAGCGGGTGGTGCACGCCAAGGGCGCCGGCGCCTACGGCACCTTCCGCGTCACCGCCGACGTGTCCAAGTGGACCCAGGCGAAGTTTCTGTCGGCGGTCGGCAAAGAGACCGAGGTGTTCCTGCGCTTCTCCACCGTCGGCGGCGAGAAGGGGTCGGCCGATGCCGAGCGCGACCCGCGCGGCTTCGCGCTGAAGTTCTATACGGAGGACGGCAACTACGACATCGTCGGCAACAACACGCCGATCTTCTTCCTGCGCGACCCGCTGAAATTCCCGGACTTCATCCACACCCAGAAGCGCAACCCGGCCACCAACCTGAAGGACCCGACGGCGGTCTGGGACTTCGCCTCGCTGTCGCCGGAATCGCTGCACCAGTTCACCATCCTGTTCAGCGACCGCGGCACGCCGCGCAGCTACCGCCACATGGACGGCTTCTCCAGCCACACCTTCAGCTGGATCGACGCCGCCGGCCGGCGGGTCTGGGTCAAGTATCACTTCAAGACGAAGCAGGGGATCCAGAACTTCACCGCCGAGCAGGCGACGGCGATGACCGGCATCGACCCCGACCACGCCACCCGCGACCTGTTCGCCGCGATCGAGGATGGCGACTTCCCGGCCTGGACGGTCTCGGTGCAGATCATGACCGAGGCTGAAGCGGAGAGCTTCCCGATTGATCCGTTCGACCTGACCAAGGTCTGGCCGCATGCCGGCCACCCGCTGATCGAGATCGGCGAGCTGGTGCTGAACCGCAACCCACAGAACTACTTCGCCGAGGTCGAGCAGTCGGCCTTCAGCCCGGCGAACGTCGTGCCCGGCATCTCCTTCAGCCCGGACAAGATGCTGCAGGGCCGGCTGTTCGCCTATGGCGACGCGCATCGCTACCGCCTCGGCGGCAATCACGGCCTGCTGCCGGTCAACCGGCCGCACGCCGCCGCGGCCAGCAACTACCAGCGCGACGGGGCGATGCGCTTCGACGACAACGGCCGCGGCGCCGTGAACTACGAGCCGAACAGCTTCGGCGGGCCGAAGCAGGACCCGGCGGCGGCCGAGCCGGCGCTGCCCCTGCGCGGCGCCGCCGACCGCTACGACCACCGCGCCGGCAATGACGATTACAGCCAGGCCGGCGATCTGTTCCGACTGCTGGATGACGGCGCCCGCGCCCGGCTCTTGGACAATCTCGCCGGCGCGATGCGCTCGGTGCCGGAGGCGATCCAGCGCCGCCAGATCGCCCATTTCGCCAAGGCCGACCCGGCCTATGGCGCCGGCGTGGCCGAGCGCCTGGGCCTGGCGGTTGCCGCCGCGGCCTGATCGCCCCAATGGGCGGCGGTCATGGCTCTGTGGGGCGGCCGTCCCGACTCGCCCGCCATCCTCCGGGATGGCGGGCCTTTTCCGTCCGGGATCCGGCACCGGTGCGGTAAACGCAATGTTCATAGTATTATCCGCGATTCATGTTCATGATACGTTCTATGAACAACGCGCAGACCGATCAGACAACAGAACCCCCGGCCACGCCCGAGGAGGAGCGTGCCGCGCGGCATCTGCGCATGCTGGCT
>NZ_VCCH02000112.1 GCF_005938675.2 Mycobacterium sp. KBS0706
TACGGGAGGCGTGCAAGCACTTCCCGCTTGAACCGGTCTCTCTTCTCTCCATATTACGAATGGTAACTTACCATTCGTAATGGAGCCGCCGCATCCTTGCCGGCGGCCTGGGGAAGGGAAGGTCATGGTTCAGCGGGTCCTGATCGCCGGCGGCTACGGCGTGGTTGGTGGCACCGTCGCCCGGTATCTGCGCCAGGCGGCGCCGGATCTCGACATCATCCTGGCGGGACGGTCGCTGGAGGCCGGCGCCGCGCCGGCCCGGGAGATCGGGGCGACCACCCTCCAACTCGACGTCGCCGACCCGGCGGCGGCGCTGGCGGAGCTCGGGCCGGTCGACCTGATCGTGGCGGCGCTGCAGGATCGCGGCGATGCGCTGATCCACGCCGCTTTGGCCCAGGGCGCTGCCCATATCGGCATCACCAAGGTGGTGGAGGAGACCGGGCCCGCGGTGTTCGCGGCGCTGCATGCGCCGCCGCGGCGGCCGGTCGTGCTGGCGGGCCATTGGGCGGCCGGGGTGCTGATGCTGACGGCCCGGCCGGCGATCGCGGATTTCGCCCGGGTCGATGCCGTCGCCATGGCCGCCCTCTACGATGCGGCCGATTCGGTCGGGCCGATGAGCGCCGCCGACGCCGCGTCCTTCTCCGGCCGTGCCCTGCTGCGCCGGGCCGGGCAGTGGGCCTGGGTGGATGGCGGCGACCACGGCCGCGCCCTGCGCCTGGCCGAGGGACACGAGGCGACGGTGCAGCCCCTGGCCACGCTCGACGTGCCCAGCCTGGCGGCGGTCACCGGCGCACCCGACATCCGCTTCGATTTCGGCGAGGGCGACTCGATCGGCACCCGGGCCGGTGGCCGCGCCTCGCATGACGGCGTGATCGAGATCGCAGGGACGCTGCGGTCAGGGCAGCCCGCCCGGCGGCGGGTGCTGGTGTCGGACCCAAAGGGCGTGGGCCACATGACGGCGCTGGGCGCTTTGGTCGCCGCCGAGCGCGTCCTCGGCCTGGACGGCCTGCCGCTGCCCGCCGGCGGCCTGACCCTGCCCGAGACCCTGGTCGAGCCCGAGAGGGCGATCGCCCGGTTCGAGCAGTTCGGCGTCCGGATCACAACGGATACAGATGCTTCATAGGTTGGGTTCGCCCGGAGGCGAACCCAACATGCCGATGACGGAAACCGTTGGGTTCGCTTGCCGCGAACCCAACCTACTCGCTCACAGCGCCGCCAGAATCGCCTCGCCGCTCGACACCTCGAAGGCACCCGGCTTCTCGACGCCGAGATGGGTGACGACGCCGTCCTTGGCGATCAGGGCGAAGCGCTGCGACCGGGTGCCCAGGCCGTAGCCCGACCCGTCCATCTCCAGCCCCAGCGCCTTGGTCAGGGTGGCGTTGCCGTCCGGCAGCATGAACACCGAGTCGCCGCACTCGTTCTTGTCGGCCCAGGCCTTCATCACGAAGGGGTCGTTCACCGACAGGCAGACGATCTGGTCGACGCCCTTGGCCTTCAGCGCCTCGGCGTTGCCGGTGAAGCTGGGCAGGTGCTTGGCCGAGCAGGTCGGGGTGAAGGCGCCCGGCACCGCGAACAGGGCCACGGTCTTGCCCTTGAGCAGGTCGTCGGTCGTGATCTCGGTCATGCCTTCCTTGCCGAGATACTTCAGCGTGACCGACGGGAAGCGGTCGCCAACCTTGATCGTCATGGGTGTTCTCTCCGCCAGAAACTGATGGGGCCGGGCCGTCTCGGCCGGCCGTTACGAGCTCGCGCCGCGGGCCTGCTTCAGCGCGTCCAGGACCGCCTCGGTGCTCAAGAGCTCCGGCAACAGAATCCCGTCCGGCGCCCCCGGCCCGTACACGGCGTTGAACGGTATGCCGTAGCGGCCATGCGCCGCAAGGTAATCGGCGATCGCCGGGTCGGGACTGGTCCAATCGGCCAGCAGCGGCGCCACGCCGGCCTCGCCCAGGGCCGCGGCCACCGGGTCGCGGTCGATCACCAGCAGCTTATTGACCTTGCAGGTCAGGCACCAGTCGGCGGTGACGTCGACGAACACCACCTTGCCCTCGCGCACCAGACCGGGGATCGCGGCCCGGTCGAACCGGGCCCAGGGGATGGTAGAGGCGGCCTGCGGCGTCACCGCGTCGGACCGGTCGAAGCGCAGCGGCAGCAGCACCGCCGCCAGGGCCAGCACCATCGCGGCGGCGGTGTGCAGGCGCTGGATCGCGACCCCGCCGCGCCGGCGCAGCCACAGCACCAGCGCCATCGCCGCCAGCGCCGCCGCGACCGTGGTGGCGGCGGCCGGCGGCACCTGCACGGCGAGGACCGAGAGCAGCCATGCGGCTGTGCCGAACAGGGCGAGGCCCAGCACGGCCTTGACCCAGACCATCCAGCGTCCGGGGCGCGGCAGCAGCCGGGCGAGGCCCGGCACCGCGGCGATCAGCAGATAGGGCAAGGCCATGCCGAGCCCGAGCGCGGCGAAGATCGCGCCGATCTCGGCCGGTCCGCGCGACAGGGCGAAGCCCAGCGCGGTGCCGACGAAGGGGGCGGAGCAGGGGGTGGCCAGCAGGGTGGCGAAGGCGCCGGTCAGGAACGGTCCGGCGAGCCCATGCTTCTCTGGCCGGCCGGCGCCGCTGGCCCGGGCCGCGGCGTCCATGGCGCGGTGGGGCAGCACCACCTCGAACAGGCCCAGGAGGTTGCAGCCGAACAGGGTGACGATCACCGCCATCGCCGCCAGGAACACCGGCTCCTGGAACTGCAGGCCCCAACCGACCGACGCGCCCGCCGCCTTCAGCCCGACCGCGCCCGCCGCCAGCACCAGGAACGAGGCGAGGATGCCGGCGGCGGTGGCCAGGAGGCCGAGCCGCTGCCACCGCGGCGTCCGGCCGCCGACGCCGACGATCGACAGCAGCTTGAGCGAGAGGACCGGCAGCACGCAGGGCATCAGGTTCAGGATCAGCCCGCCGAGGAGCGCCACGCCCAGGATCGACAGCCAGGCGGCGGCATCAGGCGCCGCCGCCACCGCCGGGCCGACCGTCGCCCGGGCCTCGACGCTGCGCGGCCCGTCGACCAGGGTCAGGGTGAGGGGGCTGCCCGTCAGCGCAACCGGCGGGTCGGCCGCCGCCTGGATCCGGTCGATCTCGGCCACCAGCCTGCGGCCACCCTCACTGGTGGTGATGCGCGGCGCGGCGAAGGCGTCGCCCGGCGCGCCCTCGACGAAGAGGTCCGGCGCGTCGAATGGCTCGCGCGCCGTCGCCTCGATCCGCAACCCGCCATTCGGGCCGGCGGTGGTCGCGGCGACCGGGCCGATCGTGAGGCCGGCGGCGCTGCCGTCGCCCGGCACCGCATTGGCGTAGCGGTCGATCAGGTTGGCGGCGGCGGGGTCGGGTGCCGCGGCGCCGGCCGGCAGGTCCAGCGTGAAGCTGAAATTGGCCGGGATGCAGATGTCGCTGCACACCAGCACGGTCGCGGCCAGGGCCAGGTGCTGCGGCTGCCCAGGCTGCGCCACCGGCAGGGTCAGCGGGAACACCACCTCGGTCTCGTAGCCATAGGTCTCCAGGCCGAACAGCTGGAACCGGTGCGGCGCCGGATAGGCCAGGGTCGCGGCGCCGAGATTCTCCGAACCCGTCCAGTCCAGCGCCGGCGGCAGCCCGGCATCGCCGGGGGACCGCCAATAGGTCTTCCAATGCGGCTCCAGCCGGATGTGCAGCCCGGCCGGGATCTCGCTCAAGGTGCCGGTGCCGTCGACCGCCGTGACCAGCCGCGCCGACGCGCCCTTGGCCGGCTGCCACGGCGTCTCGGCGGCCCCGGCCGCTCCCGGCCCGGCGAAAGCGGCGAGACCGAGCGCGGCGGCCGTGAGGAATGCAAGCCCAGGCCTCATCGAATCTCCGACACCATGAAACTGCCTTTCTTTGGCCTATATAGTCGTTCGAAACCAGATCGCCGCGGGTTAGCCTTGGTGTCGCGGCCGAAAGCGGAAGACGGAGCATTGGGCGGAATGAGACGGGCGAAAACCTCCAAGGGCGCCAAGGTGCCGGCGGATGGCAGCTATCTCGCGGGGCAGCTGCTGATCGCCATGCCGACCCTGGTCGCACCGCCTTTCGCCCGCACGGTGATCTATCTCTGCGCCCACAACGACCAGGGGGCAATGGGCCTCGTGGTCAACAAGCCGCTGTCGAGCATCGACTTCCCGACGCTGCTCGACCAGCTCGGCATCCCGCATGGCGACATGCTGGGCAGCACCCGGGTGCAGTTCGGCGGGCCGGTCGAATCCGGCCGCGGCTTCGTGCTGCACTCGACCGACTACCGGGCCGAGAAGACGGTGGTGGTCGGCGAGGTCGCGGTGACCTCGACGCTCGAGGTGCTGCAGGCGATCGCCGGCGGCACGGGCCCCAGCCGGCACCTGCTGGCGCTCGGCTATGCCGGCTGGAGCGCGGGGCAGCTCGACGCCGAGATCCAGGCCAATGGCTGGCTCAACGTGCCCTGCGATTCGGACATCCTGTTCGGCGAGGACCTGTCGGTGAAGTGGGAACGCGCCATCGCCAAGCTCGGCATCGACCCGATGATGCTGTCGGGTGAGGCCGGCCATGCTTGAGCAACCGGCTTCCCCTTCCTGTCATTGCCGGGCTTGACCCGGCAATCCAGTGGGCGTCGACAGCTTCTGGATGCCCGGGTCAAGCCCGGGCATGACAGGAGAGGGGATGGGTGGCCTAATTCAGCTCGCGCACATCGGTCAGGTGGCCGGCGATCGCCGCGGCCGCGGCCATGGCCGGGCTGACCAGATGGGTGCGGCCGCCGCGGCCCTGCCGGCCCTCGAAGTTGCGGTTCGAGGTCGAGGCGCAGCGCTCGCCCGGCGACAGCTTGTCGGCGTTCATCGCCAGGCACATCGAGCAGCCGGGCTCGCGCCAGTCGAAGCCGGCCGCCTTGAACACCGCGTCCAGCCCCTCGGCCTCGGCCTGCTCCTTCACCAGGCCGGAGCCCGGGACGATCATGGCGTAGACGCTGTCGGCGACATGCCGGCCACGGGCCACCGCGGCGGCGGCGCGCAGGTCCTCGATCCGGCCGTTGGTGCAGGAGCCGATGAAAACCTTGTCGACCGGCACCTCGCTCAGGCGCTGGCCGGGCTTCAGGCCCATATAGTCCAGGCTGCGGCGCCAGGCGCTGGCCTTGTTGGCGTCCGGCGCGGCCTCCGGGTCCGGCACCACGCCGGTGATCGGCGCCACATCCTCGGGGCTGGTGCCCCAGGTGACCATCGGCACGATGTCCTTGGCCTTCAGCACGACCTCGCGGTCGTAGCGGGTGCCCTCGTCCGACGGCAGGGTGCGCCAGTATTCCACCGCCTGGTCCCAGGCCTCGCCCTTCGGCGCCAGCGGCCGGCCCTTGACATAGGCGAAGGTGGTCTCGTCCGGCGCGATCAGCCCGGCGCGGGCGCCGGCCTCGATCGACATGTTGCAGACCGTCATCCGGCCTTCCATCGACAAAGCGCGCACCGCCTCGCCGGCATATTCGATGACGTGCCCGGTGCCGCCGGCGGTGCCGATGGTGCCGATGATCGCCAGGATCATGTCCTTCGCGGTCACGCCGAGCGGCAGGTCGCCCTCGACCGTGATGCGCATGTTCTTGGCCGGCTTCTGCAGCAGCGTCTGCGTGGCCAGCACATGCTCGACCTCGCTGGTGCCGATGCCGAAGGCCAGCGCGCCGAAGGCGCCATGGGTCGAGGTGTGGCTGTCGCCGCAGACGATGGTGGTGCCCGGCAGGGTGAAGCCCTGCTCCGGCCCGATGATGTGGACCACGCCCTGGCGGATGTCGTTCATGGTGAAGATCGGCACGCCGAAATCGGCGGCGTTCTTCTCCAGCGTCTCGACCTGGATCCGGCTCTCCTCGTCGGCGATGCCGCCGGCGCGGTCGGAGGTCGGCACGTTGTGGTCCGGCACGGCCAGGGTGGCCTGCGGCTGGCGCACCTTGCGGCCGGCCATGCGCAGCCCTTCGAAGGCCTGCGGGCTGGTCACCTCATGCACGAGGTGGCGGTCGATATAGAGGATGCACGTGCCGTCATCCTGGCGGTGGACGACATGGCTGTCCCAGATCTTGTCGAACAGTGTCCGCGGCGCGCTCATCTCTCACATCTCCGTCCGTCCGGCGCTGTCGCCGGTGGCCCTTTCGGCCGACGCTGGACCATAGCCGAGCGCAAACCGAGGCAAAAGCTGGAATAATTTCAAAGTTGTCACCCTTCCCGCGGTGCAAATCGCGACGATGGACAGGACTCCGGTCCGGCCGCATCCTCCGGGGATTAAGCAACAACACTGATATGGGAGTGCCCATGACCATCCGCAGTGCGGTCCCTGCCCTTGGCCTCGTCCTCGGCCTCGCCATGGCGTTCGCCGCCGCTCCCGCCTCCGCCGCCGGCGGCATCAAGGGCTTCTGGCGCACCGGGGACGGCCGCTCGGTGATCGAGATCACCGACTGCAACACCGGCATCTGCGGCCGGATCGCGGCGCTGCCGCCGGACGCCCCGGCGGTGGATGGGGAGAACCCGGACGAGAGCAAGCGCAGCCGGCCGCTGTGCAAGCTGATCATGCTGCACAGCTTCACCCAGGTCTCCGACACGGAGTGGGAGGACGGCACGATCTACGACCCGAAGAGCGGCAAGACCTACGACGCCAAGATGCACCTGACCGGGCCGGACACGCTGGATCTGCGCGGCTTCGTCGGCATCAGCCTGCTCGGTCGCACCGACACCTGGACACGGGTGCAGCCGGGCGGCTTCAAGGCGTGCTGAGGATTTGAGCGGACATCGACATTCGCGTTGCCTCTCCCGCCTGGCGAGACCTTTTCAGAATTCCAACACCGTCATTGCGAGCGCAGCGAAGCAATCCATGGTGCAGCTCGTGCGGAGCAATGGATTGCTTCGTCGGCTGCGCCTCCTCGCAATGACAGCGAGGGATGAGCGTTCTGAAAAGATCTCGCTCGCGGGAGAGGCAATGCGGTTCCTCCTCGGCTAGAGAGTCCTTCGCGCCGCCGCGACGGCCGCCAGCCATTCGGCGGTGTCGTCGACGGCGATGTCGATATGGCCGTCGCCGGGCAGGGGCTGGCCCCAGTCGGACGGGGTGCGCACCCACACCGTGGTCATGCCCAGCCGATGCGCCGGCAGCAGGTTGCGGGCCATGTCCTCGACCATCGCCGTCGATCGCGGCGCCAGCCCGTACAGGTCGAGCATCGCCCGGTAGGGGCCGGGGTCGGGCTTCGGCACGTAGTCCGCCGCGACGATGTCGAAGATGCCGTCGAACTGCCCCACCACGCCCAGCCGCGCCAGCACCCGCTCGGCATGGCGGACCGAGCCGTTGGTGAACACGATCTTGCGGCCCGGCAGGTCGGCCAGCGCCGCCGCCAGGGTCGGGCTCGGCCCGATCGCCGAGATGTCGATGTCGTGGACGAATTCCAGGAACGGGCCGGGGTCGACCGCGCGCTCGTTCATCAGCCCGCGCAGGGTGGTGCCGTAGTCGCGGAACAGCCGCTTCTGCAGCGCCTTGGCCTCGGCCTCCGGCAGGTCGTAATGCGACCGGATGTACTCGCCCATGCGCTGGTCGATCTGGGCGAACAGGTTGCTGCGGGCGGGGTACAGCGTGTTGTCGAGGTCGAACACCCAGTGCTCGACATGGTGCAGGGGATCGGCCGGCTGCATCGCGTCAGTCCGCCGGCTTGACCTGGTGCCGCATCAGCACCGGCATCTGCGCCATGGCGAAGACCAGGGTCAGCGGCAGGATGCCGAACAGCTTGAACCCGGCCCAGAAGTTGAAGGAGAAGTTGCGCCAGACGATCTCGTTGATCACGGCCAGCACCACGAAGAACACCGCCCAGCGCCAGGTCAGGATGCGCCAGCCCTCGTCGGTCAGCTCGAACACCGTGCCCATCATCAGCTTCAGGAAGTTGCGGCCGGTGGCGAGCCCGGTGAACAGGATCGCGGCGAACAGCAGGTTCACCACCGTCGGCTTCAGCTTGATGAACATGTCGTCGTCGAGCCACAGCGTCAGCCCGCCGAAGATCAGCACGAAGACGCAGCCGACCATCGGCATGATCGGCCAGCGCTTCTCCAGCCTGACCGACAGCACCACGGCCACCACCGTCGCGACCATGAAGATCGCGGTCGCGGGCATCACGCCGGCCACCTGGTTGGCGACGAAGAAGATCAGGAGCGGCCCGGCCTCGAGCGCAAGGCGCAGAAACGGGGCCTTCTCGGCCTTGGCGACGGCCGGCGTCTGGGTCTGGTCGATCATGGCCGCACCGTAGACCAAGTGCCGCGCCCGGGAAACCGGGATCGGCGGGATGGGACGCCGCAGGCGCCCATGCCGCGCGACGATGGCAGCACTGCCGACAGCGCTCTTGTACGACAAGTGCCGGAGGCGAAGGTTAAGGGGCTCGGGGCGCCTCGCCGCCGCCGACCCCTTTGCTTCGGCCCCCGCCTTCGGCCCCCCGCCTTTGGAACGCCGCATCATGTCCGCACACAGTCCGGCGGTCGCCGCCCCGGCGCCGCTCGACCACGCCACCGTCCGGTCGATCATCATCGGCATCATGCTGGCGATGCTGCTGGCGGCGCTCGACCAGACCATCGTGGCCACGGCGCTGCCGACCATCGGGCAGGAGCTGGGCGACGTCGAGCACCTGTCCTGGGTGGTCAGCGCCTATCTGCTGGCGGCCACCGCGGTGACCCCGCTCTACGGCAAGTTCAGCGACATCCACGGCCGGCGCATCACCCTCCTGGTCAGCATCAGCGTGTTCATCGTCGGCTCGGTCGCCTGCGCCCTGGCGCCGACCATGCTGGCGCTGATCCTGGCGCGGGGGCTGCAGGGCCTCGGCGGCGGCGGGCTGATCTCGCTGGCCCAGACCATCATCGCCGACGTGGTCTCGCCGAAGGAGCGCGGGCGCTACCAGGGCTACATCGCCAGCGTCTTCGTCACCTCCAGCGTGGTCGGGCCGGTGCTGGGCGGCCTGTTCGCCGACCACCTGCACTGGTCGGTGATCTTCTGGATCAACCTGCCGCTCGGCCTCGGCGCCTTCTGGATGGTCTGGGGCGCGCTGCGCCGCCTGCCGCGGCACGACCGCCGGCACAAGCTCGACGTGCTCGGCGCCGTGCTGATGGTCGGCGCCACCGTGGCGGCGATGCTGGCGCTGACCTGGGGCGGCACCCGCTACCCCTGGGATTCGGCCGAGGTGCTGGGCCTGTTCGGTGGCTCGCTGGTGCTGTGGGTGCTGTTCGCCGCGCGCCTGCTGACCGCGGCCGAGCCGCTGATCCCGCTGGCGGTGATGTCGAACCAGGTGGTTGGCACCGGCACCGCCGCCGCCTTCTGCGTCATGGGCAGCTTCATCGGCCTGTCGATCTATGTCCCGGTCTATCTCGAAGGCGTGATCGGCCTCTCGGCCAGCGATTCCGGCCTAGCGCTGATGCCGCTGATGGCCGGGACGGTGACCGGCGCCAACATCGCCGGCCGCTTCATGGCGCGGATGACGCATTACAAGCGCACGCCGCTGGTCGGGCTGGTGATCGCCGCGGCGGCGCTGGTCGGGCTCGCCGCCTATCCGGACGGGCTGCCGCTGTGGCTGGTCGAGGTCGCGCTCGCCGCCGTCGGACTCGGCCTCGGCACCGTGCTGCCGGTCACCACCGTCTCGATCCAGAACGCGGTGGCGATGCACCAGCTCGGCACCGCCACCGCCTGCATGAACTTCTTCCGCTCGCTCGGCAGCGCCATCGTCGTCGCCGGCTTCGGCGCCATCGTGCTCGGCGCCATCGGCGGCGACGGCCGGTCGCCGGAGAATCTCGGCGCGCTGACACCGGCGATGCGCGACGAGCTGGTCGGCGCCTTCCACTGGATGTTCCTCGCCTCGGCCGCGGGCCTCGCCCTCGGCTTCGTCTGGCTGCTCCTGATGGAGGAGCGGCCGCTGCGCAGCGGCGCGGCCCAGCACGCCAAGGAAGCGCTGGTGGAGTAAGTCGCCGGATCGTCTCAGAATTGAGGGCGATTGTCCTTTCCCGAGGCGGGTGCGGCGCATAACATCCTAGTCGTCCAAACCGACCTGCGCATCGCATCCCGGCGCCGCCTTTCCCAGGCGCCGGGATGCATTTCTCCGGCTACCCCTTCACCGCGCCGGCGGTGAGGCCGGAGACGATGCGGCGCTGGAAGATCATCACCAGCACGATCAGCGGCACGGTCACGACGACCGACGCCGCCATGATGTTGCCCCAGGGGATGTCGAACTGGGTGGCGCCGGAGATCAGGGCGATCGCCACCGGCACCGTCCGCACCTCGTTGGTCAAAGTGAAGGTCAGGGCGAACAGGAACTCGTTCCAGGCGGCGATGAAGGCCAGCAGGCCGGTGGTCGCCAGCGCCGGGCCGAGCAGCGGCAGGAACACCCGCACCAGGATCTGCCACGGCCTGGCGCCGTCGACGATCGCGGCCTCCTCCAGCTCGCGCGGCAGCTCGCGGATGAAGGTGGTCAGCACCCAGACCGAGAAGGGCAGGGTGAAGATCATGTAGCTGACGATCAGCGAGCCGAGCTGGTTGTACAGGCCGGCCCAGCGCACCAGCTCGAACAGCCCGGTCAGCACCGCCACCTGCGGGAACATCGACACGGCGAGTGTCAGCATCAGGATGGTGCTGCGGCCGCGGAACCGTACCCGGCCCAGGGCGTAGGCGGCGCTGACCGACAGCGCCAGGCAGATCAGCACGGTCGACCCGGCGACAATCAGCGAGTTGACGATGTTGGTCAGGAAGGGCTGCTCGCGGAACACGCTGACATAGTTGTCGAGGGTCGGCGATGGCGGCACCAGGTCGGTGCCGAACAGCTGCTGGCCGCTCTTCAGCGAACTGATCACCGCCCAGTAGAACGGGAACACCGTGTAGACGATGATCGCCGCTACCAGCACGTAGAAGAAGCTGCGGCCGATGCGACGCCTGGATGCTCTGGTCATGGCCGCCCCCTATTTGTCGAAGCGCACGCGGCCCGCCACCATCCACAGGGCGGCCAGCACGGCGATGATCAGGAACAGCAGGGTCGAGGCGGCGGAGCCGAAGCCGACATTGCCGAAATCGATGCTCTGCTGCCGGGCGAAGACCGACATGCTCATGGTGTTGATGCTGTTCGAGGTCAGCACATAGATCAGGTCGAACACCCGCAGCGAATCCAGGGCCCGGAACAGGATCGCCACCATCAGCGCCGGCCAGATCAGCGGCAGGGTGATGCGGGTGAAGACCTTCCAAGGCCGGATGCCGTCGACCTTCGCCGCCTCGTAGACCTCGCCCGGCAGCATCTGCAGCGCGGCCAGGATCAGCAGCGTCATGAACGGCGTGGTCTTCCACACATCGACCGCGATCACCGAGGCCAGCGACAGGCTGGGGTCGGCGGTCCAGGCGATGCGGTGGGTGATGATTCCGAGCGACAGCAGCACCTCGTTGATCACGCCGTACTGGTCGTTCAGCATCCAGCCCCACATCTTGGCCGAGACGATGGTGGGGATGGCCCAGGGGATCAACACCGCGGCCCGCAGCAGGCCGCGCCCCGGCATGTGGGCGTTCAGCGTCATGGCGATGATCAGGCCGAGCGCCGTCTCGATCGTCACCGAGATCACGGTGAACAGGATAGTGTTCCAGGCCGACCGCCACCACACCGGGTCGACCAGCAGCCCCTGCCAGCTGAAGATGCCGCTGGTGTCGACGTCGTAGTCGACCGGCTTGTTCTGGTCGATGTCCCAGAACTTGCCCTCCTCCGGCTTCCACACCAGGTTGGTGCCCTTGGGGTCGTAGAACACGTAGTAGCCGCCCAGCGAGGCGTCGTAATCGGCGCGGTTCGGGCCGTAGAACAGGTAGTTGTCGAAGCCGACCAGCCGGGTCGGCTGCTCTGCCTTCAGCGTCGCGTCGGTGAAGCTCAGCGCGATGGTCCGCACCAGCGGCCAGCCGGCGACCAGCGCCAGCACCACCAGCATCGGCACCAGGAACATCCAGGCGGCGCGGACGCGCTGCCGGCTGAGCCTGGAGACGGCAGGCTTCGCGGCGCGCGCGGCTGGGGCAGGGGTCGAGGTGGCGACGGTCATGGGGTCCTCCCCGAAGTCAATGGCAGAGGCGCAACTCAACTCGGCCGGCTGGCCCTCGCGGCGGCGGATTGCCTCTCCCGCCTGGCGGGAGAGGCAATCGGAGCGGGCTCGGCAGGATGCACGCGAAAGCCGTCCTTACCAGCGGCCGCCGCGGCTCAGGCGGTTCAGGTCCTTCTGCAGCTGCGCCAGGTTGGCGGCGCCGTCGCCCTGCTTCGACAGGGTGTTGTGGACCGCGTTCCAGAACAGGGTCGAGACCTCGTTGTAGCGCTCGCCGGTGATCGCCGAGGGCCGTGCGACCGCGCTTTCGAAGGCGGCCTTCAACTGGGCGAAGAAGGGCTGGGCCTTCAGCACGTCCGGGTCGTCGTACAGCGCCGGGATCGTGGTCTGGAAGGTGGCCTCGATGGCGCGGCGCTTCTGCTCGTCCTTGCCGGTCAGGTACAGGACCAGGTCGGCGGCCTCCTTCGGATGGGCCGAGTATTTCGACACCGCCAGGTTCCAGCCGCCGAGGGCCGCGGCATGGCGGGCGCCCTCGCCGTCGCCCTTCGGCAGTGGCGCGGTGCCGATCTTGCCCTTGACCGGGCTGTCGCCGGAATTGACCAGCGAATAGGCGTAGGGCCAGTTGCGCATGAAGGCGGCATTGCCGGACTGGAACACGCCTCGGGCGTCCTCCTCCATGTAGTTCAGCACGCCGTCCGGCGCGATGGTGCCGATCCAGGAGGCGGCGGTGTCCAGCGCCTTGGCCGCCTGCGGGTTGTTGACGGTGATCTTGCCGTCCTGGCCGACGATGGTGCCGCCGCCGAAGCTGGTGACCCATTCCAGCGCGTCGCAGGTCAGGCCCTCATAGGCCCGGCCCTGGAACACGAAGCCGAAGAAGCGGTCGTTGCCGTCCTTGCGCTCGCCCTCCTGGATGGTCTTGGCGGCCTCGGTCAGCTCGGCCCAGGTCTCCGGCACCTTGAGCTTGTATTTGTCCAGCAGGTCCTGGCGGTAATACAGCAGCCCGGCATCGGTGAACCAGGGCAGGGCCAGCAGCTGGTCGTTGCGGGTCAGGCCCTGGATGATGGTCGGGAAGTGCTGGTCGATCGTGGCCTGGTCGGCATAGGGCTTCAGGTCGATGAAGTGGCTGCCGATGATGGCGGGCCAGATGATGTCGATCTGGAACACGTCGATGTCGCCCGACTGGGCGTTCAGGATCTGCTGATACAGGGCGAGCTGGTCGGAGGTCGATTGCGGGGCGGCGACGATGTCGACCGTGTTCCCGGTCTTCTCCGCCCAGGCCTTGGCGCCTTGCTGGCATTGCGGCTGCTCGCTGCCGGCGGAGCCGCAGGAGATGGTGACCTTGACCCCTGCCGCCTGTGCGACGGTGCCGGCCAGGATCAGGGCCAGTGTGAGCGGAAGTAGCGCGCTCCTCGACATGGTCTCCTCCTTGTGGTTTTGGCCGCGGGGGAGACCGGCGCGCCCCCGCGTGCTTGTCTTGGGGCAAAGGGTGACTCGCCAGGCCGGCCTCTGGCGAGTCGAAATGAAATTATTCTTGAACCGAACGTTGTCAGGCCGCGCTTCGTTCCGGCTGCAGCGCTTCGGCGGCCATCGCGCCGAAGAAGGCGGCATAGGGCGGCAGCGCCACCCGGCCGCCGTCCAGCCTGGCGCCCAGCCCAGGCGCGTCGGTCGGCGCGATCTCGGCCGGCGGCGCTGTCCAGATCCGGGTCTCGCCGGTCAGGTTGAAGACGCAGAGGATGCGCTCATCCTCCAGCCGCCGCTCGAAGGCCAGCACGCCGTCGGCGGTGTCGAGGAATTTCAGTGAGCCCGAGGCGAAGGCCGGGCGGCTGCGGCGCCAGCGCAGGAACTGCCGGGTGAAGGCCAGGGTCGACTCGGGGTCGTGCATCTGCGCGCCGGCGGCCAGGCGGCGATGCGCCTCGGGGATCGGCAGCCACGGCTCGGCGGTGGAGAAGCCCGCCTGTGGTGCCTCGGCATCCCACGGCATCGGCGTGCGGCAGCCGTCGCGACCCTTGTAGTCCGGCCAGAAGGTGATGCCGTAGGGGTCCTGCAGCTTCTCGTACGGCACCTCGGCCTCGGGCAGGCCCAACTCCTCGCCCTGGTACAGGAAGGCGGTGCCGCGCAGCGAGGTCAGCAGCGCGATCAGCAGGCGCGCCAGCCGCGGGTCGGCCTCGGCGCCGCCCCAGCGGGTCGGCACCCGCTTGACGTCGTGGTTGGAGAAGGCCCAGGACGGCCAGCCATCGGTGGTCGCCTGCTCGAAGGCGATCAGCGCCGTGGCGATATGCGCCGCGTTGAAGGTGTCGTTCAGCAGGCTGAAATTATAGGCGGTGTGCAGCAGGTCGGCCTGGACGTATTCCGCGGTCCGGCCGATCGGGTCGTCGTCGCCGATCTCGGCCACCGCCATCTTGTCCGGATAGCGGTCCATCAGCGCCCGCAGCCGGCGCAGGAACATCAGGTTCTCGGGCTGCGACTTGTCGTAGAGATGCAGCTGCATGTAGTAGGGGTTGTCCGCCCGATCGTCCCCGGTCGGCGCCCGGTCGGCCGGCTTGCCCGGATTGTCGCGCAGCAGCCGGTCGTGCATGTAGAAATTCGCGGTGTCCAGGCGGAAGCCGTCGGCGCCGCGCTGCAGCCAGAACTCCAGCGCCGCCAGCACCGCCTCCTGCACCTCCGGATTGTGCAGGTTCAGGTCGGGCTGCGTGGTCAGGAAGTTGTGCATGTAGTACTGGCGCCGGCGGGTGTCCCACTGCCAGGCCGAGCCGCCGAAGATCGACAGCCAGTTGTTCGGCGGGTTGCCGTCCGGCTTGGCATTGGCCCAGACGAACCAGTCCGCCTTGGAGTTGTCGCGGCTGGCCCGGCTCTCGCCGAACCACGGGTGCTGGTCGGAGGTGTGGCTGATCACCTGGTCGATGATCACCTTCAGCCCCAAAGCATGCGCCTTCTCGATCAGCCGGTCGAAATCGGCCAGCGTGCCGAACATCGGGTCGACGTCGCGGTAGTCGGAGACGTCGTAGCCGAAATCCTTCATCGGCGATTTGAAGAAGGGCGAGATCCAGATTCCGTCGACGCCGAGATCGGCGATGTGGTCGAGCTTGGCGGTGATGCCGGCCAGGTCGCCGATGCCGTCGCCATCGGTGTCCAGGAAGCTGCGCGGGTAGATCTGGTACATCACCGCGCCGCGCCACCATTCGCGCATTCAACCCCTCCGCATTCCCCCTGCATCCCAGCCGCGATTCGCCTACCGCCGCGATCATCTGAATGCATTCAGTTTTTACAGTATCAGAGAGTTTCTTGATCGATCAAGAGGGACTCTTTAGGGTGCCTTCATGACAGACGGACCGGAGAAGCGGCGGGGCACGCTGCTGGACATCGCGGCGGCGGTCGGTGTGTCGCGCACCACCGTGTCGAACGCCTTCAACCGGCCGGACCAGCTGTCGAAGGAGCTGCGCGACAAGATCATGGCGGCCGCCCGGGCGATGGGGGTGCATGGGCCGAACCCGGCGGCGCGGATGCTGCGCACCGGCAAGGCCGAGGCGATCGGCCTGCTGTTCCACGAGACCCTGCCCTTCGCCTTCGACGACCCGGCGGCGGTCGGCATGCTGCGCGGCATCGCCGCCGCCTGCGAGAAAGCGCGTTCCGGCCTGCTGATCCTGCCAGCGGTGAAAAGCCCGGCCAGCCGCAGCGCCATTCACCGCGCCGCGGTCGACGGCTTCCTGGTCTACGGTTTTCTGAGCGGGGCGGACGCCTGGACGCCGTTGCTGCGCCGCGGCCTGCCGGTGGTGGCGATCGACAACCAGGTGCCGGACGGCGTGGCCTTCGTCGGCATCGACGACCGCGGCGCCGCCCGCCGGGTGGCGCAGCATGTGGTCGGGCTCGGCCACCGCCGGCTCGGTATCATCACGCTGGAATCGGCGGTCGACGGCTATGTCGGGCCGCTCGACGCGGCGCGGCGGGTGAAGATGACCTTCCGCACCAGCGTCGACCGGCTGGACGGCTATATCGAGGCGATCGCCGCCGCCGGCATCGACCCGGACTCGGTGCCGGTGGAGGAGCGGCCGGCCTCGAGCGAGGCGCATGGCCGCGACGCGGCGCTTTCATTGCTGCGCCGGCCGGACCGTCCGACCGCGATCCTGGCGATGTCCGACCGGCTGGCGATCGGCGCGATCGAAGCGGCGCGGTCGCTGGGCCTGCGGGTGCCGGAGGATGTGTCGGTCGCCGGCTTCGACGACATCCCGCGCGCGGCTTTGGTGCGCCCGGCTTTGACCACGATCCGCCAGCCGCTGTTCGACAAGGGCGCCACCGCGGCCCGGCTGCTGCTCGACGCCGTGGCCGACGGCGGCACCATCCCGCCCGACCGGCATCTGCTGCCGACCGAGCTGGTCGTGCGCGGCTCGACCCGCGCGCCGGGGTGAGGGGCCGAACGGCGGCCCAACCCTTTGCCGTCATTCCCGCGAAAGCGGGGATCTCTGTCCGCTCGAGCGGCGTGAGATCCCCGCTTTCGCGGGGATGAGGGGGCTAAAGCCCCCTCAATTCGCCACCGCGCGCAGCACGGCCGGCTTCTTCGGCGCCTCGACGGCCTGCAGGCCCTCATAGGTCGACAGATAGTCCTGGGCCATCCGCCGCGCCGTGAAGCGCTGGTCGAAGACCTCGCGGATGCGGGTGTTGGACAGCTCGGACAGGCGCTGCACCGCCGCCACCGCGCCGATCTCGTCCTCGACGATGAATCCGGTGACGCCCTCGTCGATCACCTCCGGCACCGAGCCGCGGTTGTAGGCCACGACCGGCGTGCCGCAGGCCATCGCCTCGATCATCACCAGGCCGAACGGCTCCGGCCAGTCGATCGGCACCAGGAGGCCGATGGCGCCGCTCAGGAAGGCGGATTTCTGCGAATCGTCGATCTCGCCGATGAAGTCGACATGCGGCGACCGCGCCAGCAACGGCTTGATCTCGGCGTCGTAATATTCCTGGTCGGCCTTGTCGACCTTGGCCGCGATCTTCAGGGGCAGGCCGCTCTTGGCCGCGATCTCGATCGCCCGGTCGACCCGCTTCTCCGGCGCGATGCGGCCGAGGAAGGCGAGGTAGCCGCGCTCCGCCGGCACTGGCGCCAGCAGCTGCGCCGGCAGGCCGTGATGCACGGTGGCGATCCAGCCGGCCTTCGGCATCGGCCGGCGCTGGGCGTCCGAGATCGACACCACCGGCACATGCGAGAAGGTCTCGAACATCGGATGCAGCTCGGGCATGTCGAGCCGGCCGTGCAGCGTGGTCACGAACGGGACATCGCCGCGGCTGAACAGCGAGAACGGGAAATAGTCGAGATGGCAGTGGACGATGTCGAACTCGTCCGACCGCCGGTACACCTGCTCGAACATGTGCATATGGGGCGCGATCCAGTCGCGCACCGAGGCGTCGAGCCGCATCGCCCGCGGCCAGCAGGCCTCGAGCGTGGCGGAGGTCACGGAATCGCCGCTGGCGAACAATGTGACGTCATGGCCGAGGGCGACGAGCTCTTCCGTGAGAAAGGACACGACGCGTTCGGTGCCGCCATAGAGCTTGGGCGGGACCGCTTCGAACAGCGGGGCGACCTGCGCGATTCGCATGTGGATGGAACTCCCTCCGCAGATGGGGGTTTGTCTGACATCACCGGCGGCGCTGCGGCGCAGCAATGCGGCGCTGCTCTTCTTCAGGTGCTTCCGCGGCAACGGGCACTCGATGACCACAGACACTCGGAACGGAAAAAGGTTCCGACTCCGGTCCGACAATGTTCTGTGGGGCGCATGCAGATAAGGTGCAGTGCAGCGATGCGCTGTCATCTGTCGGCACGCCGCGCCTAGACTCGCAAGGCGGCGGGAAAACGCCGTCCGTGGTGGATGAGGACAACGTAGGGGATCTGATGGACATGACGGCGTCCACCCAGACTCGCACTCTCGAGGCTTTCCGCAACCGGCCGATCGGCTTCATCCTGCATTATGTGCGGCAGGAGGCCGCATCGCATGCGGTGGTGATCGTTTCGGTCGTCGCGGCCGTCGCCTGCGCGATCGGGTCGCAATATGCGATCAAGCATCTGGTCGACGAGCTGGCTCTCGGCACCTCGGGGGCGATCTGGCTGGCCTATGGACTGCTGGTCGGGTTGATCCTGGCCGACAACATGCTGTGGCGCGTCGGCGGCTGGGTGGCCAGCCGGGCCTTCGTCGCAGTCACGGGCGCCGTCCGCCGCGATCTGTTCCGGCACCTGACCGGCCACGCGCCGAGCTATTTCGCCGACCGCCTCCCCGGCATGGTGGCCGGCCGCGTCTCCGCCACGTCGAACGCCATCTTCACGACCGAAAGCATGTTCTCCTGGAACGTGCTGCCCCCCGCGCTCTCGCTGGTCGGCTCGATCTGCGTCCTGGCCTCGGTCGATCTCGTCATGGCGGCGACCCTGGTCGCGGCTGCGGTGACGCTCTCGATCTTCATCTACCGCCTCGCCAAGCGCGGCGGCCCGATCCATCGCAGCTACGCCACCGAGGCGGCGAAGGTCGATGGCGAGCTGGTCGACGTGATCGGCAATATGGGGCTGGTGCGCCTGTTCGGCGCCACCTTCCGCGAGCAGGCGCGGCTGGCCGACCACATCGGCGTCGAGCTCGCCGCCCGCCAGCGCAGCCTGCGCTACATGGAGCAGCTGCGGCTGATCCACGCCGCGATCACGGCGGTGCTGACCGCCGGCCTGCTCGGCTGGGCGCTGCTGCTGTGGCAGGCGGGGCGGGCTACGCCCGGCGACATCGTGCTGGTCTGCTCGCTCGGCTTCGCCATCTTGCACGGCACCCGCGACCTCGCGGTGGCGCTGGTCGACCTGACCCAGCACATCGCCCGGCTGTCGGAGGCGATCTCGACCCTCCTGGTGCCGCACGACCTGCCCGACGCGCCGCATGCCGAGCCGCTGCCGGCGCCCGGGCATGGTGGCGGCGTGCCGATCGACTTCCAGGGCGTGCGCTTCGCCTATCCCAAGCGGGCGCCGATCCTGGACGGCTTCGACCTGCGCATCGAGCCCGGCGAGCGGGTCGGGCTGGTCGGCCTGTCCGGCGCCGGCAAGTCGACCGTGCTGACCCTGGTGCAGCGCTTCTACGATGTCGGGCTGGGCCGGATCGAGGTCGCCGGGCGCGACATCCGCGACCTGACCCAGGAGAGCCTGCGCCAGATCACCGGCGTGGTGCCGCAGGACATCTCGCTGTTCCACCGCAGCGTGCGCGAGAACATCCGCTACGGCCGCCCGGATGCGACCGATGCCGAGGTGATGGCCGCGGCCGAGGCCGCCCATTGCCGCGCCTTCATCGAGGCGCTGCCGGAGGGCTTCGACACCGTGGTCGGCGACCGCGGGGTGAAGCTGTCCGGCGGCCAGCGCCAGCGCATCGCCATCGCCCGCGCCTTCCTCAAGGACGCGCCGGTGCTGCTGCTGGACGAGGCGACCTCGGCGCTGGACAGCGAATCCGAGCGCGCGGTGCAGGAGGCGCTGGACGACCTGATGCAGGACCGCACGGTGATCGCCATCGCCCACCGCCTGTCGACGCTGCAGCGCTTCGACCGGATCGTGGTGATGGAGCACGGCCGGGTGATCGACCAGGGCACCCCCGCCGCCCTGGCCGCCCGCCCCGGCATCTACCGCACCCTGCTGCAGCGCCAGCTCGGGCACGCCGAGGAAGCCCACGCGGCGTAAGTGGCGAAACCCTAGATATCGCCCCCTTTTGCCTCTCCCGCTTGCGGGAGAGGTCGGAGACGCGAAGCGGCTCCGGGTGAGGGGATTTCGTCGAGGCCTGGACCAGCCCTCACCCGGTCTCGCTGCGCGAGCCCGGCCTCTCCCGCCAGGCGGGAGAGGCAATCGGTGGGCACCGATCGACCGGGCAGCCGTCCGAGCAGCGTTCGCACCTTGGCCCCGCCATGCTATTCACCCCGGAGGCGGCCGCCCGGGGCCGCGCCTCAGGGACGGATCCGATGCCATCGCTCGACCAGCTGCCGCGCCTTCGCCTGCAGCACGCGCCGACGCCCTTGGAGCCGCTGCCGCGGCTGACCGAGGCGCTCGGTGGCCCGCAGCTCTGGATCAAGCGCGACGACTGCACCGGCCTGGCGCTGGGCGGCAACAAGGTGCGCAAGCTGGAGTTCCTGCTCGGCGACGCGCTGGCCCAGGGCGCCGACACCATCATCACCGCCGGCGGCCCGCAGTCGAACCACGCCCGCCAGACCGCGGCCGCGGCGGCCCGGCTGGGCCTCGACTGCGTGCTGGTGCTCACCGACGCCGTGGCCGGGCGCGACCCGTCCTACCACAACAGCGGCAACCTGCTGCTCGACGAGCTGTTCGGCGCGCGCATCGAGCTGCACCCCGGCACCGCCGACCCGGATGTCGAGATGGCGCGCGTCGCCGAGGAATGCCGGGCCGAGGGCGGCACGCCCTATGTCATCCCGGTTGGCGGATCGAACGCGCTCGGGCTGGTCGGCTATGTCGACGCGGCGCAGGAGCTGCTGCGCCAGGGCCGCGATCAGGGCGTCGCCTTCACCCATGTCGCCCTGGCCAGCGGCAGCGGCGGCACCCAGGCCGGGCTGGCGCTCGGCCTCGCTCTCGGCGGCAGCAAAGCCCCCGCGGTCGGCTATTGTATCAGCCGCAGCTCGGCGGAGCAGCGGCCGAAGGTCGCCGGGCTGGTGCAGGCCGGTGCCGCGCTGCTCGGCATGCCGGCGCCGCTCTCGGCCGCGGATCTGGTGCTGGAGGACGGCGTGGTCGGCGGCGGCTACGGCCAGCCGACGGACGGTATGGTCGAGGCGCTGCAGCTCGCCGCCAGCCGCGACGCGATCGTGCTCGACCCGGTCTACAGCGGCAAGGCGATGGCCGGGCTGATCGCCGGCATCCGCGCCGGCCGCTTTGGGGCCGACGACGTGGTGGTGTTCCTGCACACCGGCGGCACGCCGGCCCTGTTCACCTATCCCGACGCCTTCCCGATCCATTGGGGCGAATGAGCGATCCGGACCTGCCGCGCTGCGGCTGGGCCGCCGGCGGCCCGGCGATGCTGGCCTATCACGACCGCGACTGGGGCACGCCGGAGCGCGACGACCGCGCCTTGTTCGAGAATCTCAGCCTGCAGGGCACCCAGGCCGGTCTGTCCTGGCGCCTGGTGCTGGAGCGGCGCGGCAACTACCAGCGCGCCTTCCACGGCTTCGACATCGCCCGGGTGGCGGCGATGACGGATGCGGAGATCGAGGCGCTGCTGGCCGATGCCGGGCTGATCCGCAACCGGGCCAAGCTGAACGCGGTGCGGACCAACGCCCGGGCGGCGCTGGCGGTGATCGAATCCGAGGGCGGGCTGGGCCGCTACCTGTGGTCCTTCGTCGGCGGCGAGCCGCTGGTCAACCGCTGGGCGGCCCATGCCGAGATGCCGGCGACCAGCGAGATCTCCGACCGGATGAGCCGTGACATGAAGCGTCGCGGCTTCGTCTTCGTCGGCTCCACGGTCTGCTACTCGCTGATGCAGTCGGCCGGGCTGGTGAATGACCATATGGTCGGCTGCTTCCGGCACCCGGAGTTCGGGCGTTAGGGAGGCGTCCGGACCACCCCCTCACCCTCCCGCCTCAAGCGGCGGGCCCCTCCCTCCCCCCGCGGGA
>NZ_VCCH02000113.1 GCF_005938675.2 Mycobacterium sp. KBS0706
GCCTCGGTGGCGCTGGTCGACATCCCGAAATATCTCGACCGGCCGCAGATCGTCCGCCGCTCGGGCGCGGTCCAGCTCGGCGTCGACGAGTTCGAACGCTGGGGCGAGCCGCTGGCCAACATGGTGCAGCGGGTGCTGGCGGACGACCTGACGGCGCGGCTTCCGTCCGGCTCGGTCGTCACCACCAGCCGGACGCTGTCCGGCGACGAGGCCCTGACGGTCGAGCTGGCACTCAACCGCTTCGACCCGGACGCCGACGGCACCGTGGTGCTGGAGGCGCAGTGGCGGCTGCGGCGCAAGTCCGGCGGCCGGGCCAGGACCGAGACTGCCCGCATCACCCGCCGCCCGGCCGACGACAGCATCGCCACCGAGGTCCGGGCGATGAGCGACGCGCTGGGCGAGCTCGCAGACCGCATCGCCGGCACGATCAGCTGACGCGAACCAGGAGGTCCGGGCTCCGTTCGGTGTTGTGCCGAGAGAAGGTGTGTCCCTTGCGCAACGCTCCGCAGCTTGGTTGAGAATTTGCGCCAGATCAAATCGCCCACCCCTCCCCTCGCCTATGGTCTGAGTGAAGCGGACCGACGAAAGCCAGTTAAGGAGGGACGAATGCTGAAACTCGCCAGCTTCGCCGCTGTCGCCACCACGTTGATGGCCGCGACATCAGCCCTGGCCCAGACCCAGCAGGGAACCGGGTTCTATGTCGGCGCCGGTGCCGGCATCAACCTTCTCCAGGACAACAACCTGAACATCGACAACTACGATGTCGGCCCCGCGGGCAATATCTATGGCGGCTATGATTGGGGCAGCCTGCGCGCCGACCTCGAGGTGAGCATTCGCGAGAACAGCCACGACGGCAACAACCATCAGACGACCCTCGGGGTGATGGTGAACGGATACTACGATTTCGAGTTCGGCTCGCCCTTCGTGCCCTATATCGGCGGCGGCATCGGGCTGGGCATCATCAGCGCCGACTTCCGGGGCAGCAACGACGAGTTCTTTCAGGACACGCAGACGGCCTTCGCCTATGCGGGCATCGCCGGCGTCTCCTACAATTTCAGCCCGGCGCTGGCGGCCACGCTCGAATACCGCTATCTCGGCACCACCGGGCCGACCTTCAAGGACAAGGGTGAGCGCATCACCTCGGACAGCAACAACAACCACAGCTTCCTGGCCGGCGTGCGCTACACCTTCGTTCCGCCGCCACCGCCACCGCCCGAGGTCACACAGGTCACCCAGGCCCGCAGCTATCTCGTGTTCTTCGACTTCGACAGCTCGAGGCTGACGCCGGAGGCAAAGCAGATCGTTGCCTCGGCCGCCACGGACGCGCTTCAGGGCATGACCACGCAGATCAATGTCACCGGGCACACCGATCGCTCGGGCTCGGACCGGTACAACCAGGCCCTGTCAGTCCGCCGCGGTGAGGCCGTGCGCCGCGAACTCGTCGCTGACGGCGTGGCCGACGGCCTGATCACCGTCCGCGGCGTCGGCGAGGCCGACCCGCTGGTGCCGACGGCCGACGGCGTCCGCGAGCCGCAGAACCGCCGGGTCGAGATCGTTCTGAACTGAGACAGGGACGATGCTGCGTCGAGCGAAAGGCCTGCCTTGGAGCGCGGCCCGCTTCCACCGCGCAGCTGGTTGCGGGTGATTTGGACCTGCGGACAGACTGACTGATTCGGCTTGGCGCACAGGGCGCCAAAGCAAGAAGCCCCCGTCGGAGACGGGGGCTTCCGTCATTTTGGTTGTGGGAACAAAATCCTGTCCCCGATTTGAAGCTGTGTCCGTCAATAGCCATGAGAGACTGGGTCCAGAGGTGGGTGTGGGTCCTATTATCGACACCGCTGACGATAGGCTCCGAGGAGTAGTGAGACCGGGCAACGGCAGGGGAGGCCGCAGCCGTAGCGTCGTAGTGCGCTCTCAAAGCTGTAGTACTCATTTTTATCCACCATGGCACCCGTGGAACCAGAGCCGTACCGATTGACCTCTTCCAATCACTCGCCGGAATCGGCGTCTCATGGATTTCGCCAGACTCAAACATCTAGAGTGGCCACGCGCTCCCACTGTGAAATATGGGCTGCGTGGGCATTCCATTCTTGGTGCTTGACAGTTAGATATGCTGAGGAGAATTCGCTGCCGAGCTCCCCCTTGAGGACTTCGTTCTCATCGAACATCCTTAGGGCATCGAGGAGGTTGAGGGGCAGTCGCACGGCATCCTTCACAAGATGCCCATCCGTGTTGACCGGCCGACGCGTGACAAGATCCGGCGCGGCGGCGCCGACGGGATTGTCACGTTGACCGGCTCTAACTCCCGATTCCGGAATCCGGGCGGAGCCTAACCTTCGACATCGAGCCCAAAATTCTGCACCTTCCGGTACAGCGTGCTCCGCGAGATGCCCAAGGCGCGGGCGGCCTGGACGAAGTTGTAGCGATGCCGTCGAAGGACCTCGGCAATCAGGACGCGCTCGGCCGCATACAGATCTTCGGGCCGATCGAGGGAAGGGCTCGTCTCACCGGGCTTACGATCGTCGCCGCCAAGCTCCGGCGGCAGATCCTCGTGCGTCACCGTACCACCGATCGAGATCAGCAGGAGGCTTTCGACGACATTGCGGAGCTCGCGTACATTCCCCAGCCAGGCGTAGCCCTGCAGCCTCGACAGCACATCGGGCGGAAAATCCCGCTCCGGCACCTGATGGCGCGCCGCAAGGCGCCGATTGAAATGGGCGACCAGCAGTTCCAGATCATCGCCACGCTCCCGCAGTGGCGGGATGAGGAGGCGCGTCACGCTGATGCGGTGATAGAGGTCTCGGCGGAAACGGCCGGCCTCGACCTCGTCGCGCAGGCTGCGGTTGGTCAGCGCCAGCAGGCGCACATCGACCCGCCGCGGCTGCGCGTCGCCCAGGCGGTAGACGACTCCCTCCTCCAGCACGCGCAGCAGCATCGGCTGCAGGTCGAGCGGCAGCTCGCCGACCTCGTCGAGGCAGAGGGTGCCGCCATCCGCCAGCTCGAAGCGCCCCGGCCGGCCCTCGCTGGTCGCGCCGGTGAAGGCGCCGCGGACATGGCCGAACAGCTCGCTGGCCAGCAGCTCCTTCGACGTGGCCGCGCAGTTGAAGGCGATGAAAGGCGACGCCTCCCCCTCCTCGCCATGGATGGCGCGGGCGAACAGCTCCTTGCCGACGCCGGTCTCGCCCTCGACCAGCACCGGCACGCGCTTGCCGACCAGCCGCCGCGCCCGGTCGATGACGGCGGCCATGGCCGGGCTGTCGCCGATGATGTGGGCGAAGGCGCTGCGCGCCGGGTCGGCCTCCGACCCCTGCCCCGCGGCCCGGCCGCGGAGGCGCGGACGGTCCGGCACGACCAGCAGGGCGCCGATGGCGCGGCCGTCGGCGATCACCGGGTTGAACCATTCCGGCCGCAGGCTTTCCGGCAGCCGGTCGGCCCAGCGCTCCACCGCGAGGCTGCGGTCGAGGCCCGGCACCCGCTCCCCCACCCTGATCGGCAGCGACACCCGGCCGGTGGTCTGCACCAGCCTTCCATGCCGGTCGATGACGATGATGCCGGCGGCATCGGCGGAGGACAGGCGCCGGAGACAGGTTTCGAGCAGCTGCATCCGCTCCCGCGTCGAGCGCTCGGTCAGCACCATCTCGATCTGCCGCGCCGCGGCCACGGCCAGGCCGAGATTGTTGCGCTGATAGGTGGTGGGCGGGCCGGAGATGTCGATCACCCCCATGATCGCCCCGGTGCCCGGCTCGAAGATCGGCGATCCGGCGCAGGTCCAGCCCTTGATGCCCTCGCAGAAATGCTCGGCGGCGTGGATCTGGGCCGGCCGGCCGGTGGCGATCGCCGTGCCGATGCCGTTGGTGCCGATGACGCCCTCGCCCCAATTGCCGCCGCTCATCAGGTTGATGTTCTCGCCCTTCTCCAGCGTCGGCATGTCGCCGACGGCCTGCAGCACGACACCGTCTGGGTTGGTCAGCAGCATGATCGAGCCCGAGCCGGCGAGCAGGTCGACCGCATCGCTGAACAGGCCGGCCGCGGCCGAGACCAGATCGCCATGCCGGCGCCGAAGCTCGCCCATCGCGTCGCCGCCCGCCGCCAGCGGCGCGGCGCGGCCGCCGGGATTGACGCCGGAATGCAGGCTGCGCTGCCAGGAAGCGACCACGAAATTCTGCGCCGGCACCGTCGCGTCGGTGGCGCCGGACAGATAGCGCTCCCAGGCGAGCATCGTGTCGGTCGCCTCGCAGGGCGCCCCCACGAACGCCGGGGTCACACCCGGGCGAACCAGGCCGGTCGGCGTCTCGTCGCGTCTGGGCATCGGTCGCTCCCGGTTGCCGGCCGTCTTGTCCAGACGATCGGTGCAACCGATCGTCCCGCGACCGTTATCATTTGATCATCATACACCATTCCGCTGCCGCGTCCGTCCACCCTTCGGACACCAGCACGTCCCTCACGCCCGGCCGAGCCGCTCGGCGCCGCCGCCGAGGGCCGGTCCGGCGGTCGGATCCACGCTGTCCCGCCGGTCCGCGATCAGCGTGTGGGTGGTCAGCACCAGCCCGGCGACGGAGGCCGCGTTCCGCACCGCGCTGCAGCTGACCCGCACCGGATCGACGATGCCGGCCTCGAACATGTCGACAAAGGCGCCGTTGCGGGCATCGTACCCGACGCCATTGGTCGCGCGCGCCACCTGGGCCGTGACCGCCTGGCCGTTCACGCCGCTGTTGCCGGCGATGTGGAACAGCGGCTTGGCCAGGGCCCGCTGCAGCAGCCGCACCCCTTCGCGGACGCCGCCATCGGTGCGGGAGGCGAGGTCGTCCAGCGCCGGGGCCGCCCGCAGCAGCGCCGTGCCGCCGCCGGGGACGATGCCCTCCGCGATCGCCGCCCGGGTGGCGTTCACGGCGTCCTCCACCAGCTGCAGCCGGCGCTTCTGCTCGACCGGCGTGGCGCCGCCGACCAGGATCACCGCCGTGCCGCCGGACAGCTTCGCCAGCCGCTCCCGGAACTTGTCGCGCTCGATATTCTCCGGCGCCGCCTCCCACTGCCGGGTCACCTGCTGGCGGCGCGCCGCGATCAGCTCCGGATGGCCGCCGCCGCCGCTGACCACGGTCTGGCCGGCGGAGATCCTGACTTGGCGCGCGCCGCCGAGGTCACGCAGCTCGGCCTGGTCGATCCGCCCGCCCAGGTCGCGGGCGATGACCCGCCCGCCCGTGACGATGGCCAGGTCCTCCAGCATCGCCTTGCGCCAATGGCCGTATTCCGGCGGGTGTATGGCGGCCACGACCGGCCCACCCCTGTCGCGCGCGGCGAGCAGGGCGACCACGCAGGGCGGCGCGACCTCCTCCGCGATGATCAGCAGCGGGCGGTTGCTGCCGGCGACCAGCGCCAGCAGGCCCGCCACCTCCTCCGCCGTCTGCAGCTTCTGGTCGGTCAGCAGGATGTGCGGCTGGTCCAGCACCACCTGCATCTTCTCGACATCGGTGACCATGTGGTGCGAGAGGTAGCCGCGGTCGAAGGCCATGCCCTCGAGCACGTCGAGCTGCGTCTCGACCGTGCTGCCATAGTCGACGGTGACGATGCCGTCCGGGCCGACCCGCTCCAGCGCCTCGGCCACCAGCCCGCCGGTCACCGGGTCGTTCGCCGCGATCACGGCGACGGAACGGATCTGGTCCTGGCCGCCCAGCGGCTTGGCGGCATGCTGGAGCGCCTCCACCACCTGCCCGACCGCCAGTTCCAGCCCCTGCACCAGCTCGACCGGGTTCGCGCCTGCCGCGAGCCGATCCAGCCCGTCCTGGACCAGCGCGTCGGCCAGGACGGTGGCAGTGGTGGTGCCGTCGCCGGCAACCTCGTTGGTCTGTTTCGAGACCTCGCGGACGACCTGCGCCCCCATATTCTCGAACGGATCCTCCAGCTCTATCTCGGCGGCGATGCTGACGCCGTCGCGGGAGACGATCGGGGTGCCGATCGGCCGGTCGATGATCGCGTTCATGCCGCGCGGGCCCAGCGTGCCGCGCACCGCCCGCGCCAGCTTGGCGACACCGCGGCCGAGGGCCTGCCGGGCCTCGTCATCATGCAACATGATCTTGGGCATTCTCTCCCCTTTCCGAGGCTGGATGTGGCAGGCAGGACTCGCGCCGGGCCCGGCGGATGAAATCGGCCAGTGTCGGCTCGCCGTCGGGCTCCGGCGCCTCCTCGCCGAAGCGCGCGGCCAGCAGCCCCCGGCACAGCGCCCCGTTGAACTCGGTGTTGATCCAGACCCGCCGCAGCCCGGCGAGATGGCCCGGCCAGGCTTCGGCGGTGACGGCGGCGCCGGCGGTGTCGACGAAGGCGGGCCCGCCCGCGCCGAAGAGGGTGTCGCGCAGGGCCAGGTAGCGGTCGATCAGCCGCCGGCCCGGCGCGGCGGCCTGCAGGCCGCGGAGGCCGCCGGCGTCCAGCGCGCGGAGGGCCGCCGGATCCTGGCGCCCCTCCTCCAGCAGGTGGCGCAGCAGCGCCTCCTGCCGGCGCTGGAAGGCCTTGAGCGTGAAGGTCCGGCGGATCTCCTCCAGGTCGTCATCCGCCTCGTCGCCGAAGGCGTCGCGGAAGGCCAGGCCGCGGGCCATGCCATGGTTGATCGCCTCGGCATACATGTGGTCGCCGAGCTCGACCGTCGCCGCCGTCACCCAGGGCAGCGACAGCGCGGCACGGCGCATGTCATCCGCCATCAGGAAGGCGAAGTTGGCAGCGCACCAGTAGGTCGGCAGCCGGAAGCGGATATGGACCCCGCCATCCCCCGCGACCTCGACATCGGTGACGAAGCCGAGCTCGGTCACCGGCTCGTCGAGCTCGGGGTCCGTCACCGAGTCCAGCCGGGCCCAGACCTCCCGGGCCCGGGCGGCGTCGGCCTCCGCGACCATGGCGGTCACTCCGCCGCGACCGGCCGGCGGGCGTCGGCCAGCACCGCCTTCTGCGCCTCGACGTCGATGCCGTAGAGCCGGGCCGCGTTGAGCCCGAGGATCTTCTTCTTGGCCTGGAGCGTCAGCTTCGCCCCGGTCTCCTGGGTCAGGTCATCCGGCACCTCGAAGGCCATGAAGTCCTCGACCAGCCAGTCCGGCGTCCAGATGCCGTAGTCGCTGCCATAGAGCAGCTTGTCCTCGCCCAGCCACATCAGCAGCTGCGAGATGACATGAGCGAAGTAGCGCGGCTGGTTGCGGATGAAGGGCAGCGCCACCGCCAAGCCGCCATAGACATTGGTCTCCTGGGTCGCGATCCAGCAGAAGTCATCGAGGCGCGGCAGGCCGCAATGCTCGACGATGAAGTTGAGATTCGGGAAGCTGGTCGCCGCGTCGTCGATGTCGGCGACATCGAAGGCATCCCGATTCAGTGGCAGGATGGTCGGGCCCTTGTGGACATGGATGTTCCTGATGCCGAGCGCCTCGGCCTTCGCCAGGAACGTCTGGGCGCCGGCGTCGGACAACTTGTAGCCCTTGCTGTCGCCCTTCCATTCGGCGGTGTAGAGCTTGACGCCCTTGATCCCATGGGTTTCGACATCCTGTTCCAACTGGGCCAACCCCGCCTCGCCGTCGCGCGGGTCGAAGGCGCCGTTCAGGATGAAGCGGTCGGGGTACTTCGCCTTCAGGAGGGCGTTTTGCTCCAGCGTGTTGAAGCCGTTGACGTAGAAGTCCTTCAGATAGGTCGGCTGGAAGATCGCCATGTCGTCATAGCCGCGGACGAACAGGTCGTCATGCATCGTCTCGGCGCCGTAATGGTAGAACTTCTCGCGCGCCCACTGCTTATCCTTCGGCTGCAGGAAGCTGTGGTAGCCGTAGAAGCAATCGATGAATTGCTGGCCGTGAACGTTCTTCCAGTTCTCCGGACGACCGTCCCAGAGATGGACATGGCCGTCGATGATGAAGATCTCGTCGCCGTCCTTGGTGCGGTACATGGCTGGCTCCCTGTGGCTGGTTCGCGGCGGCGCCGTTGCGATCGGCGCCGCCGTCATCTGGCGGGTTCGCGGACGGGCCGGCGCCTCACTCGAAGGCCAAGGCGTCATCCATGTTGCCGAACAGCACGACGGTGTCGTCGTCGACCATGACCATCCGCCCGTAATGGGTGGAGGTGGAGATCTCGAACAGATGCGGGGTCATCGGACGGCCCAGCGCCTCGCCGATCTCGCCCATCTTGAACTCGATCTTCCCCTCGCCATCGAGGCGGATCATGGCCGGCAGGTAGGTGACGGTGATGCCCGGCTTCTCGCCCATCACCTCGGCGATGACGCGGGCCTCGACGCTGTCGTTCATGGTCACGCCGCATTGGTGCGAGATCGTGGTCTCGAACTGCATGTCCTTCATGGACTTGAAGATGTTCGCGGTCGCATGGGTCATGGCTGGTCTCCTCTTGCCGACGCCTGGGTCGGCGGCTGATGGGGCGTCGGGGGCGCTCAGGCCGACAGCAGCGCCGGCGCGTCGAGGCCGATCTCAGTGACGATCGTCTTCGCCCGGTTGCGGGCATGGTCGAACGCGTCCGTGAACTGCGCCGCCTTCACCCGCGGCTGCGACCACAGCGGCTGCAGCTGCCGGGCCGCGGCGACCGCCAGCGCGCCGTGCCGGTCGAACCATTCGGCGAACAGCCGGCGGTTGTGCTCGCCATGGGCCGGGTCGTTCGCCAGCATGTGGAACAGCTCGACCGCATTGGCCAGGTTGCGCTCATAGTCGCCCTCCGCCGCGGAGACGACGGCCGGCGTGCCGAAATCGTTCTGGGCGGCGGCCAGCTGCATGATGAAGCCGCTGCGGAACAGCTCGGCCACCAGCGGCTCGAACACGATGTTCACCGCGAAGTACTTCTCGAGATAGTCGGTGGCGCCGCCGATCGTCTCGACCGCCCGGCGGGTGTCCTGCCAGATCGGGTCCTCCAGCCAGTGCGTCTTGCCGGCGCTGGCGTCGAAGCTGTCGAGATCGAGCCCGATCTCGCTGAGATACAGCGTCAGGTCCTGGGCGAAGCGCAGCTTGTAGGACGCGTCCGTCAGGATCGCGTTGTTGATCATCTGGGTGTAGCCGTAGCGCTGGGCGTGCATCGTCGACGTGCCCAGGCCGAATTCGGCATGCTTGTAGGCGCCGAGATGGTCCTGGAGGATCTTGACCCAGGCCGGGTCTATGCGGCGCGGAGCGCCGGATCGCCGGGCATTGTCGATCACGTTGGAGATCATGCCGACGATGGTGGACTGGCGCTGGTAATGCGTGCGCTCCCACTCCTGGTCCACCGACCGGTATTTGTGCCAGTCGCTGCTCTTCGCCGCGGTCCAGGTCTCAGAATAGGTCGGCGTGCCGTCAGGGAAGGAGATGATCCAGTCCTGCAGCAGGTACCGCTTGGGATCGGGCTGGACGTCGACGGTGACGTCCTCATAGTGGGTCGCCTTACGCCCCCGGGGCTCGAAATAGTTGTATTTTCGGCTGTCGGAACCGGCGAAGGTCGCCGCGCCGGCCGCGCCCGACTTCACGGATGCTGCGGCCTGTTCGAGGTTGGTCATCGGTATCCTCCCTTCTGGCGTTGACGGATCGGACCAGGCCGCGGTCAGCGGACGGCTGGGGTGAATTTGTCGAAGTAGATCCGCTCGGGCTCGACGCCGGCCATCTGCAGCACCGGCAGCACGGCATCGATCATCGGCGGCGGGCCGCAGGTGTAGGCGTCGATCTCGCCCGGCAGCGCCTCGGCCCGCAGCGTCCTGGCCACGACCTCGTGGACGAAGCCGGTCTCGCCCGACCAGTCGTCCCCGGGCTCGGCATGCGACAGCGCCGGGATGAAGCGGAAGTCCGGGATCCTGCGCTCGAACTCGGCGAATTCGGCCAGGTGGAACAGGTCGCGCCGGGTCCGGGCGCCGTAGAAGAAGCGGACAGGCCGCTCCTCCCCGCTCTCGGCATGGTCGTTGAGGATCGACCACAGCGGCGACATGCCGGAGCCACCGCCGATCAGGACCATCGGGCCCGGCCGCTCCTCCCGCCGGAAGCAGGTGCCGTAGGGGCCCTTGGCGACGAGCCGGTCGCCGGGCTTGAGCCCGCCATCCAGCAGCGACGAGAACGCCCCGTCCGGATATTTCTTGATGATGAAGCCCAGCCGGTCCTGCCGGCTCGGCGGGTTGGCCATCGAGAAGGACCGGGTGATGCCGCTGCCCGGGACGGTCAGGTCGACGAACTGGCCCGCCCAGAAGCGCAGCGGCTTATCGAGCTCGACCTCTAGCAGCCGGATGTCGTGGGTCAGCGGCGTGATCCCGGTCACCACCGCCTCGTACTCCTTCACCGCGATCGAGCGGCAGAGCAGGTCCTCGTCATAGTTCAGCAGCTCGACCGTCAGGTCGCTGTAGGCCACCGTCCGGCACAGCAGGATATGATCGGTGTCACGTTCGTAGTCCGGCAGCGCGAAGGTCGAGTATTTCAGCAGCTCGGCATCGCCCTCGAGCAGCCGCGACTTGCAGCTGCTGCACTGGCCTTCCTTGCAGCCATGCATCACCGCGATGCCCTGGCGGAACGCCGCCTCCAGCACCGTCTCGCCCTCGGCGACGTCCATCTCGATGCCGACCGGCTCGAACCGGACGGTGTGCACTCTTGTCTCCGCCATCGAAGCCGTCCTCTGTCGTCGGGCTGGCCGCCGGTCGATGCCCGGCGGATGGGACGGGAGGCGGAGGCCGATGCCGGCCCCCGCCCCCATGCCGGTCAGTGCAGGGGGTTGATCTTGAATCCTGCCCGGTACTCGGCGATGTGCTTCTCGCGCTGGTCCGGCGTCATGCCGCGCAGCAGCACCATCGGGCTCTGGATCGTGTGGCCGCGGACATGGTCGAGCGTCCACATGTCCTTGTCGTCGAAGCGGAGATGCGGCTGCTGGATCAGCGTCTTGCCGTCGGGGCGGAGGAAGCCGAGGTCCTTGATGGCGTCGGCCAGGTCCCAGCCGTGGTAGCACTCTTCCCACTCGCGGCGGCCGCTGAACCGGCCCATGGCGGGCGTCGGGCGCCCCTCATACTCGGCCGCGAAGGCGACCTTGTGGGTCCAGCGGCACTGCTCGCAGCAATAGGTGTAGAGCTTGCCGTCGACCTCATCGACCACGAGGTCCTCGCGGATCAGGCACGGCACCATGCAACTCCAGCAGCGATGCGGGTAGACATAGCCGTTCTCCTGGTCGAACAGCATGTTGGTCTGGCCCGGCCGGCTCTTGCGCTCATACCACTTCCAGTAGTCGCCGAACTCGGCATACCAGCCCGGATACTTCTTCTCGAACCACTCGAAGTCGCGCTCGGTCTGCGCCTCGATCCGCCAGAAATTGACCGGCCAGCCGACCGAGAAGAACTGCGCCACCTTGTGCACATAGTTCTTCTTGACGAGGCGGTCCCAGGCGGCGCCGACATCATCGTGGTGGATCTTGATACCGTACTTCTCCAGCGGCAGCATGTAGGTGCGGTAGTAATCCTCGTAGATCCAGCGGTGCCAGAGCTCGGCGTAGGATTCCTTGTTCTTGTCGCGGTTGGTCGTGCCGTATTCGATGAAGGTGCCGATCGCGGCGTCGACGATCGCGTGGTTCTGCCAGAAGGCGTATTTGATATCGCGCTCCAGCAGCTGGTGGTTGTCCGGGTCGTTGATCACCGACATCAGCAGCGAATGGCCGTTGCCGATATGCCGGCTCTCATCCGACTGCACCGACAGGAAGACGGTCGGCAGCGCGTAGTCGCCGTTGCGCGCCGCCTCGGACGGCATGGCGACGAACAGCGTGTTGGTGAAGGCGGTCTCGGCCACGACCTGGAGATAGACATTCGCCGCCGTCACCGCGTCGCCGGTCAGGAAGCCCTCGGCGAACTGCCGGCCGATGGTGGTGGCGTAGCACTTGCCGAACGCGGCCTCGGTGATGTCGAACCCGGCCGGGTCGATGTAGTTCTCCATGTACCATTTCTTGAGGTTCATCTGGATGGTCGAGTGCCGGAACTCGTCGACCATCTGCATGGTGAAGCCGGTGCGCAGCTCCTCGCCCGGCGCCAGCCGCCCGAGCATCGCCATCGACCGCGCCGCCGAGATCTCCGGGAACGGGATGATGGCCAGGAACAGCTTCATCCACTCGACCCAGCGGGGCTCGACATTGCGGAACATGTCGCCGCGCAGCGCCGCGTCGAGCGCACCATAGACGCGGTTGTCCTTCTCCTCCTGCATCGGGAAGTAAGAGCGCAGCACCTGCTTCATCGGGTCCCGCGGCACCTTCGCGATCTTGTAGTCGGTCGGGAAGGTCATCGCCTCCTGGACATAGCTCGGCGTCCAGCCGAGATCGGCGATGCGGCGCGCCGCGTCGGCGACACCGATCCCGCGCTGGGCGGTGATCTTGTTCAGCGTCAAACCGTCAGGCATGGAAGTCTCCTCTTGGATGGGTGGTTGAAGATCTGCTCTGCGGTGCCGATGGGGCCCGGCGGCTCATGCGGCCATCGTCGCAAGGGGATGCGGTGGCCATGGCGCATGCGGCCGGGAATCTCGGAGGCGCGGCGGGCGGGGCTCGCCTGCGGGGATGGCGTCATGGCTGCGTTCCTCCTGCCAATCTGTTCTTGCGCGCGGGGTGCCCCGGCGCCGCGACTGGCCCTCTTTAAGTCCTCGCAAGTTGCGTGCCAGATTTTCCGAGTTGAGGGATTTGGCCGCTTCTGCAGATTTGCCGTTCGATTGATGGCCGAATGCTGCGCTGCGTCATGTTCTGTTCTGGGACATTGCGAGCCGCCGGCTGTTCCACAACGATCCAGGACTTTGGATCGAGCCGGCGGACGACCGGCGGTCATGCCTTCTCTCCGCCGGCATCGGGATCGGCATCGGGCATCCGGCCGACCGGCTTGCCTTCGGCGATGAAGCGCGCGGTGATGATCAGCGCCCCCATCGCGAAATCCGGCCCGTAGGCCGCGACCATGGCGTCGGCCAGGGCGCCGACACGCTCGAAAAACTCGCTCTTGGACGGGTGATCCCGGTCGGTCGTCATGGGACACCGCTACGGGATCAGGACGGCGCGGCCCTTGACCTGGCCGTGATGCAGGTCCTTGAGCGCCTGGTTGGCCTCGCTCAGCCGGTACTCCCGGGTGGCAAGGTGGACCAGGCCGCGATCGGCCAGCGCCATCAGCTCGACCAGCTCGGGATAGGTCCCGACCAGGTTGCCGACGATGGTCTTCTCGCTGGTGATCATGTCGATCGTCGGCAGGTCGATCTTCCCGCCATAGCCGACGATGTAATAGAAGCCGGCGTTCCGGGTCATCGCCAGGCCCTTGGCGATGGCATCGCCCTCGCCGACGAAGTCGATCACCGCCTCGGCGCCATGGCCGCCGGTCAGCGCCATCACGGCCTCGACCTCATTGCCGTCGGCCTTGACCAGGTGATGCGCGCCGCATTCCTGGGCCAGCTTGAGCGCGGTGTCGGACCGGTCGACGACGATGATCTCGGCCGCGCACAGCGCCGCCAGCACCTGGATGCCGATATGGCCCAGCCCGCCGGCGCCGATCACCACTGCGAACTCGCCCGGCAGCAGGTGGCGCGAGGCCTTCTTGGCGGCGCGGTAGGCGGTCAGCCCGGCATCGGTGTAGGGGGCCACGTCCTTGGGCGCCAGCGTCTTCGGCAGCTTGATCAGCGACCGTTCGCCCGTCAGCAGCAGCTCGGCATAGCCGCCATCGGCGTTGATGCCGGGGAAGCGGCTGTCGGTGGCGTGCATGTCGTCGCCGCGCCGGCAGGCCAGGCAATGGCCGCTGGTGACCAGCGGGTGGCAGATCACCGGGTCGCCGACCTTGACGCTCTCGACGCCACGCCCGACGGCCTCGACCCAGCCGGCATTCTCGTGCCCCATGATGTAGGGCAGCGCCACATCGACCTTGCTGCGCCAGATGCCCTCGACCACGTGCAGGTCGGTGCGGCAGACGCCGGCACCGCCGATGCGCACGATGATGTCGGTCGGTCGTTCGATCTTCGGATCGGCGACATCCCCGTAGCGCACGAACTCGTCGCGCGTCAGGGACTCGTCGTATTGATGCAGCACCGCGGCCTTCATGCATCGCCTCCCATGTTCCGGCATTCCAAACGGGTTGCGGATCAGCAGTGCAATTGCCGTGCCACGATCTGGAATCCGCGGAATCCTTGGATTTTCTCAATCCAGCCGGCGGAACGACTGTGGCGTTGCTTCACAGTGGAACGGGACAACGCTGTTCCATTTTGGAACACTTTGCCGGTCCTGATTTCTCAGGTTGGAAGCAATCGGGTACCGGCGTAGCCTGACGGCAATGGACATCCGGCGGTGCCGGGCAAACAACCAAGGACAAGGCCGCGTCCCACGACAGCCAGCCAGGAGGAACGCCCATGCTGCCGGCCATGGCCGATGAGCGCCTGAGCCAGGCCCGCATCCTGCTCCAGCGTCGCGGCATCGCGGATGCCGACCTGCTGGCGCCGCCGATCCATGACAGTTGGACCCGCTGCCTCGCCGCCGGGCTGGATCCCGAGCGGCCACCGCCCCTGACGGTGGTCGACGACAGCACGCTGCGCGAGGCCCGCGACCGGTCGGACCTGGCACTGCGCCTGGCCCGCACCGAGATGAAGAACCTCTACCATCAGATCGCCGGCACGAACTTCATGATCGCGTTCGCCGCGCCGGACGCCCTGCTGCTCGACACGATCTCCGATTCCAGCTTCAGCGCCACCGCCCGCGCCACCGCCATCCGGCCGGGCTCGCACTGGGCCGAGATCCGCTGCGGCACCAATGCGCTCGGCACCGTCGCACAGCAGGGGCAGCCGATCACCGTCCATGGCGGCGAGCATTTCTTCCACCGCTACGGCACCCTGACCTGTACCGCCGCGCCGGTGTTCGGCCCCGACAACAGCCTCGCCGGCGTTCTCGACGCATCATCCGACTGCCGGTCGCGCCAGCAGCACACGCGGGCCCTGGTGGCGATGGCGGCCACCCAGATCGAGAACGGGCTGTTCCGGGAGTGCCATCACGCCGATCTGGTGGTCGCGTTCCACAGCCGCGGCGAATATCTGCACACGCTCAATGCCGGCCTGCTGGCGCTCGATCCGGACGGCGCCATCCTCGGCGCCAGCCCCCAGGCGCGCTTCCTGCTGCAAGGCCTGCCGGCGCTGCCCGGCCGCCGGTTCGAGGAGCTGTTCCGCACGCGCTTCAGTCCCTTCCTGGACGGCGCCCGGATCCGCGAGCGCCAGCGCCTGGACGATCTCGTCGGCAGCGCCTTCGTCGCGACGATCGAGACGCTGCCCGCGGCGCCGAAGATATCATCCGCCCCAAGAATGTCCCGGACGCTGCCGACAGGCTTCGTCGCCGCCGACCGCCGGGTGGCGGAGGTGGTGCGGCAGGTCGAGGCCGCAGCGGCGCGCAAGCTGCCGATCCTGATCCGCGGCGAGACCGGCACAGGGAAGGAACAGCTGGCCCGGCACGCCCATCTCGCCGGCAAACGCACCGGCGAGTTCGTGCCGCTGAACTGCGCCGCCCTGCCGGACACGCTGGCGGAGGCCGAGCTGTTCGGCCATGCCGACGGCGCCTTCACCGGCGCCCGCCGCGGCGGCGCGCCCGGCCTGGTGGTCGAGGCCGATGGCGGGACCCTGTTCCTGGACGAGATCGGCGACATGCCCCTGCCGCTGCAGGCCGTGCTGCTGCGGCTGCTGGACGACTGGACGGTGCGTCCGGTCGGCGGCGGGCGGCGACGCCAGGTCGATGTGCAGCTCGTCGCGGCGACCAATGCCGATCTGGAGCGGTCGGTCGAAGCCGGGCGGTTCCGCGCGGATCTGTTCTACCGCCTCAGCGCGGTCGAGGTGACCCTGCCGCCGCTGGCCGAACGGCAGGATTTCGCCGCCATCGCACGGCACCTCCTGTCCGAGATCGCCCCCGGCTGCTCGATCACGCCGATGGCCCTGGACCGGCTGGCCGAACGGCCCTGGGCCGGCAATGTACGCGAGCTGCGCAACGTGCTGATCCGCCTGACTCTGGGCGAACCCGATCGCCCGATCGATCTCGAAGCGGTCGACAGCCTTCCCGATGGAGCAACCGGATCGGCCCGGACCACGGCCTCCGGCGGCCTCAAGGAGGCGATGCATCAGCAGATCCGGACCGTCCACCGGGACCTCGCCGGCAATGTCAGCGAGACGGCGCGGCGGCTCGGCGTGTCGCGCAACACCATCTATCGGGCGCTGCGGGCAACGGCGTCCGTCTGATCAGCGTCCCGGGGAAACCGGTGGCGCCGCAAGCGGACCTGGGACCGGACATCGCCGGACCATCGAGGATCAGGCCCTTCCCAGTCAGGCGGCCCAACAAAACGCCCATCGCATGCGTCTCCCACACTCAGGGGGTCGGTGACCGCGAGCGTGTTACAGGCCGCCTGGCAGCGACGTGTTCGGCATCAGCGAGGTGTTCGGCGCCCCCATGGTCTGCGCCTGTCGCGGAGACGGTATCGGGGTCGCCCGGAACGGCGCCGGCTGCAGGGGTGGGGTGATCCTCAGATGCGGCCGCATGGAATGCCCCGTGAGCGGCCGCGAACCGATACCGCCGGCACAGGATGTGCCCACGGCATTCTGGCTGAGGATGCATTGCGCCATGGCGGCCGGTGCGGTCGCGATGGACAGGCTGGCGGCCAGCGCCAGACGGATCCATGTGTTCATGTCCGCCATATTTGCGGCGCTCGACCCGCTTCCAATTGCCATCCGCGCGCAGTGCGATGTTGCGCCGCTGGATCCGGCGGTGCCTCGGCGCAGCCGACCGGGCTGCCGTCGAACCACGATGATCTTCCGCATGGCTGAATGGACAAAAACACAGGGGCAGCGGAACGGCGGCACCACATATGTGACTTGTCACAGCATAGCGGCACGGACCGGCTCCGGAAGGGGAGTTGGTGTCGAGGCCCGCGGACGTGCCCGGTCGCGGCGCGGGTGACCAACGCCCAAGACATCATCAAGGGGCTCGCTTCGCCTCGTTCGGCTGGTCACGGGATCGTCGGTACCGACGACCGGACGCCACGTCCGCGGCGATAGCGGCTTCGAGCCCGGCGCGGCCTCTCCGGCCGCGCTGCCCTTCCCTGCCGGTGCCACGGCGCCGGAGCTCGATTCGAGGACTCCAGCCGTGGGTATCGTCCGCTTCGCCCTGCGCTTTCCCTACACCTTCTACGTCATCGCCCTCCTGGCCCTGCTTCTCGGCATCAGCGCCATCGTCGTGACGCCCCGCGACGTGCTGCCGTCGATCAACGTGCCGGTGGTGACGGTGATCTGGCAGTACACCGGCCTGACGCCGCAGGAGATGGAACAGCGGGTCACCACCTATGGCGAATATTACATCAGCTCCAACGTCAGCAATATCCGCAACATGGAGAGCCAGACGCTGGAAGGCCTCTCCGTCACCAAGATCTATTTTCAGCCGAACGTGAACATCGATCTGGCGATCAGCCAGATCGTGTCGGCCACGAATACCGCAAGAGCCTTGATGCCGACCGGGATCCAGCCGCCGGTCGTCGTCCAGTTCAACGCCACCAGCGTACCGGTGCTGCAGCTCAGCCTGACCTCGGACACGCTCAACGAGCAGCAACTCTACGATTACGGCCTGTACCAGATGCGCCAGGCCCTGGCGCCGATCCCCGGCATCACCCTGCCGACGCCCTCCGGCGGCCGCTATCGCGAGATCATGGTCGACCTCGACCCCGACAAGCTGCGCGCCTACGGCATCACCCCTGCCGACGTGGTCAATGCGGTCAACGCCCAGTCGCTAACCCTGCCGGCGGGCGACGCCAAGCTGGGCACGCAGCAGTTCATCGTCCACCTGAACGGCATGGCGCCGACGCTCGACGCGCTGGAAAACGTGCCGATCCGCCAGACCGGCGCGACGACGGTGTTCCTGCGCGACGTGGCCCATGTGCACAACGGTTGGCAGGTGCAGTCGAACATCGTCCGCGCCAACGGCCAGCGCTCGGTGCTGCTGACCATCATCAAGAACGGCGACGCCTCGACGCTCGACGTCGTCAACCGGGTCAAGGCCGCGCTGCCGGCGATCCAGGCGGCGGCGCCGCCCGGCCTCAAGATCGGCCTGCTGTTCGACCAGTCGACCTTCGTCCAGGATTCGATCGACAGCGTGCTGCGGGAAGGCGCCATCGCCGCCGGGCTGACCGCGCTGATGATCCTCGTCTTCCTCGGGTCCTGGCGGGCGACCGTCGTCGTCATGGTGTCGATCCCATTGTCGATCCTGACCTCGATCGCGGTGCTGTCGGCACTCGGCGAGACACTCAACATCATGACGCTGGGCGGCATGGCGCTGGCGGTCGGCATCCTGGTCGACGACAGCACGGTGACGATCGAGAACACCTACCGCATGCTGGAGGAGCGAAGGCTCTTCGATGACGCGGTGCTTGAAGGCGCGGCCGGCATCGCCCTGCCGACCCTGATCTCGACCTCGGCGATCTGCTGCGTTTTCGTCGCCGTGTTCTTCATGCAGGGCGCGATCCGCTACATCTTCACGCCGCTGGCCCTGGCCGTGGTCTTCGCCATGATCGCCTCCTACGGCCTGTCGCGCACGCTGACGCCGATCATCATCCGCCTGCTGCTGCGCGGCGAGCACAGCCGGCGCGAGGCCGGCAAGACCACGGCGCTGTCCCGCGCCCACGCCGCTTTCGACCGCCAGTTCAACCGGTTTCGCGAATTCTATGCCTGGCTGCTGGCCGGCATCATCCGCCGCCGCGCCATCACGCTGGGGGTCGCGCTGGCGGTTCTGGCGGGCGCCGGCGGGCTGTTCCCCTTGCTGGGGCGCGACTTCTTCCCCGCGGTCGATGCCGGGATGATCCAGCTGCATGTCCGCCTGCCGCCGCGCACCCGGATCGAGACCGCCGCCGAGGAATTCAGCCGGATCGAGGACGTGATCCGGGGCCAGATCCCGCAGCAGGATCTCGGGCTGGTGATCGACAACATCGGCCTGCCGCAGCGCTCCTACAACCTGGCCTTCACCGACGGCACCGAGATCGGCCCCAATGACGGCGTGATCCAGATCCAGCTCAACCCCGGCCACCGGCCGACGGAGCAATACGTCCAGGCCCTGCGGCGCCAGCTGCCGGTCCAGTTCCCGGATGCGCTGTTCTACGTCCAGCCATCGGACATCGTCACCCAGGTGCTGAATTTCGGCGTGCCGAGCCAGATCGACGTGCAGGTCGCAGGCCGCAACGTCGCCGGCAACCAGGCCATGGCCCAGACCCTGCGCGACCGGCTGGCCGGCATCCCCGGCCTGGTCGACGTGCATGTGCAGCAGGAGCTGAAGGCGCCGGAGCTCGACTACACGGTCGACCGGACCCGGGCGCAGCAGCTGGGGCTGAACATGACCCAGGTGGCCAATGACGTGAACATCAGCCTCAGCTCGTCGACCCAGGTGCAGCCGAACTTCTGGACCGACCCGACCAGCGGCATCGCCTACTACCTCGCCGTCCAGACGCCGGAGTACCGCGTCGCCAGCCTGAACGACCTGAACAACACGCCGATCGGCGCCGCGACCACCGCGGATGGCGGCGTGGTGCCCAACCTGCTGGGCAATATCGCGGCGCCGCAGCGCGCCGGGGTGCAGTCGGTGTTCAACCAGAGCAACATCCAGGAGGTCTACGACGTCTACGCCAGCGTCGATTCACAGGATCTCGGCCGGGTGGCGACCCGGATCCAGTCCATCGTCGGCGACGCCCAGAAGACGCTGCAGCCCGGCAACACCATCGCCATCCGCGGCCAGGTCAGCAGCATGGACTCCGCCTTCCGGGACCTCAGCCTCGGCCTGACCTTCGCCGCCATCTTCGTCTACCTGCTGATGGTGGTGAACTATCAGAGCTTCCGCGACCCGCTGGCGGTGCTGCTGGCCCTGCCCGGCGCCATGAGCGGCATCGTCCTGATGCTGTTCGTCACCGGCACCAGCCTGAGCGTGCCGTCGCTGATGGGCGCGATCATGGCGGTCGGCGTGGCCTCGGCGAACTCGATCCTGCTGGTCACCTTCGCCCGCGAGCAGAGCCGGGCCGGGCACCCGCCTTTCGAGGCCGCGCTGTCCGCCGGCGTCACCCGGCTGCGGCCGGTGCTGATGACGGCAGCCGCCATGGTCGTCGGCATGCTGCCGATGGCGATCGGCGGCCCCGGTGAGGAGCAGAACGCCGCCCTGGCCCGCGCCGTGATCGGCGGCGTCAGCGCCGGCACCCTGACCACCCTCCTGTTCGTGCCCTTCCTCTACGCCCTGATCGCCGGCCTCGGGTCCCGGCGGCAGCGGCCCTCCTCCCCCGTTGCGGAGTGACCATCATGGACCAGCGTCCCATCGACACCCCCTCCATCCACCCGGAGCGGGAGGCCGCTTCCCCGGCCGGCACGACGCCGGGGCGGCGGCGGATCGCGCGTCTCCTCGGCCTGACGGCGGTGGTCGCGATCGGCGGGGCGGTGGGCTTCGGCCTGTGGGGCCGCAATACGCTCGACGCCCAGGCGACGACCGTGCGCAACGAGATCCGCGACGACCGGCCGATGGTCCGCACGGTCGCCGTGACCACGGTGCAGGGCCCGAAGATCGACGAGTTGCCGGGCACCACCGATGCTTTCACCAGCACCGTGGTGAACGCCCGCGCGACCGGTTACATCGCCACCCGCGCCGTCGACATCGGCAGCCATGTCAAGGCGGGCGACGTCATGGCCGTGATCGCGGCGCCCGACCTGGACCAGCAACTGGATCAGGCCAAGGCACAGCTGGCCCAGACCCAGGCGACCCTGGCGCAGGACCGGGCCAATGAGCACCTGGCGGAGGTCACCAACCAGCGCACCACCCGGCTGGTGCAGCAGGGCTGGGCCAGCAAGGAGCAGGGCGACACTGACAGCTCGAGCCAGGCCGCCACCACCGCCGCCGTGGCCGCGGCCGCGGCCAGCATCATCGCCCAGCAGGCGGATGTGGCGCGGCTGCAACAGCTGACCGGCTTCGAGAAGGTGGTGGCGCCGTTCGATGGGGTCGTCGCCAGCCGCAACTTCGACGTCGGCACGCTGGTCACCGCGGACAGCACCTCCGGCACGCCGCTGCTGTCGCTGGTGCAGACCAGCACGCTGCGGATCCAGATCTTCGTGCCGCAGGAGGACTATTTCGCGCTCAAGGATGGCGAGGACGCCGAGGTGACAGTGCCGCAGCTGCCTGGCCGTGTCTTCCATGGCCGCGTCGCCCGCACCGCCGGCTCTCTGCAACCGGGCACCCGGACCCTGCTGGCCGAGGTCGATGTCGACAACGCCGATGGGGCGCTCACCGCCGGGCTGTACTGCATCGTCCGGCTGGCGATCCCGCGCCCCAGCCCCGTCATCGTGCTGCCGTCGCAGGCCGTCATCTTCGACCAGAACGGGCTTTCGGCCGCGGTCTATTCGAACGGCGCGCTGCAGTTGCACCATCTCGACGTGCTGGCCGACAACGGCGCCACTCTCAACATCCGGGCCGGGCTGGACGAGGGCGACCAGGTGGTCCTGAACCCGCCGGTGAATGTGCGTGACGGGATGCGGGTGCAGGTTGCGGCGGCGCAGCCCTCGG
>NZ_VCCH02000114.1 GCF_005938675.2 Mycobacterium sp. KBS0706
TTGTGGTGAGAGACCGTTTGTAAATACTACTGGCGCGGCCGTCTGACGGCGGTTTCTCCGCTTCCGGTGCTCACGCACCAAACGTGCGCTGCGCTCCGGTTCTCGAAACCACCGCCAGCCGACTCACACCAGCGCATTTCCAAACGGTCTCTGAGGGGGCGAGGGAGGCCGGGGCGCCCCCGGCCCTATCCCCGCTTCCGCAGCCAATGGGCGATCTCGCCGACGATGCCGCGGCGGAACAGCAGCACCACGACGACGAAGATGGCGCCGATCACCACCGTGACCGGCAAGGCGGATTCGGCCAGGTAGTTCTCCAGCGTCGTCACCAGCCCGGCGCCGACCAGCGGGCCGACCAGGGTGCCGATGCCGCCGAGCAGGGTCATCAGGATGACCTCGCCCGACATCTGCCACTGGATGTCGGTCAGCGAGGCCAGCTGGAACACCAGCGCCTTGGTGCCGCCGGCCAGGCCGGTCAGCGCCGCCGACATGACGAAGGCGGTCAGCTTGTAGGCGTCGACCCGGTAGCCCAGCGAGATCGCCCGGGGCTCGTTCTCGCGGATCGCCTTCAGGATCTGGCCGAAGGGCGAGTTGACGATGCGCCAGATGATGAAGAAGCCGAGGCCGAAGATCGCCAGCACGACATAGTAGAAGGTCAGCGTGTCGGACAGGTCGAGCAGGCCGAACATCCGATCCTGCGGCACCGACTGGATGCCGTCCTCGCCGCCGGTGAAGGGGGCCTGCAAGGCGACGAAGAACACCATCTGCGACAGCGCCAGGGTGATCATGGCGAAGTAGATGCCCTGGCGGCGGATGGCCAGGAAGCCCATCACCAGCCCCAGCGCCGCGGCGGCGGCGGTGCCGGCCAGGATCGCCAGCTCCGGCGGCCAGCCCCAGACCTTGGCCGCATGGGCGGTGACATAGGCGGCGCCGCCGAAGAAGGCGGCATGGCCGAAGGACAGGAGGCCGACATAGCCGATCAGCAGGTTGAAGGCGCAGGCGAACAGGGCGAAGCACAAGAGCTTCATCAGGAAGACGGGGTACAGGAGGTAGGGCGCGCCGAGGGCGACGACCGCCACCGCCAGGGCGATGGCGATCCGGGTGCCGCTCAGGCCCTCCGGGGCGCTGCGCTCGACCGCGGCCATCTCAGCGCTCCCGCCCGAACAGGCCGGCGGGGCGGACCAGCAGCACCAGCGCCATGATGACGAAGACCACGATGTTCGAGGCCGGCGGGTAGAACACCTTGGTCAGCCCCTCGAAGATGCCGAGCGCGAAGCCGGTGACGATGGCGCCCATGATCGAGCCCATGCCGCCGATCACCACCACGGCGAAGACGACGATGATCAGGTTCGACCCCATCAGCGGGCTGACCTGGTAGACCGGCGCCGCCAGCACCCCCGCCAGGCCGGCCAGGCCGACGCCGAAGGCATAGGTCAGGGTGATCATCCGCGGCACGTTGATGCCGAAGGCCTGGACCAGCGTCGGGTTCTCGGTGGCGGCGCGCAGCGTGGCGCCGAGCGGGGTCTTCTCGATCACGAACCAGGTGGCGAAGCAGATCACCACCGAGGCCAGCACCACCCAGCCGCGATAGATCGGCAGCACCATGAAGCCGAGATTGACCGCGCCGGTCAGCATCGCCGGCGGGCTGTAGGGCTGGCCCGAGGTGCCGTACAGGCTGCGGAACAGCCCCTCCAGCATCAGGGTGACGCCGAAGGTCAGCAAGAGGCCGTAGAGCGGGTCGAGCCGGTAGAGCCGCGACAGGAACAGCTTCTCCAGCACGATCCCGGTGATGGCGACCGCGATCGGCGCCAGCACCAGCGCCGGCCAGTAGCCGATGCCGAGGAAATTCAGCAGCATCCAGGCGGCGAAGGCGCCCAGCATGTACTGCGCGCCATGGGCGAAGTTGATGACGTTGAGCAGGCCGAAGATGACGGCCAGGCCAAGGCTCAGCAGGGCGTAGAAGGAGCCGTTGATCAGCCCCAGCAGCAGCTGGCCGAACAGCACCTGGGTCGGGATGCCGAGCAGCGGGATCATGGCGTGGTCCCCATCTCAGACTCCCAGCGTCTCATGCAGCAGGTCCATCTTGCCGGCCATCTCCTCGCGCCGGATCTCGGCCACCACCCGGCCGTCCTCCATCAGGTAGTGACGGTCGGCCAGGGTGCTGGCGAAGCGGAAGTTCTGCTCGACCAGCAGGATGGTCATGCCCTGCGCCTTCAAGGTGCGCAGCAGCTCGCCGATGCGCTGCACGATCACCGGCGCCAGCCCCTCGGTCGGCTCGTCCAGCAGCAGCAGGCGCACGCCGGTGCGCAGCACCCGCGCGATCGCCAGCATCTGCTGCTCGCCGCCCGACAGCTTGGTGCCCTGGCTGCCGGCCCGCTCGGCCAGGTTGGGGAACAGGCGGTGGATCTCGGCCAGGCTCATGCCGCCCTCGGCCACCTTGGGCGGCAGCGTCAGGTTCTCGGCCACCGACAGCGAGGCGAAGATGCCGCGCTCCTCCGGCACATAGCCGATGCCGGCGCGGGCGATGCGGTGCGGCGGCGTCCGCAGCAGGTCGGCGCCGCCCATGCGGATGGTGCCCTGGCGGCGGCGCAGGATGCCCATGATGGCGCGCAGGGTCGAGGTCTTGCCGGCGCCGTTGCGGCCCAGCAGGGTCACGGTCTCGCCCGGGAACACGTCGAGGTCGACGCCGTGCAGCACATGGCTCTCGCCGTAATAGCCCTGCAGCCCGCGGACATGCAGCAGCGGCTCAGTCATGCTCCGACCCCATATAGGCCTCGCGCACCCGCGGGTCGGCCGAGACCTCGGCGTAGCTGCCCTCGGCCAGGATCTCGCCGCGCTGCAGCACCGTGACCCGGTGGCAGAGATCGGCGACCACCGACAGGTTGTGCTCGACCATCAGCACGGTGCGGTCGGCGCCGACCTTGCGGATCAGCTCGGCGATGCGGCCGATCTCCTCATGGCCCATGCCCGCCATCGGCTCGTCCAAGAGCAGCATCGGCGGGTCGAGCGCCAGGGTGGTGGCGATCTCCAGCGCCCGCTTGCGGCCATAGGACAGGTCGACCGCGGCGGTGCGGGCGAATTCGGTCAGGTTGACCGCCTCGATCAGGTCGAGGGCCCGCGCGTCCAGCCGGCGCAGCACCCGGTCGGAGCGCCAGAACTGGCGCGACAGCCCCTCCGGCCGCTGCAGCGCCACCCGGACATTCTCCAGCACCGTCAGATGCGGGAACACCGCCGAGATCTGGAACGACCGCACCAGGCCGCGCCGCGCCACCTCGGCCGGCTTCAGCCGGGTGATGTCCTCGCCGCGGAAGGCGATGCGGCCGGAGGTCGGCTGGTGGAACTTGGTCAGCAGGTTGAAGACGGTGGTCTTGCCGGCGCCGTTCGGCCCGATCAAAGCGTGGATCGTGCCCTCGCGCACGCTGAGGTCCACGCCCTTGACCGCGAGGAAGCCGCGGAAGGCCTTGGTCAGGCCCTCCGCCACCAGGATCGGCTGGGATGCTGCCATCAGCCGGCTATTTCTTCGCCGTCAGCGGGCAGCCGCTCTCCTGCGGGTTCAGGAAGGCCTGGTCGCCGGGGATGGTGGCCAGCAGCTTGTAATAGTCCCAGGGCTTGCTGCTCTCGGACGGCGCCTTGACCTGGAACAGGTACATGTCATGCACCATGCGGCCGTCCGGCTGCACCTTGCCGTTCTTGGCGAAGACGTCGTCGACCGGCAGCTCCTTCAGCTTGGCGGCGACCTTCTCGCCGTCATCGGTGCCGGCGGCCTGCACCGCCTTCAGATACTGCAGCACCGAGGAGTATTCCGAGGCCTGGACCGAGTTCGGCATGCGCTTGGTGCGATCGAAGAAGCGCTGGGCGAAGGCCCGGCTCTCGTCGTTGCGGTCCCAGTAGAAATCCTCGGTCAGCACCAGCCCCTGCGCCGCTTCGAGGCCCAGGCCGTTGACCTCGGACAGGGTGAACAGCAGGCCGGCCAGCTTCTGGCCGCCTTCGACGATGCCGAACTCCGCCGCCTGCTTGATCGCGTTGGCGGTGTCGAGGCCGGCATTGGCCAGCCCGACCACCTTGGCGCCGGAGGCCTGGGCCTGCAGCAGGAAGGAGGAGAAGTCGGTGGTGTTCAGCGGGTGCCGCACGCTGCCCAGCACCTTGCCGCCCTTGGAGGTGACGAATTTGCTGGTCTGGTCCTCCAGCGAATAGCCGAAGGCGTAGTCCGCGGTCAGGAAGAACCAGCTGTCGCCGCCCTGCTCGACCAGCGCGCCGCCGGTGCCGACCGCCAGCGCATGGGTGTCGAAGGCCCAGTGGAAGCCGGTGGGCGAGCAGGCCTTGCCGGTCAGGTCCGCGGTCACGGCGCCGGAGGTGATGGTGACCTTGTGCTTCTCGGCCGCCAGCGCCTGCACGGCGAGGGCGACGGAGGAGGTGGTGAGCTCGCTGATCATGTCGACACCATCGACGTCGAACCATTGCCGGGCGATGTTCGAGCCGATGTCGGGCTTGTTCTGGTGGTCGGCGGAGACGATTTCGATCGGGGCGCCCAGCACCTTGCCGCCGAAATCCTCGACCGCCATCTTGGCGGCCTCGACCGACCATTTGCCGCCGTAATCGGCATAGACGCCGGATTGGTCGTTCAGGACGCCGATCTTGACGACATTGCCCGAGACCTGGGCCGCGGCCGGCCAGGCGAGGCCTGCGGCCAGCAGCCCGACAGCAACAGCGTTCCGCTTCATGATGCCTCCCCGAGGACGGTTCATTCGCAAGGATTTTAGGATTTCGGGGAACCCTGCCTGAGTCGGGGGCGGCGGTGCAATCGCGTTTTCGCAGTGCGGGAGGAAATCCGGTACTGTTTTCCCATTCGAGCGGAGGACTCCGATGCGAAACTCCCTGATCGGCTTGGCCTTTCTCGCCGGGTTCGGCCCGGCGGCGGCCGGCGAGATCGCCAGCGCCTATACCGAGCTCGACCTCGGGCGGGATTGCGCGGTGGTGGCCGTGGCCGGTCCGGATGACGGCGACTGGCAGGACTTCGTATGCAGCGGCTGGCGCGGCTATCCGGTGCTGCTGTCGACCGCCGACCTGCGGTCCTCGGTGTTCTACGGCTTCCCGCCGACCGGCAACCGGCCGTTCGAGACCTTCGCCGGCTTCAATTCCGTGGGCTCCCGGATCGAATGGCGGATCGAGACCGACGGCGACCGCAGCACGCCCTTCGCCACGATCCATCGCTGGACCGTCGACGGGGCGGAGGGGCAGCGCACCGAGGTGCTGGTGGTGGCCAGGATCGGGCAGCTCGACAAGCGCGAGGGCTGCACCGTCGGCCTAGTCGCCGTCCCGGGCAACCCCGGCGCCAACGAGGCGGCTCGCAAGCTGGCCGACGAGCGAGCCCGAAGCTTCGCCTGCGGCACCGACAGGCCGGTCGAGGTCGGCCGCCTGCCCAGCTTCGGCGGGGCGGCGATCGGACGGCAGTGACGATGCCGTCCGAAGCGCGGGGAGAAGCGCCGCCTATGGCCGTGCCACGGAACCGGGAGGCGCGCGTCGACGCGCCTCCCGCTCGTGCTCACACCGAGGCGCGCAGCTGCCGCGCCGCCGCGACCATGTTGGCCAGGGCCGGCCGCACCTCCGTCCAGCCGCGGGTCTTCAGGCCGCAATCGGGATTGATCCAGATCTGCCGGTCGGACAGTCGCTGTCGGGCCAGCGCGAGCAGCGCCGCGATCTCCTCGACCTCCGGCACGCGCGGCGAGTGGATGTCGTAGACGCCCGGCCCGATCTCGTTCGGGTAGCGCCAGGTCGTGAACGCGTCGAGCAGCTCCATCTTCGAGCGGGAGGTCTCGATCGAGATCACGTCGGCATCCATCGCGGCGATGGCGTCGATGATCTGGTTGAACTCCGAATAGCACATATGGGTGTGGATCTGGGTCTCGTCCCGGACGCCGGAGGCGCACAGGCGGAAGCCCTCGACGGCCCAGTCCAAATAGGCCTTCCAGTCGGACCGACGCAGCGGCAGGCCCTCGCGCAGCGCCGCCTCGTCGATCTGGATCATCGCGGCGCCGGCCTCCTCCAGGTCAAGCACCTCGTCCCGGATCGCCAGCGCGATCTGCCGGCACGCTTCGCTGCGGGGCAGGTCGTCGCGCACGAAAGACCAGTTCAGGATTGTGACCGGCCCCGTCAGCATGCCCTTCACCGGCCTTTCGGTCAGCGACTGAGCGTAGCTCCACCATCCGACGGTCATCGAGCGCGGGCGCGACACGTCGCCATACAGCACCGGCGGCCGGACGCAGCGCGAGCCGTAGGACTGCACCCAGCCATGCTTGGTGAAGGCGAAGCCGGCCAGCTGCTCGCCGAAATACTGCACCATGTCGTTGCGCTCGAACTCGCCATGCACGAGGACGTCGAGGCCGATCTCCTCCTGCCAGCGGATGGTGCGCGCCGTCTCCTCCTGCAGGAAGGTCTCGTACTGCCCGTCGGTCAACACGCCCTTGGCATGGGCCGACCGGGCTTTCCGCACCTCGGCGGTCTGCGGGAACGAGCCGATGGTGGTGGTCGGAAACAGCGGCAGGCCGAAGCGCCGGCGCTGCGTCTCCGCCCGGACCGCGAAGACGCTGCCGCGGCGGGCCATGTCGGCGGTGACCGCCGCCATCCGGGCGGCCACCGCGGCGTCATGCACCTTCGGCGAGGTCTTGCGCGCCGTTGCAGCCTTGGCAGAGGCCTCCAGCGCGTCGGCCACCGGGCCGCGGCCCTGCGCCAGGGCCCGGCCGAGGGCCGAGAGCTCGCCCATCTTCTGCACGGCGAAGGCCAGCCAGCTGCGCAAATCGGGGTCGAGCCCGTCCTCCAGCTCCAGGTCGATCGGCACGTGCAGCAGCGAGCAGGATGGGGCGATCTGCACCCGGTCGGCGCCTCGGGCGGCGACGATCGGTTCCAGCAAGCCCAGCAGCGCCGGCAGGTCGGCGCGCCAGATGTTGCGGCCGTCGATCACGCCGAGCGACAGCACCAGCCCGGGCGGCGCCTTGTCCAGCGCGGCGGCCAGCTGCCCCGGCGCCCGCACCAGGTCGAGATGCAGCCCGGCCACCGGCAGGGACAGGGCCGTCGCGAGGTTGTCGCCAAGGCCGCCGAAATAGGTCGCGACCATGATCTTCAACTGCGGCACCGCCTGCGCCAGCGCGGCATAGGCGCGGTGCAGCGCGGCGTGGGCCGCGTCGTCGAGGTCGAGCACCAGGCACGGCTCGTCGATCTGCACCCACTCGGCCCCTTCGGCCGCCAGGCGCTGCAGCAGATCGGCATAGACCGGCAGCAGCCCGTCCAGCAGCGACAGCGGGTCCGGCACGCCCTTGCCGAGCTTGAGGAAGGTCACCGGGCCGAGCAGCACGGGGCGGGTCCGGTAGCCCAGTGCCTTGGCCTCGCGGTACTCGTCGACCGGCTTCAGCGAGGCCAGAGCGAAGCGCTGCCCCTCGGCGAATTCGGGGACCATGTAGTGGTAGTTGGTGTCGAACCACTTGGTCATCTCCTGCGCTGACACGCCATGGCCGTGGCCATGGCCGCAGGCGGCGTCGCCGATACCCGTCTCGGATCCGCGCGCCATGGCGAAATACGTCGCCAGCGGCACCGCGCCGCCGGTCCAGCCATAGGTGGCGGGGGTCGCCCCGACCATGACGCTGGTGTCCAGCACCTGATCGTAGAAGGAGAAGTCGTTCGACGGTATCACGGTGACGCCGAGCGCGTGCTGGCGTGCCCAGTTGGCGGCCCGCAGCCCGGCAGCCGCCTCCAGCAGAGCCTTCTCGTCGGACTTGCCCGACCAGAAGCTTTCGAGGGCCGTCTTCAGCTCGCGGCGCGGACCGATCCGCGGCGTGCCCAATGTGGCGACAGCAAGAGAAGGAACAAACATCGGCTTGGACTCCAGAGTTGGAGGCAAAGGCCGAGCGGACGCATGCGCGGTCCCGGACGGCGGGCGCCGGCGGAGTCGCGAGCGCACCACCGGGACACCCCGCCCAGGGACGTTATGGTGTCGCGGCAGGTCTCCTGGCTCGCGGGTCGTCGCCTCGGTCCGGCCTTCCCGAAGCCTTTCAGCTCCAGTGACCCGGAATGGACCTCGGCTCGCCGCTCACAGTTGCGGGGGCAGCGCCGGCCTTGCCCTGAGGCGCACCGGCTTCCCTCTTAGCTCCGGACCGAAATCCGCAGAACCACGACGGGTCCAGTATCGGGCGGTCCGGCACGCTCGTCAATTTCAATATAAAGACATGCTTATGTCGTTGTGTGGCGCCGTCGCGCCCCCCGCCGCCCTCGGTTGATGTCGCGGCTGGTGGCGGCGGTCATCAGGCGGTCGAGCAGCGCGGGCCGGGACCAGCCGCTTCACCCAGGACACCGCCTTGGCATCGGCACCCGGGCGCAGCCGCGCCAGCATCCGCCGAGCTTCGGCCAGGCGCAGCAGCCGGTCCGCCGTCCGGTCGCCGCCGCCCGCTCCGGTGGCACCTCGCCCAGCGCCGCGCGGCGGCGCATGGCCCGGTCGTACTTCCGGCGATAGGACGAGTCCGCCGCCTATGGCAGCGCCATGGACGGAAGCCTAGGACGAGCGGTTCGCGGGCGGCGCCGAGATGATCAGATAGTATTCGGCCGGCTCGGATGTCCGGTTCTCGAGCCAGTGTTCGACATCCGCCTCGAAATACAGGCAATCACCCTCGTTCAGCGCCGTCTCGTGGTCCAGGGTCGCGACGACCACGCGACCCCGGGAGGCCACGACGTGCTTGCCGGTCCCCGACGGGTGCGGTGGCGAACGGCCGGTCGATGTGTTCGCCGGCAGATGGTGAAGAACGACTTCGACGGTCATACCGGGCATGTTTGGCGACAGCAGGGCGCGTTCGAACCCCGTTTCCGGATCCCGGAACACCTGGCGCTGATCCTTCGTCACGAGCGCGAAGGCGCGACGCGTCGGCGCCTCGTCACCGACAAGGGACGAGAATGAGGCGCCGAGAGCGTGCGCGATCTGCTTGGCGATGCCGATGGTCGGACTCTTCTCGCCACGTTCGATCTTGGACAGCATCGCCCGGCTCACCCCGGACAATCTGGAGAGCTGTTCAAGCGTGAGGGTCTCCCGCTCGCGGATGGTTCGGACCCGGTCGCCAAAAGCGCTGACAGCATCGCGTGCTTCAGGCCGGGATTGTCCAGGGGTCCTCAAGTGGCTCCGCTTTCCGCTCGCATGCTTCGGCGGGCATCCTAGATACGGGGCGGGCGCATGTCACTCGCGGGCGGCCGGCCAAGGCGCCAACGGGATCAGAGCGGCAGGAACCGATAGGCCTGCCCGGCACGCTCGACAGACCCGACGCCCGGGAAATCGAGGTGCGCACCGGCGACGAACACACCGCGCCGTGCCGAGCGCTCCAGCAGCCTCCGTCGCGTTGAACGCGCCTGACCCTGATCGGCATCGTACTCCCAAGTCAGCTCCGGCCTTTCGAACTGGATCGAGGGCACATGGACGAGATCCCCCCAGATCAGCAGAGTCTCGCCCCCGCCCGACACCTCGAATGCGGTGTGTCCGGCTTCATGACCATGCGCCTCAACGGCGGTGATGCTGTCGCTCAGCCTGAAGCCGTCCCCGAACGGCAGACGCGTTTGGCGAAACCGGGAAAGCCGCTCGTCCTCATCGAACATCGACACTTCCTCCTGCGGCACAAGCAGCCGCTGGAGGTTGGGAAACGCGTCCGAGCCGTCGGCGGCCACCAGGCCGTGAACGTGGTCTGCATGGGTGTGCGTGACGGCGACGGTCCCGATGCTCTCACGCGCCACGCCCGCCTCGGCCAGTGCATCGAGCAGCGAGCCCATCGTCGGCAGCCATGCATTCGCCGCTCCCGTATCGATCAGCACGGCCTGGTCGCGATCGATCACCAGAAAGGCGTTGACCGATAGACGGAGGTGCCCGTCGACCAGTTTCACCTGGGCCGGCATGTCCGATCCAAAAGGACGGTCGCCCGCTTGACGCAGCCGGCTGGGCGGCATGTCCACATAGCCGTCGCGGAGAGCGACCACGATGAGATCGCCGAATTCGTAGCGCGCGAAGTTTATGCCGGACGCTGTCCGTTTCAGACGCCGCTCACCGGCGGAGGCATGTTTCTGCGAAGCGATCGTACCGGCCGCTCCCGGAATGTCGTGACGTGTCATGGCGCCAAAGCCCTCAGATAGGAGCACAGGTCACTCCATGGTGATGACTGTGCCGAGGCGGGACCCAACCTGGCCATCCCGATGGGATATCTTCTATAGCAGAATTGAATCTCCTATAGAAGAATTTCATCTGGCAATGGTGCGCAGCCACGGCGGCATCCGGGGGGAGACGGCCAGGCGCAGCAGCAGGTCCGCGGCCCGATCGCTGATCGCGGCCGCGCGTTCCGGTGATATGCCGCGGGGGCCTGTTCGCTAGTCCTTCATCCGATGGGCCGTGATGATCCACGCACGCGAATCGAACAGCACGCCGTCCGGGGTCAGATGCGCTTCGAGCAGGCCGCGCAGCCGCTGCCGCGCCGCATCGCCCTCGGCATCCGTCCGGGCCAGCAGATCCCCGGCGAATTGCAGGCCGGTCACGGCCTCGCAGGCCGCATCGACATCCGGGCCATAGAAGACCGGCTTGTGGACCTCGGCAAACTCGACCGAGACGAAGCCGGAAGCGTGCAAGAGGTCCGTGGCGACGGCCGGATCGCCCAGCGAGAACGCCGCGGGGGCATCCGCCGGCAGGGGAACGCCCGGTTCCAGCGCCTGCCGGATGACGGTCGCCCACTCGTTGCGGTCCCGGCCCTGCCACACCATCCACACCAGGCGCGCGCCCGGCCGCATCGCCCGGCCGATATTGGCGAAGGCCGCCGCCGGATCGGCGAAGAACATCGTCCCGAACCGGCTCATGCACAGGTCGAAACCGGCAGGGGGAAACACCCGCAGCTGGGCGTCGGCCTCGTCGAAATCGACGTTCCGCAACCCTTCCTCCGCGCTGCGCCGGCGGGCGATCTCGAGCATCGGCGCCGACGTGTCGACGCCCAGCACGCTGCCCTGCACCGCGATGCGGGCGGCCTCGCGCGTGGTCTGTCCCGCGCCGCAGCCGATATCGAGCACGCGGTCGCGCGGTCCGATCTCGAGGGCCGCCCGGAAGGCCTCGTTGTGCCGCCGAAGTTCGGCGTCGTAGAAATCGGCACAGTTCAACACCATCGCTTTCCCGCCCTCCTCGTCCGTCACCTGGCGTCTTCGGCCCCCGACGGTCCGGCCGCCAGGTCAGGCCTTCCGCCTGGCCTGCAGGATCGGGATCGGCGATTTCAGGCGATCCTCCGCCTCGGCCTTGGCGAAGATCTTCCGCACCACGTCCATCCCCTCGACCACCCGCCCGAAGGCGGCAAAGCCCTGGCCGTCCGGATTGCGGCGCCCGCCGAAATCCAGCTCGGGCTGGTCGCCGATGCAGATGAAGAAGGCGTTGCTGGCCGTGCCGGGCGCGAGCCGCGCCATCGACAGTGTCCCGTCCTGGTGCTTCAGGCCGGTGACGCTGGTCGGCTCATGCGCGATCGGCGGCAGAGGCGGCGGGGCGTCGTCGTTGCCGTCGGCCGCCCGCCAGCCGAACTGGATCACTTCGATCTTGGCCCGGACGGTGTCGGGCTGGTTCGCCATCGACACGATGCGATAGACCGACTGGTTGTCGAGCAGCCCCTTATCGACATAGGCCAGGAAGTCCGCGGCGGACAGCGGCGCACGGTCGGGATAGACCTCGACCGTGAAGTCCCCCAGCGCGGTGGCGATGGCGACCTGAGGGTCGGTCGCCGCCCGCCCCGACGCCGGCAGCAGGGGAAGCGTCGCCAAGCCGGCCAGCACCGCGCGCCGGGCCGGTCCTGCCCTGAGACGTGGATCCCATTTTCCGTCAGCCATGTCGCCCTCCCCTCCCCGAGACATCGCCGACGACGAGTTCGGCGAAGATGGATGCAATGGTCAAGGTCCGACGCATCGCTTGATCGCAGATCCTCAATTCAGCCCGCGGCTGGTGGCGAAGATCATCAGGCGGTCGAACAGCGCCGCCGGGATCAGCCGCTTGACCCAGAATACCAGCTTGGCATCGGTGCCCAGGCGCAACCGCGGCGGCATGCGGCGGGATTCGGCCAGGCGCAGCAGCCGGTCCGCCGTCCGGTCGCTGGTTGCGGCCGCCTGCTCCGGTGGCACCTCGCCCAGCGCCGCTCGGCGGCGCATGGCCCGGTCGTATTTGCGGCGATAGGGCGAATCCGCTGCCGGCACCGGATGGTCCAGCCGGGCGTTGAAGCCGGTGTCGTGGCGCCCGGGCTCGACCGCGCAGACCTGCACGCCATGCGGCGCCAGCTCCAGCCGCAGCGCCTCGCTGAAGCCGGACACGCCGTGCTTGCTGGCGGTGTAGATCGTCATGAACGGCGTGCCGATGAAGCCCAGGACCGAGGAGATGTTGATCACCCGGCCGCGGCTGCAGCGCAGCGCCGGCAGCAGGTCGCGGGTCAGCAGGATCGGGGCCTCGAGATTGGTCGCGATCTGGCGCCGGATCTGGTCGTCGTCCAGCGCTTCGAGCGGGCCGTACAGGCCGTAGCCGGCATTGTTGATCAGGCAGTCCAGGCCGCCGGCGACCGCGACCGCCACCACCGCCCGCTGCGCCGGGTCGGTGACGTCGAGCGACAGCACGGTGACGCCGGGGATGGCGGCCAGCGCCGCGGCCTCGGGCCGGTCCGCGGGGCCGCGCAGCGTCGCCAGCACCGACCAGCCGGCGGCGGCGAAGCGCTTCGCCGCCGCGAAGCCGAAGCCGGAGCTGCAGCCGGTGATCAGCACGGTTTTCATGCGTCGTCTCCCCCCGATCGTGCCGACATACCATGCTTCCGCAGCAGGTGGCGCAGCTGGTCGTAGCCGAGGCCGAGCGCCGTGGCGGCACGGCCCTGATGCCCGCCATGGGCCTGCAGCGCCGCTTCCAGCCAGCGTTTCTCCACCGCCGCGATCTCGGCCCGGAAATCGTAGGGCAGGGCCGGTGTCGCCGAGGCAGGGCGGGGGGCGCCGGCCCCGGTCTGCAGGCCTTTCGGCCGCCAGGGCGAGGCGAAGGGGTCCAGCACGATCTCGGTCACCGGGTCGCCCGGCGGGGTGCGGTAGACCGCGCGCTCGACCGCGTTCTTCAGCTCGCGGATGTTGCCGGGCCAGGGATGGCCGCGCAGCGCCGCGGCCGCCGCCGGCGCGAATCCCGGGAAGCCCGGGCGGTCCAGGGCATGGGCCATGGCCTGGGCGAAGTGGCCGGCCAGGAGCGGGATGTCCTCCGGCCGGGCGCGCAGCGGCGGCACGGTCAGCACGTCGAAGGCCAGCCGGTCCAAGAGGTCGCCGCGGAAGCGCCCGGCCGCGACCTCGCCCGGCAGGTCGACATTGGTGGCGGCGACGACGCGGACGTCGACCGTCATGGTTTGGGTGCCGCCGACCCGTTCGATCTCGCCGTATTCGATCACGCGCAGCAGCTTCTCCTGCACCCGCAGGCCGGCGTTGGCCAGCTCGTCCAGGAACAGGGTGCCGCGGTCGGCGCGCTCGAACCGGCCGACATGGCGCCGGACCGCGCCGGTGAAGGCGCCGGCCTCATGGCCGAACAGCTCGCTCTCCAGCAGCTCGGGCGACAGGGCGGCGCAGTCCAGCTTGACGAAGGGCCGGTCCCAGCGCGGCGACAGGAAATGCAGCCGCGCCGCGATCAGCTCCTTGCCGGTGCCGCGCTCGCCGATCACCAGCACCGGCCGGTCCAAGGGCGCCGCGGCCGAGACCCGGTCCAGCAGGTCGGCGAAGGCGGGCGATTCGCCCAGCAGATGCGGCAATCCGTCGGCCATGGATCCGGCTCGGTGAAATTTTCCGAAGGATTGGAAATTTTCGCCGAATGATCAAGGGTGGATCGGGAGAAGCGGCGGAATCTCGCCGAATCCGACTCTGGCACGGCCCTTGCAACCTTGGGGACGACCCGAACGCATCGGGGCTTGAGGAGGACCAAATGAGCTACGGCTTCGACCCGACCGGCACCCGCGCCCGGCACCATGCCGGGGCCGCCGACTGGCGCCGCACGGGCGGGCGCCTGCTGGCCTGGATCGCCAGCCGGCCGACCGAGAACTGGGTGTTCTTCGGCGCCGGCGTGCTGATCGCTTCCCTGTTCCTGTAGGATCAAAGAGGACCATGTGATGGGTATCTTTTCCCGCCTTGGCGATATCATCAACTCCAATCTCAACGCCATGCTCGACCGCGCCGAGGATCCCGAGAAGATCGTCCGGCTGATCGTGCAGGAGATGGAGGACACGCTGGTCGAGGTGCGCGCCGCGGCCGCCCGCTCGATCGCGGAGAAGAAGGACATCCTGCGCAAGGTCGACCAGCTCGAGGCGGCGCAGGCCGAATGGCAGCGCAAGGCCGAGCTGGCGGTCGAGAAGGGCCGCGAGGACCTGGCCAAGGGCGCCCTGGTCGCCAAGGCCCAGGCTGCGACCGCGGCCGAACTGCTGCGCCGCGAGTTGGAGACGATCGAGGCCGCGCTGGCCAAGACCAACGAGGATCTCGGCCGGCTCGAGGCCAAGCTGACCGAGGCCAAGAACAAGCAGAAATCCTTCGCCATCCGACACGACGCGGCGCGCGACCAGATCCGCATCCGCACCCAGCTGCATGACGGCCGGATCGACGAGGCGCTGGCCCGCTACGAGCAGATCGAGCGCAAGATCGACACGCTGGAAGGCCAGGTCGAATCCTTCGATCTCGGCCGGCGCAAGACGCTGCAGGACGAATTCGCCGATCTCGAGGCCGAGAGCGGCGTCGAGAAGGAGCTGCAGGCGATCAAGGCCCGCCTCGGCCGCACCGGCGGCTGATCGGTTTCGTCAAACCGGCCCGGCGGGCAACGCCGGGCCGCAGCCGCAAGGACGGACATGTTTCACGCCTTCTTCTTCGTTCCGGTCATCGTCTTCATGGTGATCGTGGCGCCGATCTGGCTGGTGCTGCACTACGTCACCCGCTGGCGCTCCTCACGCACCCTGTCGCGTGAGGACGAGCGCATGCTGGTCGACCTGTGGGAAAGCGCCAAGCGGATGGAGCACAGGATCGTGACGCTCGAGAAGATCCTCGACGCCGAGGCGCCGCAGTGGCGGAGGCCGACGCCGTGACCGACCGCTTCACCGACTCGCCGAACCCGCATCGCATCTACCGCGACCCGGACAATGGGGTGTTCCTCGGCGTCTGCGCCGGGATCGCCGCCTATTTCGGCGTCTCGCCCGGCAAGGTCCGCTTCGGCACCGTCATCCTGGGCCTGATCTTCTTCCCGCACATCCTGATCGCCTATCTGGCGGCGGCGGTGTTCCTGAAGCGCCGGCCGCGGCTGCTGTACCGCAGCCCGGACGAGGAGGTGTTCTGGCGCTCGGTCTCGGTCCAGCCGGCCGACACCTTCTCCGCCATCCGCCACAACTTCCGCGAGCTGGAGCAGCGCCTGGCCGGGATGGAGCGCTACGTCACCTCCAGCGAATACAAGCTGAACCGGGACTTCCGTGACCTCGAAGGCCGCTGAGTCTTCCGGATCCACCCTGAAAGAAAGGAGCCAGCAATGGCCGCCTCCTACCGACCGGATTACGACATCGTCTCGCCGCGCGGCGCGCGCGGCGGCCTGAGCACGGTCGGCCATGTCGTCTATGCGATCTACGCCGTCTCGCTGTTCACCGCCCTGCCGATGCTGATCGGCGTGGTGATCGCCTATCTGGCGCGCGGCGACGCCCGCGGCACGGTCGGCTGGGACCACTTCACCTGGGCGATCCGCACCTTCTGGGCATTCCTGCTGCTCGGCCTGCTGTTCGGCGCCCTGACCTGGGTGCTGGTCGGCTGGCCGCTGCTGGGCCTGCTGTGGCTGTGGACCGCGTATCGCATCTTCCGCGGCTGGATGGCCGTCGCCAACGGCACGCCGCTGTACCGCTGAAACCGGGCCGGCATGGCCGGCCGATCGAGGAGGGATCGTGATGGGTTCGTTGCAGACCTTGGCCTTCCTGGCGGGACTGGGCACCGCCGATCCCTCCGCGGCGGAGCTGCCGGTCGACCTCTCGGGGGTCGACACGGTGGTGGTGTCCGGCGGCGGCCTGTCGGTCGCCGCCACCACCGATGCCGGCCGGCCGCTGCTGGCGACGCTGGACGAGGCGGAGGATTGCGCCGCGACCCTGCGGGTCGAAGGCCGGGTCCTGACCGTCGATGTCCGCGAGCAATCCTCGGTCTGGCCGCGCGACTGCCGGCCGGCCCTGTCGCTCAATCTCCGGCCCGGCGCCGACCTGTCCCTGCGGCCGGCCGCCGTTTCGGCCACGCTGAACGGCCGCTTCGGCGCCGTCGCGGTCCAGGCCCAGGCGGCCGAGCTGTCGCTGGCCGGCCAGGCCCGCACGCTCGACCTGTCGGCCAAGGCGCTGCAGGCGACCCTGCGCGCCGACGATCCGGGCCAGGCCATCCGCATCCAGGCCAAAGCCGCCGATCTCGACCTCGGCTTCCGCCGCGGCACCCCGGTCAGCTATGTCGTCGACGCCCGGGTCTCCGTGGTCGACAGCGCCATCCCCGCCAGCGCCGGAGCCCCGCCGCTGGTGTCGATCAAGGGCGAATTCGTCCGCGCCCGCATCGGCTACGCCGACTGACGCCCCGGCGGCTGGCGCCGACCTTCCGAAAAATCTGCAGTTCCGATGCCGTGCCCGACGGGCGCGAAGGAGGAGTCATGAGGTTCGTGATCGTGGCGCTGTCGACGATGCTCCTGTTCGCCGCGGGGCCGGCGGAGGCGGTCGGGTTCCAGTGGGCGACGGCGCCGGACCCGACGGACCGGCCGCTGGCGATCGGCATCTGGTACCCCAGCGACGCGCCGGTGCCGGAGCAGCCGAACACCCCCGTCCGCCAGGCGCTGGCGCTGGACGGGACGATCCGGGGCGATCACTTGCCCCTCATCATCATCTCCCATGGCAGCGGCGGGTGGCTCGGCGGCCATGCCGACCTGGCGAAGGCCCTGGCCGAAGCCGGCTTCGTGGTGGTCGCGGTCACCCACACCGGCAACAACTATCGGGACGACAGCTACCCGGCGGTGCGCAAGCTCGTCGACCGGCCGCGCCACATCAGCCGGGTGCTCGACTACATGCTGGCCGACTGGCCGGGGCACGATCGGCTCGACCCCTCACGGATCGGCATCTTCGGGTTCTCGCTCGGCGGCTTCACCGCCCTGGTGGCGATCGGCGGGACGCCCGACCTGGGGCTGCTGGTCGCGTATTGCCGGGAGCATCCCGAGGAGCCGTCCTGCCTCGACGGCAAGGAGAGCAATTCGGACACGGCTGGGGCGCCCGTGCACCCGGCCCCGGCCTGGGTCCACGACCCACGCATCCGGGCCGCGGTGATCGCGGCGCCGGGACTGGGTTTTGCCTTCGACAAGGCGGGGCTGGCTTCGGTCACCGTGCCGGTCCAGCTGTGGAACGGGATCGAGGATGAAAGGGTGCCCATGGCCACCAACCTGGAGGTGGTCCGCGAGGCCCTTCCGACCCCGCCCGATGTCCATCTGGTCGACGGTGCCGGCCATTTCGCTTTCCTGCAGCCGTGCCCGCCGAAGCTCAAGGAGCTTGAGCCCGAAACCTGGGCGATGATCTGCGTCGACCCGCCCGGCTTCGACCGGGCCGCCTTCCACCGGCAGCTCGACGCCGAGATCACCGCCTTCTTTCGCGCGCATCTCGGGGCCGGCAGCTGACCGCATCGGGGAAATTCCGCCCCGTTCCCTTGCAATAGCGGATCATCGCCCCTAAAACAGACAGCAGACGCATCGATCTGCCGGCCAGATCCGGCCGTTGGCGCGTCTGTTGTCGTGTCCGGATTCGATCCGGATCGGCAATCTTTACGGAAAATTGACATGGAGATCTGACCGCGCATGACGCCGCAGACCGTCGACTCGACTGCCTTCGCCGACGTGATTTCCGGTATGGCCCTGTTCTTCGACGTCGATGGCTGCCTGATCGACTTGGCGGAGCGGCCCGAGGACGTGGTGGTGCCGGCCGGCCTGATCGGCGATCTCGAGCGGCTCTCCGCCCGCGTCGGCGGCGCCCTGGCCCTGGTCTCCGGCCGCGCCATCGCCGATCTCGACCGGCTGTTCCCGTCGCTGGCCCTGCCGGCCGCCGGCCAGCACGGGCTGGAATGGCGCGCGACGCCGGCGGGGTCGGTCGAGCGCGTTCCGGTCGACCGCGCGGTGCTCGGCCGGCTGGTGGCGGCGCTGACCGAATTCGCCGCCGGGAAGCCCGGCCTGCGGGCCGAGCCCAAGGGCGCCGCGGTGGCGATCCATTACCGCCAGGCGCCGGCACTCGGCTCCGAGGTCATCGCCTTCGCCGAGACGCTCCTGGCTGGGACGCCGGGCTGGCACGCGCTGGCCGGCAAGATGGTGGTCGAACTCAAGCCCGACGGCGTCGACAAGGGCGCGGCGGTGGAGCGTTTCCTGGCGCTGCCGCCCTTCGCCGGCCGCCGGCCGCTGGCGGCGGGCGACGACGTCACCGACGAGGACGCCTTCGCCGCGGCGCTGCGCCATGACGGCATCGCACTGCAGGTCGGCGACAGGGAACCGACCGTGGCGAACCGGCGTTTGCCTGATCCCGCGGCGATGCGCGCCTGGATCGCGCACGCCTCCCGCTGACGAAAAGGGACCGGCATGGGCCGCCTGATCGTGGTCTCGAACCGCATCGCCCCGGTCGAGGAGGGCAAGGCACCGCAGGGCGGCCTCGCCGTCGCCGTGCTGGCGGCGCTGAAGGAGGCCGGCGGCGTCTGGCTGGGCTGGAGCGGCAAGCTGGCGAAGGAGGCGTCGGGGGAGCCGAAGCTGAAGCGCGCCGGGCCGCTGACCTATGCCATGCTCGACCTGACGCCGGAGGATTTCGACCTCTACTACAACGGCCACGCCAATTCGACGCTGTGGCCGGTGTTCCACTACCGCAGCCAGCTGGTGCACTACAGCCGCGCGGCGGAGGACGGGTATCGCCGGGTCAACGCCCAGTTCGCCGACGCCCTGATGCCGCTGCTGCGGCCCGGCGACCGGATCTGGGTGCAGGACTACCAGCTGATCCCGCTCGGCCGGGCGCTGCGCGACCGCGGCGTCACCGCGCCGATCGGCTTCTTCCTGCACACGCCGTTCCCGACGCCCGAGGTGCTGCGCACCCTGCCGACCTATCGCGAGCTGCTGCGCGACCTCGCCGCCTATGACGTGGTCGGGCTGCACACCGCGCGCGACCGCGACGCCCTGCTCGCCGCCTGGCACCGCAGCTGGCGCGAGACCACCGACGGGCGGGTCGAGATCGACGGCCGCCGGATCGTGGTCGAGGCCTTCCCGATCTCGATCGAGACCGAGGAGATCGCGGCCGACGCCCCGGCCGCCTGGAACATGCGGTCGGCGCACCGGCTGCGCGACAGCCTGGTCGGGCGCGACCTGATCATCGGCGTCGACCGGCTCGACTACTCCAAGGGCCTGCCGCGCCGCTTCGAGGCGTTCCGCACCCTGCTCGAACGCTGGCCGGACCGGCGCGGCCGGGTCAGCTACATGCAGATCGCGCCGCCGACCCGCAGCGACGTCGCCGAGTACCAGGAGATCCGGCACCAGCTGGAAAGCCTGGCCGGGGCGGTCAACGGCGAGTTCGCCGATATCGACTGGGTGCCGCTGCGCTACCTGAACAAGAGCGTGCCGCGCAAGACGCTGCTCGGCTTCTACCGCTCGGCCAAGGTCGGGCTGGTGACGCCGATGCGCGACGGCATGAACCTGGTCGCCAAGGAGTATGTCGCGGCCCAGGATCCGGAGGATCCGGGCGTGCTGGTGCTGTCGGAATTCGCCGGTGCGGCGGAGGAGCTGGATTCGGCGCTGATCGTCAACCCGTTCGACGTCGAAAGCGTGGCCGAGGCGCTGGAGCAGGCCCTGATCATGCCGGTGGAGGAGCGGCGCGAGCGCCATGCCGCGATGATGCGGGTGCTGCGCGGCAACGACATCGGCCATTGGCGCCGCCGCTTCATGGCGGCGCTGGAAGGGGCGGCGGCTTAGCGGGCTACAGGTATCGCTTCCGGATCGAGGTCTTCAGCGTGTCCAGCAGCACCGCGGCCAGCACCAGGACGCCCTGTATCACCTGGGTGTAGTGCGGCGGCATGCCCATGACGTTGATCGCGGTCTGGATCGCGGCCAGCAGCAGCACGCCGGCGAACACGCCGGACAGGCCGCCGACGCCGCCCTTCAGGCTGACGCCGCCGATCACCACCGCGGCGAAGGTCTGGAACAGCATGCCGAAGCCGAGATTGGCGGTGGCGCCGGCGGTGCGGGCGGCCAGGAGCCAGCCGGCGAAGGCGGCGAGGCCGCCGGCCAGGACGAAGGCGATCATCACCAGCCGGTCGACCCTGATCCCGGCGCGGAACGGCGCCTGCGGGTTGCCGCCGACCATGTAGAGATGCCGGCCGAACGGTGTCTTCCTCAGGATGAATCCGAAGACGACGAACACGGCGATCAGGATCAGGCCCGGCACCGGAATGCCGAAGAGATTGCTGGTCGAGACGGCGCGGATCTCGGCGGGCAGGCCGAAGACCGACCGGCCGCCGGATGACGCCACCACGGCGCCGCGCAAGGCGATATAGCCGGCCAGGGTGACGATGAAGGCGTTGATCTTGAACCGCACCACCAGCACGGCGTTGACCAGCCCGACCATGCATCCCACCAGGATCGCGCCGACCAGCGTGACCGGCACCACCAGCCAGGGCGGGTCCAGCGCCCAGCCCAGCCCGGCGCCGGCGGTGCCGAACAGCAGGGCCGTGATCATCGCCGCCAGCGCCATGACCGATTCGACCGAGAGGTCCATCTGCCCGGCGATGATCACCAGCGACAGCCCGACGGCGAGGATGCCGACGAAGGTCGACTGCTCCAGGATGTTGGTGAAGATCCCGGTCTGGAAGAAGCCCGGAATCGCGAGGGAGAAGATCGCCAGCACGACCAGCAGGATCAGCCAGACCAGGTTGTCGAGCACCGGCTCGATCCAGGCGCGGCCGCGCCGGTCGGCGGTTGGGGAAGCGGGCACGGTGCGGTCCATCATCGGTC
>NZ_VCCH02000115.1 GCF_005938675.2 Mycobacterium sp. KBS0706
TTTCCGGACATAGTGATGAAGCCTCGGGACCGGACATTCTCTATGCAGTTGTAATGTAGAGTAAAATTCGTCTGAGGCCGGCTGGGGCGTGGCCTGAACCGGACGTCACGGCGTCACTGGAGATCATTGGCTTCGGGGCGCCTCCCGACTGTCGAGACCGATCATCATCGGCCCGGGTTGAGGCCGGGCAAGGCGGGCCGGACGGACGGACACGAGGCCCGGCGCCCATGGCGACAAGCAGCGAGAGAGCGGGCGAAGGCGCGCCCGTCCTCCGGCGCCCAAGCCTCGCGATGTGGGGCAAACAACGCCCGCTCCAGCTGCAAGAAGAGGGGCACCAGATCAGCCCGGCCACCGGATCGCGCCAACGATGCAAGACGTGGCCGGCCCGGTAGGCGGGGGAGCCACGCCTGCAGTAATCGGTAGGTCGCGGCCGCATCCCCCGTCCGGCAAGTCTGCAGCAGCCCGCGGAACACCGCCGGCTCACGGTCTTCGCGGGCCTCGCGCCGGAGGCGCAACCAGGCGACGGCCGCGGTTCGATTGCGATAGAAGAGGATGCCGGCCGCCAGCAGCGCCAGGACGGCGCCAGCGATCAGCGGCAAGGGGCGGCGGCCTCCGGCATCCGGTGTCGCCGCCGCGGCCGCGGCAGCTTCCCCCGCCTGCACCACGACCTCCACGCCCGGCTCCTGCGCGGTCCGCGCGGCGCCGTGATCCAGATCCCACCAGCTCTGCAGGGCCTCCGGCAGGAGATAGGTGCCCGGCCGCTCGAACACATAAGTCACGCGGTCTGTGCGCCGGCCGGTGATCTCGCCGCGATCGACGCTGTCAGCGATCTCCGGCGGGTCGGCATAGGCGCGGACGCCATCGGGTGCTGCGGGATTGAGGGCGGCCAGGGCCAGGCCCGGCACGTCCGCAGCGGTGCGCGTCACCGATCGCTTCAGCGCGTCGCCCACCTTGAAGGACCCGTCCGGATCCGGCGTCCATTGCTCCTCTGCCGTGACCTCCGCCGACGCGACGACAGGCTGCGACGCGTCGATGCCGGGCGGAACCGCCACGGCGACCGAGGCCGGGTCGGACCGGGCGCTGCCCATCGGATCGCCGGCCCGGTCCAGCAGCGTGGCGACGAAAGCCGGGACGGCCAAGTCGCCGCCGCGGCGCGGATAGAGTGCGAATTCGAAGCGCTGGCCGACATAGCTGCGCCCGTCGAGCCGGTCGTTCATGGTCGTCGCCTGGCTTTCGAAGCGGAACAGCTGGGCGCCCGGGACCTCCGGGGCCGCCACCTTCGGCGGATGCGGCATGTCGTCGGGGAACAGCACGTCGACGAACAGGCGGATGTGCTGGCCGATCATGGCGCCTTCTGTCGGGTCGACGGTGACTCGGATGCGCACGCCGCCGTCCTGGGCGGCGGCGCGGCCGGCCAGGGCCAGGACCAGCAGCAGGAGGGCGAGCCATCTCATGGCGTCCCTCCCGGCGCCCCGGAGATCTGCAGCTGATAGGCGAACTTCGCCCGCAGGAAGTCGCCGGGCCGGGTCTGCACGCGCCTGAGCCACAGGGCGCGGATGTCGGCGTCGCTCATCGGCGCGCCGCCTCCCTGCTCCTGGTCCGCCGCCTCGCCGCCCTTCTTGCCCGGCTCGATCACGATCTGGTCGGCGGCGACCTGGCCGCCGGTCTCATCGCCACCCTGGGTCTTCAGCCGCTCGGCCCGCAGCTGCGCCAGCCTGCGGTTCGCAACCGCATCGTCCCAGTCCGGGCGCAGCGCCAGGGCCCGGTCGTAGCGCCCGACCGCATCCTCGTACTTGCCGAGCATGACCAGGGCATTGCCCTGGTCATAGGCGGCCTCGGCCGTGTCCAGCCCGCCGAACCCGGCGGCGGCCTCCTTGAACTGCCCGGCGCGCATCAGCGCCACGCCGCGCCACATCGGGTCCCAGTACGCCTCCGCCGCCTCAGCGTCGCGCTGCCGCTCGATCAGCCAACGCCCCTGCTGGTCGGGCGTGAGCCAGAGCGCGAGCCAACCGGTACGGCCGCCGGCCACGCCCAGCGCAACCAGCAGCGCCAGCCCGATCAGCGCCAGCGGATGCCGTCCGGCGATCGCGGCCGCCTTGTGGAGCGCTGCCCTCATGCGCCCAGCCCCCAGCCACGCCGGAACCAGCCCAGCACGATCAGCGCCAGGACCGGCACCAGCCAAAAGCCGGCCTCTTCCCAGCGCCGGCCGTCGCCCGCGACCGTTCCCACCGGCGCGGCCCGGGCCATCCGGCGGGCGATGGCCTGGACGTCGGCAGTATCGACGGTGAGCTCGATCGTCGCCGCATCCAGGGCACCGGCGGCATCGGACAGGGCCCGATCGGCGCCGGCCTGCGCCGGCGGCACCATGGGCAGCACCAGCACCGGGGCGCCGGGTGTGGCCTTGCCCTGCAACGCGGAAAGCTGGTCCGGCGCGACCGTGTCGGCCAGCACCAGGATCGATCCGCCCCGCCCGCCTTCGGCCAGCACCTGCCCGGCCAGGGCCACGGCATCGGCCAGGGCATCGCCCTCCCGCGGCATCACCTCCGGCGCCAGCGCTTTGGCCATGGTCGCGACGACGCTGCCGTCGGCGGTCGGCGGCAGCACCAGATGGGCCGAGCCGCTATAGGCGACGAGGCCGGTCGCGGCGCCCTCGCGCAGCCCGACGAGATCCGCGATCTTCTGCTGCGCCCGCTCCAGCCGCGTCGGCGGCAGATCGGCGGTGGTCATGGAGGGGGTGACGCGCAGCACGATCACGGCGGGCGGCTGGGCGTCGGCGAAGGGCGATGGTTCCTGCCGCCAGGTCGGCCCCGCCAGCGCGATCGCCGCGATGATCCAGGCGGCGAGCAGGAGATCGGCCGGGACCAGGCGCGATGCACCCTCCGGCCGTACCAGCAGGTGGCGCAGCAGTTCCGGGTCGATCGCCCGGCGCCAGCGCAGCGACGGATCGGCGCGCAGCCGCTCCAGCCACCACAGGGCGAAGGCCGGGAGCAGGGCCAGCAGCGCCCAGGGCCGCAGCAGATGGAACGGAGCGAGGGCGTCGATCATGCCGCCCCCACCGCGCCACGGGTCGCGCGCCTGTCGCGGCGATGCGCGGCCCACAGTGCGACGGCACGATCGAGCAGGGTGAGCAGCAGCACAAGCCCGACCGGGATCCAGAACAGATCGGTCTTCGGCCGGAAGCTCACGGTCTCGACCTGCCGCACCTCGATCTCGTCCAGCCGCCGGTAGATGCCGGCCAGCCCGGCACGGTCCATGGCGCGGAAGAAGCCGCCACCGGTGCGCTCGGCCACTGCCTTCAGGGCGTCCTCGTCCAGCTTCTCCTCACCCACCGCCGCCGGGTCGCCGATGGCGACGGCGTGGATGGTGATGCCCTTGTCCTTCGCCACACCGGCAGCCTCGGCCGGCGGCACCTGGCTGGCCGTGTCGTTGCCGTCGGTCAGGGCGATCATGGTCTTGTGCCGGACCGTGCTGCCGGCGAAGAGCGTGATGCCGAGGCCGATCGCATCGCCAAAGGCCGTGCGGGCGCCGGCCATGCCGACCGCCGTCTCCTGCAGCAGGCGGCGGCACAGCGCGAGATCGGTGGTGAATGGCACCTGGGTGAAGGGGGCGTCGCCGAACACCACCAGCCCGACGCGGTCGCCCTGCCGGCGGGCCAGGAAGTCATCCAGCACCTGCTTCACCGCGGTCAGCCGGTCGACCGTCTGCCCGTTGGCGTCGGTGAAGTCCTTCGCCTCCATCGACTGCGACAGGTCGACCAGCAGCAGCAGGTCGCGGGTCGGCCGGTCGCGGTGCAGCGGCGGCTCGATCCATTGCGGCCGCATCAGCGCCACCAGGGCCAGGAGCCAGCACAGCGCCAGCAGCAGGGTGCGGCCAAGGCTGCGGCCGGATACGGCCCCGCCGCTGTCCGGCGTGGCGCCGCTGACCCGCGACAGCCGTTCGAAGAAGGGCACCCGCAGCGCCGCCCGCCGCTGGGCACGCGGCGGCAGCAGGCGCCAGGCGAGCCAAGGCAGCGGCAGCAGCAGCGCCAGCCAGGGATAGGCGAAGGTCAGCATGGCCGGCCCGCCCGGTGCGCAATGATCCAGCCCCGGGCCGCGGCCAGGATCGCAGGCATCGCTGCCGCATCCGCCGGGGCGCCATAGGCGAGCTGCGGCAGCAGCCTCGCCGGCCCCGTGAACGCACCGCCGGTGCGGTCGAGGAAATCGATCCAGGCCGCACCGCTCAGCGACGCGGAGTCCGTCCGCGGGAACGCAGCGAGGGCCGTGCGCTTCAGCAGCACCGAGACGGCGGCGGCCAGTTCCCCCGCCGGCATCGACCCGGCCGCGGCTTCCAGCGCCGCCAGCTCGCGCAGCGCGGCGCGGCGATAAGCGTCGGCCCGCCAGCGCGCGAACCTGCGAAGCGCAAGGACCGCTGCCGCCGCCAGCAGCGCCGCGGCTAGGATCCACCAGCCGGGCGCCGGCGGCCACCAGGGCACCGGCGGCGGCACGGCGATGTCGCGCAGATTGGCGAGGTCGGCCGGATCGCCCGTCATGATGCCGCCGCCTGTCGACGCCCGGCACTCAGCTTCTCGCCCAGGATCGCGCGGATCTGCGCCGCCGGGTCGCGGTCGGTCCGGATCCGCAGCACCGGGATGGTGCGGGAGCGCGAGAGTCGTTCCACCGCCTCCAGCCGCGACGAGAATGCCTCGGCGAAATCCCGGCGCAGGCGGCCACGGCCGGTGTCGACGGCGAGTTGGCGGCCGCCCTCCTCCACCGCGACCCGGCCGAGATCGGGCAGCTCCGCTTCCAACGGGTCGTAGATGAAGCCGGTCATGACGTCGTTGTGCGCGGTCAAGCGTGTGACCAGCCGCACCGTCTCCGCATCCGCACCGGCAGCGTCGGTCACCAGGCAGACCAGCCAGTCATGGGTCGCCAGCCGGTCGGCGTGCTGCAGCGCCTCATTGAGCATTCCCGGGTTGGGAGCTGCGTGTGCCTCGACCGACAGCGCCTGGTTTATCCGGGCCAACGTTCCGAGGATCCGCAGCGCGCCACGGCTGCGGCTCTGCGGCCGGATCTCGACCACCTGCGTGTCGTCGAAGACGATCGCGCCGACCCGGTCGCCACTGTCCGTCACCCGCCAGGCGGCGAGCGCCGCGACCTCCGCCGCCACCACCGACTTCATCGCGCCGCGGCTGCCGAAGAACATCGACAGGCGCTGGTCGACGACCAGCAGCACAGGCCGGTCCCGCTCCTCCGAATAGACCCGCACATGCGGGCTGCGCAGCCGGGCGGTGGCCAGCCAGTCCATGGTGCGGATGTCGTCGCCCTGCCAGTAATGCCGCAACTCCTCGAAGTTCAGCCCCCGGCCGCGCAGCCGCGAGGCGTGCCGGCCGGTCAGGATGCTGTGCACCGGCTGGCGGGGCAGCAGACTGAAGCCGTGCGACCGGTGCCGCAGCCGGACCAGGTCCCCGACCGCGACATGGGCCCGGGCAGTCCCTTCTCTGCCATCGTCGTGACTGTCCGGGCGAACCGGCATCGCACGCTCCCTAGGCCGCGACCGCGACCTGCTTCAGGATCGCGTCGAGCGCGTCGTCGACGCGGACGCCGTCGGCGCTGGCGGCGTAGCTCAGCGCGACCCGGTGGCGCAGGCAGTCATGCGCCACCGCCTGGACATCGTCGGGCGTCACGAAATCCCGCCCGTCCAGCCAGGCATGGGCACGGGCGGCACGGTCCAGCGCCAGGGTGCCGCGCGGGCTGGCGCCGATCTCGATCCACTTCGCCAGGTCGCCATCGTAGCGGTCCGGATAACGGGTCGCGACGACCAGGGCGACGATGTAGGCCTCGACCGCCTCGGCCGCGGTGACCTGGTGGATCTCGGCCCGTGCGTCCAGCACTGCCTGCTGCGGGATCTTTGCCTCTGCCGCCGCGGCGGCGCCTGCCTCTTCCGAACGCACCAGGCGCAGCACCTTCGCCTCGTTCTCGTCGCTCGGATAGCCGATATGGACATGCATCAGGAAACGGTCCATCTGCGCTTCCGGCAGCGGATAGGTTCCCTCCTGCTCGATCGGGTTCTGGGTCGCCAGCACCATGAACAGATCGGGCAAAGGATAGCGCTGCCCCGCGACCGTCACCTGCCGCTCCTCCATCGCCTCGAGCAGCGCCGACTGCACCTTGGCCGGGGCGCGGTTGATCTCGTCCGCCAGGACCAGGTTGCCGAAGATCGGGCCGGGCCTGAACTCGAAGCTGCCCTTGCCGGTGCCGTCATCGCGGTAGATCTCGCCGCCGGTCACGTCCGACGGCAGCAGGTCGGGCGTGAACTGGATGCGCCGGAACTCCGATTCCAGCGCCTGGGACAGGCTCTTGATCGCCCGGGTCTTGGCCAAGCCGGGCAGACCCTCGACCAGCACATTGCCATTGGCGAGCAGGGTGATGACCAAGCGCTGCACCACTTGCTCCTGGCCGATGACCGACTGGTTCACCCGGCGCTGCAGCTCGAGGACGGCGTCGCGGGCATCGCTCATGGCTGCCTCACTTCTGGAACGCGAAGACGGTGCGCCAGTCGCGCTTCATGTCGACCACCAGCCAGCCGCGCTGCGGCGCCTGGTCCAGCGCCTTGTCGAGCTTGCCGACCGGAGACTGCCGGTCATAGGCCCATTCCCGCTCGGCATCGGTGTGGTGGACGATCAGGCCGAAGCGGGGCCCGTCGTTCATGGTGGTCCATTGCAGCATCTGCAGGTCGCCGTCGGAGTTGCCGGCGGCGAAGACCGGCCGCCGCCCGATGAAGCGGTTGATGCCGACCGGCTTCCCGGGGCCGTCGTCGACGAATTCGACTGTCGGCAGCTTCAGGATGACCGGCCTGTTACCGTCGAGGCTGAAGGAGGTCTTGCCACTGGACCCCACCACCTGCTCGGGCGGGATGCCATAGGCCTGCTCGACCCAGGGACGCATGAACTCGATGCCGCCGCCGGAGACGATGAAGGTCTTGAAGCCGTTGGCCCGGAGATAGGCCAGGAGCTCGATCATCGGCTGGTAGACGAGCTCGTTGTACGGCCGGTCGAAGCGGGGGTGGCGCGCCGTCCGCATCCATTGCGACACGGTGTCGGTGAACTGGTCGACCGTCATGCCGGCATGGGTCGCCGCGATGATCGAGAGGAGGCCCTGCTCGCCGAGCTTGGCCAGGGCCGCGCGGTCGTTCTCCAGCACCGCCTTGAACGGCTGGGTGTTCCGCCAGCCTGGATGCTTGTCGACCTGGGCGCGGACCTCGTCCATGGCGAAGGCGATCTGGAAATACATCGGCTGCTCGGCCCACAGCGTGCCGTCATTGTCAAAGGTCGCGATCCGCTCCTCGACCGGCACGAAGTCCGGCCCGCCCTGGGTGGTCACCCGGGTCACGAAGGCGGTGATCGCCTGCTTTGCCGCCCCATCGTTCCAGGACGGCAGCGGGTCCGTCTGGGCGACGGCCTGGCCGGCGAGGGGATGCAGGAATCCCAGCGCGGCCAAAGCGGCCAGGATCAGGAGCGCCCGACGACCAGGCTTGATCGTGGAGCCGCGGCGCCCCGCAACTTTTCCCAGCCAGCCCTGTCCGATAGCAGTCATCGTTCTTCCCCCGATGTCACGGTCCGAGGAGCCCCTCCGGCATGCCGGGCGGGCCGGCATGCCGGAGTTTCCCGTCAATTCGCCGGAGCGAAACGCTCCATCTCCTTGAGCCGCTTGAGCGCGTCGGCTGCCCGCAGGCTGGAATAGTTGATGCCCCCTGCATTCAGGGAGGAACCGTCCTGGTGCGGGAACTCGTCGAAATCGGCGAAGAATTCCTTGATCTTCTCCTGGATCGGGACCAGCAGCCAGAGCTGCTGCGCGATGAACTTCATGTTCTCGCCGCCCTCGTCGAATCCGCGCTCATAGGGATCCATGCGCAGATTGGCAGTGAGCGCCCAGCCGGTGACATCGCGAGTGCCGGTGGCGATGTTGCCGTGGATCGAGGCGAAGCTCAGCTTCCAGTCTTCCACCCGGATTGCATTCAGGTTTCCGCTCTGGTCGAAGTAGAAGATCGTATCCCGCGGCCCCTTCTCCTCCTTGCCCTGGAAGAAGGGCATGAAGTCGTAGCCATCGAGATGGACCTTGAAGGTCTTGCCGCCCTCACCGGCGAAGCCGCTCGCCATCTTGCCCTTGATGTCCGGCACCCCGGCCGCGGCGCAGAGCGTCGGGAACCAGTCGATCAGCGAGATGATCTCGTTGACCTGCGACCCCGGCTTGATCACGCCGGGCCAGCGCGCGAGCATCGGGATGCGAAAGCCGCCTTCCCAGGTCGTGCCCTTCTCGCCCTTGAACGGCATTTGGCCGCCATCGGGCCACAGGGCGAGCTCGCCGCCATTGTCGGTGGTGTAGACGACGATCGTGTCGTCGGCGATGCCGAGATCGTCGAGCTGCTGCAGCAGTTCCCCGACCATGCCGTCATGCTCGACCATGCCGTCGGCATAGATCCCCTTGCCGGTCTTGCCGAGGGATTCGGGCTTCAGATGGGTGAAGACATGCATGCGGGTGCTGTTGAACCAGACGAAGAACGGCTTGTCCGCCTTGTGCTGGCGGTCAATGAAGTCCTTGGCCGCGGCCAAGAACTCCTCATCGATCGTCTCCATGCGCTTGGTGTTCAGCGGCCCGGTGTCCTCGATCCGGCCATCGGCATGGGTGTGCAGCACGCCGCGCGGGCCGTACTTCTTCCGGAATTCCGGATTCTTCGGATAGAAGTAGCCCTCCGGCTCCTCTTCGGCGTTCAGGTGGTAGAGATTGCCGAAGAATTCGTCGAAGCCGTGCCGCGTCGGCAGGTGCTCGTCGCGGTCGCCGAGATGGTTCTTGCCGAACTGCCCGGTGGCGTAGCCCTGGGTCTTCAGCACATCGGCGATCGTCGGCATCCAGTCGGCGATGCCATGCGGGTCGCCCGGCATGCCGATGGTCAGCAGGCCGGTCCGGAACGGCTCCTCGCCGAGGATGAACGAGGCCCGGCCTGCTGTGCAGCTCTGCTGGCCATAGGCGTCGGTGAAGATCGCCCCTTCCGTCCCGATGCGGTCGATGTTCGGCGTGCGGTAGCCCATCAGCCCCATGGTGTAGGCGCTGACCTGCGACTGGCCGATATCGTCGCCGAAGATCACCAGGATGTTCGGCTTCTTGCCCGAGGCGGCCGGCTGGGCGGCAGGTGCGGCGGTCTGGGCGGCGGCCGGAGACGACGGCGACGCGATTCCCATCGCCGCGGCGGCGGCCGCGAAAGCCGTTCCCGACAGAAGCCGCCGCCGGCTGACACCGGACTCGACCTCCGTTTCGGGGGCCAGATCCTGCCTGGAGTCGATATCCTGCATCTGATTGCCTCCTCTTACGTCTGCTCTAGGTTGGCGATGAAACGGGGGTGCCGGCGTTCCGCGCCACGCAGCGGAAGCCGATATGGCTCATCGAGGTGTCGACCGGCTGGGCGTGCCTCGCCGCCGGGCGATAGCGCCGGCAGTAGTTCGGCGCGCAGAGATGGGACCCGCCCTTGACGACGCGCCGCGGGATCCGGATCTGCGGCAGGTTGGGATCGAAGCTGTCCTGCTCCGCCGCGCCGCGCGGGTCGTGGGCGACGCAGCAGGCCTTGCCGGCAGCGGGCGGATGCCGGCTGGACCAGAAATCGGCCGTCCACTCCCAGACATTGCCGATCATGTCGCGGAGCCCATAGCCATTGGCCGGAAAGGCCCGCACCGGCGAGGTCCGGGGATAGCCGTCGAAGACCAGGTTCTCGTGCGGGAACCGGCCCTGCCAGGTGTTGGCCATGTGGCGGCCGCCCGGCGTGAACGCGTCGCCCCAGGCGAATTCGGCGCCGTCCAGCCCGCCGCGGGCCGCGAACTCCCACTCCGCCTCGGTCGGCACCGCCTTGCCCGCCCAGGCGGCATAGGCCAGCACGTCCTGGTAGGCGACATGGACCACGGGATGGTCGTCCTGGCCCTCGATATCGCTGCCGGGGCCATAGGGATGGCGCCAGTCGGCGCCGAAGCGGAAGGCCCACCATTGCGGCGATCCGCGCAGGTCCACCGGACGGGCGGGCGGCGCGAAGACGACAGATCCTGCCCGCAGCATATGCGGCTTGGCGCCCGGATAATCCTTCGGGTCGGGCGGGACCTCCGCCAGCGTCACGTAGCCCGTTGCTTCGACAAAAACCCGGAACTGCGCGTTGGTAACCGGGATCTCGTCGATCCAGAACCCGTCGACGCGGACCCGATGGACCGGCGCCTCCTCCGGATAGTGCCGGTCCGAGCCCATGCCGAACTCGCCGCCGGCGATCCAGACCATGCCCGGACGTGCCGGCCTGACGGCTGTCTCCATGATCGGGGCGGTATGGCTGCAGCAGGACTCGGACACCGCCGTCTCCCTATTCCGGTGGCGGAGCGTTGATCTGGAGCGGCAGCGAGAGGGTCAGGAACGCCGAGGTCCCCTCCAGCCGGTTCTCCGCTGCGAATTCGCGATAGACCTTCAGCCGGGCGGTCAGCGGCCTGTCGCCGAGGTTGAAGTTGTAGGCGACCGTCCCGCCGAGCGCGGTGACCTGCCCCTCGAAATCGCCCAGCCTCGCCCCGGGCCCGCCGTCGCCGGTGATCTGCTGGTAGTGGTAGCCGACGAGGCCGAGCGAGACATCGCCGAAGCTCTTGCTGGCGGCCCATTCGATATGGAACTCGGTGCCGGTCCAGTAGTCGGTCTCGGGGTTCTCGCCATTGAAGGTGAAGCCGGCCGCGGCGGAGAGGTCGATGCCGGACTCCGGGTCCAGCCAGGTCACGGTGCCGGTCAGGTCGCCGGCCCAGCGGTGGAAGGCGACGTTGCTGAGCGCATCCTTGCGGTAGTCGCCGATCGGGATGTTCAGCATCGCCACCGCCTGCCAATGGAACTTGCCCGCATTCCAGCCCAGGAAGCCGGACAGCAGCGGGTCGCCGATGGCGTTGGTCTCGTCGCTGATGAAGCCACTGTTGCGGCCGAAGACCGGAGAGTCGATAGAGGTTCTCGCGTTGACGTAACTGCGCCCGAGCGGCCATGTGGCCGTGAAGCCCAGCTGGCCGCCAGCACCTGCGCCGGCGCCACCCAGATCACGGTCGGCAGCTCGAGCTGGGCCTCCCCATTGACATTGGCAGCCAGGGTCCCGCCCAGGAGCAGCCGGCGCCCTCCATCCGCGCTGCCGCCGTAGACATAGACGTCATTCTGGAGAAAGACGCCCGGCGGCGGGGTCATGCCGGCCAGCGGACCGCGGAAGCCCAGCAGATAGACGCTGGTTGCGTTCTCCGCCGCGGCCGCGCCTCCCGCTATCATGCAGACCATCGCCCCGGAGATCAGGGCCGACGAGCGGCGGGCTGTCAGGCGATGGACCATCGTGGACGTCCTCCGGATCGTCGATGGCATGTGGCACGCAGGCATCTGAGGTGTTCACGCCGTCCGACCGGAAGACGCTTCACGCCAGACATCGGGATGCTGAACGCGCGCCCAGCGGTGCCACTATCGAAGCCCAGGCCCCCGGGCGGAGGGTACGTAACGGTTACCAAGCGCAACGCCCGGATCAGACTCAGCCGGCAATCGGCATCCCGTGTGCAACGCTGGTGGAACGAACCGGCCGGTCGGACTGACCGCACGGCGGCCATGGCTGGAGGATTTCGAGCACGCCTCAACCGTCGCCTTGGATCACCAGTACCCCTTGCCCTTGAGGTTCCCGGCCACGGCGCCTGCAGCGCCGCCGACCAGAGCGCCGACACCGGCATTGCCCCCGGCGATGCCGCTGATCGCCGCGCCGCCCGCGGCGCCGATGGCGGCGCCGCTCAGCGTTCCCTGCTGCTCGGGGCTCATATTGGTGCAGGCCGTGCCGATCAGCGCGGCGCAGAGCGCCGCCGGCAAAAGGATCTTCCGCATCGCTGCTCTCCCCTACTTCGACGGTTTGATCTTGGCGACGTCGGTGACGATGACCTCGATCACCGAGCGGGAGGTCTGGCCTGGATTGGCCATGTAGTAGGCGTCCACCGCTTGCGAGATGTCGCTCAGCGTCATCGGCTGCAGGTTGGTGACGAGCGCGGCAATCATTCCCGGGCGCTGCCGGCGATCGTCTTTTCGCAGCTGGTATTCGATCGAGATGACATTCGCGGCACCTGCCAGAAACGCCTTCTTTTCTGCCTCCGACGCCTTGGTCCAGTGCTCGCCCGTGACGATGGGCACGTCAGCGGCCTGGGCGGGGGCCATGAGAGCGGCGATCAGGAATGCCACTCCGATGATGGGGGATACCATGAAGCGACCAGTCACCATTCTCTCCTTGGGGTGCGATCAGTTTCGGTCGGTCGATAAAGCCCGGTACCTCGTCCGGCGCGGGCGCGGAGCCGGAGATCCTGGGCATCACGGCGTGCCGCGGTGGCAAGGACACTCTCCGAAGAAGCTCAGCGGTGCCAGACACAGCACCCGGCGGTCCGACTATCGAGGCTCAGGGCCTAGGCCGGAGGGTACGTAACGGTTACGAAGCGCAACGACCGGGCCGTTCGCCATTACAGCACGAAGTCCGCCGCGGTCAGGGCGTGGCCGGCGTAGACGGTGATGATGGATTCCGGATTGTCGTCGCCATCGATGCCGATGTAGACGCCCTGGCGGCCGTCGTCGTATGCCACCACCGCGACCTGTGCCACCTGGCCCACGAACAGGCTGCCGACGAAGGCGAAGGCGGTGTCGCCGTTCGAGGCATCGCCGTCGGCATCGATCGCGGACAGGTCGATCCGGTCACCGGCGGTGAAGTCCGCGATCGTATCCTTGCCCGCGACGGGGACGGTGCTCTCCGTCACATTGGCGTAGACGAACGTATCGTTGCCGGTGCCGCCCTTCAGGAAGTCGGCGCCGGCGCCGCCGACGAGAATGTCGTTGCCCGCATTGCCCCAGAGCGTGTTGTTGCCGGCATCCCCGGCCAGGCGATCAGCGACCGTCGAACCATATAGCTGTTCGATCCCCAAGAGGGCGTCGCCCTCGGCATCGCCGCCGGTGCCGGTTCCCGCCGCCAGGTCGACGGTCACCCCGCCGGTGCTGGTGGCGTAGTAGGCGGTATCGATCCCCGCTCCGCCGGTCACGGTATCGGCACCGGCCGCGCCCTCGACGATATCATTGCCGATGCCGCCGTCGATCTGGTCGTCGCCGGCGCCGCCGACGATGGAATCGTCGCCGGCCTCGCCGGAGACGATGTCGTTCTCGCTGCCGGCATCGACGGAATCGGTGCCGATGCCGCCCAGAATCGTGTCGGCACCGGCGCCGCCGATGAGCCGGTCGTTGCCATCGCCGCCGCTGAGGTTATCGACACCATCCTCGCCGGACAGGGAGTCATCCCCTCCGTTTCCGACAATGGTGTCATTGCCCAGCTCGCCGCCGATGATGTTGCGGATATCGCTGCCGGTCAGGCTGTCATCGTTGCTGGAGCCATAGAGATTTTCGATGCTGGTCAGCACGTCGCCCTCGGCATCACCTCCCGATGCCGTGCCGGCGAGCAGGTCGACGGTGACCGCCTCGCCCGAGCCCTGGAAGTTGGCGAAATCCGACCCGTTGCCGCCGTCCAGCTGGTCCGCACCGGCTGCGCCGTGAAGCGTATCGTCCCCGGGCCCGCTGGACAGGACGTTCGTGCCGGCATCGCCGGCGAGGAGATCGTTGAAGGCCGACCCGATTGCGTTCTCGACGCCGACATAGGTGTCCAGGGCCGCATCGTTCCGAGTGCCCGTACCGGAGGCAAGGTCGACCGTAACGGCACCGGGCGAGAGGGCATAGACCACCGTGTCTGAGTCCGGCCCGCCGTTGAAGTGGTCGGCACCTGCCAGGCCTTCCATGGTGTCGTTCCCTGTCAGGCCGTTGATCTCATCGTCGTCAAGCGTGCCCACGAGATTGTCGTCGCCTGAAGTTCCATTGATGGTCGCCATGATGATCAGCCTCCATTCGGAAGAGCCAAATGAGCGGCGACAGCACTCCCACCTCGGCGGCGCGGGTCGCCGACGGGCCGCCACGGGCGGTCAGGTGATGGACCATTGGACACATCCTCCGGATCGTCGACGGCGGAGCATGCGGCGCCTGGGAGGCCCTACCGCCAGAACGGACGATGCTCCCATGCCGGACCATCGGGATGCCAAACGCAGTACCCGGCAACGATACTATTCATTCCGACAGCCCAGGACGGAGGGTACGCAACGGTTACAATACGCAACGGCCGAGCCGGATAGGATGGCGGTCGGCATCCGCGTGCGATGCTCATTGAACCGCGAGGCCGGCCTTGCGAAGGCCGGATGCCAGCCGGTCGATCAGGGCACCCGTGTAGTGCCTGGAGCGAAAGTCTTCCCGCATCTCCGACGCGTAGTCCGGGCGAAGCTCCAGCAATCTCGCTATGGCAGCCTCCGCTTCCGTTTTTTTGCCAAGCTCACCGTAGATTGCCGCCAACAACAGATAGGTGACGTAATATTGCGGAAGCTGGATCTTCTTCGCCTCCGTCAGAGCCTGATCAAACTCGCCCTTGCGGTAGTGATCGAACACCAGGGTGACCCGCTCGAGCGGCGGCAGCACCATGCTCCGCTCGGCGGCGCGTCGGACCATGTCGGCGCCCTCGTCCCACTTTCCGAGCGCGAAGAGGCGAATGCCGAGTTCCGCCAGCAGCTCAGGATTGTTCGGGTTGATCTCGAGCGCCCGGCGGCCGGCCCGCTCGGCCGCCTCCACATTGCCGAGGCGATGGTTGACGACCATCAGCGCCTCGAGCGCAGTCTCGGACTGCGGCGCCAGCGCCACGGCCCGTTCGGCGGCCCGCAGCGCCCGCATCGCCGCATCCTCTGCCGTGCCGCTGCGATTGAACCCGTTGCGGTCCTCGTCGAGATAGACATAGGCGAGCATGGACCAGGCATCCGCATAGGTCGCGTCCGCGGCCACCGTCGCCTCCAGGCAGGAGCGGACATCGCGATGCAGGGTCTCGGAGATCGCCGTGTAATAAGCGCGGGCCCGGAGGACGCAGCCATAGCCGCCGGTCGGCCGGGCCAGCTCGATATGCGTCTCGCGCGTGGCCACGAGCCCTGTCGGCTCTCCGATCCGGGTGGCGACGCCGTGCGCGATCTCGTCCTCGATCGGGATCATGGTCCCGTCGCTGACTGAACGGTCGACCATATCCGACCAGACGGTTTCGCCACGCCGGATGTCGCTGAGCCGCCACCAGAAGCGGATCGAGCCGCCTTCCTGCCGCAGGCTGGAGTCGAGCGCGTAGAGCGAACGGCGGCCGCCATCCTTCGCGAGATGATCGTCGATGGCCTGTCGCCGCGCTTCATCCGGTGCGTAGACGACACGCAGCCCCTGGAAGCGGGTCAGGGCCACAACCAGGGACTGCGACAGCCCGAGCGCCATCTGGACTCTCAAGGGATCGTCCGACGCGACCGCCACCGGATCGACGATCAGGAGCGGCTCCCGCGACGCTGTCGGCGATGCCTGGAACCAGAAACCACCGGCGGCGACCGTTGCCAGCAGGACTGCGACCACTGCCAGGGCCCGCCACCCGACGGTGATCGACCGGCCGCGCCGCGGCGGCTCGACAGCATCCCGTATGCTTGAAATCTGCTCAAAGATAGGCACGTAGCCGCCTTTGGGCAGCTGGATACGGATTGTGGAATCACGCCCCGGACCATCGTAGTAGGCCGCGAGTGCGGTCCGAAGCCGCGAGGCCTCGATCCGGACGATCGGGTCCGTGGCGGCGTCGAAACCCTCGCCACGCCCGAACACATCGACGGCGATTGTGTAGGACTTGATGCGATCGCTGCGGCCGGCGAGGGTTTCCTCGACCACGAAGCGCAGAAACCGGTGGTTGCGCTCGGAGGCGTGAAAGCTCGGATCGTTGAGCAAAGCGGCGAGCGCTTCCCGGATGGAAGCCTCATCAGGTATTGCCTCTCTGGTCCCGAAGTCAGCCCGGGCCTTATGCGCTTCGTTGAGCTCGGCTGGCATGGCACCCTCGCCGCTCTCTTCAAAAATCGCCGCATCGTACCTCAAGAATCACACTTTGCGATAATAATATTTCTCCCAACTATCATAATATTCTTTCCGGCATTTGTTAAGGAATGCCGTCCTGATCTATCGCCGCACATCAATTTTGTCTAAAATATCGCCTTCGATCTCCGCCAGCATGTCCTGATATTCAGAGGCGCGCGCCGCAGCAAGGGCATGGCCGGACCTCTGCCAAGCCTCGAGCGCCTCATGGGCTTCGGCGTAGATCTCGCAAAGTGACGCGAACTGATCATCCGTCTCGGCGCGGGCGGCGAGCACCTCGCGAAGGGCCGGCCACCGCAGCATGAGACGCGCCAACCCCGGCGGGGTGGATCTGCCTCGCATCGGAACACCCCGGCTCAGTCAACCGCAGTCGGCGGCGGACGGGAGTCTGGCAAGGGTCTGCGCAGACAGGCTCTCGCAGGCCCCTGCGGCGTCACACTCGCCCGGTGATGCCGTGCTGCAGCCTGCCCCGGTATGCTTGACACCGACCCAGGGCCTCAGGTGCGGCCGCCATCCACAGGCAGAGATGTCGACAAGGAATACCGCTCCATCTCACCGAAAGGGAGAGCGGAGGGGTAATGTTACTGTTAACGCCTGGCGCCACGGCGAGGACGGCTGAGCGGGACCTCGCCAATTGCCATCGATGCGGTGGCGCGGCGTGGTTGGGCCCCGCTACGGTGCGATCAGCCACTGACCGTCCGAGGACCTGCAGAAGTTGATGTTGTAGGGCGTTTCTCTCTCAGGGCGGCGAATGACAATCCTGACTTCGCCACAGGGTTCGCCATCGCTTTCAAAGATCCGCGACAGCGTCGTCTCGCCCCGGGCATTGCCCGACGCCGTCCAGGTCTCCGTCGTGCCGACCTGCTTCGACGTCAAAACCTGCCTCACCGATCCGCGGATCGTTGCCATGTCCTCGGCTGACAGCTTGGCGCCGTTGCGGCCCAGTATGAAGCCGATCTGGGCCTGGGCGGGGAACGCCGAGGCTACCGTGACAGCTGCGATCACGCAGCACAGGCGGAACGACATATCTTGCCTCCTGCTCAGGGGTTCAAAGGAATGTCACTGCCGTTGCCCATCCCGGGTTTCTCCACGCTGTGGCGGCCGGGCGGGGACGTCTCCTCGCCGGCCTGGCGCCTTGCCGCGTCCGTGGACCCAAGTGCTTGCCGGCGGGCTGCCACAGCAACGAAACGCTCGGTCAGGACCGGTCCCAGGACCGACGTGACCACCACGAGCACGAGAACGGTGTTCAGCATCGGTCCGTCGATCAGGGGTTGCCCGGCGGCGTTCAGCGCCTGATAGCCGACGAGCGCGGCCGCCAAGGTTGCGGCCACCTGAGGGATGGTAAGTGAGGTCATCAGGCCACGATCGATGGCCGGAAATCCCCAGACCCGGCCGACCGCCTCCGCAGCCAGCCACTTGGTCACGATCAGCCCCAGCAAGATCGCCGCCACCATCGCGGCATGGGACCAGATGGTTGCCGCGAACAGGTTGATGTCGATCAGGAAGCCGGTGACAATGAAGAAGGCCGGGATGAAGAGGCTGTTGCCCAGGAACTCGAGCTTCGCCTTGGCCGGTGCGTCTCGCACCGCGGCGTTGACGGCCAGGCCCGCCATGAACGCACCCAGGATGCCTTCGAGCTGGATGGCTTCCGCAAGCGCCGACCCGGCCGCGACGATGGTGAGCATGAGGAGGAAGCAGGCTTCATCCGTCTGCCGCAACCGGTCGAACAGCCATCGGCCGAAGCGGGCAAGCACGACGATCATGAAGAGCACGAAGCCGGCGAGCTCCGCCAGCTGGATGATCAGCGACCAGGGGTCGAACCCCGTCTTGTGGGTGGTCAGACAGACCGCGAGGATCAGGAGCGACAGGATGTCCGTCAGGACCGTGGCCCCGACCGTGATGGTGACGGCAGGCCTGGACGCCAGCGGCGTGCCACGGATGATCGGGTAGCCGATCAGAGTGTGCGAAGCGAGCAGCGATCCGATCAATGCCGCCGAGACGAAAGGATAGCCGAAGCTGACTCCGACTGCGAACCCCGCGACCATCGGCAATGTGAACGTCGTGAGGCCGAACACCAGCGACCGCCGCTGGTTGACCTTGAATTGGCGCAGGTCGATTTCGAGACCGACGAAGAACATCAGCAGCAGCTTGCCCAATTCCGCGAAGAAGTTCGCCACCTCTGCATTCTTGGGCATGATCCCGATGCCATGCGGGCCGATAAGAACACCGACCAATATGAATCCGACAACGGATGGGATGCGCAGCTTCCTCGTCAAATACGGCATAATGAAAATAAAACTTAGAACGATGGCAAACCGCAACATGGGCGGTAGGTCGATTTCCGGAATAGTGAGGTTCATGAAGATCTCCGTGAGACCAAGGAAGCCGACCTTCAGCAATGCGGCTCCGGGCCTTCCGCTCTCCAGCTCTTCCTGTCGCCTCAGAATCGAATCTCGCCTTTACCCCTGTCGGTCCGGCGTCATCTACGGCTCGATCTTCGGGTTTCCTGATCGGGCCTGTGCGCACCGGACCGCTTGCGTGGCCGAAGGCTCCCGCGACCGGATCGGAGATCCGCCGAAGCGCGGCCCGACGACGCCAGTATCGACGCGGCTCCCCTGGGACGGAGGATACGTAACGGTTACGAAGGCACGGTCCGGGCCGAATTCGCAGCCGTCTGCTGCACCGGCGTGACCCGCTCCTACACGACGTAGTTCATCCAGGCCTTCATCCGTAGCAGGATGCGGCGAACGATGGCGACCGCCTGCCAGTGCTCGGTGTATACCGCCACCTGCGCCGTCGCTCCGGCCGGAAGCTGGTAACCGGACAGGTCGTCGACAATCCGGATGCGCGTGATCGGGCGCCCGACAATCCGGCTCCGGTCCTCCGGGTTCAACAGGGTGCCGCCAGCCTGGACCTGTTCCTGGGCGATGGCGTCGCTCACGACGCCCACCTCACCGCTGAAAACGCGCCCCGGAATGCCGTCGAAGGCGATCTCCGCCTCATCTCCCGCCTTCACACGCTGCAGCGCGTTCTGCGCGAACGAGGCGCCGAAGATGTTGTCGTCGCTATGGATGAAGACCATCGTCGGCGTCGACGGGCTCACCGTCATCCCGGGCCGTAGAAAAAGCTGAGTGACGTAGCCATTGGTGGGCGCGGTGACGTTGGTCTCCGAGAGGTCGAACTCGGCGTTTTGCAGATCGGCCTGGAGGCGCGCGACCGCCGTGTTGACTCCGCCGATCTCCGAGGCGAATGCAAGCCGCGCACGCTCTGCGGCTGCCCGGGTTTCCGCCACCCCCTGTCTCGATGCGTCGAGGTTGCGCGCCGCGGTATCGAGGGCGGCCTGCGCGACGACGCGCTTCTCGAGCAGTTCGGACTGCCGATCATAGGTCTGCTGCGCGAGCCTGAGATCAGCTTCTGCCCGTTCCGCATTGGCGGAGGCCTGGTCGAAGGAGGCCTTGAGTTGCCTGACATTCTGCTCGGCCTCGGCGAGCAGCGCCCGCTTCTGCTCGACGATGTACTGGTAGGGCCGCGGATCGATGCGGAACAGGAGATCGCCTGCCGTCAGCGGCACGTTGGGCCTGACCGTGACCTCGACCACATGCCCTTTGACCGTGGGGACGATCGGGGTGGTGTAGAAGTACAGACGCGCATCCGTTGTGAACGGATGGTTGTAATTCATCGTTACAAGAAGGCCGCCGACAACGACCACGCCTCCGAGGCCGGCGGTCGTCACGCTCCATTTGTTCACCGGGACCCGCAGCAGCTTGAACACCACCACGCAGATCGCGGCATAGCCGAGCAGCAGCAGCGCGGCCATCACGGCACCTGCGTGGTCCGAGCGCGCTCCAGCGCCATGAGCCGCTTTTCGAACTGCGCGATGAGGGTGCTGGCGTCGGGAAGATTCCGCGTGCCCGTCGAAACACCCCAACCGCGATCCGGCCGGTAGGACATGGCCCAGATCCACAGGAACGGCCACAGCGCGCCGAGCGTGAACAGGCTCACCCAGGTCGCGGCACCGATGGCATCCTGATGCGGGTGATGCCGCCGCTTGGCGATCTCATACGGAATGCCGTAGACGGCGACCACGCCATAGGCGACCAGCAACATCATGACAATGAGCAAAGCCAAGGCGATATGGTCGAGTGTCATGGTCCGGCCCTCGCATAAAGGACGGATGAGATTCAGTGACGCCAGTCGTTTGGCTCTCATCTGATGATGCGCCCGGTGCGCGCCTCGACGGCCTCAGCTCGCCGACGATAAGGCGGGTGAAGGGGCAGACAGCTGTGCCGAGGCGCCCCGCCGCGCCAATATCGAGCCTTATGGTCGGGGACGGAGGGTACGTAACGGTTACGAAGCGCAACGGATGGACGATGTCGGCGGCGGAGCTCTTCTGGCCTGGGGGCTCATCAAACTGAGGCGCTATGGATCACTTGGCAAAGGTGTCGCGAGCGCGTTATCGCCCCGAGCACTGCGTGCGCCCGTTGCACGAGGGTCACCCGCAGCCCCTGCTTCGAGGCAATCCGGAGGAGCGACTGAGATTCGGAAAGGGAGCCGGATCCGCCCCCGATCGGAGGTCCGGTTTCAACACTCGCTGCGGCAACGAGGATGTCCGGTTCGGAGCAGTCTATGAGGGCTCTGAACGTCTGAGATGGGTCGGGTGCGGAAATTCCCCGACTACCGCCGTATCGTCTGCAACGGCCTTCAGGAGCGGACGTTCAAAGCGGGCCTTGCCTGGGCCGACAACTCTTCCGGCGCCGGCAGCAGCCCCGGCTGACCAAGCCTGTCTCCCGGCGGCAAGGGTGTAGTCCCGGGCGCGACGTGCGCTACGCGCGCGCTGGCCACGGCGCCCGCAGCGGGCTTAGATTCCCTCTAGCCGCTCCGCAGAACGCCGAAAGCCCCCGCCTTTTTGGGGCGGGGCTCTGGATCAGAT
>NZ_VCCH02000116.1 GCF_005938675.2 Mycobacterium sp. KBS0706
CTGTGTTGCACTCATCGGCGGCCGAGAGTGTCACCCTCACATTCGGGCCGAGGACACATCGCTCGGCCGCGTCCAGGACGATCGCATAGAGGCTGGCGAGGGAGTTGGATGGGACCGATGCCTTCCACCATTGGATGACATAGCCGTCATCGTCGTAGTGGGAGGGCTTGATCAACTCGACGTGAAACCGCATGGCCGCGCTCCTTCCATATCGCCAGAGCAGAGTGGAGTATCCTGCGGCCACAGCCAGATCGGTGGCGGCAACCCGTCCTTCGCAGTCGACAACTAGCTGCTTCTCGCGATGAGGCTGCCGTCGTTAACAGTTGTACACGCCCACCGCACAGCGCCGAACCGTGCGCCGGCCCACCCCGGCAACGCTCACCGGTGTCAACGGACGTCCGACCCTGGCCTCGGCCGTCGAAACCATGCCGTGCACGCCAGGGATCGAAAGCCGCTCTCCGAGGTCGAGCCCTCCAAATCCGACGATCCCAGTCACTAGAACGATGCTAAACAGCCTCAACGCGGTCATTGGACGCCTCCTATGGCAAAATGCTGCGGCAGATCACCGATGTCAGGGAGTTCCTTCAGGTCCACCATTTTAGCGTTCGTTGAATTCTTGAAGCTAAAATCTTCCGATGCGACCTCGGCTCCGGTCTTCCAGTCCCGGATTTGGGCACTGTATTGCGGTGCACCGGGGACGAGCTTGGAGGTGATGACATATCGGCACGGATAGGGATGATCCCCCTGTGCGATCCAGATCTGCCAATCGACGTCCTTGGTCCGAAAGGCGAGGTGATCGCATTCAACGCCGCCGATCACCCCGCTCCCGAGGTCCTTCACGTCGACGACATCAGGCATCAGCGCATCGTAGACGTTCGACAGGAGCAGGTCTGCACCGGGAAGAGGCTTGTCGTATTTGTCCCGCAGCTCGTCGACCAGATTGTCGATTGTGCCGGGCACAGCGAGTTGGGTGAAGCGATTCACATTCTTGCCGAGCAGCGTCAGCGTTTTCCCGTCAAAGATCATCTCGACATCCGCGAACCCGGCGGAGCGCGTGACGCGGATCTTGTCGGGCCGGTTGAGAAAGATCGTACCGGAGCTCGCCAGCGCGAGTTTCTGCTGATCTTTGGTGACGACCTCGAAGTTGGTATCGTAACCGAACGATATGGCCTTCTGAGCCGCCAGGTAATCGGACATTGCCTTGAACAGGCCCTTGGCGTCTGCCTCATCGGCTGTCGCTCCTGAGGTTGCGCCCAACCCGACCATTACGGCAACTGCCGCTGCCGCCAGATGCATCGCGGCGATTCCCCACCGCGATGGTGGCGTGGCCACTGTGTTCAGAATGGTGGTTTGCATTGTTCTGTTCTTTCGGTTGTAGATTGGCTCGTCACTTCACCAGCTCGATTCCGCTTGGACGCCATGATCCGCGAGCAGCCCGATCCGCTCGTCGTAGTCCGTGCCGGCGATCATGGCGGCGAAATCGAGATCGCTGGGGATGTCCGAGAAGCTCTGGCCGATCGACCGTGTTGGGTGGGGCGGCGGGTCGCCCGGGTGCTGCCGCTGACCGATGGCAGCCAGGCATAGGGCGTAATTCGGGCAAACCATGGCCCTGCCGTCGTGTTCGCGGGCGGCGCAGCGGTGTCCTGGGCCATCGCCGGGATCGCCGACGCTGCGGACCACAGAGCGTCGGCAACGAGGCCGACAGCGAGCACTCGTCGGGCGGCGTCGGCAAGGACCGTCGCCATTTCGGCTCTCCTCCCAGTTATCGGTCCGCCGTTGAATCGGCGGGCCAAGCCTCAGCCTCGCTTCGGGTCCATGCCGAGTGGCGGGCCAGCGGGCGATTGAGAACACCCTGAGAGCAACACTGATGCCGTCAGTCGGCATCCGCTGGACCGTATCGCCCGCAGGGGATCAATTGTGACCTGTTCCAAGTTCATGGCAGCAATACATCCGTCGACGCGTTGGGTCGAATCGGACCTGGTGTTCAGGTCGAGCCTGACCATGACGCGTCATCGATCGGCGCCTGCGATGGCCGAGCCACGGTCTTCGCTTTCAGCTTGGAGGGTGCCTGTGGTGGCAGTGCTTGGATAGGTATCCACGGGTAATTTGCCGTTGCGACGGCCGATCCAGCCCACCGGCGAAGCGGCCAGATTCCCGGACCGTGGGTGACGTGTCGAACCACGGCTGCAGCGGGGCGTAGAGGCGAATGAGGAAGCTCCAACCTTTCCTGGGCATCGCCTGCACCCAGTTGCTCTCGCGGCCAGCCGGTGCCTTGGGACCGAACCAGATCCTCACTCTTGGCACGAGGATGACGGGAAGGCTGTGTCGCGGTCTCCGGACCGCAGAACCACCGCGTTCGCCGCGCCAAACCACTCACTCTGTGCGCCCCCTGTGCCCTAGACCGCGCAGGATCGCCACCAGTTCGGCATGCGGGGCCGTGTTGGGATCGCGCAGCACATCGATCGAGTGGGCGTCGGCCAATCGGGACAGCCGCGCCAGCAGCCGGATGCGCGCGCGCCGGGTCAACTTCAGCTCCGATGAGCGTCGGGTGAACAGGATCTTGAACAGCTCGCCGTCGCCGATGAGCTCGTTGATCTCGCTTGCCGTGACGTAGATGAGAAACAGTACGAAGACCCACATCTGTGTCACGATGAAATGGTCCCAGCTGAAGTTGCCCAGGATCTCGTCCAGGAAGCCGCCGCCACCCACGCTGCCGCCCTGGATCAGGTAATGGATGAACGCCTCGATGAGGCGCGCTGCGGAGACCAGGAGCGAGTAGACCACGGTCTTGAACAGGATGGGCTGTGCCAGAGGGGCCTTATCGAAGCGTCGCAGGAATGGCATGGTGTCGGCGATCAGCACGACCTTGCCGACCACAAGGGCCGCGGTCGTCGCCAGGAAGAAGCCGCTGAACTGGATCAGATAGTCGGCCAGCAAGAGCCGTTTGCTGAACAGAATCAGGTTGAATCCGAGGAAGAAGAATATGGTCGGCGGCAGCAGCTTGCGGAACTCGTGCATCAGGATGGTGCGCAGCCTCGCCCACCGCCCTCTGCTGGCTTCGTCGATCACGTGAGGCGTCATGGAACTCTCCCCGCGGGCGGTCTGACTCGGGATGCAGAATGCCGGGCAGCCGCCTCAGCCGGCTCTCGTTGCGGGCGTGCTTGCCGCCGCCGCGGCCGCAATGCCCATTGACGGCCCACCGATCGGCGGAATGGCGACTGCGGCACCTGCGAACTCGATTCCAGCCTCCTTAAACGCCGCGATGAGGCGCTTCATTGCTTCACGCTGGATGTAGGCCGGCCGGATCGGCCGCACCGTGATCTTGAACCGCATCACGGTGGCGGTGTCGGCGATATCGGCAACCCCCTGCAGCTTGAGCGGCTCCAGAAAATCATCCTTCAACTCGGGATCCTCGAGCATTGCCAGGCCGACCTTCTTGGTAACCTTGCGCAGCTTGTCGAGATCGGTATCGCGGGTGAGCCGCAGGTTGACTTTCAGCGTCGACCAGTCGCGGCTGAAATTGGTGATCTGCCCAAGCTGGCCGAATGGAACTGTATGGATCTGCCCGCTCTGGTGCCGCAGGCGGATGGAGCGCAGGGTGAAGCCCTCCACCGTGCCCTTCGCCTTGCCGCCGTCGATGTATTCGCCGACGCGAAACGCGTCATCCGCCAGATAGAAGAGCCCGGACACAATGTCGTGGACCAGGGTCTGGCTGCCGAACGAGATCGCCAGGCCGAACACCGATGCTCCGGCGATCAAAGGCGTGATGCAGATGCCCAGGCTCGCCAGTATCGTCAGCGCCGCCGTCACGACGATGACGATGCCGAGCGCGACGCGCAGGATGGGTGCGAGGGTCTCGAGACGCGTGGCGTTGACGGGCGCCTGTCCCGCCTCGGCCTCCTGTCCGGACGCCCCTGGCTTCGGTCGTTCGCTGCGCCGCTCGGTCGCAAAATGGACGGCCTCCCAGGCAAAGTAGGCCAGCAGGGCGGTGACGACAGTCGTGGTCCAGGCGCGGCTGATCTCGCTCCAGCCCTGCTCGTCGACGAGGCTCAACACATCCACGGCCCAGGTCCGAACCAGCACCGCGGCAGCCACGACCCAGATCGTGGCGCGAACCGCCCGGACAAGGAAGGGCAACAATCTGCCGGACTCCGGACCTCCGGATCGGGCGAGGGCGGAAGCACGATGACGCCTGACGATGAAGGATGACAGCGTCTCGGCGAGCAGCAGCCCGATGATGATATTGAGCGTGAGAATCGCGCCGTCGGGAACTTCGAAGAGATCGGACACCGCGTCATAGGCGCGCGCGAGCCCGAGGAAGATCAAGATCGGCAGAGCGATCCAATGCCAGTGCCGGGCGAGCGCCACCTTGATGCCACTCTTGCGCGCATCTTCGTCGATGAGCCCGAGGAACCAGCTGCAGACATCGCTCCGCGCCCGAAAGACGACGAATATGAAAATGGCGAGCACGGCCACGCTATTGGTGAGGATCGCGGCAGAAACGGCGGCCGGCGACACCAGAACGCGGACCCAGGACCCCGCGAGGATCGCCACCAGAACGGCAAGTTCGAACAGTCGAAGGAGGCGATAGGCGCTCTCATCGGTCACCGGCGCGATCCGCACCGCGGCCAGGTCAGGCCGCAGATACAATCGGAAGAGGAGCATGAACGTCCGCCAGGTCACGAGGCTCTTGAGGACAATCGCCGCGAACTGGGTCTGTAAGCCAGCCTTCGCGAACACGGCGCCGAGCGCCAGGTGGACCACCAGCCAGACCGCGACAACCGCAAACCCGTCCAGGAGCGCCAGTGCCGCCACGCGCCACAGCCCGCCGGTTGTGGCGAACTGCTGGGCCATGACATTGCGTTTGGCGAGGGTGAGGCGGCGGATGCCGGCTTCGGCGAGAGGCGCTGCGGCCGCCGTGATGGCGAGCAGGCCTAGATAGGCCCATGGGCCGCGCCCCCCCGATGCCGTCCGGTCCAACCGATCCCATAGCTGCACCAGTTCGGTCGAAACTTCGGAGTACCCGCCAAGGACCGTCGGAACTTCGCTCAGGGTTTTTACGACCTGCCGGGCCACCAATGCCTCTTCATCGACCTCGATTGGCTTGGCCACCACGGGAGACGCCGAGGGCTGTGTCACCAGTCCCTTTTCGGTGAGGGTCTGGACAACAGACTGGCCGACCGACCTCACCAACTCGTCATATTGCTGCTGGGTCATCCCAGCCGGTGGCGGCGGATTCGTCTGGGCATCTGCCTGTCCGACGACCAGGGGGAGCAGGATGAGAACGACACCTGGAAGACGGGATCGGATACCGCAGCTCATGCCGTTGTTCTTCCGTATGCTGCCGTTCGCGGGCAACGACATCGTCCGCAGCGACGTCAGCGCCGCTTGGGCGCAGCCGATAGCCCGCCGGCGATGCGGTCGGCGAGTTCGCCCAGGGTGTCGCTCATCGCCTGCACCTCGGCCGCCTTGGTCTCATCCGCCGGGCGGCGGGTGATGCGGGCGGTTTCGATCTTCGCCCGGCCGCCGGCCTTGCGCTGCAGGCGCCACTGCGCCGCGAGAATGATGGTGCCGTCAGCATCGGAATCGAAACGGGCCACGGCCAGCTCGACGGTCACGGCCTCGTCGCCCGACAGGGTCCGGCTGGTGGTGACCACCGAGCCCGCCGGGAAGCGCCGGGTCAGATCCTCCGCCAGCACCCGCTGCACCATGTTCCCCAGCGGCTCGCCCCAGCGTTCGAACTCGGCGACCCCGAGCTCGACGGTGCCCGAGCGGGTGACGATCTGCGGCCGGTCGAGATATTCGGCGATGTCGACCGCTGCCACCGACGCCGTCACCGGCCGGCCGCCGACGGCCGTCCCGGGCACCGTCACCAGGGTGTAGACCTTGGGCGCGGGTGAGGCGCAGGCGGACAGCGACGCGGCGATGACCAAGCCGAGAAGGCCGCGCCGCGTGCAGGACATCGGCATCGATCATCCCCCTCCCGCCTTGCCCCGGATGAGGGATTCGGGGTGCTGTTCCAGATAGTCGGTCAGGACGCGGACGGAGCGCAGCGTGTCGTCGACCTGGCTCATCAGCCTCACCAGGTCCCGCCTGAACGTCGAGTCATTGCCATAGCCGCTGTTGACCGAGGCCAATGTCCCGCTCAGCCGCTGCGTGGCCTGCTGCGCCGTGGTCAGGAGCGGGGGCAGCTTGTCCATAATGGGTCCGAGATCGGTGTTGGCCTGCGACACGAGGTCCCGCGTGGCTGTCAGGGCCTCGGCGAGCGATCGCAGCGATGCGGTGATGTCCGGCGAGGCGGCCAGCGTCTCGAAGGATTTGAGCGTCGCATCGACCTGCTGCACCACCTTGTCGAGCGGCAGGGCGGAGACTTTCTCGAGGATGCCGCTGACCGACTGCATCGCGGCCGCGAACTCGTCCGGGACGCTCGGGATCACCGGGTAGCGCTCGCCCGTGCCCATCGTCTCTGGCGGCGCGTCCGGGAAGAAGTCGAGCGAGACCATCAACTCGCCGGTCAGGAGGCTGGCGGTCTTCAACTGGGCCCGCAGGCCTCGGCGAACCAACTCGGGCATGAACTCGCCCGTGCCGAAGCCCTGCTTCTCGCCGACCAGCGCGACGCGCTGCGGCTCCAACTCGATCACCACCGGGATCCGCAGCGTGTCGGCCGCGACATCGTATTCCAGCTTGAGATCGACGACGCGGCCGACCTTGATGCCGCGCCACTCCACGGGCGCGTCCGGTGCGAGCCCGCGCACCGAGCCGTGGAAATGCACCAGGTAGGGCAGGCGGATCGTGTAGGCGGCTTCCTCGCTGCCGGTGGCGTCCGGGTAGAGGGTGAAGGCGGTGCCTGCCTTGCTCGGCTCGCCAATGCGGGCCGTGGCCGGGGTGTCGAAGGCGATACCGCCGGCCAGCACCGCCGCCAGCGATTCCAGCTGGACCTTGAAGCCTTCGGGGCCGGTGCCGATGGAGATGCCCGAGGCGTTCCAGAACCGCGTGCCGTCATGGACATAGCGGTCGTAGGGCGCACGGACGAAGGCGTGGATGGTGACGCCGACCTCGAGGTCCGAGGAGTCGAAGCCCATGACTTCGCCGACCTGGACGTCGCGGAAGAAGACCGGCGAGCCGGGGCCGACCGAGCCGATCCGGTCCGCCTTCAGGATATATGCCGTGCCCGCCATGTCGGCCCGCACCACCGGCGGGTCTTCGAGGCCGGTGAAGTGGCGCGCGCTGTCGCCCGGGCCTGGGTCGAGCTCGATATACGCGCCCGAGATGAGGGTGCTCAGGCCGGACAGGCCGCCGGTGGCGGAGAGCCGCGGCCGGACCACCCAGAACCGGGTGCCCTGGCGCAGATGCGGCGCCGCCTCATTGGTCATCTCGGCGGTCACGACGACGTGGCTGAGGTCCTCGGTCAGGGCCAGGCTCGTGACCGTGCCGAACACCACCTCCTTGTGCTTGATCAGGGTCTTGCCGGCCTCCAGCCCATCCGCGGTCTCGAAGGTGATGGTGATGGTGGGCCCCTTCTCGGACTGGGTGACCCAGGCGAGGTAGACCCCCACCAGCGCCGCCACGATCGGGATCAGCCAGATCGGCGAAAATCGGCGCTTGCGGTCGATCCGCGGCGCAAGCGGCGCTGGCGGCACCGGTGCCGCCGTGTCGCGAAGTGTGTGGACATCAGTCATGGTTCTCTCCTGCCGCGTCCCACATCAGCCGCGGATCGAACGTCATGGCGGCGATCATGGTGATGATCACGACGGCGGCGAAGGACACCGCGCCGATGCCGGGCTCGATCGTCGCCAGCTCGCCGAGCTGGACCAGCGCCACCAGGATCGAGATCATGAAGATGTCGATCATCGACCAGCGGCCGACCGCCTCGACGATGCGGTAGATCACGGTGCGGTTGCGCAGCCGCCCCGTCTTGCCGCGCTGGGTGGTGATCAGGAGGTAGATCAGTCCGGTCAGCTTCAGCACCGGCACGGTGATCGAGGCGAAGAACACCAGCGCCGCCAAGGGCCACATACCGGAATCGGCCAGCTCGATCACGCCGCTCATGATCGTGTCCGGCGCGCCGCTGCCCAGCGAGATCACGGTCATCACCGGGAAGAGGTTGGCCGGGATGTAGAGGATGATCGCGGTCACCACCAGCGCCCAGGTCCGGGTCAGGCTCTCTGGCCGGCGGCGGTGCAGCGTGGCGCCGCAGCGCGGGCAGCCGCCATGTCCGCCGGCCGGCAAGTTGGAGACCAGGCCGCAGGCGTGGCAGAGACAGGCCGGGCGCTGCGGATCGACTGGCGGCGGCGGTGGAATCAGGCCGCGCCGCTCGAACACCCGCCACACTGTCTCGGTGTCGAGCGCGGTGCCGGCGGCGATGATCGCCAGCATCAGGGCACCCACCGAATAGAGGCCCGGGCCGACCACGACGGTGGCGAGGTCGATCAGCTTCACATAGGCGACGAAGACGCCCAGCATGTAGACTTCGATCATCGCCCAGGGGCTGAGCAGCATGGCCCAGCGGTAGAGCTGCGGCAGCCAGCGCGGCGGCCGCGTCAGGCGCAGGCCGCCCAGCACCAGGAACAAGGTGCCGAGTCGGAGCGCCGGGGCGACGAACATGGTGAGGGAGACCACCGCCGCCAGCTCCCACAGCCCCTGACCGTAGAGGGCGAAGATGCCGGTGACCAGGCTGGCCGCCTGCACCCGTCCGGAGATCTCCAGCGAGATGAAGGGCAGGAAGTTCGCCATCAGGAAGAACACCAGCCCGGCGCAGGCGTAGGCGAAGGCATGGTCGAGCGAGCTGGCGCGGAACCGGTGCAGGGTCGCGCCGCAGCGCACACACCGGGCTGTCGTCCCGTCCGCCAGCCGCGGCACCACATGCCGCAAGCCGCATTCGTGGCACTCCATCACGCGGCCAGGCGAGGCATCATCCTCGCGGCGCGACGCTGCGGTCAGGCTGAGGCTCCGGGGCATCGGCATCCTCCGATCTGCCCATCTGGCTCAGAACGGTGGGTCAACACGTGTTTCCGAGGCCAATCGGTGGAGCCCGGGGCCTGGGATCGGTCGCCCGAACCCGGCCGGGCCCCACCTCCGTGCTCGTTATATTGCCGGCATCACCGAGACGGCCTCGGACTCGGCGAAAGAGATCTCCACCATGTCGCCCACCTGCAGCTGGTTCAGCAGTTGCTGGACTTGCGGCCTCTTAATGATGACCGTGCGGACCACGCCCGCGGGCCCGATGAACATGACCTTGTGCTCGGCGACGTTAATGCCGACGACTTGGGCCGTGACCTTGGTCAGCACCGAGGCCTCGCCGGCGGGGAGTTCCCCCGGCTCCGCCCGTCCCGCCTCGGTCGTCTGGGTCACCATCGCCACCGAACCTGCAGCCGCCTTGGTGACGTCGATGGCCACGGCCTCGTAGCGGCTGACACTGACGCGGTCCCCGGGCTTGACCTGCGGAAGGTTGACGGCCTGCGGGCCGACATGGATGGTCGAGGTGCGACCGTCGCTCTCCTTGAGCGTGACCATCCGCGTATCGAGGTCGATCGACTGCACCGTCGCGGTCACCGTCGTCAATACGTTCGCGCCGGCGCCTTCCTGGGCAGCGACGGGGGATGCTCCACCTGCGGCGAAGAGGAGCAGACAGGCGGCGCATCCGCTCACTGCCCACGCATGGGGGCGTGCCGATACGGTCATGTGAACCTCCCTTGCATTTTTTCGGTGGGGGCGAGGATCGAAGCTCGACGCCTCAGGCTGCCGCATGCTGGCAGCGTGGCGAAGTTGCGTACGGGTAACGTGGGGGCAACTTACCCCCTTTCAGCCGTCCGATGGGCGACCTTCCGGTCCGACGATCTCCGGCGTCGTCACCCGTTTTTCAGGGCAGCCTCGATATCCGCCTCCAGCTCCCCCACAAGTGCGCGGTATTCCCCGATCACCTTGTCGTCGTGCGGTCGTCTGATGACGAGGGTGTCCAGGGCCTCCACAGCCAATTGGTAGTCTTCGCACAGCGAGCGGAAGGTCTCACTCTGGTCGGCTAGGCGACCGATCTGATGCGCCAGGTGCGGGAACCGCTCGATGGCCTTCTTCATTGGATCGGCAGCCCTCCCAAACGGCGCTGCAGGAGCCGGCGGTCGCTCGTTGCCGAGCCGAACATCTGCTGGCTTGATCAGGATCAAGCAAAAACCGGGCGAGGGCGAGTAATTTACCGTACAATTCGAAATGGCGCCGCAGGGAGGCGACCACATCATGGATGAGTCGACCCATCGACGCTCCGGCGCGGCAATTGAGAGTCGGCTCAACGAGGCCGGGCGGAGCGACGAAACCGAACCTCTGAAGAGATTGCGATTCCCGAATTGCCAGCTCGCGGCCGCGGCCTGCCCTGGCGCCATGGCCGCCGCCTTTCGGGAGGCACCGTGATGTCGGACGCGACGTCACCGGGGCCGCCGGCCGAGGCAATCCGCGAGGCGCTCGAACACATTCTGGCCAGCAAGGATTTCGACGCTTCCGAGCGGAATCGGCGCTTTCTCCGGCACGTCGTCGAGGAGTCGCTCGCCGGGCAGGCCGGCCGCATCAAGGGCTATAGTGTCGCCATGGCGGTCTTCGATCGCGATGCCAGCTTCGATCCACAGATCGATCCGATCGTTCGGATCGAGGCCAGCCGGCTGCGCCGTGCGCTGGACCACTACTATCTCACCAGCGGCCAGGATGACGCGGTGAGCGTCACCATCCCGAAGGGCGGCTATGTCCCGACCTTCACCGCCAGGGAGGCGGCGGATCTGCCGGATCCGGTCGATGATCCCGCGGCTGTTCCACCCGAGCCCCCATCCACGCGGAGCCGGATCAGCCGGTTGCCCCGATGGTTGCCGTGGCACGGCATCATGGCCTTGGTCCTGGTCGTGATCGTCGGGATGGTCGCCATCTGGCGCCTGGGGGTTCTCCCCTGGCCTCCCGATGCGCAGACCGAAACGACCAGGCGGCAAGGCCCGGCGGTGGTGGTGGCGCAGCTCGAGGAAGGCGATTCCGAAGCCACCCGGCTCCATCTCGGGCCGGGTCTGACCCGTGAAATCATTGCTGCGCTAAGCCGCGACAGGAATCTCTTTGTATTCGGCACTGACACCAGTTTCCAGCTCGGTCCGGGAAACAGCGCGGATGCCCTGGCACGGAAGGTGTCGGCCGATTACGTGCTGTCGGGGAGCATCAGCACGACGCCGGACCGCATCCGGCTGCTGGTTGCGCTGATCGACGCCAAGACGGGACGCCATCTCTGGTCACAATCCTATGAGAGCCCAGTCATTCCCGCCCGGATCGTGGACACCCAGGCGGACATCGCGCGGCGTGTCGTCGACAGCGTGGCGCAGCCCTATGGGGCCATCTACGAGGATAAGATCACCGGATTGACCGGCAAGGCACCGGTGCAGTTCAGCTCCTACGAGTGCGTCCTGCAATTCTATGCCTACTGGCGCCGAACGGAGAGCGCCCTGTACCCGTCCGTGCGAGACTGCCTGGAACGGACGGTCGTCGATGACCCAGACTACGCCGATGCCTCAGCCGCGCTGGCCCTGGTCTATGCCGATCCGGTGCGTTTCGGCATACAGCCGGCCCCTGTGGCCTTCGATCCGCTGGAACGCGCGCTGGCGCTGGCACAGCGCGCCGTCATCCTGGCGCCCGATGCGCCGCTTGGCTACCAGGCGCAGCACCTCGTGTTCTGGCTGAGGCACGATGTCGAGCAGAGCTTCGCGGCCGCCCGTGCCGGCCTGGAGCGCAACCCGAACAACGCGGAGCTCCTGGCCGATCTCGGCGGCCGACTGTGCCTGAGAGGACAATTCGCCGACGGCCTGCCGCTGTTGACCGAGGCCTTCGCCCGCAACCCTGGCCAACCCTCGATCTATCGCCTCGGCTTCTTTCTGGCGCACTACATTGCCGGGCGATTCGAGGACGCGTTGACCGAGGCTTTGAAGATCGACCAGCGGGACAATCGGTTCACGCATGTGGCCCATGCGATCGCCTATGCCCAACTCGGGCGGACGGACGAGGCAGCAGTGGAGGTCGACCTTCTGCTGAAGCTCAGTCCTGACTATGGCGACCAGGTCGTGACCGACCTGCAGGCTCGGAACGTGGCACCGGAGATCATCCGCGCGGTGGTGGAGGGGCTGCGCAAGGCCGGGCTCGCCGTTCCTCAGGCGGGAATCTAAGTCACTGCTACAGTAAAAATACCCGTAGATACCTGTCCAAGCGCTGTCGCCACCGGCACCATTTCGGTTGAATGCGATAGCGCGGCTCGGTCTGGTCATCGCAGGTGCTGAACGAATGCCGACCCTGTCCTGATTCAGCTTCCGGGCTCATTTTCGCATGGAGCAATGGCAGTGATGAATTTGGCATTGCGACAAGTCACTTCCCACCCTCGGTGGACGAGACAATTCGGCGGGTGCCTGGCGGCCGCAGCGCTGATGCTCGTGGCGTGCTCCAGCCGGGAGCCAGAGGGCGTCGCCTCGACAGTCCAGGGCCAGGCGCCGGATGGCATGGTGGAGATGCATGAGATCCAGGCCGCCTATATCGGCAGCGGCAGTACCGGCGGGGGCACCGTGTATTTCCGCGGTCAGAGCTACCCGTTCAGAGTCGGCGGGGTCGGGGTCGGCGGCATCGGCCTGTCGACGGTCGAGGCCCGCGGAGAGGTCTACAATCTGCAGAGCGTCAGGCAGTTCCCAGGGACCTATGCCCAGGGCCGGTACGGCTTTGCCATCGGCACGACAAGTGGGGGTGATCTCTGGTTGCAGAATCATGACGGCGTGATCATGCACCTGGTCGCCGAACGGACCGGGCTGATGCTGAGTCTCGGTGGCGACGCGGTCGGCATCGTCATGGGTCGATGACAGCCGCAACACGAGGTAGGGCGGAGCCTGCCTTGCCGGGACAACGATGGGACGACAACAGCGAGGAAAGCAGAGGTGGCGACGCACCTTGCCGAAGCCACCCGACGAGCACTTGCCGTCGGCGTGTGCACTGGAATGCTATGGTGCGCGGCCTTCGGGACTGCGGCCAAGGCCCAAGACGCCGCGGCGATAGCAAGCGAAACGGCAGGGCCGTGGTTCGTCCGGATCACGCCCTATGCTTGGCTGCCCTCGGTCAGCGGCAGCACGCGAGCGAACCGCCGCATCCCATCGCTCTCGGTCGACAAGAGCTTTTCGGACATCCTCGGTGATCTCCAATTCGCCGCCATGATTGCCGGAACGGTCCGTTACAACCGGATCGGGCTGCTGTTCGATCTCGACTACGTGTCAGTTGGTGTCGACGGCACCCTGTCCGGCCCGTTCCGGACCAAGTACCAGGTCGACATGCAAGCGCTCCTGGCCACGGTCGGCGCCACCGCCCGGGTGGTGGACGAGTCCAAGCTCGGCGTCGACCTCCTGGTCGGCGCCCGCATCGTGTCGCTGTCGGTCGACAGCGATCTGAGGGGACAGGGCCCGTTCGGCCGCTCGCGCAGTTCCGACAGCAGTTCCACGATCGTCGATGGCATCGTCGGTGTCCGTGCCGGCGTCGAACTCGGCGACGGCTTCTCACTGCTCGGCTACGCCGACATCGGCGCCGGCAACTCCGACCTGACCTGGCAGGTGCTCGGCGCCGTCGAATACAGCTTCAACAACTCAGTCTCGGGCGCCATCGGATACCGCTATCTCGGCTATGACTTCGGCGGCCATGCGCCCCTCGACGACCTGGCGCTCTACGGCCCGATCCTCGGAGTCACCATCCGGTTCTGACCGCGGCCGCACGGTCAGAGCCGCTGAGCACACGTAAAAGCGACGGCATCACCAAACGAGCTTATCGAAGCGATCGAAAGACTGGCTGAACAACGGAACTGAGCAGGACGCATTACGAGGACCGATGCCATGAACCCGAACAACGACCAAAGGCGCGTCAGCCATTCCCGGCGGGCGTTGCTCTCCGTGGTGGCCGTCGCAGCCATCGCCGGTCCAGGACTGCCACTCACCGCCGCGGCGGATGCGAATGCCGACGAACCAGAACCAATGCTCATGTTTGTCCAGATTGCCGATGATCTCAAAGTGGATGCCGCGGCGAATACCCTCCGCCTTGTGAAAGTTGGTCAGCAGACGGTCTACTTTTCCGATCGGCCGGTCCGTCTCGCCGGGCATCTCAAAATGGCCGACTATCTCGATGAATGGACAGAAAAGGCCGGCGAGGACAATTTCGGTGCCGACCCACCGAACGCCACGCTGTCCGTCTATGAGCCAGGGCAACCGGATAACTCGCTTGCTGTCGTCGAGACCTCCGGCCCGAAGATCGACGGCTCCGATCTCATCTACAACTACAAGCTCATTGACGGCGACCTTCCCGACGGCGGCGGCGCGACCACGCTGTTCATCGACTGGATTGGTGTGGGCGTCGGCGTCGGCTTTCACGGCGTCGGCGTCGGCTTGCGCGGTCCCGGTTTCCGATAATGGTCGGATCCGCGAAGGCCGCTCTCTTGGGAAGCAAGCTCCGCCATCCACAGGACGCAGTCGAACGGCCGGATCGGCGCGAACGTCTGCCGCCGATCGCCCCGCTCGAGGGAGGCAGGGCCGCGTGTCCCCGCGTTACCGGTTTTGAATTCGCCATAACGCCTTTCGGCGGCAAGGCCCATCCGGCGAATCGCCAGAACGAGCCCAGGGAGGCAATACCATGCAGATTCTACCTCTAGCCGAGGGCAGGCGGGCCAGGAGATTCTCGACCGCCTACGTCGTCGCAATTGCGGTCGGTTTGCTCTGCGCACCAGGGCTGGCGCCGGCGCAGGATGCGATGTCCGATCCCGCCCAGAAGACGATCGGCGCACCAGCCACGAAGGAAACGGTGCCGTCGCTGATCGTGATCAATGCGCGCGGCGCCAGCCTCGCCGGGACGACTCTAACGCTGACCGGCGTGTCGCCGAACTCGATCGTGTTCGCCGACCGCCCGGTGCGCTCTGCTGGGCACGCGCTCACCGCGCACCTCATGCGGGAGTGGACGCCGGGGAGCGGGACCTTTGCCAAGGACCCGCCGAACGCCACCGTGTCGGTGCTGAGCAGCGACGCCTCGGGCGTGAGCGATGTCGTCGTCGTGCTGAAGGATCCGAAGCTCGACGGCGACACGCTGGCGTTTACCGTCGAGGTCCTCGAGGGCGACCTCGCTGGCGCCGATGGGCCCGCCTCGGTCTTCATCGACATCATCGGCCTGCCGTTCACGCCGCTGTCGGTCGCCGGTGTCGCGCGCCGTAGCGCGTACCGAGCCGCCTGGTACGGCGGAGCTGCGGCCGCGCCATACTACCACCCATACTACGCTCCATACTACCGCCCAGCGTGTGGCTATTACCCCTACCCGCCCTGTTATTAGAAACGGCGGCGGGAAGTCGCAATCCAGATCGCATCCTTGCAGCAACAGCGCCCTAGCCAACGCCTGAATTGGGAAGGACTCGATAATGAAGACCGGCGGGCTGCTTCTTTCAATATTAAGTCTGATGATCCTGGCATTCACTTCGGCGGGAGCTCAGGAAGTCAACGCCGTGTCGGGTTCGCCAAGCGCGACGGCGCCGATCAATCCATTGCGCATCCCGAACGGGCCGGGCAAGTTCGGCGGTACGGTCAATCTCGATGCCCCAAGTTCCACGCCCTACTGGCAGCCGCAAGTCGTCCCTCCGAAAGGGGCGCCCAACATTCTCCTGGTCCTCATCGACGATGAGGGCTTCGGCGCGCCGAGCACTTTTGGCGGGGTCATCCCGACGCCGAACCTCGACCGCATCGCCAATTCCGGCCTGCGTTACACGCAGTTCCACACCACGTCGCTCTGCTCGCCGACCCGGGCGGCACTGATCACGGGAAGGAACCACCATTCGGTGGGCTTCGGCGTCATCAGTGAAGCATCCACCGGGTATCCGGGGTATAACAGCGTCATTACCAAGGACAAGACCACCATCGGCGCGATCTTGAAAGCCAACGGCTATGCCACGTCCTGGTTCGGCAAGAATCACAACACGCCAGCCTTTGTAACCAGCCAGGCCGGCCCCTTCGACCAGTGGCCGAATGGCATGGGTTTTGAATATTTTTACGGGTTCAACAGCGGCGAAACCAATCAGTGGCAGCCCGATCTCTACCGCAACTCGACCCGCATCTACCCGTATCTGAACAACCCCGGCTACAATCTGATCACCGACATGGCGGACGACGCCATCGACTACCTCGGGCGGATCAATGCCCTCGATCCGAAAAAACCTTTCTTCCTCTACTACGCTCCGGGCGCCACCCACGCCCCGCACCATCCGACCCAGGAGTGGATCGACAAGTTCAAGGGTAAGTTCAGCATGGGCTGGAATGCCCTCCGTGACGAGATCTTCGCCAACCAGAAGCGGCTGGGCGTGATCCCCCAGGATGCGCAGCTCACGCCGTGGCCGCACGATCTTCTGAAGAACTGGGACGAACTCACCGCTGAGGAAAAGAAGCTCTTTGAGCGCCAGATGGAGGTCTATGCGGCCTACCTCGCCTACAACGACTATGAGATCGGCCGCGTGGTCCAGGCCATCGAGGACATGGGCAAGCTCGATAACACGCTGATCATCTACATCAGTGGCGACAACGGCGCCAGCGCCGAGGGGTCGCCTGAGGGTACGCCCAACGAAATGACCTTCTTCAACGGCGTCGAGGTGCCGGTTGCAGACCAGATGCCCTTCTACGACGTCTGGGGCTCGTCCGAGACTTACCCTCACTATGCCGTCGGTTGGGCCTGGGCGATGAGCACGCCCTACAAGTGGACCAAGCAGGTCGCCGGCTATCTCGGCGGCACGCGGAATGGCATGGTGATCTCGTGGCCCTCCCACATCATCGACGCTGGCGGCATTCGCAATCAGTTCCATCACGTCATTGATATCGTGCCGACCATCCTTGAGGTGGCCGGAATCCAGGCTCCCGATGTGGTCGACGGCATCGACCAGGCACCGATCGAGGGCGTGAGTCTGGCCTACACCTTCGATAAGGCCAACGCCGACGCCCCGTCGAAGCACAGGACCCAGTATTTCGAGATGTTCGGCGAGCGCGGCATCTACCATGACGGCTGGATGGCATCGACGGTGCCGTTCCGGACACCATGGAACGGCACGGCGCCAGATCCGAAAGACGTGGTCAACGACGCCAAGTGGGAGCTCTACGACCTTACCAAGGACTGGACCCAGAATAACGACGTTGCCGCAGCCAATCCGACCAAGTTAGCCGAACTCCAGGACCTGTTTTGGATCGAAGCGTCGAAATATCAGGTTTTGCCGCTCGACGCTTCAGCCCTCACCCGTTTCGTCGCCCCTCGGCCGAGCATCGTGGCCGGCCGCAATGAGTTCGTCTACACACGGCCACTCGTCGGAACCCCGCTCGGAACGGCGCCGAACATTCTCAACAAATCATTTTCCCTAAGTGCGGAGATTGAGGTCCCAGCCGGCGGCGGCGAGGGGATGCTCGTCACCCAGGGCGGCCGCTTCGCCGGCTGGGGATTTTACCTCCTCAAGGGAAAGCCGATCTTCGTCTATAGTCTTCTTGACCTCGCACGGCCGCGGATCGAGTCGCCGCAGGCTCTGTCGGCGGGCAAGCACATTGTCGACTTCGTCTTCACCTACGATGGACCGGGCTTCGGGAAAGGCGGCACCGGGGTGATCAAGGTGGACGGCGTGGAAGTGGCGCGCGGGCAGCTGCCTCACACTCTTCCTTTCGCGCTCGAGGCGAGCGAGACCTTCGACATCGGCTCCGACACCGGAACCGGCGTGGACGACGCGGACTACCTGTCCCCGTTCCCGCTCACAGGGCAGCTCGGGAAACTGACGATCAAACTTGGGACGAACGGCTGATCTTAGGATCATTCACCCCTGGGGCGGGCCATACTCGCCCCAGACTGCCCCTGCCCGCTGCTGAATCGTCGAGCCAACCATGGGATTGCCCAATTGAGGATGCACGACAATGCGGCTCGATCGCCGTCCTGCGCGGAACGAGATGAGCAGTCTGCGCGATATCCTGGTGCCGTTCGATGTCCTGATTGAGGGGGCGACCGGCCTTGCCTTGATGGCGGTTCCCGCTTTGATCGCGAGGCTCCTTCTCGGTGCCGACCTCCCCGAAATTGGAGCTGTGACCGCGCGCGTAGCAGGTATTGCGCTCGTCGCGCTGGTGCTCGGTTGCTGGCTTGGTCGCCAAGCTCGCGGCGGAATTTGCGCGCTGGCTGCGCTGCTCGCCTACAACACACTCATTACAGTTTACCTAGGATGGCTCGGAATAGGGGGCGTTTTCATCGGCCTCTTGCTGTGGCCAGTGGTGGTGTTTCACGCCCTCGTGATGGCGATGCTTGCAGTCGCGCTTTGGCAAAGCCGGCGCGCTGGTCACCCAGCCGACACCTGATACGCCACAGCGCCCGCCTGCCGAGACCCGAAACTACGGCAAGGTCATTGGGTCCGGTGCATATCGACCCCAACCGCGCTGATGGTAGAACTCCGGCCTCTCCCGCAAACGATCCCCGTTAAGGCCGGATAACAGATTGAAATTATTGGGTGTTAAGGGGGCTTATCGGGCGTTGGGGCTTTCACAGGGCACGCGAGGCGGCTAGACTCGTCCGTGCGGCCATCGCGGCGCGCCAGGGGGCGCTGTCCTGCGGCCGCGGCCAGGGAGATCGTCGTGCCGACACCGGGGGATCGCGAACCCACCGCCGACGAGCGGGCCGGCATCGAGTGGTGGAACGGGCTCGACGAGGCGCGCCGGCGATACTGGATGCACCGGGCCGGCGACACCGGCCGGGCGGCGGATGCCTGGGCGGCGTACCAGTGCGCCATGGCAACGCCGGATGACGGCAAGTAGCCCGGATCGCGCGGTTCGCGCCCGGTGACCCGTGCCCTTCGCCGTCCGCCTCGATCTCGATCCACCCAGCGGCAGCGCCCTGGCGGCGCTGATCGACGCGGTCGAGCGCGCCGATGCCGACGCGATGACGCCGCGGCGGGCCAGGGTCGCGCCGCATCTCTCGCTCGCCGTCTACGATCGTCTGGTGCCGGCGGCGGTCACGGTGTCGCTGCAGCGCTTCGCCGAGCGGCAGCCTACACTCGCCATCCAGCTGGCGAGCTTGGGCCTGTTCCCGGGGCCGCCCGCCGTCCTGTTCGCCGCGCCGGTGGTCTCGGCCGAGCTGCTGGTCCTGCACCGCGCCTACCACCAGGCGACCTGGGCGTCCGGCCCGCGCTGCTGGGCGCATTACCTGCCGGAGGCCTGGGTGCCGCACGTCACCATCGGCGAGGACCTGCGCCTGGCCACCGTGCCGACGGCGCTCCGCAACACTATCGCCGCCTGGCGGCCGCGGCCGGCGGTGCTGCACCGGATCTCGCTCGTCCGGTTCCACCCGGTCGAGATTCTGTGGTCGACGGCGCTGACGCCGGCGCACCCGTGAGCAGGGGAGGGGAGGGGGCCATGCAAGACGACATCACGGCGGTCGATCCGCGCGAGACAATGGCGGCCGAGGTGCTGCCGGACGCCGCGCTCACCGACGCGCAGATTGCCGAGATCCGCCGCCTGGCCGAGCGCGCGGACGCGCTGGTCGAGGCCTCGCTCTCGGCCAACACCCGCAAGGCCTATGGCTCGGCCTGGCGGCAGTGGAGCGAATGGTGCCTCGGCTTCGGCCTCGATCCGCAGCTCGCCGACGCCTCCTGGCTGGCGATGCACCTCACCGCGCGGTCCGAGACCCGGAAGCTCTCCACGATCGAGCTCCGCCGCGCGGCCGTGCTGGAGGTCCGGCGCCGGCTCGGCCATCCGCTGCATTTCGACGACGCCCAGTTCCAGGCCTTCCTCGCCGGCCTGCGCCGAACCAAGGGTGTCCGGCCGGAGAAGAAGTCGGCGCTCCTCGAGGAAAACCTGCGGGCGGTGATGCTCCTGCTCGATCCGGAGACAGCACCCGACCGGAAGCGGCGCCTGCGCGACCGGGCGCTGCTGCTGACCGGCTTCGCCGGCGGCTTCCGCCGCTCCGAGCTCGCGAGCTTCGACCTGCGGGATGTCAGCTTCACGGCCGAGGGCCTGGTGCTGTTCGTCGCCGGCTCGAAGACCGATCAGGAGCGCCGCGGCGAGGAGGTCGGCGTCCAGGCCGTGCCGGCATCGCCGCTCTGCGCCGTGACCGCGGTCGCGGCCTGGCTCGCCGCCCGGGGCGACGGGCCCGGGCCGCTGTTCTGTCGGATCGACCGCGGCGGCCATCTGACCCAAGGGTTGGATGGGCGGTTGCAGACGATCGACGCCAAGACCGTCGCCCGCCTGGTCAAGCGGGTGATCGCCGGCACCGGGCTCGGATCCGCGGAGTTCTCCGCCCACAGCCTGCGCGCCGGCATGATGACCGCCGCCGACCGCAAGGGCGTGCCGCTCGAGGCGGCGATGCAGCACGGCCGCTGGAAGGACGCCCGCACCGCCCGCGGCTATCGGCGGCACTCCAGCCTCTGGCAGGGCAACTTCACCGGCAAGCTGCTGGCAGATGAGTAGAGCGACGCCGTCCAAACCGTCGCCATTCCCGTCATCCGAAGACCCTCTGGGGTTACGACAAGAGCTGTTCATGGCGACCCGCTAAGCGAATTTGGTCGACTTTACAGCAGGTTGTCTGAGTCATCGCACACCGAGAAACCGCGCCACCCAAAGGCTGTACGCTCAATCCACCCTGCTGAACAGCTCTTGTGGTCGCCCCCTCGAGGACGACATCCTCGCCGCGGCCGGCTGATCGCGTTCTCGGTTTGTCCGGCAAAAGGTGCATTGGCGGTA
>NZ_VCCH02000117.1 GCF_005938675.2 Mycobacterium sp. KBS0706
CTCCCTCGGCCACGGCGGCGCCACCGGCGGCGAGCGCCCCGGAGCGGGCGGCCGTTCCCGCGCCGGAGAGCCAGGGCAATGCGCCCGCGCCAGCTGCCGCGGCACCGGACGTCCGGCTGCCGCTGATCCCGGTCGAAGGTACCTCCGGCCTGCGCCTGTCCGGCGAGCGCGTGGCGGCCCGTTTCGCCCTGATTGCCCCGCCGCTCGGCTTGGCGGACGGCGCAACGCTGTCCCTCGTCCACCTGAGCGGCGCCGATCTTCTGCCGGAGCGCTCGCGTCTCGACGTCGGCCTCAACGGCAAGCCGATCGGCACCCTGGAGCCCGATACCTTCGCAGGGACCGGCGAGACCAGCCTGCCGGTCCCGCCCGGCCTGTTGCAGCCCGGGCGCAATCTGCTCACGATCAGCGGCCGGGCGACCCATCGCGTGCTGTGCGGCCCCGGAGCGGGCTTCGACCTCTGGACCCAGCTGGATTCGGGTCGGAGCGGCATCGTCATGCCTGCGAAGGATCTCGGTGCCGCCTCCGACATCACCGGCTTCATCGATGCGGCTGCGGCCGCCAGCGCTCGCGGAGAGCCGATCCCGGTCTCCCTGCGGGTGCCGCTGACAGCCGACACGCTCGGCACATTGGTGTCCGTGACCACGCTTCTCGGCAAGGCGATGCCGGATCTCTCGCCGAGCTTCGATGTCGGGCTTGGCGGAATCGATGCAGGCGGCAGGCCCCGGATCGTCCTGGCCGGCGGCACCGACGCCGCATCCGTGCGGCCGGCGGCCGACGGCGCGCCCGTCCTCCTGCTGCAGGGGGCGCCCCGCGACCTGCTGGCGCGCCTGTGGGCCGACGCGACGCCTCTGGCGGGAAGCCGGCCCCACGCGATCGAGCGCGGCCAACAGGTCACGCTGACGGAACTCGGACTTGGCGACGTCCCGATCACCGAGCATCGGCGGCAGGTCGATGCCGTCATGCGGTTGCCGGCCGATTTCCTGGTGAGCAACGACTCGGTCGCCCGGCTCAGGTTGATGCTGGCTTATGACGGCGGCCTGCCGCCGGGTGGGAGCATGACCCTCTCGCTGAACGGAACGGCGCTGGCCATGCGCCCGTTCGGTCAGAGCGGCGGCGAGGTGATCGAGAACGAGGAATACCAGCTGCCGCTGCGCCTGTTCCATGCCGGGGAAAACACGGTGAGGTTCGATTTCAGCGTGCCGGCCCAGGTGCCTCAGCAGGCCTGTCCGGAGGCGGGCGGCGATCGTCCGTTCGCCACGCTGTTCGGCGACACCTCCCTGGTCTTCGACAATGCGCCGCACATGGTGGCCTTGCCCGACCTCTCCCTGACCTCGACGACCGGCTATCCTTATGCCGGCCCCGGCCCGGCCCGCCTGTTCCTGTCCGACCTGGACCCGCGTACGGTGGGCGCCGCCCTCACGGTCGTGGCGCGGTTGAACGCCATCTCCGACGATCCGGTGCGGTTCGAGCCGACCCTGTCCTTGGCCGGGCCGCCCGGCCCGATCCTCGCCGTGGGGCCGGTGGGGACGCTGCCGAGCGGGCTGTTCGTCGAGTCGCCGATGTCCCCGGCGGAGATCGCTCCGCATCTCGCCCAGGAGTCCGCGGCCGGCAGCGCCCTTCCGGCTGTGCCGCCGGCTGCCGGGCAGCCGGGTGCCGGTTCGGCACGAGGCGACGGCTCGGCCGATGCCCGTCTCGCCTGGCGGGCGCAGTTGGACCAGCGCGCCGGCCGGGACACGATCGCCGATCAGGCGTCGTCGCTCTGGGACGATTTGCTGAAGGACGTCCAGCGGCTGGTGGGATGGCACGACACCGGGCCATCCGTGCCGGACTGGCTCGCCACCCAGAAGATCCAGGCCGCGGGCTTCGTCGGCCAATGGCAGGGGGCGCCGGGCCTGGTCACGCTGGTGACGGCGACCGACCCCCAGGCGCTGTCCGCCTTCGCCGCCCGGGCGACGCGGTCCCCGGCCTGGTCTGCCCTGGGCGGGGATGCGGCGCTGCTCCTGGCCGACGGATGGAGCCTTCATCAGCCGGCGGAGCAATCGCTGGTGATGACGAAGCCATTCCTATCAGCCAACATGCTGATGGTGGCCGGCCATTGGTTCTCGCGCAACGGGACGCTATGGACGATCGCGGTTCTCGCCTTGTCAGTGATCGCCGCGGCTGTCACCCACACATTGCTCGGGCGCCTCGGCGTCCGCCGAACGCGCTGACGGGGGTCTGATGCGAAGCCTGTTGCTCTGGAGCCTGATCGGTGTGTTCGTCACCGCGTCATGCCCCGGGGTGGCGCGCGCAGACCAGACCGACATGCAATGGGCGCTCTGGCGCGAAGCCTATGTCACGGCGGAAGGCCGCGTGATCGACGTGCCCAATGGCGGCGTCAGCCATTCGGAAGGGCAGGGCTACGCGATGCTCCTCGCCGTCGCCCATGCCGATCCGTCGACCTTCGCCAGGGTGTGGAACTGGACCCGGGCCAACCTGCAGGTGCGCGAGGACGGCCTGTTGGCCTGGCGCTGGGATCCCGGGCGCCGGGGCGTGACCGACCGGAACAATGCGACCGACGGCGATATCCTCGTGGCCTGGGCGCTGCTGCGAGCGGGCAGGGCCTGGAACGATGCCGATTACCGGGAGGCATCGGCCAGGCTGGCGCAATCGACGCTCGACCATGCCACCGCGGACGTGTCCGGTCGGATCGTGCTCCTCCCGGGCGTGCAGGGCTTCTCGCTGCCCGACGGCGGGACGGTGATCAATCTGTCCTACTGGATTTTCCCCGCGCTGCAGGACTTCAAGACGGCCTTCGACGACGATCGATGGGGCAGGGTGCTCGACAGCGGGCTGGCCCTGATCGACCAGACCGGCACGGCCGGGCGACCGCCGCCCGACTGGATCGCGCTGCACCCCGACGGCCGCCTGGGCCCGGCCCCGGACCAGCCCGATGTCATCGGCTACAATGCCTATCGCATCCCGCTCTACCTGCTGTGGGCCGGGTTTCCGAAGGATCCGGCCATCCAGCGTTTCGATGCGCTCTGGGGCGATCGCGCCGATGGCATGCCCATGGTCGTCGACGCCGTGTCCGGCAAGGTGGTCGAGCGGAGCCTGGACGTCGGCTATCTCGGGCTGCCGGACCTCGTCTCCTGCATTCTCGACTCGCCGGGCTTCAGCGATCCCCCGGCGTTGCGCGCGGCCGAACCCTACTACCCCTCCACCCTTCTGATGCTCACCCGAATCGTGCAGCGGGAGCGATATCCGACATGCGCCCCTCTCTGACATTCGCCACCACCGTGATGATGGTCGCCATGCCGGCGGCGGCGTTCGGGGCGCCGCCGACGCCCACTCTCGTGGCTCAGGTGATCCAGCCGCCGGCCGGCGCTGCCCCTGCAGCGACGCCGGCGCAGCCTTCGGCTGACGCGACTCCCCCTCCCGAGGCGGCGCCCGCCGCGCCGCGCCGGATCGAGGAGCGGGACCTCACGGCGCTGCGCTACTATGTCGAGATCAAGGACTGGAACCGTGTCGAATCCGAGATCCGGCGGCTGCGCGGCATCGATCCGAGCTGGCAGCCACCGGCGGATCTGATGGGTGGGCAGGCCGCCCCGACGGTGAACGAGCAGGAGCTGTGGGACCTGTTCGGGGCGGGCCGCTACGCCGAGGTGAGGACGCGGATCGCCCAGCTCCAGCAGGCCAATCCGACCTACACCCCCTCCGCCGACCTGCTGCGCCAGCTCGACATCGCCGAAGGGCAGCAGAAGCTCGCAACGGCCAGCGAAACCGCGCAATGGCAGGCGGTGATCGACCAGGCGCGCCGGCAGCCGGACTTGCTGAACTGCGCCCGCACCGACACAGTCTGGCGAACGGCCGAAGCCTTCGCCCGACTGCAGCAGACAGCCTCCGCCTTCGACCTGTATCGGAGCCTGGTCGGCACCTGCAGCAACCTGCATGAGCGGGTGGCGACGCTGCAGAAGGCGAATGCGTTCCTGTCGGCCGAGCAGATGGCGCAGCTCTATGCCTTGGCGCGGCAGAGATCGGGGGCCGAAGTCGCAGCGATCGACGAGGTCCAGAAATCGCTCGAGGCCGGCCGCCGCGGGGCGCAGCCAACCCCCGCGCCGCAGAGGGCTTCGGGGCCGAGCCGTGCCGCCGCGACCCAGGCCGCCGCCGCGGATGCGGCGAAGCAGTCGGGCGCCTATGCGGATTGTCTCCGGCTGACGGATGGCAGCGCCGCGACCGGAATGAAGCTGACCCGCGCCTGGTGCCTCTACGAGCTGGCGCGGCCGACGGAGGCCTCGTCGCTCTTCGCCGCGGTGCGATCCACGGGGCGCGCCACGGCCGAGGTCCAGGATGCGACCTATGGGTTGATCCTCGCGACGCTCAGACGCGGGCTGGTCGATGATGCGCAGACCCTGATCGACAACGCGACCCTGACCGGCCAGCAGCATCGCGAGGTTCAGGGCGAGGTCCTGGCGCAACTCGGCACCGCGGCCCATCAGCGCGGCGACTATCGGGAGGCGCTCCGCCTATTCGATGCACGCGACGAGTTGGGGGCGCCGCCGAGACGGGATCTTCAGATGCTGCGGGGCTTCGCACTCTACAACCTGCGCCGCTATCGCGAGGCACTGGACGTCTTCCTGGCCATCGACCGGGTGCTCAGCACGCCGGACAGCCGCGAGGGCGTGCGCATCGCCCGCGGCGGACTCTATGGATTCAGCTGACCATGCATCCTCGATCCCCGCCGCTCCGCGCGCTGCTCGTCCTCGCCCTGGCCATACTGGCGGCGGGCTGTGTGCCGACGGGGCGCTTCGATCCGCAATCGACGACGATGCTCTGGCGCGATGTGTCGGCCGACCGCGGGGCGCTGCGGCTGGGTGGATCCCTGCGGCCGATGCTGCTTGCGATCACCGATCGCCGCGGCGGCGAGACGCTGGAGCAGCGCTATGTGTTGCGCAACGATACGCGCGCAAAGGGCGAGAACTTCCTCGCGCTGAAGATCTCCGCCGACGGCAAGGCGACCAGGGTGACGAGTGACCAGTTCATGGCGGCGGTCGCGGCGCCCGTGGGCGCGGTCGATGCCAATTCGATCCGGGAAGGGCAGAACCGGTACGGGCCGTTCCTCTATGTGTCCGGCCGGCCGGAAGGCAGCCCCGGTTGCCTGTTCGCGCTCCAGCGCCTGCAACGGTCGCTGGGCGTTGCCCTACCGAGCGGCATCGATCAGGCGGATATCACGCTCCGCGTGTGCGACGCGGCGGCCTCCCCGGACGATCTGCTCGGGCTGATGGGCGACTGGACCCTCGATCCGGCTCTTGGCGACCCGACGGCGCGTCTTGCGGCGGGATACTGATGGTTGCCCTGCGACCTCGCTGCCGAGACTTCTGACCGAGTGCTCCGGACAGACCTTCATTGTCTATTCCGGTTCCGCGTCTTCGGGTTCCCAAAGTGCAGCCCGCACCATGCCGAGCAGAGCAAAGACGTTGTTCAGGCCCCAGAACGCGTTCGACAGGATGCCGGCGGCCTGGTAGTGCCCCAGGCCGAGGGCATAGGCCGCGATGGCATAGAGCAGACAGGCCACCGTCAGCCCCCCCACCACCATCTGGGGCCAGACGACCGAGAGGTGCCGCCCGGCTTGACGCTGCTTCGGCGTCACCGGAAAGCTGATCTTCTGGCCGCGCAGAACGGTCCACAGTGCTCGGAGATTGACCGGGAAGAAAGCGATGTAGTTGGCCTTGCTCTGGTAGCCGGGGATGCCCCAGGTGCCGACCATCATCGCCAGCTCCATCGTGATCAGGAAGGGCATGATCCGGACGAAGAATTCCGAGGAGTAGCTGGCGATCGGGGCGACCCCGGTCACCAGATAGACGATCGGCGCCAGCAGGAAGATGACGTTCCAGATGCCGCCCAGATAGGACCAGAAGGTGGTCGCGTACATCAGCCGCTGCGGCAGGGTCAGGCCGCGTCGGAACAGCGGGTTGTCGTGCAGCATGATGTCGAGCGTACCGCCCGCATACTTGAACCGCTGCACGGTCCAGGCGAGCAGATCCTGCGGCGACAGCATTTTCGATTCGACGAAGGGGTGCTGGTAGGACGTCCAGCCTCGCTCGCGGTCGCTGTGCAACACGATCGAGGTATAGATGTCCTCCGAGACGTGGAACTTGTAGGGGACCAGCTCTTCGCTGAGGATCGCCTCGTTGCGGATCGCGGTGCTGAGCTCCGCTGACACCTGCTGCTCACGGCTGGCGCGCTTCCAGTCGCGAAGCGTCGTCGCGGTCGTGCGGTCGATCGCAAGCCCATAGCTGCGGAGCGCCGCTTCCATCACCGCCTCGCGCCGGTGGATCGAGCCGGCACCACAGCAGAAGGCGGCGTTGGCCCAGTTCCGGCGCCGCAGGATCACATCGTAGAACATCTTGGGGTCGTTGACGAACGGGTCGGCGCCGACCCGAACCGGGCCGATCAGCCGCTCGATGCCGCGGCCGAGCACCCGGCCGGCGGCACCCAGCCGTCTGCCGAGGGACTGGGCCAGAGGCAGGCCCTCAGGCAAATCGAAGAACCATTGCGGCGTCTGCACCCAAGCCATCTTCGGGTCGCGGAAATAGCCCAACGTGCGCTCCAGCAGGGTCGGGAACGGCCGGGTGTCGGCGTCGCAGATGACGATGAAATCGCCCGTCGTCACCTCCATCGCGTTGCGCAGGTTGCCGGCCTTGAAGCCGATGTTGCTCGACCGCGTGATGTAGTTGGCGCCCTCCGCCTCGGCCACGGCCCGCATCGCCGGCCGCTTGCCGTCGTCGAGCACATGGATGCGGAGATCGATCGGGTGCGGGTAGCGCATCCGCTTGGCGTCGCGCAGGCCAAGGCGCACGAGCTCCGGATCCTCGCTGTAGGTGGCGAAGAAGACATCGACGCCGACCGGCCGGTCGGTCGGGAGCGGCTCCTCCACGCATTCGTTGATCGTCGCCGGCGGCGGATCGATCGGCCGGTCCCGCACCGTCCACAGATTGATCACGAACAGCACGAGGCCGAGATAGGCCCCGGTCTCGGCGACGGCGAGCGGGATCGCGAACCAGAGCGCCTCGGGATTGAGCGACGATGTCCAGCGCCACCAGATGTACCAGCCGCCCAGGATCAGGGCGATCGTGGCGAGGTATTGCCACAGGAGCTCGCGGCCGACGGAATGATCGAGCGGCGGCTCCGGCTGCCGATCCTCGAACCGCTCGAAGTAGAATGCGTTGCCGGAGCTGCCTTCAGGCATGCCTGGCTGCCTCGGCCGTCGTCAGCTTCTGCGGCAGCAGCGGAACCGGGCCCAGGCCGATCAGCCAGGCGAGAGGACGGATCTTCGAGAGAAAGAGGGCAAAGGCGAAGGCGGCCGCGGCCGCGAGGACGTACTTCGTCAGCACCATGACCGTCGGCGAAAGCGACCAGCCCGAGCGATAGAGGGCGATGTCGTAGAGGTCGATGAAGATCGGGTGCACCAGATAGATGCCGAAGGTGAACCGGGCGAGCCAGCTGAACCGGGGCGACCAGGTCGCGTACTGCGCGGTCATGAACACCAGGAAGACGAGCACCGGCATCAGGAAATGGCCATAGAAGGCGGCGCCGGGCCGGATGCCCCATTGTCCGGTGGCGGCGATCTGTGCCCCATAGACCAGGGTCGCTAGGAACGCGACGCTTGTCAGGAACAGGGATAGGGCGAAGAGATGCCAAGCATCTGCACGGCTCAGCCCCCTTCGCCAGATGCCGTAGAAGGCCGCGGCGGCGAGCCCATAGCCGAGATAGCACACGATCTTCACCGCCCGGACCAGGTAGTCCCGCCACATCGGGTCGGGCACATGGCCCCAGAACCAGCCCTGGACGAAGTCCATAACATAGATCAGCGGGATGATGGCGAGGCCGGCCACCGGGTAGCGCACCGCCGCCAGCATCGCCGGATACAGCAGGACGATGAAGAACAGGGTCGGCAGGAAGTGCAGATGGTACTGGGCCGACCCCAGCAGCAAGTAGCCGACCCAGGACGGCCATTGCGAGATCTCGGCCACGATGGCGTCGCCGTAGCCGAAGGTGTCCGCCTTCAAGAGGCGGAAGAAGGCGTAGAATACGGTCCAGACGACGAAGGGGATCAGAACCCGCTTCGCCTGATCGCCGACGGTCGCGCCATAGCCAAGGTTGCGGCGCTCGAGCTTGAAGGCGATCAGGAACAGCGAGAACACCAGGAACATCTCCGACCCGGATAGCTCGGCCACCGAGCGGATGAGGGCCGGACCGATGCGCTCGGCCGGGGGCGAGGCGGCGAAGGGCTGGCCGCCGAAATCCGTGGTGCTGTGGATCAGGACGACACCCAGCGCGGCGAGGAACCGGTTGGCGTCGAGCCATGCGAGACGGCCGGAGCCTTGCGGATGAGGGGAGATGGGTGTGCTCACGATTCCTCTCCTCCATTGCTGGCCGGCGTGCGATCGTCCCGATGACGCTCGCTTCGCCTGGGCCTAAGGGGCCGCTCGATCCCGGACGGCCAGACGCAACTCGTTGGTCGCGCCGTGGCGCGCGTAGCGCACTTCGTCGACGCAGCCATGGATGATGGCGAGTCCCCGGCCGGACTCGGACAACGACCCGATATCGATCGGTCCGTCGGCCGGAGCCGTGGGGGGATGGTCGAAAAGTCCCGAAGGCGGGGGGCTGCCCTCGTCCTCGACGACGAGCTCCGCCCCGGTCGGATGGAAGCTGATCCCGATCACGATCCGGCGGCCGGGCAGGCCGCCATAGGCGTGGCGGATGATGTTGGCGACGGCCTCGGTCGCGGCGAGCTCCAGATCCTCGATCACACCCGCCTGGAGATGCTGGCCCGCGACCTTCCGCAGCCACGGACCGATCCGTCGCAGCTGCGCGTAGTCACTGCCCAGTTCGATCGTCCGCGGATACGTGGTCATCGCCAGCCTCCTCAGGTATCCCGCAGGCGTCCCATGGCGCTGTCCGTATCGGGGAAGATCTGGAACACACGGTCCATCCTGGTCAGCTTGAACGCCTTCTGAACCGGCGGGCGGAGGCCCGAGAGCGCCAGGTCGCCCCTTGTCCCCACGCGCTTCAGCGCCCCGACCAGAGCGCCCAGGCCGCTCGAATCCACGAAGTCCACGCCTGCCATGTCGAGGACGATGCGGACATCGCCCCGGTCGACCGCCTGGGCCACCAGATCCCTGAACGCCGGTGCGTTGGCGGCGTCGAGACGCGGTTGCAGGAAGCGGAAGACGGTGACCCCGTTGGTCCTTGTGGTGGGCTCAAGCATTGTCGGGCTCCGAACGGTCGAACACGATCATCGAGATGTCGTCCTTGAATTCCGTCTGGCCGGTCCACGCCGACAGGGTCGGGACGAGCTGCTCGCACAGCACTCGGGCCGACGCCCGACGCCGCTCCAGCGCAAAACGGACGAGCCGGTCATCCCCATACTGCTCGCCGCCAGGATCGGCCGCTTCGGTGATGCCGTCGGAATGGATGAAGAGCCGGTCGCCGGGGCCGAACCGGTCGACGGTTCGCTCGTATTCGGCCCCGGCGAACAGGCCGAGCGGCGTGCCGCCGCCGCCGAGCCAGCGATGCTCACCGTCGCCGCGGATCAGCAGCGGATGGGGATGACCCGCTTGGCACAGCGTGACTTTCTGCGCATGCTGGTCGATAACGCCGCAGACGAAGCTGAAGTAGTTGCTGACGTCCTCATCATTGACGAAACGCCGGTTCAGGCGATCGGCAAGATGTTCCGGGGTGGCGGAGCAGCCGGCCTGAAGCACGGCGTCGATGAATAATCCTCGCGTGATCAGATGGCCCAGCGACGCTGCCAGCAGGGCAGGTCGGACCCCGTGACCGGACACGTCGGCCGCGTAGAAACCGATCCGGCCTTCGCCGAGATCGAAGTAATTGAACATGTCGCCGGAGAGGAATTGGGATGGCACGAACAGGCGCTGCACCAGGCAGGACCCGAGTGTCAGATCCCGTTTCGGCAGCAATGCGCGCTGGGCTTCGCCGGCCGCCGCGAGGTCGTCTTCGATCTGCCGCTTCGCCTGCTCGAGATGGCGGCTTTTGACCTGAAGCTCCCTGTCATAGGTCAGAACCCGTTCCGCCGCGCGCAGGCGCACCGCCAGGATCGGCGGTTCGACGGGCTTGGACATGAAGTCGTCGGCACCGGCATCGAGCCCCAGCACATAGTCCTGCGGTCGGTCCCGCCCGGTCACGAGCACGACATAGATGTATCGGCCGAACGATCGAGCGCGGAGAGTGCGGGCGAGATCGAGCCCATCCATGCCCGGCATCTCGATGTCGGAGATCACGACCGAGACGTCGCCTCGCTCGAGCAGGGCAAGCGCCTCGCCGCCATCGGCGGCAGGCAGCGCTTCGTGGCCCATCCGGTCGAGCATGCCGGAGAGATAGAATCGCTGACTCAGATCGTCATCGGCCACAACAACGCGCATCGGCCTGTCCTAGGAATGCTTCGCACCAACCCCGCTCGAGCTAGGCGCGTTGAAAAAACGCGTAACCTTCAATCCCGCTTGAATATCAAAATTAGCTCATAGGAGGAATATCTCAACCGCCATTAATTGCAATAATTTTGTTAGCGGCTTGTTAGGCAAAATTTTATTGATTGGCAGAAGGGATTAATCAACTGCATAGCGCAGGCCGTAGCCGATCGGAAAGGCGGGCATCCCGATCGACGCGTCGCCAGGCCAGTCAAACGGCAGCGTTCCCCGAAAATCATTCGCAACGCCGCCGTCGCGGTCGCGGAACAGGAGATCCGCAACGCCGCCACCTTCGCTGCCGGGTAGCCACGCGACGACAAATGCCTTTGATGCGGCGAACTCAGCACCGACCCGAAGCGGCCGGCCCGACAGGAAGACGGAAATCGTGGGGATGTCGGCCTGCCGCAAGTGTTGGAGAATTTCGAGGGTCGGTTGGTCGTCGGCGCTGTAGTCCAGGGATCGGCGGTCGCCCTTGCCCTCGGCGTATGGTGACTCTCCGAACACCACGACCGCGGCATCCGGCTTGTCGGCGAAGCGGCCGTCGGGGCTGAGCATGGTCGTTCCGCCTCCGGCCGCGACCGTCTCCCGGAGTCCCGCATAGATCGATTGGCCATTTGGGAAATCGGCATTGCCGTTGCCCAGACCCTGCCAGGAGAGCGTCCATCCCCCGGACTGTCGGCCGATGTCGTCTGCGCCGTTGCCGGCGATCAGAACCCGCGCATTGCGCCGCAGCGGCAGGAGATTGCCGTCGTTCTTGAGAAGGACGAGCGATTCCCGCACCGCCTGCCGCGCCAGGGCACGATGCTCGACGGAGCCGAGCCGGTCGAACCGGCCGGCGAAGGGCCGGGCGGACGGCCGCGGCGCGTCGAACAGCCCGGCCCGTGCCTTGACCCGGAGGATCCGGCGCACCGCGTCGTCGAGCCGGCTCATCGGGATCTCGCCCGACTTTGCCTGGGCGAGGGTGTTCGCATAGAGCTCCTTCCAGCGGTCCGGCGCCATGAACATGTCCAGCCCGGCGTTGATCGCGGCCGGGCAACTCTCCTTCGCGCAACCCGGCAGCTGCGCATGGCCGTTCCAGTCGCCTACGACGAAGCCGTCGAACCCCATCCGGCCCTTGAGGACATCCGTCAGCAGAGCCCGGTTTCCGTGCATCTTCTGCCCTTGCCAGCTGGAGTAGGAGGCCATCACGGTCTGGACGCCGGCAGCGACGGCTGCGGCATAGCCGGCGGCATGGACGTCCCGCAGCTCCGTCTCGGGGACCCCGGCATCGCCCTGGTCCTTGCCGTCAGCGGTCGCGCCGTCGCCGAGGAAGTGCTTGGCCGTCGCCAGGACATGGCCGTTCCGCAGGAACTCGCCGGATCCGGTCTGTCCCTGCAGCCCCTCGACGAGCGCCGCGCCGAGGCTGGCGACGACGGCGGGGTCCGAAGAGTAGCTCTCATAGGTCCGGCCCCAGCGGGCGTCCTGCGCCACGGCGACGGTCGGCGCGAAGGCCCAGTCCTGGCCGGTCACCCTCATCTCCGCCGCTGTCGTGGTCCCGATCCGGCGGACCAGATCGGGGTCCCGCGTGGCGCCGAGGCCGATATTGTGTGGGAAGACCGTCGCCCCCGGGACGTTGTTGTGCCCGTGCACCGCGTCGGTGCCCCACAGCAGCGGCACATAGGTGCCGCCGCGTGCCTTGGCGGCATCGTAGAAGGCGTCGGCGAGCGCCAGCCAGGCTTGTGGCGGGGCATGGGCATCGCCACCGGGCCGCTGATCGCCGCCGTTCAGGATCGCGCCGAGCGGATACTGCCGGAGATCTTCCGGCTTGATGGCCGTGATGTCTGCCTGGATGATCTGGCCGACCTTCTCCTCCAGCGTCATCCGCACGAGCAGCCCATCGATGAACGCTTCGAGCTCCGGATCGCGCGGGATCGGCGAAGCCTGAGCCAGCCAGAGCTCCGGATGGATCGTGCCGGCGGTCCGGGCGGGCGTCTGCGCCTTCGCCGATGGCAGCGGAAGGGCTACGAGGGTTACGACGATGAAGCCGTTCACGAGGGCTCGGTGGATGTCGAAGGCGGGGCGCCTCATGGTCTGCTCCGTCGCTCTTGTCAGAAGGGCAGTTGGTAGGTCAGGCGGAACGAGCCGCCGAGCATGGTCCCGGTAGCGTCGGGGTCGTCGTGCCAGGGCCACCTGTTGCCGGTGTAGTTCGCATATTCGAGCGCGATCTCGTCCGTGACCTTGTAGTTGACGACGTAGACGAAATCCGGGTCCCAGGGCTGCTGCTGCGAGGCGATCGGATAGAAGATCGCCGTGCCGCGCAGCGTCAGCCGCGGGATCCCGGTGTAGCCGCAGGACAGGAAGAGCTGGGTCTTCCCAGACTTGTCCTCCAGGCTCGCATTGTCGAAGTAGCGCGGTGCGACCCCGATGCTGGCGCTGCAGTCGAGCGACGGGCTCTCCCCGGGCTTGAGCTCGCCGAACAGGTCGGCCGGGATGGGCAGCTTGTAGTTGAGCCGGAGCGATCCCCCCAGCACGGATCCCGTCGCATCGTCGTCCTTGTGCCAGGGCCAGCGGTTGCCGGTGTAGTTGCCGTATTCGATCGAGAGATCGCCGGTGATCTGATAGGCGATCGAATAGACGAAGTCGGGATCCCAGGGCTGCTGCTGGTCGGGCCTCGGGTAGAAGATCGCCGTCGTGCGCAGGTTGAGACCCGGGATCGGGGTGACGCCGCAGGACAGGAACAGCTGGGTCTTGCCGCTTCGATCCTTCAGGCTGGCATTGTCGAAATATCGCGGTGTGTAGCCGGCGCTGACGCTGCAGTCATGCGGCCATCCCTGGTTCGCAGAGGCGGCTTCGGCGCTGGCCGCTGGGGGAGGCTGAGCGGTGGCCGGCTGGGTAGGTTGCGGGGAGGCAGGCGGCGGTCGCGCGAGCCGCTCGATCAGCGCCGGCGACGGCCGGCCGGTGGGTGGCAACCCCTCCGCCCGCTCCGCCTGCTCGATGGCGGCGCGGGTTCTCCGGCCCATGCGTCCGTCGACCGGGCCGGGATCGAACCCCCGCGATGCCAGGGCGCGCTGGAGCTCTGCGATCGCCGGGTCCGGAACGGCGCGCGCCGGCGCTCGCGGGACGTTGCCGCTTGCGGCCGGGGGGGCGGTGGCCGGCGGCGGGGGAGCGGGCGTCGCCGCTGCCGACGGGGCCGGCGCCGCGGGCGCCGGTGGAGCAGGCGGTGGCGGCAGCTGGCTCAGCACCCAATCCGCATAAGCCTCCGCGACCTCGGCGCCGTCGGCCGGCGTGCCTCCGGCCCGCGGCAGCGACCGTTCCTTGGAGGCCGTGACGCGGATCGATCGCCCGTCCGGCATGCGGATGTCGCAGCTCCTGTCCTGCAGCGAGCATTGAACCCGGATGCGATCCGCTTCCAGACGCTCCGACGGGCTGAACACGGCGGATGCGTCGGGCGAGAAGCGATAGTGCCATCCCGCCGCGATGCCCGCCTGATAGGTGCCCCAGACGAAGACGCTCGGCGTGTCGGCGCGTTCTTCCGTTGCGCCGGGGGCGAAGGGGCGGCTCGTGTCGACGAGGACCTCCCGAGACGGGGCCTGGGCCGAGGCGGCGCTCACCTGCAGCACCGTGCCGGTCATGAAGAGGACGACGCCGATCTGCCGCCGGCGAACCATCACGGCCCGGGATGCCGATTGACGATCGGGCCGAAGGCGCGATAGCGCAGGGTTTCCAGGACGATTCCGTTGGTGTTCGCCGTCTCCGCCCCGTTCGGCTTGCCGTCGGCTTCGTACCGTCCCTCGATCCAGCCGCCCTGCGGGTTGTTCATCGTCACGGCCTCGGCGACCAGCCGCTTGGTGTAGGGCGTGTCGAGCAGCGCGTCCCAAGCGAAGGCGGTCTTGGTGCTGAGCGTGCGGAGGCGGTCGACCCGCTCGCCGGTGTCGGTCAGCACCGCCCAGGGGGCACCGTTGCCCCAGACCGTCGCATAGGCGAAGTTCGGCGGCCGGTCGAGGTGCCCCTCGCTGACCGCCGTCAGGATGCCGGTGTGGTCGAACCGGGCCGCTTGTGCGCGATAGACCTGCTCGGCAAAGGCGCGGGACCGGGTGTCGAAGCCGAATTCGAGCCCGTCGAGGATATAGGGCTCGCTGGTGGCATAGACCTGGGCGCCGTACCTCTCGGCGACGCGATCGTCGATCGGCACCTGCACGCCTTCGACATCGGCGAAGGCGATGGTGTCGTCCGTACGCCAGGCCTGGTAGGCGTCCAGCCCTGCCAGGATCAGAGCTTTCGCGGCGTATTCCTCATAGCCGATCCGGCCTTCCTGATGCAGGGTCGTCGCGGCCCCGCCCGGCGAGGCCGAGCCGATCAGGACGCCGTTCCGGACCAGCCGGGACAGGTCCCACCGGCTGATGATGTGGTCCACCGCGGCCGCCTTGTCCGGGTAGTCCTGGCGGATCACCTGCAACGGCACCATCAGGCGGGCGATGTCGAGGGCGGACCAGCCGAGGCCGCGCTCGGTCGGCTGGTTGTTGTAGTCGACCATCGCCAAAGTATGGGTGTGATAGGCCTTGTTCGGCAGCGCACCGTCGAACAGGGGCAGCCGGGCCAGGCTGTCGAGCGCGCGGTCGAGCCGGTCGTCGAACTCCGCCTCGTCGATCACGCCGATGCGGTGCGCCGAGATCAGGCCGAGCAGGAAGGATCCGGTGTCCCACATGGTGGTGGAAGGATAGCGGTCGGCCGAGTTGGCCAGTCCGGTGTCCGGGTCGATGTTCGCCCGGAAGTAGCGCCAGGCGATGCGTCCCCATTCAAGCTGGTCGGCCCGCAGCGGCGCCTGTGCTGCGAGTGGAAGCCGTTCGCCCGCGACCAGCGCGTCCGTGGCATCGTCCCGGGGCGCCGTCGCCGCCGGCGGCGTGCCGATGCGATCGAGGGCGATGATCAGCGGGAAAGCGGTCAGCAGGGCCAGCAGGAAGATGATGTGGCTGCGCGCTCTGATCAGGCCTTCGCGGAACGTCATCGGGCGAACTCCGTCTCCGGGCGTCGGTGTCGGCGGAACCGGCGGGCCGCTCAGGGCGCCGCCGCGCCGGGCGGGCTGCGGATCGGACACAGCGATCCGGGGATGGGGGGCGCCTTCGGCACGGGGCGCGTCATCGGTTGGCCGGGGCTGCAATTGCGGGCGGCCGGCTCGGGATGCAGGAAGGCGCAGCCGGGGTACCACTGCTCGGCCGGGACCGGCTCGCAATAGGTGAAGGCCTCGGCGTGCAGCGAGGGGGCCGGCGGCGCCGTGCACAGGTCCTGGGTCGGGCATTCGACCTGCAGCGGCTTGGTCGGCAGGCAGTGCTGCTCACGCAGGTCGCTGTCGGCATAGGCGGTAAACCAGGCCTCGGGATCGCGGTTTCCCCGGCGCAGGATCGGCCCCTGCACCTTGTAGAGCAGGGCTGCCAGCAGGATACCGTTGTTGTTGGCGGTCTGGAGCGGGATGAAGCCCCCCCCGTTCTCGTAGAGGCCTTCGTAGAACCCGCCATCCGGCGTGTAGAGGTCGGCCACGGCCTCGAATAGCTTGTCGGTGTAGGGCGTGTTCCAGAGCACCCACATCGCGAGTGCGCCCTTGACGGCGACGGCGGCCCGGTCGGGGACGTACTCGTCCCGCGGCGACAACGTGTTCCAGGCGTAGCCGTCGGAGAAGATCGTGTCGTAGACGAAAAAGGGGTCGCCGTCGACCTGGTGCTCGGTGCGCGCGGTCAGCATGCCGGTCTGGTCGAACCGCCGCTCCTGCACCAGGTAGATGCGCTGCGCGAACTCGGCCCTCCAGCCATCCGTGTGCAACTGCGGATCGGAATAGTCGTCGTCCGGCAGGTCCCAGTTCAGTTCGATGCCGTCGAGCAGGTAGCTTTCGGTCAGGACATAGTTCTGGGTGTGGTAGACGCGAGGATCCCGGGAATCGTAAGGGACCTGCACCCCGTTGATGTCGATGAAGCCATAGGGCGCGGCCTGGCTGGCGCGGCGGGTGTCGAAGCCCCAGAGGCCGAAGCCCTTGGCGGCGTATTCCTCGTAGCCGAGGCGGCCTTCCTGGTGGTACTGGGTCTTGCCATCCTTATCGACCGCGCTGCCGTAGAGCCGGCCCTGTGCGTCGACGGCGTGGCAGAAGTTCCATCGCAGCACGGTCTGGTCGACGCTGTTGGCCAGATACGGGTAGCGCTGCTTCAGGATGTAGAACCAGACCAGGATTCGCCCGACGTCGAGGGCCGAAAAGCCGACCTCGCCTGGCTTGTTGCCGTAGTCCACCTTGGCGCCGGTCTGGGTGTTGTAGACCTTGTTGGGCAGCTCGCCGCGGAACAGGTCGAAGTCGCGGATCGCGCCGATCACGCGCAGCGACCGCTGGTCGAACTCGCGCTTGTCGATGATGCCAAGCTCGTAGGCCGACACCAGGGCGCTGATGTAGGACGCGGTGTCCCAGAGCGTGGTCGACGGATAGGCACCGACCGCGTTGGCGAGGCCGGTCTTCTCCTGGGTCGCGTGGACGAAGTACTGCCAGGCAGCCTCGGCCATCTTCCGCTCGCGCTCGGTCAGCGGGCCGTTGCGGCCGGGATGCTGCGGCGCCGGGGCTGGCTGCGTGACTTCGGGCGTTGGCGGTGCCGCCGGCTCGGCCGCGGAGGCTGGCGGCGTGTCGCGCGTCACCATGACGGCACCGATGCCTGCTGCGAGAATTCCGATCAGTGCGACACTGCTTGGGATTCTTCTGCGTCGCTGCATCATCCGCCACCGGCTGAAGGGGAATGACCTGAGACTGAGACCGGTGGCGGGCGTGGCATTTCGACCAAGCAATCGGCCCCGGACTTCAACCTATGAAAGTTCCGCCAAATCGGTTGGAATATTATCTGACTGCAATCATAATCGGTTTCAACATATCTTGACAGGCCTGTGATTCTAATAGTTTTGCGAAAATTATCTCAAATTGCACGATGACAGACGACCAAGCGAAGGACAGTGACATTCTGGACCATGGGGTGCTGCAGCGCATGGCGGAGCGGGCCGATGCGAGCTTCGTGCAGCAGCTGGTGAGACTCGTCATCGCCGAGATGGACCAACGTCTCGCACGGATTGCTGCTGCTGAGAGTGATAGGGATTATTCGGCGTTGAGCCGCGCCTCGCACTCGATCGCCGGCAGCGCGGCGACGCTCGGGGCCCGGCGTCTGAGCGCTCTGGCACGGTTGGTCGAGGACAGCTCAGAGCGCGCCGAGCCGACAAGTTGGACTCTCGTGCCGCAACTTCTTGCGACGGCCGCGGCCACGCGCACGGCTTTCGCGGCCTTTCTGAGCGAGAATGTGAAGGATGCGAGTCCCTGAGGGCCGCCTCCGGCTGCGTGTCGGCCTACCGAGGACACCGATTCTCTGCGAAGGTGATGTGCAGCGCAGATGAGCGTCGACCCGATTTTTGGTACGTCCAAGGCTGTTGTTTGGCTTTGTGAGTTGTATGGAAACTACCTTTTATCAAGTTGTTTGCCTGCCAGAGCTTACACGATCGGGGAGGCGTGGCGATGGCGAGATTTGAGAGGCCGGTCCGTTCGATCGTGGTGCTTGCGGTCCTCGCCCTTCTGTTGTTCTTCGGCACCGCCGGCTGGCTCGGAAGGGAGTTTCTGGCCGACAATGCGCGGACACGGGGCTGGGTCGATCACACCAGTCTGGTGATCAACACGATCGGGGAGGTGCGGCAGCACCTGCTGCGCGCCCAGCTCTACAGCCACAATTTCTTGCTGACGCGCAACCCGGGTGACGCCGCCGTCGCGCAGGACGCCGAGAGGCTGGCCACCGAAGCACTTCTGGACCTCCGCGCTCTGACGGCCGAGGATTTAGATCAGGTTCGGCGCATCGATGCCGCCATACTGCTTGCCGAGCAGATCCTGGCGACCAATGACCGGATCATCGCGGCGGTCCAGCGGGGGGATGTCGATGGCGCTCGGAACCTCGTCACGGAACGCTTCGATGAGGCTCCGGCCTTCCGCACGATCATTGAGGAGGCGGTATCGGCCGAAGGGGCGCTGCTGGCTCAGCGCCAGGCGGCGACGGAGACGACGCTGCGACGGATCATGTGGCTGTTGGCCGGTGTCGCCGTGCTGGCCGTTCTGTGCGGGCTGCTGGCGACCTGGGCTCTAGCGCGCCAGGTCGCGACCAATCACAAGCGCTATCGGGAGATGGAGCGCGCCAAGCTGGAGAGCGATTCCGACGCCCGCGCATTGGCGGAAAGCCGCGGGCAGCTGCAGGCCGTGCTCGACAGCGCCCGCGACCCGATCCTCGTCATCGACCAGGACGGCAGGATCGAGTTGGCAAACCGTGCCTGCGGTGAGGCTTTCGGTGTGCCGAGCCAAGACCTGCTCGGGTCCGATGTCGCGGGGCTCGTGCCGGCGCTGGCGGGCGGTGAGCGCCCGCGAGGCGAGGTCCGGGTGATCCGGCATGACGGCAGTGATTTCCCCGTCGAGATCTCGACGGGTGTGTTCGAGCGCGACGGCCGCGGCATGTCTGTCTGCATCCTCCGTGACGTGACCGAGCGGCACCGGCTGGATCAGTTGAAGAACGAGTTCGTGTCGACGGTCAGCCACGAGTTGCGCACGCCGCTGACCTCGATCCGGGGCTCGCTGGGGCTCGTCGTCGCCGGGGCGGCGGGGGGGCTGCCGGACAAGGCGAAATCGCTCTTGGAGATCGCGCACAAGAACAGCGAGCGCCTGGTCGGACTGATCAACGACATTCTCGATATCGAGCGGATCGAGTCGGGACGAATCGAGTTCAGGCATGATCAGCTGGAAGTGAGCGGGCTGGTCGACCAGGCCGTCGAAATGAACCAGGCCTATGCGGCCGAGCACGGGGTGGAGTACTGGGTATCGGCCCGGCCCGACGTGCCTCTCCTGGCGCAAGGCGATGCCGGCCGGATCATCCAGGTGCTGACCAACCTGTTGTCGAATGCGGCCAAGTTCTCCCCGCGCGGGGCGGTGGTGGATGTGGCCGTTCATGCCTTCGGCTCGCTTGTCCGGATCAGCGTGCGGGATTACGGCGTCGGCATTCCCGAGGAATTCCGGAACCGGATCTTTCAGCGCTTCGCTCAGGCCGACGCCAGCGACGTGCGGCGCAAGGGCGGCTCCGGCCTCGGGCTGTCGATCGCCAAGGCGATCATCGAGCGCCATGGCGGCCGCATCGGTTTCGAGGCGGCAGAAGGGGGTGGCACGCGCTTCTGGCTGACCCTGCCGCTCCTGGCCGAAGCGCCGGCGGAGGAGCCGGGCGACGCCCGGCGGCGGATGCTGGTGTGCGAGGACGATCCGGACGTCGCCACCCTGCTGGGCCTGCTGATCGAGCAGGATGGCTGGCGGGTCGACATCGCCCGGGATGCCGAGACGGCATTGGAGAAAGCCTGTACCGGCCAGTATGATGCGATGACCGTCGATCTGCTGCTGCCGGGCATGGACGGCATCTCGCTGATCCGGAAGCTGCGCGATGCCCCAGCCACCGCCGCCCTGCCGATCATCGTCGTCTCGGCCGTTGCCGAGGAGGGCAAGCGCACGCTGAACGGTGTGATCAACATCGTCGACTGGCTGGACAAGCCGATCGAGCAGCTGCGGCTGCGCACGGCGCTGTACCAGGCGGGGATGCGGAAACGCGACGGCCGCGCCTGCGTCCTGCATGTCGAGGACGACGATGACGTGATTCAGGTGGTGGGCGCCATCGTCCGCGACGAGGCGGACATCATACCGGCGCGATCGTTGCGGGAGGCCCAGCAGAGGCTGACCGAGCGGCAGTACGACCTGATCATCATCGATGTCGGGCTGCCCGACGGCTCCGGCCTCGACCTCCTCAAGACGATCAACGCGCGCACGCCACGTGAGCCGGTGCTGATCTTCTCGGCGGAGGACGCCAGCTCGTCA
>NZ_VCCH02000118.1 GCF_005938675.2 Mycobacterium sp. KBS0706
AACGACGGCGTGCTGATGGCGCAGGGCGCAATCGGGCCGGACGATTCCTTCACCATGGTGGTCGTGGTCGCCGGGCTGGATCCGCAGGACGGCCGCGACGACCGCATCCTGGCCTGGCTGCGGCGGATGGCGCGGCGCGGGTCACGACTCGGCGCGGTCTCGACCGGGACCTATCACCTGGCCTGGGCCGGCCTGCTCGACGGCTATCGCTGCACCATCCATTGGGAGAATCTCAGCGCCTTCACCGAGACCTTCCCGCGGCTCGACGTCACCGGGCGGCTGTTCGAGATCGACCGCGACCGCTTCACCTCGGCCGGGGGCACGGCGTCGCTGGACATGACCCACTACCTGATCGCCCAGGCCCATGGCGTCGAACTGGCCAACCAGGTGGCGGAGCAGTTCCTGCATGCCCGCCCACGCCAGGGCCACGCGCCGCAGCGGATGGAGCTGCGCGAGCGGCTGGGCGTCAGCCATCCCAAGCTCTTGGCCGCGATCGCCGAGATCGAGGCCAATCTGGCGGAGCCGCTGCCGCGGGCGGCGCTGGCGCGGGCCGCCGGTCTGTCGACCCGGCAGCTCGAGCGGCTGTTCCGGATCTATCTGAACTGCACGCCGTCGCAGTATTATCTCGAGGCGCGGCTGAAGCACGCCCAGATCCTGCTGGCGCAGACCTCGATGCCGATCCTGGAGGTGGCGGTGGCCTGCGGCTTCGCCTCGGCCTCGCATTTCGCCAAATGCTACCGCTCGCTGTTCAGCCACTCGCCGCGGGCGGAACGAGCGCCGCGCCCGGTCGGCCCGATGCAGGTCATGGGCCAGCGCCGGGCGTGGTAGCCGGATGGCGGTGCGTCCCGCTATGGCAGTTGTACCCGTGCGGCGGTGACGCGGTTCTCGCCCTTCTCCTTGTCGCGCACCACGCCCCAGATCACGCCCTGCTGCGTGCGGTCCCAGGCGACGCCCTGGCCGGCGATGTCGAGCGGCGCGATGCCGACCCAGCGCAGCACCGAGCCCGCCTCCGGCAGCGCCAGGGCATAGACCTCCGGGTCGTCATGGCCGGTGATCCAGAGCTGCCCGTCCGGTCCCCAGGAGGCGCCGGAGTTGCTCATGTCGCCGAACTTCTCCAGCAGCTCGGGCGGCAGCACCCAGGCCTCGGCGACGCGCCAATCGGCGTCGAAGCGGACGATCTGGGTGTTGTACTTGTTGCCATAGGCGAGCGGGCTGCGGTCGAACACCCGGTTGTAGTTGGCGAAGCCGCCCCACCAGGCCCCGTCGTGGTAGTCGACCCAGGTCAGCGAGCCCCGATCGATGCCGAAGCTGTGCGTGCCGACATGCTTCAGCGTCGCCGCGTCCCAGATCTCGACCGAGCTGGTCATCGGCCATTCCGGATAGTTGGAATGGGCGGTGTAGAGCTTGCCGTCGACCACCACGCCGCTGTCGAGATGGATGACCGGCCCGCCCTTGGCTTCGGTCCAGGCGGCGATCCGGGCGCCGGTCTTCTTGTCGTAGCGGGCGATCGCCCGGCTGTCGATCGCGTAGAAGGAGTCGGCATCCACCGCCACCGCCTGCCGGGCCTCCGGCACAGGGAACGAGGCGACGGCCTCGACCGGATACGGCTTCGGCTCGTCGGCCCAGGCCGGGGCCGACAGCAGGCCGACGGCAAGAAGCAGGGCTGGAACAGCGGTCATGCGGATCATCGATCGTCCTCGCATCTTCGGAGGGCGCGACCCTAGGGCCGGGATCGTGACAGGACGATGATGCTTCCTTGATGCTTCGGTTGCCGGCGAGTCATCCGGCCCGCTGCAGGATCTCCGCCAGGCCCGAAGGCAGGGTGCCGCTCAGCAGCATCACCTGCAGCCGCAGCAGGGCGCCGACGGTCAGCGAATCGGTGATCCGGCCGTCCGCGGCCATGGCGAAGGCCTCCGCCAGCGGCACCGTGCGCAGGGCCAGGTCCTCCGTCTCCTCCGGCTCGGCCTCGCCCTGGGTCAGGCCCCAGGCGACGAACAGATGCGCGATCTCGGTCGAGACGCTGTTCGACAGGTGCATGGTCAGGAGGTCGTGCCAATGCGCTGCCTCCAGCCCGGTCTCCTCACGCAGCTCGCGCTGGGCCGACAGCACCGGCGGCAACTGCGGATCGCCGCCGCCCTCCGGGATCTCCCAGCTGTAGAGGCTTGGGGCGTAGCGGTACTGCCCGACCAGGGTGACCCGGCCGCGGTCGTCGATCGGCACCACCCCGATCGCCAGGTTCTTGTAGGTGATCACGCCGTAGATCCCGGGCGTGCCCGCCGGGGTCAGCACGTCGTGCTCGTCGACCTTGATCCAGGGGTTCTCGTAGACCGGCTTGACCTTCAGCGTGGTCCAGCGATTCAGGCCCCCACCGCTGCCGGCGCCGTCACCATTCGCCACGGACTTCCTCCACCAGCCGCTCCAGCCGGCTCAGATCGGCGACCTGCAGGTGATCGGCGGCGCGGATGACGATGCCCGATTTGGCGAGGTCGCTCAGCACCCGCGCCACGGTCTCGCGCGTGGTGCTGACCCGGCTGGCGATGTCGGAATGCACCGGGATCGGCCGGATCGTCGCGCTGCCGTCCGGTTGCGCCCCGTGCGTCGCCAGGCGCAGCAGCTCGGCATGCACCCGGTTGTTGGCGCCGACCGTGCTCAGATCCATGATCCGCTCATTGGCCCGGCGGAGCACGCCGACCAGATGCACCATGATCGCCAGCGCCAGGGCCGGGTGCTCGGTCACGGCGGTGCGGAAGACGGCGGTGGGCAGGGCTGCGACGGTCGCCTCGGTCAGCGCCATGACGTTGGCCGAGCGCGGCTCCCGGTCCAGCGCCGAAAGCTCGCCGAAGCAGGCCCCCGCCGCCAGGTCGTCGAAGGTGATCTCGCGGCCGGAGGCGGAATAGATCACCACCCGGACCTTGCCTTCGACCAGGAAGTAGACGTGGTCGGGATCGTCGTTGCGGTCGATGATCTGCTCATGCGGCGCGAAGCGCTGCCAGCGGCATTGCTTCTGCAGCTCGGCGCGCAGGGCGGCCGGGGCGACCGCGAGGAGATCGATCCCGTCGAGGGGGCGGGCGTCGTTGGCAGGCACGGAGGTGTCTCGTTCGTGAGGCGCGCCAGGATAAGGCCGGCGGGCCGCGCCCGCCAGAGCCGATCTGCAGCCTCAGCCCGGCCGCTGGAAAGCGGGGCGCAGCGGGCGCGGCGCGCCGATCCGTCGCAACCAGCCGCGGGCCGGAACTTCGACCCGGCGATGGAGCAGGATGGAGAGCGGCAGCAGCACCGCGACCATCAGGGCAATGATGCCCAGTGACTGCAGGACGGAGAAGCCAGCATCCTCGATCTCATGGCCGGTGGCCAGGCGCCAGCCCAGATGCACGCTGTCGAGCAGCAGGATCTGCGCTAGGTAGACGGCGTAGGAGATCTCGCCGAGGAAGATCATCGGTCGGGTGCCGAGGGCCCGGCCCACTCGTGCCGTGTTCTGCGCCAGGCAGAGGATCAGCAGGCCGAACAGCGGCATCACGAAGACGCCGCGCATGTTCAGGTGCATGGCCAGGACGATACCGGCCGTTGCGGTCAGCGCCGCGATGTCGGTCGCCATCCAGCCCGGGGCGCCGTCCTGCCAGACGCGATAGAGGACCATGCCGCCGGTGAAGCCGAGGAAGCAGCGCGGCACGCCCCAGTCACTGGTCAGGTCGAGGTCGTGCTGCGGCCCGCCGGACAGCAGGGCAAAGCCAGCCAGGGTCGCTGCGTAGAGCAGCAGCAGCCCGGACGGGCGCAGCCGGGCGACGAGGGGCACCAGCAGCGGGAAGGCGAGGCCGACGATCCATTCGGCGCTGATCGACCAGGACGGCCCGTTCCAGGTGATGGTGTCGTAGACGCCCGCCGCGTTCAGCAGCAGCAGGCTGCCCGGCAGGGTGGCGAGGGTGTGGCTGCCGCCGAAGGCGTCGAGGCCGGAGCGATCGACCGCCAGCTTGACCAGCTCCAGCAGCACGAAGCCGCCCAGGAGGACGAGATGCAGCGGGTACAGCCGCGCCAGCCGGGCCCGCAGGAACGGGCCCAGCGTCGCCTTGGACGGCCCATCGGCGAAGCTGCGGCCGTAGACATGCATCAGGATGAAGCCGCTCAGCACAAAGAACAGGTCGACGAAGAGGTAGCTCTTGCCGACGAAGAAGGTCGTGTCGGTCAGATGCAGATTCGGGAAAGACCCGACCGAATAGTGGAACAGCACGACGCAGAGCGCGGCGATGCCACGCAGCGCGGTAAGGGCGGGAAAGTATTGCTGATGGCTGCGGAGGGATGCCTCGGCCATGGCTCCGGAATGCTGTTGTCGATGGCGCCTGACGAACCGAACCATCGGGCCGGCGGAACGTTCCGCCGGCTGCGTCGTCCCGCCTCAGCCCCGTTCGGCCAGAGCCCGTTCCTCGACCCCGATGCGATGGCGCAGCAGCAGGGCGTTGGCGAGCGAGAAGGCGATCGCGATCCACCAGGCGCCGAAGGCCAGGGGCAGCACCGCGATCTCCGCCGTCACGATCAGGTAGTTGGGGTGCCGCACCCAGCGATAGGGGCCGCGGCGCACCAGCGGCGCGCCGGGCAGGCTGAGCACCCGCGTGGTCCAATATGGTCCCAGCGCCGCCACCACCCAGACCCGCGCGGCCTGCAACAGCAGGAACAGGGCGATCAGCGGCCAGGACGGGATTCGGTCGGTCGGGATCAGCAGGAACACCGCCAGCAGCCAGGCGCCGTGCAGCAGGATGAACAGCGGATAGTGGCCGGCGCCGCTCTCGACCGCACCGCGGTCGCGCAGACGCGCCTCGTTGCGGCGGGCATAGACCAGCTCGCCCAGACGCTGCGCCGCCACCAGCAGCGCCAGCCCTTGTGCCCAGCCCAGCATCAGCCGCAGTCCAGCACGGCGAAGCCGGCGCAGAAGCCGGGGCCCAGCGCACTCAGCAGCCAGCGCCCGGCCATCTGCCGACGCTTTTCCGCCAGCACGAACAGCACCGTCACCGCCGACATGTTGCCATAGCGGCGCAGCACCGCCCGTTCGGCCGCCATCGCGGTGTCCGGCAGGTCGAAGGCGTCGCGCAAGGCCTCGACCACCTTGGTGCCGCCCGGGTGGAACACGAAGCCGGAGAGGTCGCCGAGGCCGAGCCCGTGCCGGGCCAGGAAGGCCTCCGCCGCCGGCCGCAGGTCGCGGCGCACCAGGGTGGGGATGTCGCGCGAGAAGATCACGCCGAGCCCGTCGGCCTCGACCGACCAGCCCATCACGTCCAGCGTGCCGGGCCAGCGGTGCTCGCCGGTCGGGCCCAGGGCCGGCACCCCGTCCTCCGGCCGGATCAGCGCCGCGGCGGCGCCGTCGCCGAACAGCGCGGTGGCCACGACGTTGCTCTTGGTCAGGTCGCCGCGGCGGAAGGTCGGGCCGCACAGCTCCACCACCAGCAGCAGCACGGTGCCGTTGAGCGCGCGCGACAACGCCGTGGCGCGGGCCAGGCCCAGCACGCCGCCGGCGCAGCCCAGGCCGAACACCGGCAGCCGCGCCGTGTCCGGCCGGAACGGCAGCCGCTCCATCAGCCGCGCGTCGAGGCTGGGCGTGGCGATGCCGGTCGAGCAGATGGTGACGATGGCGTCGACCTCGTCGGCACCGATGCCGGCCTCGTCCAGGCAGCGTCGGGCCGAATCCTCGAGCAGGTCGAGCGCGGTGTCCATGAACACGGCGCTGCGGTCGTGCCAGTCGTGCGGAGCGAAATACCAGTCCAGCGGCACGGCGGAACGGCGAGTGTCTATGCCGGCGGAGTCATAGATCGGCGCCATGCGCTCGAACAGGTCCGGCCGCGCCGCGAAGACGCGCCGGGCGCCCTCACGCGCTTCGTCCTGGGTGATCACATGTCGGGGAACGGCCGTTGCCAGCCCCGCGAGTCTCGGCATCCTGTACCTCCGCGGGGCCATCCCGCTCAGGGAGGACCAGAACTGGTCCTTCCAGTCTGTTCGGGAAAGAGGCCGCTGCGTTGCGTGCGTAACGCAGGTCAGGATGCCGCAGGGCCGGTGATCCGCCGCGGTCGCAGCGCCGTGGCGGCGATCAGGGCGGCGGTGACGCACGCAATGGCTGCGCCCGTCGCCAGCGGCGGGAAGCCGGCGGCGGCGTAGCCGATCCCGGCAAGGCCGGTGCCGATCAGGGTACCGAGATAGGTGACGGCGCTGTTCAGCCCCAGCACGGCGCCGCGCGCCTCGGGCTTCACCTGGGACAGCAGCAGCACCAGGATGTTCAGCCCGAAATGGTTGGCGAAGCCCCACAGCCCGGTCAGCGTCGCGATCGCGACGAAGCTGTGCGTCGCCGGCAGCATCAGCGCGTAGATCACCGCCACCGCCAGCAGCACCAGCGGGAACAGCCGGCGCGGCCCCAGCCGATCGACCAGCCCGTCGCCCAGGCTGGCGGCGCCGAAGCCAACGCCATAGGTCAGCACGATCAGCCCGGCCTGGCCGGCGGTGAGGCCGAGCTCGGCCCGGACTTGGTCGCCGATGAAGGCGTAGACGCCGTAGAAGGCGGCCATGAAGCCGAGGCAGATCGCCAGCAGCGCCGGTACGCCGGGATAGGCAAGGGGGGCGACCAGGGCTACGAATCCTGGCCTGGCACCCCGGTCGCGTGATGGCGGCGCCGGCAGCCGGGCGATGCCGGCCAGGGCCAGCCCGGCCAGCCCGGCCAGCACCAGGAAGACGGCGCGCCAGCCCAGCGTCTCGGCGACCAGGGCGGCGGCCGGCACTCCGGCGACCATGGAGATCGACCAGCCGGTCAGCACCCGGCCCAGCACCCGCGATTCCCGGCCCGGCGGCGCGATGGTCGTTGCCAGGGTGTAGATCGAGGGCAGGATCACCCCGGCGCCGAGCCCGGCCAGCGCCTGGGCCGCGGCCAGCATCAGCCAATGCATCGCGAGGGCGGAAAGCAAAGTCGCCGCCGCCAGCCCGACCATGCCGCCGAGCAGCGCCCGGCGCGGACCGATGCGGTCGATCTGCGGCGCCAGCAGGAAAGCCGACAGCGCGGTCGCCCCGCCATAGGCGGCAATGGCGCGCGACACGGCCACCGGCGTCGCCGCCATCGCCGCGGCGACGTCGCCCAGGATCGGGCTCAGCACCAGCGAGTTCGAACCGACCACGGCGATGCCGGCGGTCAGGATCGCGGTCTGCAGCGAGACAGCGCTCTGATATTGATGACGTTCGGGCATGAGGCAATAATCGCCGAACCTGGTTCGGTCCTGAAGGGCGATTCTCATGATCATCGAAAATACGAAAGCGGTTCGGCGCCGGCCCGCCGAGGCCCCCTCCGTCGACGCCGTCGACCGAAAGCTGTTAGGGCTGGTCGCGACCGATGCGACGCTGAGCTACGCCGAACTCGGCCGGGCGCTGAACCTGTCGCCGCCGGCGGTGCATGAGCGGGTGAAGCGGCTGAAGCGCGACGGGGTGATCAAGGCCACGGTCGCGGCGCTGGACGGGCGCAAGCTGGGCAAGCCGATCCTCGCCTTCATCCATGTCAACACGACCGGCTGGGGCAAGAGCCAGGAGATGCTCGATCTGGCGCAACTGCCCGATGTGGAGGAGATCCACACCGTCACCGGCGACACCTGCGTCATGCTGAAGGTGCGGACCCAGGACGCCCAGGCGCTGGAGGACCTGCTGCGGGTGATCTACGACATCCCCGGCGTCCAGGGCACGCGCAGCTACATCGTTCTCAGCTCGCATCTGGAGCGTGGGGCGTTGCCGGCGGATTAGGCTGCGGGCGCCGCGTCCATGGTTTGCGCAGGCCGCAGGCGGCATTCCGCCAAGCGGTCCAACTCGACCAGCGCGGCGGCGTGGCGCTGGCCCCAGTCGCACAGGGCGCGCAGCACCGGCTCCAGGCTCAACCCCAGCGCCGTGGCCGAATAATCCACCCGTGGCGGCACCTGGCGGAAGATCTCGCGGTGCACCAGGCCGTGCTCCTCCATCTCACGCAGCTGCTGGATCAGCATCTTCTGGCTGATCTCGGGCAATGACCGCTTAAGCTGCGACAGCCGCCGGGGGCCGTCGAACAGGTGATAGAGGATGACCGCCTTCCAGCGGCCGCCGACCACCTTGAAGGCGCGCTCCACCGGCAACACCGGCAGCCGCTTGATCGCCTCCGCCATGGTCACCTTCTGGTCAGTATGGAACGAAAGGGTTTGTAGAGCCGCCAGCCGGCATACTGGCAAATGGCACCTCACGCTGTCCAACGCCAGGTGAGGCCATGAAAGCCGTTCAATTCAGCCGCTTCGGCGGCCCCGAGGTGCTCGAGACGGTCGAGCGACCGACCCCGCAACCCGGTCCCGGCGAGGTGCTGGTCCGGATGCGGGCTGCCGGGGTGAATTATTTCGAGACCCTCATGCGCCGGAATCTCTATGCGGTGACGCCCGAGCTGCCGATGGCCCCGGGCGTCGAGATGGCGGGGGAGGTCGAGGCGGTCGGGCAGGGCGTCGATGCCGCGTTGCGCGGTGCGCGAGTGGCCGTGCCGATGTTTGCCATCGGCCGCCCCGCCGGCGGCTATGCCGAATATCTCGCCGTCGACGCCGCTTCCGTCGTGAAGCTGCCCGAAGGCCTGTCCTTCGAGCACGCCGTGGTGCTGCTGGTGCAGGGTCTGACGGCGCTGCACCTGGTGCGACGCAGCCCGCCACACGGCCGGACCGTGCTGGTCACGGCCGCGGCCGGCGGCGTCGGGTCGCTGCTATTGCAGATGGCCCGGCGCGCCGGTGCAGCGCGGGTGATCGCGGTCGCCGGTGGGCGAGAGAAGCTGGATGTCGCCTGCAGCCTCGGGGCGGATCTCGGTGTCGATTACGATGAACCGGGTTGGGCCGCCCTGGTCCGCGATGCCACCGGCGAGATCGGGGTCGACATCGTCTACGACACGGTCGGCGGTGCCGCGACCAAAGCCTGCCTCGAGGCCCTGGCGCCGGCTGGCGAGCTGGTGTTCGGCGCTCTCGGCCGGTTCGAGCTCGACGCTGCCGAGTTGGAGGGGATGATCCTCCGGAACCAGTCCCTGAAGGGCTTCGCCCTGCTGCCGCTGCTGACGCCCGAAGGCCTGCGGGCCGACCTGGCGGAGCTGTTCGCCCTGGCTGAGGCCGGCGCGCTGACTGCCACGGTGGGTGGGCGCTATGGCCTGGACCAGGCCGCCGAGGCGCATCGGGCTCTGGAGGATCGTAGGAGCACCGGCAAGGTCGTGCTGGTGCCATAGGCGGGGGCGATTTCAGATTACAACCGGTTGCAGTCTGCCCAATCCGATTGCATATTGCAATCGGAGATGGAGCAACCGCGACATGACAAGCGAACCCCGATCCGGCTGTCCGATCAATCTTACCCTCGAGGCCCTGGGCGACCGCTGGAGCCTGCTGGTGATCCGCGACATCATGTTCGGCGACCGGCGGCATTTCCGTGAGCTGCTGACCCAGTCGGACGAGGGCATCGCCTCCAACATCCTGGCCGACCGGCTGAAGCGGCTGACCGAGGCCGGGTTCCTGACCCGCACCGGCGACGAGAGCCACAAGCAGAAGGCGATCTACAGCCTGACCGAGAAGGCGATCCAGCTGGTGCCCCTGCTGGCCCATATGGGCGCCTGGGGCCGCCGCCACACGCCGGCCACTCCCGACCTGTCGATCCGCGCTCAACTGCTGGAGGAGGGCGGGCCGGCGCTGTGGGACGAGTTCATGGACGACCTCCGCAGCGCCCATCTCGGCCAGCCGCGCCGGCGCCCCGGCCCGACGGTCGTCGAACGGCTGCGCGAGGCCTTCCTGGCGGTCCGCGCCGCCGGCTGACCCCGGTCGGATAATTTTTCGGGGCCGTGTCGGAACTCCGGGCGGGGGACCGTCCTTGGGGCATCAAAGGTTCAAACCAGGAGCCCCCTGTGAGCGCCACCCCCACCTCCGACCGCGAGCTCGTCCTGACCCGCCTGATCGACGCGCCGCGCGAAAAGCTGTTCCGCGCCTGGACCGAGCCCGAGCTGATGAAGCAGTGGTTCACGCCGCGGCCCTGGACCACCCCGGTGATCGAGGTCGATCTGCGGCCGGGCGGATCCAACCTGATCGTGATGCGCGGCCCGGACGGCACCGAGTTCCCCAACCGCGGCGTCTATCTCGAGATCGTCAAGAACGAGCGCCTTGTTTTCACCGACGCCTACACCAACGCCTGGGAGCCATCGGAGAAGCCGTTCTTCACCGGCATCATCACCTTCGAGGACGAGGGCGGAAAGACCCGCTACACGGCCCGCGCCCTGCACTGGACCGTGGCCGACCGCGAGGCGCATGAGAAGATGGGCTTCCACGAGGGCTGGGGCATCTGCGCCGACCAGCTGGCGGAGCTCGCCGCCAGGATCTGAAGCGAGGAACGGCCGGCGGATCAGCCGGCCGTGTCCTTGCTGCGGTAGTGATAGCGGTACAGCTCGGTCCGGAAGCCGAGCGACGCGTAGAGCGCCAGGGCCGGCGCATTGTCGGCCACCACCTGCAGGCAGGCGCCGCCGGCGCCCTGGGTCAGGGCCCAATCCATCAGATGGCCCACCGTCCGCGCCCCGTAGCCGCGCTGGCGATGGTCGGGATGGGTAACCACGGATTCGACCACCAGCAACCGGTCGTGCACGACGCCGTAGGCCGTCGCCACCACTTGGCCGTCGATCCGGCAGGCGGCGAAGGTCTTCGGCAGCACGATGCTATCGACCATCAAGCCGAAGATCGGGTCGGTCGGAGCCGATCGCAGTGCGAGCCACTCCTCGTCCGGCTGGTCCGACATCTCGATATGGACGCAGTCCCGCGGCCGATGGTCGGCCAGGTCCGCCAGCAGCGTGGTGGTCTCGCCCGCGGCGGCATAGCCAGCGCGCTGCAGCGGCGCGTCCATGCCTGCAGCGATCGAAGGCACCCGGAACCGGGACGGCTGGCCGAGGCCGCGATAGATCCCTTCCGTCGTGGCGATGATGCCACCCGGGTCGCGCGGGCCGCCGCGCAGCGGATTGACCGAGTTGGTCCGGCGCGTGGCGCCGCCGGAGGCGCGCAGCAGCCAACCGCACAGCAGCACCTGCCGAGGCGACGGCCAGGCGTTCTGGCAGGCTTCCTCGACTCTCCAGGCGATATCGTCGGCGGACATGGCACTGATCCCGAAAACGGAGAGGGCCGGACGGCTGCCCGGCCCTCTCCCTATGTAGCGACGATTCAGTGCCGCGGCAGCAGCTTCTGCACCTCGTCGGCGGCGTCGGCCAGGGCCTCCTCCGGCGTCGCGCTCTGCTCGACCACGCGGGACAGGTTGTCGACGATGGTCTGGGTCACCTTGACGCCGTTGCTGCCGGGGAAGGCGTACCAGGGCCGCATCTTCGGCATCTGCTCCAGCCCGGCGCGGAACAGCGGGTTCTTGGCGTAGAAGTCGCCGAGATATTCGGGCGACTTGGCCGCCAGCTCGTTGTTCGGGACATAGCCGGTGCCGGGCACCACCACCGAGGCGCCGTAGGGCCCGGCGGCGAATTTGATGAAGTCCCAGGCCGCCTGCTGCTTGGCCGGGTCTCGGGTCAGCATCACCGCGGCATTGCCGCCGGTCGGCAGCTGGCCCTTGACCGGGTCCAGCAGCGGGATCGGCGCGGTGCGCAGCTCGAACTTGTCGCCGACATTCTTGATGGTGTTGCGCAGCGCGCCGGTGGTCTGGAATTCGAGGCCAACTTTGCCGGCGACGAAGGCCTGCTCGCCGGCCGACTTGGTGAAGACCGGCATGCCGCCCTCGGTCACCATGCGCTGGACCAGGGTGAAGGCGGCCAGGCCTTCCTGGCCGTCGAAGGCGACCTTCTTCTCGTCGGCCGACAGGATCTCGCCGCCGGCGCCGAACAGGAGGGCGCTGAACATCCAGTCGTCGCCCTGCCAGCGGAAGTCGATGCCGTCGACGCCGTCGCCCAGCGCCTTGATCTTGGCGCCCAGCGCCAGCACCTCGTCCCAGGTCTTCGGCGGGTTGTCCGGGTTGCCGCCGGCCTTCCGCACCAGGTCGGCATTGAGATACATGATCGGGTTCGAGGTGGCGAAGGCCAGGCCCGCCTGCTGCCCGCCGAACTGCGCCAGCCCCAGGATGTGGTCGCTGAAGCCCTGCTCGGCCATGTGGCCGTCGGTCTCGACGAAGGGCTTGAGGTCGACCGAGATGCCGCGCTCCGCCACCACCCGCAGCCGGTTCAGGCCGATGAAGGTGATGTCCGGCATCTCCGCCGTGCCGGCTTGGCGCAGGATCAGCTGCAGCCCGTCCTCATAGGTCGGCGAGGGGCTGGCGAAGACGATCTTCACGTCCGGATGCTCGGCCATGAACTTCTGCGAGATCGTGTCCATCACGTCCTTGAAGAAGCCCGGCATCGGGTAGTGGACGGTCAGGGTCGTCTCGGCCTGGGCTGCGCCGGCCAGGCTCGCTGCCAGCGCGATGCCCGCCAGCGCGGTTCGGATCAGTTTCACGGATTGCCCCTCTCTGGAAGAAACGCGACCGGGTCAGCCCTTCAGCCCGGTCAGGGTGATGCCTTCGATGAAGCGGCGCTGGGCGGCCAGGAAGGCGGCGACCAGCGGCAGGGTGACGATCACTGTCGCCGCCATCAGAGCGCCGTAGTCGTCGCCGGCCTCGGCGGCACGGAAGAACAGAAGGCCCAGCGGCGGCGTCGCCATGCGGGTGTCGCTGACCACGATCAGTGGCCAGAACAGATCGTTCCAATGGGCGACGACCGAGAAGATCGCGAAGGCGGTGATCGCTGGCCAGGCGTTCGGCACGATGACGCGCCAGACGATCGCCAGCTCCGACATCCCGTCCAGCCGCGCCGCGGCGATCAAATCGTCCGGCATCGCCCGGAAGAACTGCAGGAACAGGAAGATGCCGAACACCGAGATGGTGAAGGGCGCCACCAGGGCGACATAGCTGTTCAGCGTGCCGGTGGCCGACAGCGCCACATAGATCGGCAGCGCGATGGCGTGGATCGGCACCAGTAGGCCCAGCATGATCATCGTCACCATGGCCTGCGATCCGCGGAAGCGCAGCTTGGCCATGGCATAGGCGCAGGGCACGGCCACGACCACCTGCAGCACCAGGATCAGGCCGCAGACGATGACGCCGTTCAGCAGGATCTGCGCCATCGGCACCCGGGTCAGCGCCTTGGTGAAGTTCTCGACCAGCGCCCAGCGGTGCGGCAGCAGCGACAGCGAGGAGGAGAAGATCTCGTCCTGTGGCTTCAGCGAGACCGACAGCATCCACAGATAGGGCGCGACGAAGACCAGCGCGCCGAGCGACAGCAGGGCCAGGCGGACGACCCGAAGGGGAGGCCAGGCGGTCATGCGTAATGCACCCGGCGGTCGAGCACCCGGTACTGCAGCAGCATCAGCACCACCAGCACGGCCAGGAACACCACCGTCATCGCCGAAGCGTAGCCGACCCGGAGATAGACGAAGCCCTCCTGGTAGATGGTCCACAGCAGGACCTCCGACGCCTTGTTCGGGCCGCCCTGGGTCAGGGTGCCGACGGTCTCGAACACCTTCACCGCGTTGACCACGCTGATGGTGATGACGAACAGCGTGGTCGGCCCCAGCATCGGCCAGGTGACCAGCCGGAACCGCTCCCAGGCGCCAGCGGCGCCGTCGATCTCGGCGGCGGCGTAGAGCTCGCGCGGGATCGCGGTCAGCCCGGCCAGGAACAGCACCATGTTGAAGCCGACCGACTGCCACACGCCGATCAGCGCCAGGCTCAGCAGCACGGTCTTGCTGTCGCCCAGCCAGTTCGGGCCGGGGAGGCCGACCAGCCGCAGCATCTCGTTCACCGGGCCGATGCTGGGGTGCAGCAGGTACTGCCAGACCGTGGCCATGGCGACGAGCAGCGAGGCGACGGGCAGGAAGTAGATGGTTCGGAACAGCGCCTTGCCGCGCGTCTCCGCCTCGATCAGCAGGGCGACGCCCAGCCCCAGCAGCACCGAGGCCGGGGTGACGATCGCGGTGTAGACCGCGGTGTTCTTCAGCGAGATCAGGAAGGTGCGGTCGCCCAGCAGCTCGGCATAGTTGTCGAGGCCGATGAATGTGATGCCGTCATAGCCCAGCTCGTAATCGGTCAGGCTGAAGCCCAGCACCGCCAGGGTTGGGGCCAGGATCAGCACCGCCAGCAGCAGCACCGCCGGGGCGGACAGGCGCCAGGCGGCCAGGCCCTCCGCCCGCGCCGCGGCCCGGGCGACCCGGCGGGCGGTGCCGTCATCGAAGGCCAGCTCAGCCATGGGCGGCGATCCGCAGCGTCGCGGTTGCCACCGGCACGCGGCCGCCCTCGGGGCCGAAGACCAGGATGTCGGCTGCGTCGACCGCCAGGGTCGCCGCGGCGCCCGGCGCCAGCCCGGCCGCCAGGGCCGGGGCGGTCTTGGCGACCAGCTCCGCCCCGTCGGCCAGGGTCAGGAACACCAGCAGCTCGGAGCCCAGGAACTCGAGCCGGCGCACGGTCGCCGCCAGGCCGGGCTGGCCCGGCATCAGGAAGCGCGGCGCCTCCGGCCGCACGCCCAGCGTCACCGCGGTGCCGGGCGCGGCCTCGACGCCGTCGACCAGGACCCGGCCGCCGATGCGGGCGGCGCGTGTGTCATCCAGCACCGCTTGCAGCAGGTTGATGCGCGGGCTGCCGATGAACTGCGCCACCTCGACATGTGCCGGGTCGGCATAGATCTTCGCCGGACTGTCCAGCTGCAGCAGCCTTCCGCCCATCATCACCGCAACCCGGTCGGCCATGCTCAGCGCCTCGGACTGGTCATGGGTGACATAGAGCGTGGTGACGCCGGCGCGGCGATGCAGCTCGACGATCTCGCCGCGGGTGTGGACCCGGAGGTTGGCGTCCAGGTTCGACAGCGGCTCGTCCATCAGGAAGGCGGCGGGCCGGCGCACCAGGGCGCGGGCCAGGGCCACGCGCTGGCGCTGGCCGCCCGACATCTGGCCCGGCTTGCGGTCGAGCAGGTGGTCGATCCGCAGGCTGGCCGCGGTGTCGCGGACCTGGGTCTGGATCTCCGCCCGCAGAGCCCGCTGGCCGGGCATCAGGTTGCCGATGAAGGGCAGGCGCTGGGCGGTCGACAGCCGCCGCATCGCCAATGGCACGGCGATGTTCTGGCCGGCGGTCAGGTGCGGGTACAGGGCGTAGGACTGGAACACCATGGCGATGTCGCGCGCCGCCGGCCGCAGCGCGGTGATGTCGCGGTCGCCCAGCTGCACCGTTCCGGTGTCGGCATGCTCCAGCCCGGCGGCGATGCGCAGCAGGGTGGTCTTGCCGCAGCCGGACGGGCCGACCAGGGCGATGAACTCGCCCGGCGCGGCCTCGATGGTGACGTCCTGCAGGATGCGGTTGCCGCCGAAGGCCTTGCTGACACGGCGCAGCGCCAGCCCGGTCACGAGGCGGCCTCGACCGGTTGGTGGCGCGGATAGACCTCGTGGATCACGTCGTCGATCACCAAGGGCTGCAGCTCCGGCAGCTCCACGATCTCGCTCGACACCGTCTCATCCAGCGTGTGGATCACGGCGCCGAGGATACGGTCGCCCGGCATGTCGCGCTCCATCGGCCCGACGACGAAGCCGGAGGACGGGCCCCAGACATAGCGCGTGCCGAGATGGGCGCCGGTCCAGGCGCGGTGCAGATGGCCGCTGGCGACCAGGGCCACGCCGTACCTCTCGAACAGCTCCAGCAGCCGGCGGCGCGGCGCCGGGCGGATGCTCCAGTAGCCGGTGTCGCCCTCATCCGGCCGGTCGACGAAGATCGGTTTGTGGGTGAAGACCACGACGCCGCGGCCCTCGCTGGCCTCCAGCACGTCCTCGAGCCAGGCGAATTGCGCCGACTCCTCCGCGTCGCCGCTGCCGATGATCTGGCTGTTCAGCCCGATCAGGCGCCAGCCGGGCTGGTCGTGCACCCAGCGGTCCGGCCCGACGATGCGGCGCCAGCGCTCCAGCCGCTCCTGGTTCGCCGGTTGGCGGGTCCCGGGCAGGTCGCCGACATCGTGGTTGCCGGGCACCGTCAGCACCGGGAAGGGCAGGGTGCGCAACAGCGCGGCGCAATGCTCCAGATCGGCCTCGACATCCGCCCCGTCGACGCTGAGGTCGCCGGTGTGGACCACCAGGTCCGGCCGCGCGGCCTGCAGCCACTCCGCCAGCGGCGCCCAGTTCGGCGCGAAATGGCTCTTGCCGGGGCTGAGATGCGTATCGCTGATCTGGATCACCCGCACTGTCGGCTCCTTTGCTGCTGCCGATCACGCCGCATGTCATCGCAAAGCACCCGCGCGTGGGGCGGCCCGACGAGCGGCGGCAATCGGATGTGTCGAAAATGCGAGCTTCGGTGCTGCGGCCGGTATCCGGTTCCACTGCGTCTCGCGGCGCGCGGATGATAGGGAGCGGGGATGACGGATCTGTTGCGTGCGCATGAAGAATCGATGTCTGCCGGGGCCGGATCGATGGTCGACGCCGTGAAGCATCGACGGGCATCATGGCCCGGGGACGAATCGATGAAGGCGGGTGGATGATCGTTCGAGGATGGCGGGCGGCATGGCGGTGACGGGGGCGGCACCCCGCCGGCGATCACCGCTGCTGATGGCGCTGGTGCAATGGAACCGCGCCACCATTCCCTGGCCGGTGGCACTGCGCAACGCGCTGGCCGTGGCGCTGCCCGTGATCCTCGGCCTGCTGTCCGGCCAGACCGATGTCGGCCTCGCCGTGGCCGGCGGCGCGCTCAACGTCGTCACCTCGGATGCCCCGGGGCCGCATGCGCTGCGCCTGCGCCGCATGCTGCTGATCTCGCTCGGCGCCGGCCTCGCGGCGCTGGCCGGCTTCTCGCTCGGCACCCATTGGCTGCCCTTCCTGCCGGTGCTCGCCGTCTCCGCCTTCCTGCTGGCCATGCTGGTGGCACTCGGCCCGGTGGCGATGCAGGGCGGCACCGCGATCCTGATCGTGCTGGTGGTGACCGCCGGCACCGCCGGCCACGGCTTCGACCCCTGGGCCGCGTCCGGTCTGTTCTTCGCCGGCGGCCTGCTGGCGACGCTGTTCTCCGTCGCCGCCTGGCCGCTGCGGATCTACCAGCCGGAACGCGACGCGCTGGCCTCGGTCTATCGCATGCTGTCGGAGATCGCGCGGGCGATGCCGGAGGACACGGAGTTCATGCCGCTCGCCGATTCCCTGGGCGAGGCGCAGCAGCTTCTGGGCCGCAGCAACGCCGCCAGGATTCGCGGGGTCGAGGCGTTCCGGGTGCTGCTGGGCCTGGCCGAGCGCATCCGGCTCGAGCTGCTGGCCCTGTCCGACCTGCGCGGGCAGGTCGACGATCCGGCGCTGCCGGCGGTGATGCGCCAGGCGGCGGTGGTGCTGCGCGGCCTCGGCATGGCGCTGCGCCAGGGCCGGCCGATGAAGGGCGGGGCGGCGCTGAACGGCTTCGAAGCCGCGCTGGCCGGCCTGCGGGAAGCCCGCCATGCGGCGCATGACCCGCTACTGCGCTCCCGCCTGCATCTGGCGGAGGCGCGGGCGATCGGCCTGGCCGGCGCGCTGCGTGCCGCGATCCGCAACTCGGCCGAGGCCGGCGCCCGTGGCGACCTGCGGGCGGCGGAGCGTGACGCCCTGCAGCCGGCGGCGCTGCGCCCCGGCGCGCCGCTGGCGACGCTGCGCGCCAACCTGTCTCTGTCCTCCGCGGCCTTCCGCCACGCGCTGCGCCTGACCGTCTGCGTCGTCGCGGCGGAGGCGCTGGGGCGCGCCATCGGCCTGCCGCAGTTCTACTGGATCGCCATGACCGTGGTGATCGTGCTGAAGCCGGATTTCGGCGGCACTGTCAGCTTCGGCCTGCTGCGCATGTTCGGCACCCTGGCCGGGCTGCTGGTGGCCACCGCCGTCATCTATCTGGTGGCCGACCATCCGTTGGCCCAGGCGCTGCTGATCGCGCCGCTCTATTTCGGCTTCCGCTACCTGGTGCCGGTGCATTACGGCCTGGCGGTGTCGCTGCTGACCGCCGTGGTGGTGCTGCTGCTGGGCCTGGCGGGGCAGCCGGCGGGGCACACGCTGCTGGACCGCGGCGTCGCCACCGTGCTGGCCAGCCTGCTGGCGCTGGCCGCCTATCTGCTGTGGCCGACCTGGGAGCGGGGGCGGGAGCGGCCGGTCATCGCCGCCATGCTCGACGCCTATGCCGCCTATCTGGCGGCGCTGCTCGGTACCGATGCGAGGGTCCAGGCCGAGGCCCGCACGGCCGCCCGCGCCGCCCGGGTCAACGCCCAGGCCTCGGTCGAGCGGCTGCGGGTCGAGCCGGCCGATGCCGGCCAGCCGGCGCGGGCCGAGTCGGTTTTCGCCAACGCCAACCGCATCCTGCGTGCCGGCATGGCGCTGGAGAGCGCGCTGCACGACCACAGCCCGGCGGCGCTGGCGAAGCATGCCGTGATCGGGGCCTTCGGCCACACCCTCACGGCCGCCCTGGGCGAGCTGGCCTCCGCCTTGCGCGAGCACCGGGCTCCGGTGATTCCGTCGGACCTGGCGGCACGGCACCGGACGTTGGCCGAACTGCTCGACCCGACGCGCCAGCCCGAGCCGGATCGGCCGGTGATCTTGGCCCTGCTCGAGGCGACGGACCGCATGGTCGACGCGGTGGCCGCGCTGACCGATGTCATCGGCGCGGGGGCTGTCATGCCGCCGCCCGAGGCTCGTCCGGCGGTGGCGTAGTCCACCCGATCTCGGCCACACTCACGCGCCGGGACTCACCGGCTCGAGAGGGGGAAACGCCATGACGGTCAAGGGACGCTGCCACTGCGGCGCCACGCAGTTCGAGGTGCCGGTGGCGCCGGAGAGCGTGACGCGCTGCACCTGCTCCTTCTGTTCCAAGCGCGGCGCGCTGTGGCGCTACTATCCTGCCGCCGACTTCAAGCTGACGACGGCGCGCGACCGGGTGTCGACCTATCAGTGGGGCAGCTACACCATCCATCACCATCACTGCGCCATCTGCGGCTGCACCACCTATACCGAGACGCCGGACTTCAGCACCGGCCAGCCGGATTTCGGCAACCCCAAGGTCAGCATCAACGCCCGTCTGCTCGACGATTTCGACCTGGATTCGGTGCCGGTCCAGGTGATCGACGGTAAGAACCTCTGGTAGTCACCGGCGGCGGGCCGGGCCGCCGCCCTCCAGCAGCCGGATCAGGCGCCGGTTCTGGCGGGCGCGAGCCGTATCCAGCGGCGTGCCCCCGAAATGGTTCCGCCGCTGCGGATCGGCGCCGCGGTCCAGCAGCAGCTTTGCGGCCTCGATCCGGTTCTGCATCACGGCTTCATGCAGCGGGGTGTTGCCGAGCTCGCCCGACGCATTCGCATCGGCGCCGCCGTTCAGCAGCGCGGTGATCTCGTCGGTCCGGCCGCGGATCGCCGCGACATGGATCGGGGCATCGCCGAAGATCCCGGCCTGGTTCACGTCGGACAGGTCGATGCCGACAAAATCGGGCAGATCCTCGTCCTTGTAGCGCTTCAGCACATCGTCGGCGTTCATCAGGGCATTCTCACAACAGGGGCGTCAGGCCGCGTCGCGCCGCAGCGCCGCGGTCTCGACCACGGCGGCGATGGCGTCGAGCAGCGCGGTATCGTCGCCGGCCATGGCCTCCATCGAGGCCATGCGGGCGATCGCCGTGGCGGCCACAGTCTCCTCCACCGTGGCCTCGGCATAGGCGTAGTAGATCACCGCGCGCTCGCCGTCGCGGTGGCAGCGCCCCTCGATCTGCTGCAGCTGGATGGCGCTGTGGCGCATGTCGTGCACCACCAGCGAGCGGTCGCGCTCGCCGCCCGGCAGCTCGCCGCGATGCAGCGAGATCGATTCCGTCACCGTGAACAACACGGCGTCCAGCCGGCCGGTCTGGAAGGCGATGCGGGTGGCCTCGTTGGCCTCGCCCGACTGCGTGCCGTTGATCTCGCCGACCGACCAGCCGCGGCTGCGCAGTGTCTCGACCAGCAAGGCGCTGGTTTCCAGGAAGGCGACGGAGACCGCAACCTGCTGCCCGTTCGCCAGCAGATCCTCGCAGAAATCCGCGGTGCCGGCGATGCGCAGCAGGCTGGCCTTCTGGCGGAAGCGCAGATCGGCGG
>NZ_VCCH02000119.1 GCF_005938675.2 Mycobacterium sp. KBS0706
CGGCATCCGCCCGGACCCGGCCTGGCTGGACCCGGACCATTCCGGCGCCGGCGGGTCCCATGGCCGCATGGCAGGGGAAGACGGCAAACAGGACGATGGCGAGGATGACGATGAGCCCGTTTCGCCCTGGTGGCCCCAGGACGGCCCCGAGCAATGCCGGTACTTCTACTTCAAGGGCAGCCAGAAAATCCCTCCCGGCTGGATCGACCTCTTCACCGAGAAGCGGCTCGACCGCCCGCCCTGGGAACTGAAACCGCACCGCCGCTGAGCGCCGCCGACCACACCTGCCATTCCCAGCCTTCCGCTCTCCCCTTCCCCTTGCGGGCGGGGGCCAGGGGGAGGGGTCTATGCGCGTCCGTGTGGCGGCTACAGGCTCTGCGCCGCGAAGGTGTCGCAACTGGTCGGGTTGCCGCTGTCGAAGCCGCGGCGGAACCAGCGCACCCGCTGCTGCGAGCTGCCATGGGTGAAGCTGTCGGGCACGACATAGCCTTGGGTCTTCTTCTGCAGCGCGTCGTCGCCGACCGCGGCGGCGGCCTGCATCGCGCTCTCGACGTCGCCCGGCTCGATGAACCGGCTCTGCTGGTCGCCGCGCTTGGCCCAGACCCCGGCGAAGCAGTCGGCCTGCAGTTCGACCTTCACCGACAGGGCGTTGCCGTCGCCGCCGCGGCTGCGCTGCTCGGCCACCTTGTCCATGATGCCGAGCAGGTTCTGGACGTGGTGGCCGACCTCATGCGCCACGACATAGGCCTCGGCGAACTTGCCGGGCGCGCCGAAGCGGCGGCTCAGCTCGTCGAAGAAATCGGTGTCGATATAGACCATCCGGTCGCCCGGGCAGTAGAACGGTCCCATCGCCGAGCTGGCCGAGCCGCAGGCGGAGCGGGTGGCGCCGCTGAACCGCACCAGCTTCGGCGGCGCGTAGCGGCTGCCGGCCTCCTGGAAGATGGCGCCCCAGGTGTCCTCGGTGCTGCCGAGCACGGCGGCGAGGAACTGGGAGTTCTCGTCCTGCGGGGCGGGGCCGGAGGCCGTCTCGGTCTGGGACGAGCCGGGGTCGACCTGCTGCAGCAGGGCTGACGGATCGACGCCGAAGAACAGCGCCACCAGCACGATCACGATCGCGCCGATGCCGCCCACGCCGCCGACCGCGGCCGGGCGCATGCCGCGCCGGTCCTCGACATTGCTGCTGCGCCTCAGATCCTGCCACCGCATGGACGTTCTCTCCCCTGGTCGCGCTGCCGGAAACCCGGCTCGGCCTTGTCCGGTTCCATCCTAGGAAGGTTGGGCCTAAGGAAGGTAGGGCGATCGCGCGATCCGCCATCGTTTCGCCGCGCAATTCCGCCTAGGATGGTGGATCGCTTCGTTCCGGACGGTTTCCTTGGTCCAGACTGCCAGCTTCGCCGCCGCGACTTCGGGAATCGGCCGTGACCGCAGCCTGGAGCTCGAATCGAGGCACGCCGGGTGATGCGCCGGCTGTGGATCGCCGCCGCCCTGCTGTGCCTTGCGGCGGCGGCTCCGGCCGAGGCCGCCAAATACGGCCCGAACAGCTGCCGCTGGGCCTTTGATGACCGCTGCGACGAGCCCGAGATCGGCACCGGCGACTGCACGCGCGGCACCGACACCGCGGATTGCCGGGCGGTCCGGGCCGGTGGCGACGACAGCTGCCGCTGGGCCGAGGACCACAGCTGCGACGAGCCGAACATCGGCACCGGCGTCTGCGCCGACGGCACCGACGTCACCGATTGCCGGCCGCTCTACACCCGGCGCAACCGCGACAACAGCTGCGCCAGCGCCTTCAACGACATCTGCGACGAGCCGGGCACCGGCACCGGGCGCTGCGCCGTCCGCAGCGACACCGCCGACTGCCTCGGCCGCGACACCCCGGCCGGGATCCGCGACCACTTCTTCGGCCATGACCACCGCCGCCTGGCCCCGGCCGACCGCATGCCGTGGAGCGCGATCGGCGAGCTGACCTTCGACCACGGCGCCTGCTCCGGCACCATGGTCGGGCGGCGGGTGGTGCTGACCGCCGCGCATTGCTTCATGCGCGACGACGATTCGCTGGACAAGCCGCGCCGCTTCCGCGCCGGCCGGGTCGGGTCGACCCAGGTGGCCCAGGCCGGGATCGTCGGTTTCACCCTGCCGCCCGGCTTCCGCGAGGGGCGCAGCCGCGGCGGCGAGTCCTGGTACGATCTCGACTGGGCCCTGATCGAGCTCGACGCCGATATCGGCGACGTCACCGGCATCATGACGGTGCACCGGCTGAAGCCGGAGGACCGCGCCGACATCGCCGCCGGGCGCTGGGTGCGGGTGCTGCAGGGCGGCTATTCCTGGGATGCGCCGGACCGGATGACCGAGCATGTCGGCTGCCGCATCGTCTCGCTGCGCGACGACGGCACGCTGCTGCACGACTGCGACATGACCAAGGGCGACAGCGGCTCGCCGATCTTCATCAAGCGGCCCGGCGGCTATGCCGTCGTTGCCGTGGTCACCCGCTTCTATGGCGGCGACGGCGGCGACCGCTCGGCCTATCTCGCGGTCGACAGCCGGGCCTTCGAAAAGGCCGTGGCGAAATACGTGGCGGCCCATGGCGGGTGAGCGGTGAGGGGCCTCCTCGCGGCGCTGGCGGTGCTCGCCCTGGCCGGGCCGGCCATCGCCGATGATTCGTGCCGCTGGTCCCGGGACGACGCCTGCGACGAGCAGCGCTTCGGCGGCTCGGGCGAATGCGCCGCCGATACCGACGATGCCGACTGCGCCAGCTTCAAGACCGGCGACAACAGCTGCCGCTGGGCCTTCGACGGCCAGTGCGACGAGCCGGGGATCGGCACCGGCGAATGCGATGCCGGCCGCGACAGCACCGATTGCCGGCCGCTGCGAACCGGCGGCGGCGACGGCTGCTACTGGGCCAGCGACGGCGCCTGCGACGAGCCCGGCATCGGCACCGGCGTCTGCCCGGACGGCACCGACATCAGCGACTGCCGGCCGCTCTACGCCCGGCGCAACCACATCAACAGCTGCGCCACCGCCTTCGACGATGTCTGCGACGAGCCCGGCATGGGCACCGGGCGCTGCGCCGCCCGCAGCGACACCGCCGATTGCCTGGGCCGCGACACCGTCCCCGGCATCCGCGACCATTTCTTCGGCCGCGACGACCGCCGCATGGTCCGGCCCGACCGCATGCCCTGGAGCGCGATCGGCGAGATCGCCTTCGACAGCGGTGGCAGCTGCACCGGCACGCTGGTCGGCCGGCGGGTGGTGCTGACCGCGGCGCATTGCTTCTTCCGCGACGATGGCAGCCGTGACGAGCCGAACGGCTTCCGCGCCGGCCGCGACGGCGACGGCGCGGTGGCGGAGGCCGGCATCGCCTCGATCCGGCTGGCGCCGGGCTACCGCCCCGACACCGACCGGGAGGAAGATGAGCGCGCCGATTACGGGTCGGATTGGGCCATCCTCCTGCTCGATGCCGATATCGGCGACCGGGCTGGCATCATGGCGGTGCACCGGTTGACCGCCGCGGACGAGACGCGGATCGCGGCCGGCGGCTGGGTGCCGCTGGTCCAGGCCGGCTATGCCTGGGACGCGCCGGACCGGATGACGGCGCATAGCGGCTGCCGCGTCCTGGCGCTGCGCCGCGACCACACGCTGAAGCATGATTGCGACATGACCAAGGGCGACAGCGGCGGCCCGATCTTCATGAAGGAGAATGGCGGCTACGCCGTCGTCGCCGTGGTCACCCGCTTCTTCCGCGACGGCGGGGACGAGAACGCCTATCTCGCCGTCGACAGCCGCGCCTTCGCCGACACGCTGGCGACGTATCTGGCCGCGCATGGGGGGTGAGCGCGGGGCGGGGGGATCGGGGCGCCTTCGTCGTTGCGCCGGGGGCGCGAAGGCCCTAGCGTGCGGCACGTCATGACCGACGCACCCAACGCCGCCCTTCTCCCTGAAGGCTTCTACGACGTCCTTCCGCCCGACGCGGCGCAGGAAGCGGCGGTGATCGAACGCATGATGGCCGTCCTCGGCGGCCACGGCTTCGACCGCGTCAAGCCGCCCTTGGTCGAGTTCGAGGACACGCTGCTGTCCGGCGTCGGCGCCAGCATGGCGCGCCACACCTTCCGGCTGATGGACCCGATGGGCAGCCGCATGCTCGGCCTGCGCGCCGACATGACGGTGCAGGTCGCCCGCATCGCCCGCTCGCGCCTGGCCGCGGCGCCGCGGCCGCTGCGCCTGGCCTATGCCGGCCAGGTGCTGCAGGTGCGCGGCACCCAGCTGCGGCCGGAACGGCAATTCGCCCAGGTCGGTGCCGAGCTGATCGGCGGCGCCCAGCCGGCGGCCGACGCCGAGGCGGCGCTGCTGGCGGTCGAGGCGCTGCAGGCGGTCGGGGTCGACCGGCTGGCGCTGGACCTGACCGAACCGACCCTGGTGCCGGCGCTGCTCGGCGCCCATGGCGTGGCGGGCGAAGCCGGCACCGCCCTGCGCCACGCGCTCGACCGCAAGGACGCCGCCGCCGTCGCCCAGCTCGGCGGCGCTGCCGCTGCGGCCCTGGGCGGGCTGCTCGCCGCCTCCGGCCCGGCCGATGCGGCGCTGGCCGCGCTGTCCCGCATCGACCTCCCGGCGGTGACCCGGCCGATCCTGGACCGGCTGGCCGAGGTGGTGCGGCTGATCCGCGCCTCGGCGCCGGAGCTGATGGTGACGGTCGACTTCGTCGAGCATCGCGGCTTCGAGTACCACACCGGCGTCGCCTTCACCCTGTTCGCCCGCGGCGCCCGCGGCGAGGTCGGCCGCGGCGGCCGCTACCGCGCCAATGGCGCCGAGGGCGAGGAGGCGACCGGCTTCACCCTGTTCATGGACACGGTGCTGCGCGCAGCGCCGCCGCCCCAGGCGCCGCGCCGGGTGTTCCTGCCGCGCGGCACCGCGCCGGCCGAAGGCACCGCGCTGCGGGCCCAGGGCCATGTCACCATCGCCGGGCTGGATCCCGGCGCCGATCCTCTCGTCGAGGCGCGCCGCCTCGGCTGCGGCTGGGTCCTGCGGGACGGCCGGCTCGACGAGATCTGAATTAGAAGGCACGAGGTATTCCGATGGCGAATGTGGCCGTGGTCGGCGCCCAGTGGGGCGACGAGGGCAAGGGCAAGATCGTCGACTGGCTGTCCAGCCGGGCCGATGTGGTGGTGCGGTTCCAGGGCGGCCACAATGCCGGCCACACGCTGGTCATCGGCAACAAGGTGCTGAAGCTCTCGCTGCTCCCCTCGGGCATCGTGCGGCCGGGCAAGCTCGGCATCATCGGCAACGGCGTGGTGGTCGACCCCTGGGCGCTGCTGGCCGAGATCGAGCGGATCCGCGACCAGGATGTCGAGGTCGGGCCGGAGAACCTGCTGCTGGCCGAGAACGCGGCGCTGATCCTGCCGGTGCACGGCGCGCTGGACCGGGCCCGCGAGGCGTCGCGCGGCGAGGCCAAGATCGGCACCACCGGCCGCGGCATCGGCCCGGCCTATGAGGACAAGACCGGCCGCCGCGCCATCCGTGCCTGCGACCTGGCCGACGAGGCGGCGCTGCCCGGCAAGATCGAAAACCTGCTGGCGCACCATAATGCCCTGCTGCGCGCGCTCGGCGCCGACGAGGTCGACCCGGCCGAGCTGCTGGCCCAGCTGCGCGAGGTGGCGCCGAGGATCCTGCCCTATGTCGGGGTGGTGTGGGAGCGGCTGGACGCGCTGAAGCGCGACGGCAAGCGCATCCTGTTCGAGGGCGCCCAGGGCGCGATGCTGGACATCGACCACGGCACCTATCCCTTCGTCACCTCCTCCAACACCGTGGCGGGGCAGGCGGCGGCGGGCTCCGGCATCGGGCCGAAGGGCATCGGCTATGTGCTCGGGATCACCAAGGCCTACACCACCCGCGTCGGCTCCGGCCCGTTCCCGACCGAGCAGCAGAACGACATCGGCCGCCGCCTGGGCGAGCGCGGCCACGAATTCGGCACGGTGACCGGCCGGCCGCGGCGCTGCGGCTGGTTCGACGCGGTGATGGTGCGGCAGGCGGTGAAGACCGGCGGCATCGACGGCATCGCCCTGACCAAGCTGGACGTGCTGGACGGCTTCAAGACATTGAAGATCTGCACCGGCTACGAGCTGGACGGCCAGGTGCTGCAGCATCTCCCGGCCGGCCAGTCGGCCCAGGCCAACGCCAAGGCGGTCTACGAGGAGTGGGATGGCTGGGAGGAGAGCACCAAGGGCGCCCGCTCCTGGGCCGACCTGCCGCCGACCGCGATCAAGTACATCCGCCGGATCGAGGAGCTGATCGAGGCGCCGGTGGCGCTGCTCTCGACCAGCCCGGAGCGCGACGACACCATCCTGGTGCGGGACCCGTTCCAGGACTGAGGAGACGGGGCGCTGGCTGACGGGCCGGCGCCACCCCCTCACCCGAAATCGCCGCGCGATTTCGACCTCTCCCCAAGGAGAGGTGTTTGGAGCGCTGGCTTTATTTCCCTCTCCTCGGGGAGAGGGAGGGGCCCGCCGCGTTGGCGGCGGGAGGGTGAGGGGGAGAGCGGTATCGCCTTCCTCGCGTTACCCCGCCGGCCCCACCCGCAGGATCTCGCCGTCGCTCTCATCGGTGAGCAGATACAGCGCCCCGTCCGGGCCCTGGGCCACCTGGCGGATGCGCAGGGCCAGATCCTCCAGCAGGTCCTCCGACCCGGTGATCCGGTCGCCGTCGCGCTCGAGCCGCACCAGCTTGGGGATGGCGAGGCCGCCGACGAAGACGTTGCCGCGCCAGCCCGGCATCGCGTCGGCGGTGTAGAAGGCCATGCCGGAGACGCCGATCGACGGCGTCCAGTGGTGGATCGGCCCGGTCATGCCCGGCGCCTCGCTCCGGCCGGCACCGACCGGGCTGCCGTCGTAGTTCACGCCGTAGGACACCACTGGCCAGCCATAGTTCTTGCCGGGCTCGGGGATGTTGATCTCGTCGCCGCCGCGCGGCCCGTGCTCGTTGAGCCAGAGCACGCCGGTGTCCGGGTTCAGCGCCGCGCCCTGGGCGTTGCGGTGGCCATACGACCAGATCTCCGGCAGCGCATCCCGGCGGCCGGCGAAGGGGTTGTCCCCGGGCACCGAACCGTCCGGGCGGATCCGGATCACCTTGCCGAGATGCGAATCGAGCTGCTGCGCCTGGCCCCGAAACTGCGCCTTCGACCGCTCGCCGAGGGTGATGAACAGATGGCCCTGCCGGTCGAACACCAGGCGCGAGCCGAAATGCATGGCGCTGTCGAGCTTCGGCCGCTGCGAGAACACGACCTCCACCCCGGTCAGCCGCGTGCCGTCCTCGCTCAGCCGGCCGCGCGCCACCGCGGTGGAGTTGCCGCCGTCGCCGGCCTCGGAATAGCTGAGATAGACGAGGCGGCTCTGCCCGAAGCTCGGGTCGACCGCGACGTCGAGCAGCCCGCCCTGGCCGCCGGTGTCCACCTCCGGCACGCCTTCAAGCGGCTCGGAGACTTTGCCGCCGCCGACCAGGCGGAGGTTGCCGTCGCGCTCGGTCACCAGGATCCGGCCATCCGGCAGGAAGGCGAGGCCCCAGGGGTGGCGCAGCCCTTCGACGATGGTCTGGACCCGGATCCGGCCCTTCTCGGTGTCGTAGGCGGCATCCACCGCGGCGGCATCCGGTACCGGGGCCAGCAGGGCCGCGGCGGTGAGGGCAGGGGCGGCGAAGGCGGGGATGGGCACGCGCATGAAGCTCTCCTCGTCTCGGTCTCGTCCCGTTTGACATGGGGGCCGGGGGATCGCAGGCAACGCTTCGCCGCAACGCGCTTCGCGGACATGATGACGCGGCCGGGGAGGGCAAGCGGATGACGGACGGGATCGGGCAGGCGCTGCGTCAGGCGGTCTCTGCCACGCGCGGGCACTTCCGCTACGAATCTGGCCATCACGGCGACCTCTGGCTCGACCTCGACTCGCTGTTCCTCGACGCCGCCCGGATGCGCGGCTGGGCCGCGGCGCTGGCCCGGCAGGCGGCGGGGCTGGGGGCGGAGGTCGTCTGCGGCCCACTGACCGGCGGTGCCTTCCTGGCCCAGTCGATCGCAGCCGAGCTCGGCCTCGGCTTCATCCATGCCGAGCGTGGGATCGAGGGCCGCGCGGTGCAGTACCGGATCCCGGCGCCGCTGGCCGCCGCTCTGGCCGGGCGTCGGGTGCTGGTGGTTGACGACGCGATCAATGCCGGCTCGGCGCTCGGCCTGACGCTCACGGAGCTGCTGCGCCATGGCGCCGTGCCGGCCGGCATCGCCTGTCTGCTCACCCTCGGCGAGGCCGCGGGCCGGATCGCCGCGGCGCAGGGCGTGACGCTGCTGGCCTTGGCGGCGCTGGAGCGCGGGATGTGGCTGCCTGAGGACTGCCCGCTCTGCGCCGCCGGCGTGCCGCTCGTTGATCAGGCGCCGGGCGCGTAGGGTGGGTTCGCGGCCGCGAACCCAACACTGGTGCGGGCTGCGCGATGTTGGGTTCGCTCACCGCGAACCCAACCTTGATCTAAGAGGAAAGGCAAAGCATGACGCGGCAGACGATCGGCGCGGTGACCCTGGTGGTCCGCGACTATGACGAGGCCAAGGCCTGGTACACCGAAGTGCTTGGCTTCGACCTGGTCGAGGACACGCCGCTCGGCGACGGCAAGCGCTGGCTGCTGGTGGCGCCGCCCGGCGGCCCGAATCTCCTGCTGGCGTGGGCGGCGACGCCGGAGCAGGAAAGCCGGATCGGCGACCAGACCGGTGGCCGCGTCTCCCTGTTCCTGCACACCGACGATTTCCGCCGCGACCACGCGGCGATGACGGCGCGCGGCGTGGTGTTCCGCGAGACCCCGCGCGAGGAGGCCTACGGCACGGTCGCCGTGTTCGAGGACCTGTACGGCAATCTCTGGGACCTGCTGCAGTTGAAGGCCGCATAGCCGGGCCGCAGCCGGCCTTCACGAAATCGCCCGGATTCTGCGGCAGGATCGGCGGCGGGACTCGGAGGGGGATCTCATGCGGGGATGGCAGCGTGCGGCAGCGGTGGTCGTGGCGGTCGCGGCCGTGGGTGGCGGCGTCTATGCCTGGGGCGAGGGGGCGCTCCGGCCCTGCGGCCCGCTCGACCGCATCGTCCATGCCAGCGCCTGCCGGCGTCTGGCCGTGTTCGACGACCAGGACCTTACCCATATGATCGCGGCGTCTGACGGGACGCTGCTGGCGGTGTCGCGCCAGCCGGGGCAGGAGCCGCAGCGGCCGCAGGAGCTGCTGCGGATCGACCCGCAGACCGGCCAGGTCCGGTCGCGGGTCGCGCTGGCCCAGGTGCCGCCGGGCACCAGCTGGAGGGCCGCGGCGGTCTCGCCTTCCGGCCGCTGGATCGCCGGCCTGTTCTTCGACGGGCCGCTGCAGGTGATCGACGCCGGCAGCGGCGCCACCCGGTCGACCCTGCGGCGTGGCGCCGCCCGGCTGACCTTCGTGTCGGAGGACGCGCTCGCGCTCGATCCAGGCGTGACCTTCTGGGGCGTGCCGGACTCGGCGCCGGTCGTCTCGGTCGCCGATGACGGCGACCTGCCGGCGCGGCCGGTGGCCGAGGTGCCCGGCCTGTTCGCCGCCGGCGTCTCCACCGTGCAATCGCCCGACGGCGCGATCCTCGCCGAGCATGTCGAGACCCGCGGGGAGAGCGGCGTGATCGCGGTCCGGCTGGCCGATGCGGCCGACCGCGCACGGTCCAACCTGCTGCTGACCGGGGCGCTGGACGTCCCGACCTTTGTCCCCGGCCTGCAGCAGCTGCTGCCGGAGCTCGCCTTCAGCCCCGACGGGCGGCGCCTGGCTGCCAGCTTCGGCATGTCCGACCGCTGGGGGCACGACACCACCGCGCTCTTCGTCTGGGAGGTGGACGGCGGCCGGCTGCTGCGCCGAATCGCCAGCCGGGAGACCTTCCGCAACCTGGTCTGGAGCGCCGATTCCCGCAGCCTCACCGCCACCCGCTACACGCCGGACAGCTGGACCGAGCCGGTCAAGACCGGGGTCACCGAGCTGATCCGCATCGATATCGGCGGGTGAGGACGCGCAAACGAAAACGGCCGGAGCGATGCCCCGGCCGTCTCTGTTCCGTCAGGTCCCGTGGTCAGTGGGCCAGCTTGGCCTCGACCGCGGCATTGCGGATCGCCTTCTGCAGCTTCTCGAAGGCGCGCACCTCGATCTGGCGCACCCGCTCGCGGCTGATGCCGTATTCCTGGCTCAGATCCTCCAGCGTGGTCGGCTCGTCGCGCAGCCGGCGCTCGCTCAGGATGCGGCGCTCGCGGTCGTTCAGATGCGCCATCGCATCCTTCAAGAGCTGCTGGCGCTTGCCGAGCTCCTGCCGGTCCGCGAGCATCACCTCCTGGCTGTCGCGCTCGTCGACCAGCCAGTCCTGCCACTCGCCCTCGCCGTCGACGCGCAGCGGCGCGTTCAGCGAATGGTCCGGCGCGGCCAGACGGCGGTTCATCGAAACCACGTCCTGCTCCGGCACCGACAGCTCGGTGGCGATCTTGGTCACGGTCTCCGGCTTCAGGTCGCCATCCTCGATCGCCTGCAACTGGCCCTTCAGCTTGCGCAGGTTGAAGAACAGCTTCTTCTGCGCCGCCGTGGTGCCCATCTTCACCAGCGACCAGCTGTGCAGGATGTATTCCTGGATGGCGGCGCGGATCCACCACATGGCGTAGGTGGCCAGACGGAAGCCGCGGTCCGGGTCGAAGCGCTTCACCGCCTGCATCATGCCGACATTGCCCTCGGAGATCAGCTCCGAGATCGGCAGGCCGTAGCCGCGGTAGCCCATCGCGATCTTCGCCACCAGCCGCAGATGGCTGGTCACCAGCCGATGCGCCGATTCGGTATCGCCATGCTCCCGCCACGCCTTGGCGAGCATGAACTCCTCCTGCGGTTCCAGCATCGGAAACTGCCGGATTTCCTGCAGGTAGCGGCTCAGGTTGGATTCGGCGCCCAGGACGGGCAGGCGTGCAGCTGTTGCCATGATCTTGCTCCCTCTCCGGCGCCCGGGCCTTGGGAGGCGGGCGCCCTGCCGGATGACTCGTCCGGACATCGTCATAATACCCGACTTCAGTACTCGGGTATACGGTCTTCCCCTGCGAGGGAGACGAGCAAATGTCGCATGTCTCCCGGCAGGGGCCTTGTGAATTCGAGTTCACGTTGATCCGCCGGATGGCGGAACCGCAGCTTCGCCGCATGCAGGGCCTGCCGCGGAAAGCCGCGCGCTGTCTCGTCGCCGCCGGCCCTGGACCCGATAGCCGAGCGCGGGCGTCGGCCATAGACCGGGTCGCCGATCAGCGGGTGGCCGATCGAGGTCAGGTGGACCCGGATCTGGTGGGTCCGCCCGGTGTCCAGCTTGCAGGCCACCAGGCTGGCCTCGGTGCCGGCGGGGCGCAGCACCCGGTAGTGGGTCCTGGCCTGCTTGCCACCTGCCTTAACCAGGGCCATGCGCTGGCGGTTCCGCGGGTCGCGGCCGATTGCGCCCTCGATCGTGCCGGCCGAAGGGCTCGGCCGGCCCCAGACCAGGGCCAGATAGGTGCGCGACAGGGTGCGATCCGCGAACTGGGCCGACAGCGCCTTGTGGGCCGCGTCGGTCTTGGCCACCACCATCAGCCCGCTGGTTTCCTTGTCCAGCCGGTGGACGATGCCCGGGCGGGCGACGCCGCCGATGCCGGACAGCTGCGCGCCGCAATGGGCGAGCAGGGCGTTGACCAGGGTGCCATCGGGATTGCCGGCCGCGGGGTGGACCACCAGCCCGGCCGGTTTATTGATGACGATAAGATGGGAATCCTCGTACACGATATCAAGTCCGATCGCCTGCGGCTCGGGCTCCGCCGGGACCGGCGGCGGCACCCGGATTTCGAAGCGCTGGCCGGGTTTGACCTTGACCGAGGCGTCTTCTACTGTCCGCTCGCCCTCCCGCACGCAGCCCGCGGCGATCAGCGCCTGCAGCCGCGACCGGGACAGGTCCGGCACCGCGGCGGCCAGGGCGCGGTCCAGCCGCTGGCCGGCGGCGTCCGGGCCGATCATGACGGGAATCGTCTCGTCGAGCGAAAGGGGTGCGGCGGGTGCGTCTGGAAGCTGGGTCATTGCGGGCGGTGAAGATAACCGTTTGGGCGATGCTTGTGGTCATCATCCTGCTCGTCGCCGTCGTCGTCGGGGAATTGGGCCGCCGGTTCTTCGCCCCGGGGACCGCCCCGGTACCGACCGCCGCCGCTCCCGCCACGACGCCGGCGACCGCCGCCGCGCCGTCCGCGCTGCCCGCCGGCAGCCGCATCGCCAGCATCACCGTCGCGGGCGATCGCGCAGTGATCCTGATCACACTGCCCGGCGGCGGGCAGGAACTGCGCAGCATCGACCCGCGCAGCGGCGCCGCCGCGACCCTTCTGACCACCTCTCCGTAACCGGAAGACTTCGGCCATGAGCGACGTGATCAACCTCGCCAGCGACAACGTCGCCGGCGCCGCGCCCGAGATCCTGGCGGCGATCGCCAGCGCCGCCGGGGGGCGCCAGCCCTCCTATGGCGGCGACGAGGTCACCGCCCGGCTGCAGGATCGCCTGTCGGATGTGTTCGAGCGCCGCGTCGCCGCCTTCCCGGTGCCGACCGGCACCGCGGCGAACGCGCTGGCCCTGGCAACATTCACCCCGCCCTGGGGCGCGGTGCTGTGCCATCGCGAGGCGCATGTCGCGGTCGACGAATGCGGCGCGCCGGAATTCTACACCCATGGCGCCAAGCTGCTGCTGGCCGACGGCGCCCATGGCAAGCTGACCCCGGCGACGCTGACGGCCGCCGTGCCGGAGTGGCGCGGCGACGTGCATCGCAGCCAGCCGGCGCTGCTGAGCCTGTCGCAGGCGACCGAATCCGGGACCGTCTACAGCCCGGCCGAGATCGGCGCGTTGGCCGAGGCCGCGGGGAACCATGGGCTGACGGTGCATATGGACGGGTCGCGTTTCGCCAATGCCCTGGCAGGGCAGAACTGCTCGCCGGCCGAGCTGACCTGGAAGGCCGGGGTCGACGTGCTGTCCTTCGGCGGCACCAAGAACGGCTGTGTCATGGCCGAGGCGGTGGTGTTCTTCGACCCGGACAAGGCGGCGGATTTCGCCTTCCGCCGCAAGCGCGCCGGTCATCTGCTGTCGAAGATGCGCTTCGTCTCGGCCCAGCTCGAGGCCTATCTGGCCGACGGGCTGTGGCTGCGCCTGGCAGGCAACGCCAATGCCCGGGCGCGGCAGCTGGCCGCGGGGCTGCAGGCGCTGCCCGGCGTGACGCTGGAGCATCCGGTCGAGGCCAACGAGGTGTTCGTGCGCCTGCCGGCGGCGCTGGCCGAGGGCTTGCCGCGGCAGGGCGTGCTCGCTGCGCATTGGGAAGGCGAGATCTGGCGCTTCGTCGGCGCCTTCGACACGGATGCGGCGACAATCGAGACGGTGCTGGAGCGGGCGCGCCGCTGCCTCGCGCCGGGTGCCGTCGCGGTGGCCGGATAGGGCTGTCAAAAAACAGACGGAAATGTCTTGCGTCGGCGCGCGGGCTCCCCTATATCCGGGCCCGCGCCTCAGTCCCCTTCGTCTAGAGGCCTAGGACACCGCCCTCTCACGGCGGTAACAGGGGTTCGAATCCCCTAGGGGACGCCACTTCGGTACAAAACTAAGTACCTCTGGCCCCGCGGTGGGCGAAGCGTCAAGCGTGCGCAGCAGTGTGCTTTTCGAGCCTGTAATTCGGATCTCTCGGCCGTCGATGACGTCGACGCGCTGTGCCAGTGCGCGGAGATGATCGCGCTTGAGTGTCCCGTCACCATTCCGCAGCTTGCGCCGCGCCGCCTGGGCAAATCGCCGCAGGACTTCCGCGGTGATCGTGGCGCCGACCCCGTCGACGAGGGAGGTTACGCGGTCTGCATCGGCCCGCGCCTGATCACGGATCGCAGCCAACTCCGACAATCGGTCCTTGAGTGCCGGGTCGCTCAGGTCGGCGATGCCGCTTTCGATCGCCTGGTAGAGGCGCTTCAGCTTCGCTTCTGCTTCCGTTGCCCGCTTTCGCAACTCAGCAACGTGGCCCCGGCGGCGCTCGATCCATTCCTCACGCCGCTCCAGAAGGTGTCTCAGGATCTCGTGGAGACGGCGGGGATCGAGCAGCCGCCATTCCAGATGATCGACCACCACGTGGTCGAGCTTGTCCATCCGCACGCTTTGGCCTCGGCAGCCCCGCTTGCCTTGGCGAGCCGCCGTCGAGCAGGTGTAGTAGCGATATTGGTTGTACTTGCCGGTGCGCAGCGTCATCGGCCCGCCGCAAATTCCACAAAAGCAGATGCCGGTCAGCAGGGTCGGACCGCTGACCAGACGCGGTGCCCTCCATTGTGGGCTGCGCGACCGCAGGTTCTTCTGGACTGCATCGAACTCCTCCTCGGTCACGACCGGAGGAACCGCGATCTGAATGACCTCGTCCTCCGGCTTTGGCGCCCTGGTCTTGAAGTTGAGCTTGTTGAAGCGGTGCCGACCGACATAGCTCGTATTGGTGAGGACCTTGTGGACCGATGCGATGCCCCAGCGGCCGCCGTCGCGGGTACGGATGCCGCGCTCATTGAGATGGGTGGTGATCGACTTGATCCCCATCGGACCGCTCTCACCATCCCCCTGGAGGGCCAGTCGGAAGATCAGGCGCACGGTTTCGGCATGGATGGGATCGATCTCGAGCTTCTTCTTGACCTTCTGCCCGCGCTGCTCGGCGGCGACGATGCGGTAGCCGATCGGCGGCCGGGCACCGTTCCAATAGCCCTGGCGCGCATTCTCCTTCATCGCCCTCAGGGTGTGCTTGCCGTTCTCCTTCGACTGGTACTCATCGAAGAGCGCCATGATCTGCCGGATCATATTGCTCATTGGATCGTCGCCGAGCTCCTGGGTGATCGAGATGAGGCGGACGTTGTTCTTGACGAGCTTCCGGACATAGAACTCGAGCTGGAACTGGTCCCGGAAGAAGCGCGAGAAGGAGTGGACGACGATGATGTCGAAGGCCGGCGGCTTGGAGCACGCGGCATCGATAAGGCGCTGGAACTCCGGGCGCCGGTCGTCCGTCGCTGACAGGCCCGGCTCGACATATTCCGCCACCGGCCGCCAACCCTTACGGCGGCAATATGCCTCCGCCTGACGGCGCTGATCCGGGATAGACAGATCGCTTTCGGCCTGCCGCCCAGTGGAAACACGGAGGTAGAGCGCGGCGCGGAGAGTGCTGCCGTGCGCGTTCCATGCTGATGTGGTCATGTCGGCACTCTCTCCTGGATCACCGGCTGAAGATCTCGTCGAGGAAGTCTCCGAAATACGCCTCGAACACCTGCAGTTCTGCCTCGGTGACCGGCACTATCTCCGGCCAATCGTCCACAACGATCAACTCCGAATTGTGCGCCTCGGGGCGAGCCGTGCCCGGCGGCTCACACCAGCCCGCGTCCGCCGGCATCGCTCCGCTCCACGCCAGTGGCTCCTGGGGACCAGAGCTGCGCCCGCGGAGCGGGCGGATCAATCTGCCGAGGGCCGACCGGGGCGGGATGGGCGGGCTCCCGATGGCGGAAACGTCCCTACCTGCCGGAGTCCGGCTTCCTCAGCCGCACGCCCGGACCGCCGCCGTTCTCCGGGATGAACTCGATGCCTGCCGCCTCCAAGGCCGCGCGGATTGAAATGAGGTTGTTGGGCATTGGAGTGCGGACACCTCGCTCAAAATCCACGACCGTTGGCTTCGACACCTTTGCCGCTTCCGCAAGCTCGGCCTGGCTCATCTTCAGCATCGCCCGTGCGCCGCGACACTGGTCGGGAGTAATCTTATCTTCGGGCAAAGGTTTGCCTTTTTTGTTGACGCGAATCTAGTCGTTTGTCAAATTAACAAATGCCTGAAACAGCAACAATGAAGGCGGCCGGACGAGGTGCGGGAACACCCCGCCCGGCCTGACCACAATCCAGCTTACGAGGAGCCGGATCATGGCTGATTCCGACGATACCACGACTTTGCCTGCGCTCAGCCGCCGCGCCCTGCTTGGCGGCGCCACCGTCCTGCCGATCGGCGCGGCCGATGCTCGGCGCCGCGGCGCCAACTCCGATCCCGTCCTCGACCTCTTCCAGGAGTGGCGCGCTCTCGATGCCGAGCTCGATGCCTGGCAGGACGATTGGCAGCAGAAGGAGGGCGTCCTGCTCCGGACCATCGGCATGCCGCGCGTGCTGGTCCCCGTGCCGGGCAAGGCTGAGCCGGTTTCGGCCTGCGAGCCTGCTGAGATCGACGAGCTTCTGGAGGACCTGCCGGGAACGGAGGAGCTTCGGCAAGGGCTGCACCGTGAATTCGCGGCGCACCGGCGCCGCTGGGAAATCGCCGCCGCGGCCATCGGGCTCGGCCCAGTGGAGGAGCGCGTCAACCTCGCCTGGGATCGGTGGGAGGCCCTCACTGAGACCGTATGGCAGGTTCCGGCGGGCAGCCTCGCCGGCGTCGCCGCCAAGCTCGCCATGGTTCTCACGATGGGCCAGCCCCGCTGCGATGATGAGGAGTTCCCATGGCCACCCCTGCGCTCCCTCCTCGCGGACCTTCAGCGCCTCGGGAAGTTGCCGGACGGCATGGTGTCGACCTCCCGATAAAAGATCCGCTTGATCGAAGCTGTCGGCCACGAGAAAAGCGGCTCAACCGTGAACAACCCGTAAGAGCATTAGAAACAGCTGGACTTGCGGAGCGGCTGCGACAACAGTCGCTCATCGATTCCAAAGGAGAACAGAAATGGCGGGGGAGACTTCCGTCGGGCTGCAGCAGGAAACGGCGGACGAGACGCGAAAGCTGACGGTGCAGATCGTTGCCGCGCATGTGGCTCACAATAATGTTGCGACAAACGACCTGCCGGCACTGATCGATCAGGTCTACAGCGCCCTCAGCGGCCTCGGGAAACCTGTCGAGCCGGCGCAGGAGCGGCCGCAGCCGGCGGTGCCGATCAAGAAGTCGATCACGCCCGACTACATCGTCTGCCTCGAGGACGGCAGGAAGCTGAAGATGCTCAAGCGGCATCTGAAGACCGCCTACAACCTCACGCCGGACGAGTACCGGGAGCGTTGGGGGCTGCCCGCCGACTACCCGATGGTCGCACCGAGCTACGCCAACCAGCGCAGCGCGCTAGCCAAGACGATTGGACTTGGGACGCGTCGCCCTGTCACTCCGCCGGCTGCCGCGCCCCAACCTGGACCCGCCGCTTCGAAGGCCCGCCGTACCCGCAAGGCGAGCTGACAGTCTGGATCCGGTGCTCGTCGGCGGGCATTCTCGCGAGCACCGGTGTCCCCGCCGGCGGCGACGGGCGAGGCGCGTCCGGACCGTGGACTGCCGTTTGCTCAGATGCTTTGGCCGGTTGGTCCCCTTTGCTGTCATCAAGGGGCCGACCAAGTCGTTGCGAACCGGACATCGCCAGCCGTGGCGTTTGATCCCAAACCAGACATGAGGCTGGGCCAAATCGTCCCCTTCTGGGTCAGCCCGGCCAGGGTGGTGCACCAGCAGCGCTCGTAGGTTGCTCTCGGATTAATGTCCGATGCTATCATGCAGCCAACGACACTGAGATAGGCATGGATCGCGCCGTTCGCAGAATTGAAGCGGCTCGCTCGAAAGCCCAGCAGGATGAGCCGCGGCCGTTCTCGGCGTATGACGATGCGGCGAACATCATTCTGCTCGGCGACCCTGGTGCGGGCAAGACGCATACGTTCCGTCAATCCGCGGCGCGCTGTGGCGGTCGCTATGTGACGGCACGAGCGTTCCTGGTCACGCCCGCCGCCAGATTTGAGGGCACACTGTTTATTGATGGGTTAGATGAGAAGCGTGCGGGACGCGGCGACCGGGACACAGTCGATGCCCTATCAGGCTGTTGAAGAAGTGATGCGTTTGGCTTTGAGGATGGCCTCGTCGCCGTTGTGATAGGCGAAGGCGATCTCGATCGAGCCGTCGTCGATCAGTTCGGCGGAGCCGTCACCGGTGACCTCGTCCATCTCGTCGAAGCCGTCCCATGAGAAGAAGATCATCGAGGAGCTGTAGCTGAGATCGAGGGTGGCCTGCATCGCGCCAAAGGCGATTTCGCCGCGGTTGTCGGCGCCGATGGTGATCGTGGCGGGACCGCAGAGGTCGAGATAGTCGCGATCCCACAGATCGGCTTCGACGATCCGCCATGGGCCGACGAGCGGGTGCTTCCCGAGGGCCGTCATGTCGGCGCCGCGGCGAGCAGCTTCGGCAGCCGCACCAGGTTGTAGGCGGCGACAGCGAAGGTGAAGGCCCAGCCGACGCGGTCGCGGCCGCGGAACCGGGTCTTGCGCTGCCCGGCGACCGTCTTGATCCAGCCGAACGCCTCTTCGATCCGCGTGCGCAGGCGCTGGCTGACCCCATAGCCGGCGTGCCGGGTCGTGCGCCCGTCGATCGCCGAACGGCGCCCGCTGGTGTTCTGCGCCACATTCGGCGTGACATTCATCGCGCGCAGATCGGTGACGAAGTCCTTCGTGTCATAAGCCTTGTCGGCGCCGAGCGTGATCGCCCGCGGCCGGTCGGCGTGCGGCTCGATCATGTGCAGGGCCGCCACCCGCTCGGCATACCCGTTCGCGTGGGTCAGGCAGGCCTCGACCAGCAGGCCGTGGCGGTTCTCCATCAGCCCGTGCCCGATGAAGCACAGCTTCGTCTCCTTGCCCCGCCCCTTGCGGTAGAGCCTGGCCTCCGGATCGGTGGTCGAGGCATGCGTCTCGTTCGTCCGCTTCTGCCCGTGGAAGTCCACCTCCGCGTTGCGCCCGCCATCCTCGGCTGGCGGCTCGCCCGATCCATCCTTCGGCTTGACGCTCTTCATCGAAGCCCACGCCTCGATCAGCGTGCCGTCGACTGAGAAGTGATCGCTCGACAGCAGCCGCTTCACCCGGGCATGGGCCAGCACTGCGGCCAGGAACTTCGCCGCGATGTCCCCCGCCAGCAGCCGGTCCCGGTTCTTCGAGAACACCGAATGATCCCACGCCGCGTCGTCAACGCCGATCCCGACGAACCACCGGAACAGCAGATCGTACTCCAGCCGCTCCATCAGCAGCCGCTCCGAGCGGATCGAGTAGAATGCCTGCAACAGCAGCGCCCGCAGCAGCTTCTCCGGCGGGATCGACGGCCGCCCCAGCGGTGAGTACAGCGCCGCAAAATCACCCGCCAGCGCCGACAACACCTCGTTCACGATCTCCCGGATTGCCCGCAGCGGATGATCCCGCCGAACCCGCGCCTCCAGATCCACGTAACTGAACAGCTCTCCGCTCCGACTATCGCTGCCACGCACGACCCATCCTCCCCATCCCGGGTCAATGAATCATGACCACAGCCGAAGGACGAGAACCCTTTTTCAACAGCCTGTTAGGCCTCCGTGTCTGGAGGGGGCGGCACAGCAGATGTTCGCCACCAATTGCCGTCGCGTCTCCAAAGAGCCGAATCCGGCCGATCGTCGGTTTGAGCGCCGCCTTCATTGGACTGTCCGCAAGGGGTCGAATCGAGCCTCGTCCGCTTTCCGGGGCCGAGGGCGATGTCGGCTCTCGGGTAGCCTGCAGTGGGCCTGGCGGTCCGAGAAGGGCGGTCAACAGAAGGTCCGCCTTCAGCCGCGGGTGCGTTGACCAGAATGTCCGCTCGGGAGCGACCCGACAGTCGGTGGAATGTCCGCAAAGGAGATGAGCAGACGCTCGACCGGCCGAGCCGGAACTTCCGCAGAGTCCCCTCTGCGGACGTTCGGAGGCCGTCCGGGCTGCTCCAAACCGGACATCCGCCTCGACCAAGTCGGCCCCAAAACCGGACCTTAGCTCTGAGTGTAGATCGGCGTGGGGTATCGACGCTGATTGGCACGGTAGGCGCCTGGTTATGCGTGATACTGAGGGGGCACAATCCGGCGCTTATTCACAATCTGATCATCGAACGACGCGCCGCTGGCGGACGCCGCGGCGCGCGCAGATACCCAGAGGAACCTCGAACGATCGCCAGCCGCAAGGCCACATCCATGAGTGATTTCCGAG
>NZ_VCCH02000012.1 GCF_005938675.2 Mycobacterium sp. KBS0706
CGCGTCCTCACCAATCGCGAGCGGTCCGGCCATTTTTACCTCCAATGAACGTTAATTTTGTAATTTTACCGCGCCGAAAGGTCGATGTCATCAGGAGCCTTGTCGCAAGGTGGCCTGTCACCTCGTTGACACAAGCTAGGCGCGACCCGATGATGCGCGCGTCTTGCCGGGGTGCCCGAACGGGGCTGAGAGGCGCGTCAGCGTCAACCCGACGAACCTGATCCGGGTCATGCCGGCGGAGGGAGCGCGAGACGACGCCTCAGGCATCGGCACGTCCCTCTCCCGTCCCGCTTCGACCCTGCGGAGGATATGTGATGCGCCTGATTGCCGCCGTCCTGCTGACGGCCCTGACCTCCGCCGTCGCCGGGCCGGCCGCGGCCGAGACCCCTGTGCTGAGGGTCTACACCTATGAATCCTTCACTGCCGACTGGGCCCCCGGCCCGCAGGTGAAGAAGGCCTTCGAGGCTGAGTGCGGCTGCACGATCGAGTTTACCTCGGTCGAGGACGGCGTCGCCCTGCTGTCGCGGCTGAAGCTGGAAGGCAAGTCGAGCCAGGCGGACATCGTGCTCGGCCTCGACACCAATCTGACCGCCGAGGCGACCGCGACCGGCCTGTTCGCGCCGCACGGCCAGAAGCTGGACGGCCTGTCGCTGCCGGTCGCCTGGACCGACCCGGTCTTCGTGCCCTTCGACTGGAGCTATTTCGCCTTCGTCTATGACAAGACCAAGGTGCCGAACCCGCCCAAGAGCCTGCACGACCTGGTGGAGAACAGCGACCTGGAGCTGACCATCCAGGATCCGCGCACCAGCACGCCGGGCCTCGGCCTGCTGCTCTGGGTCAAGCAGGTCTACGGAGACAAGGCGCCGGAGGCCTGGGCCAGGCTGAAGCCACGGATCCTCACCGTCACCCCGGGCTGGAGCGAGAGCTACGGCCTGTTCCGCAAGGGCGAGGTGCCGATGACCTTCAGCTACATCACCTCGCCGCCCTATCACGTGATCGCTGAGAACGACAGCAATGTCGGCGCCGCGGTGTTCAGCGAGGGCAACTACCTGCAGGTCGAGGTCGCGGCCAAGCTGGCGTCGTCCCAGCACCCCGAGCTGGCCGACAAGTTCCTCGCCTTCATGCTGACCCCGGCCTTCCAGGACCTGCTGCCGACGACCCAGTGGATGTATCCGGCGGTGACGCCGAAGGCCGGGCTGCCCGACGCCTACAAGGCCCTGCCGGCCCCGGCCAAGGCGCTGCTGTACCCGCCGGAGGAGGTCGCCGCCAACCGCGCCGCCTGGATCGCCGAATGGCTGCAGGCGACCAGCAAGTAAGACAGAGCCTTTGGGCCGAGCATCCCCCTCACCCTCCCGGCCTAAGCGGGCCGGGCCCCTCCCTCTCCCCGAGGAGAGGGGAAGCGCGGCGCGGTCTCACCTCTCCTTGGGGAGAGGTCGAAATCGCATCGCGATTTCGGGTGAGGGGGAAGCCGGACATGTCCGTCCCCCTATCCGGATGAGCTCCCTCCCCGGCCTGCTGGCGCTGCTCGCCATCCTGGCGCTGATCGGCACCGCGGCGACCGGCCTCCTCCGCGCCGCGTCGGAGCTGGACCTGCTGTCCGTCTGGGCCGATCCCTATCTGTGGTCGGTGCTGCGCTTCACCGCGCTGCAGGCCGGGCTGTCGGCGCTGATCAGCGTCGCCATCGCCATCCCGGTGGCCCGCGCCCTGTCGCGCCGCCGCTTCCCCGGCCGCACCCTGCTGCTGCGCCTGTTCGGCCTGCCGATGATCGTCCCGGCGGTGGCCGGCGCCTTCGGGATTCTCACCGTGTTCGGCCGCTCCGGCCTGCTCGCCGACCTGTTCGCGGCGCTGGGGTTGACGATCCGGCCCAACATCTACGGGCTGACCGGCATCCTGCTGGCGCATGTGTTCTTCAACATGCCCTTCGCCGTGCGCGTGCTGCTCGCGGCCTGGGGCACGATCCCAGCCGAGAGCTGGCGCCTGGCCTCGATGCTGGGGCTGCGCGGCGCCGACCTGTTCCGGCTGGTCGAATGGCCGATGCTGCGGCACCAGCTGCCGGGCCTGGCCGCCCTCGTATTCCTGCTCTGCTTCACCAGCTTCGCCGTGGTGCTGACGCTCGGCGGCGGTCCGGCCTCGGCCACCATCGAGATCGCGATCTACCAGGCGCTGCGCTTCGATTTCGATCCCGGCCGCGCCGTCGCCCTGTCGCTGCTGCAGGTCGCCCTCTGCGCCCTGCTGGTGCTGGCGGCGATGCGGCTGACCGGCCGTGTCGCCGATGAGGGTGGCCTCGGCCGCCCGGTGCTGCGCGGCGATGGCCAGACCACGGCTGCCCGCACGATCGACACGGTGGTGCTGGTCCTGGCCGGGGGCTTCGTGCTGCTGCCGCTGGTCGCGATCCTGGTCGAAGGCCTGGGCGGCATCGGCAAGCCGATTCTGCTCAGCGCCGCTTTGTGGCACGCCGCCGGGCGCAGCCTGGCCGTGGCCCTCGGCGCCGCGACGCTCGCCCTGGTGCTGGGCTGGGCCCTGGCGCACAGCATCGCCGCGCTGCGCATCGGCCGCCGGAGGAGGCGGCTGGCGCGGCTGTTCGAGCTGAGCGGCACGGTGGTGCTGGTGGTGCCGCCGCTGGCGCTCGGCGCCGGCCTGTTCGTCACGCTGCTCGGCACCGCCGACCTGCGGCGCTGGGCGCTGCCGATCGTCGCCATGGTCAACGCGCTGATGGCCCTGCCCTTCGTGCTGCGCCTGCTGGTCGGGGCCGCCGAGCTGGCGCAGCACCGCCACGGCCGGCTGGCCGACAGCCTGGGCCTGTCCGGCTGGGCCCGGCTGCGGCTGGTGGAATGGCCGCTGCTGCGCCGCCCGGCCGGCTTCGCCCTGGCGATCGCGGCGGGGCTGGCCTTCGGCGATCTCGGCGCCGCCGCGCTGTTCGGCGGCGACGGCAACCAGACCCTGCCGGTGCTGGTGGCGCAGCTGCTCGGCGCCTACCGGCTGCAGGAGGCGTCGACCGTCGTGCTGCTGCTGGTGCTGATGGGGCTGGCCCTGTTCGGCCTGATCGAGAGGATCTTCGGTGGCCACACGCGCGATTGAGATCGAGGCCCTGGCCTATCGCTACGAGGCGATGGAGATGCGCTTCGACCTGGCGGTCGAGGCCGGCGCCTTCGTCGTGCTGTTCGGGCCCAGCGGCGCCGGCAAGAGCACGCTCTTGAACCTGATCGCCGGCTTCGAGGTGCCGCTGTCCGGCACTTTGCGCCTGCTCGGCCGCGACGCGCTGGGCCTGTCGCCGGCCGCGCGGCCTGTCACCACCCTGTTCCAGGACCACAACCTGTTCCCGCATCTCACTGCGGCGAAGAACGTGGCACTGGGCCTGCATCCCGGGCGGCTGAGCCCGTCCGAGGCGGCGCGAGTGCAAGAGGCGCTGGCCCATGTCGGCCTGGACGGGCTAGAGGCACGCCGGCCGGCGGAGCTGTCCGGGGGCGAGCGCCAGCGCGTCGCTTTGGCCCGCAGCCTGGTGCGCGAACGCCCGATCCTGCTGCTGGACGAGCCTTTCGCCGCGCTCGGCCCGGCGCAGCGGCGCGAGATGGTCGGGCTGGTCGACCGGCTGCGGCGGGAGCGCGGCCTGACCGTGCTGATGGTCAGCCACCAGCTCGACGCCCTGCCCGGCATCGACGCGCAGGCCGCCTTCATCGCGGATGGCCGCGTCGCCGCCACCGGCCCGGCCACCGAGCTGCTGACCCGCCCGCCCCTGCCGGAGATCGCCGACTATCTCGGCTATGTCGGGCCGAGTTCCTAGCCTGCCCGGTCGCAGACCAGCGTGGCGTGATCCCACCACGGGTTGACCGCGACACGGCAATCCCGGGCGGCGAAGCCCGCTCCGGCCAGCTCCGCTTGCAACGCCGCCAGGGGCTTCAAGGTGCGGTAGGGATAGCCGTCCCGCATCAGACAGTGGTTCTGCGGGTCGAAACTGGCCCGGTCGTCGGCGGAGCTTGGCTCGCCGCACATGCTGCTGACCACAAACACGCCGCCAGGCTGGAGGATGCGGCGAACCTCGGCAAGGCAGGCCTCCCGATCGCCACCGATCAGGCAATGCAGGCAGCTGCCGTCGAACACGATGTCGAAGCTGTCGTCGGCGAAGCCGAACATCCGGCAGACGGTGCCCTGATGGAACGTCCCGCGCAGCCCGGCTGCCGCGAAGCGCTCTCGCGCCCAGGTCACGGCGGTGCCGGAGATGTCGATGCCGTGGACCTCATAGCCCTTCCCGGCCAGCAGAAACGACGACAGGCCGTTGCCGCAGCCGAGCTCGAGCATCCGGGCCGGAGGCTTCGGCAGGGCGCCATCGCGCTCCAGCTGATCGAGCGCTTCCTTCACCCCGGCCATCGCGCGATCATACTGGTCGCCAGCCCACCCGGCGTGGCCCGCATCGCGCAGGCGCCGGTATTTGGTCTCATAGTCATAGGCAGGCACCGGCCGCCCTCCGTCAGCCGCCGGCGTAGAACAGCAGCGACACCACGACGAACAGCGGCAGCAGGATGCCGCAGGACCAGGCCATGTAGCCGAAGAAGCTGGGCATGGCGACGCCGCGCTCCTGTGCGATCGACCGCACCATGAAGTTCGGCGCGTTGCCGATATAAGTGTTGGCGCCCATGAACACGGCGCCGGCGGAGATGGCGCCCAGCGTCGTGGCCAGCGGCCCCATCAGGTGCTGCGCGTCGGCCCCGGCCATGTTGAAGAAGACGAGATAGGTCGGCGCGTTGTCGAGGAAGCTGGACAGCGCCCCGGTCAGCCAGAAATAGGCCAGGTTGTTCGGCGCGCCGGTGCCGCCGACGAGATCGACCAGCGGGGCCAGCGCCCCGTCGCGGCCGGCGCGCAGGATGGCGATGGCCGGCACGATGGTGACGAAGATCGCCGCGAACAGCTTGCCGACCTCGATGATCGGGAACCAGTTGAAGTCGTTGAGCCGCCGGCTGTCCTGCGACGTCAGCACCCAGGACAGGCCGATGATCGCCACCAGGGCCAGGTCGCGGACCAGGTTCTCCAGCGCCACCGGCACGTGATAGACGGTCAGCTCGACGCCCGGCTTCCACACCCCGCTGAGCAGGACGGCACCGATGACGCCGACGAGCAGCAGCAGGTTGATCCCGCCCTCCAGCCCGAACGGCATGCGCGGCTCCGGCGGCACCTCGCGCAGCCCGTGCTCGCGCCGGAACAGCACGATATCGATGACCAGGTACAGCGCCAGCAGGATCGCCGAGCACACCAGCATCGGCAGCAACAGGTGCTGCGTCGGCCAGAAGAACGACACGCCCTGCAGGAAGCCGAGGAACAGCGGCGGGTCGCCCAGCGGCGTCAGCGCGCCGCCGATATTGCCGACCAGGAAGATGAAGAACACCACGGTGTGCACGCGGTAGCGCCGGTTCTCATTGGCGCGCAGCAGCGGCCGGATCAGCAGCATGCAGGCGCCGGTGGTGCCCATCCAGCTGGCGATGGCGGTGCCGACGAACAGGATGCCGAGATTGACCGCCGGCGTGCCGACCAGCGTGCCCTTCAGCCGCACCCCGCCGGCGACGACGAACAGGGCCGCCAGCAGGATGATGAAGGGCAGGTACTCGGTCAGCGCCACGGTCAGCACCTCGTACAAAGCGAGGTCGGCGCCGTGGATCGCGGCGAACGGCACCAGGAACGCCAGGCCCCAGAAGGCGGCGACCTTGCCGAAGTGATGATGCCAGAACTGCGGCCGGACCAGCGGGAACAGCGCGATCGACAGCAGGATGCCGATGAAGGGGATGATCCAGGCCAGACCGAGCTGGGATCCGTCGAGATGTGGCGCCCCCTCGGTGGCGGCCCGGGCCGGTACGATCGACATGACGAGCGTGGTTCCGACCGCAGGTCCGAGGCGGCGGGCATGTCGAATGACCGGCATGAGCATCCTTTCAGGATCTGCGATTTCGGGCGGCCGGAGTATGGCGATCGAAGCGAAGCCGGCCAACCTTTTCCGGGCAGCCCTCACGCCCATTGCACTTGCCCGACCCAAGGTAGGGTTGTCGCATCCCGCGGCGCACACTAGCTTCCAATGAATCGCGCCTGCCGGCGCAGGACGGAGGGACCGTGCCATGGAGATGACGGGCGAGCATCGGATCGCGGCGCCGCGGTCGGTGGTCTGGGAGGGGCTGAACGACCCCGAGGTGCTGCGCCGGTCGATTCCCGGCTGCGACACCCTGGAGAAGACCTCACCGACCGAGATGACGGCGACCGTCACCGCCAAGGTCGGTCCGGTCAAGGCCAGCTTCGGCGGCCAGGTCACCCTGTCCAACCTGAACCCGCCCGAGAGCTACACCATCTCCGGCGAGGGCAAGGGCGGTGCGGCCGGATTCGCCAAAGGCGGCGCCGACGTCAAGCTGGTCGAGGACGGCGACGGCACCCTGCTGCAATACGCGGTGAAGGCCAATATCGGCGGCAAGCTGGCGCAGCTCGGCGCCCGGCTGATCGACGGCACCGCCAAGAAGATGGCCGACGACTTCTTCACCCGCTTTGCCGCCGAGATGGAGCAGCGCGCTGCCGCCGCCCCCGTGCCGGCCCCGACTCCGGCAGCCGAGCCCGTGGCACCGGCCGCGGCCGAGATCCCGGTGCCGACTCCGGTCCCGGCCGAGACGGTGGTGACGCCGCCGAGCCCGGCCGAGGCCCCGAGCTTCGCCACCGCCGAGCCGATTCCCGCCCCCCAGCCGGTGCCCGCAGCCGAGCCGGCGCCGAAGCCCGCGCCGGCGGTCGCGCCATCGCCTCGCCCCGCCCCGCCACCCGTGACCGAGGAGCGCCGCGGAGGCCTGAGCCCGGCGGTCTGGATCACGGCCCTGGTCGTGATCGTGCTGGTGCTCCTGTACCTCTATTTGTGACTGCGTTTGTAACGCAGGCGGGACCGTACTCTCGGCCCGCTTGACCGATCGTCAGACCAAACCTAGCCTTCCTTCCGGGTGGCCTGATCGGGCACTGCAAGCGGTGTGCAACAGCCGCAGCCGGTGCCCGGCGGCCCGACGCCAGCTTGGGAGGATTCCATGACCACCACCGTGACCCTGACGGTGAACGGGAGGTCGGTGACGCGGCAGGTCGAACCGCGCACACTGCTCGTACAGCTTCTGCGCGAACACCTGCAGCTGACCGGGACGCATGTCGGCTGCGACACCAGCCAGTGCGGCGCCTGCGTCGTCCATGTCGACGGCCGGTCGGTCAAGTCCTGCACCCTGCTGGCCGTCCAGGCCGAGGGCAGCACGGTGACCACGATCGAGGGCTTGGCCGCGGCCGACGGCACGCTGCACCCGATGCAGGAAGCCTTCCGCGAGAATCACGCCCTGCAATGCGGCTTCTGCACGCCCGGCATGGTGATGAGCGCGGTCGACCTGCTGCAGAATAATCCGAACCCGACCGAGCACGAGGTCCGTGACTGGCTGGAAGGCAACATCTGCCGCTGCACCGGCTACCACAACATCGTCAAGGCCGTCCTCGACTGCGCCGCCAAGTCCGGCGGCCAGCGCGTCGCGGCCGAATGAGGGGGGCGCGGTCATGGCACAAGACGGCATCGGCGCCCCGCTGCGCCGCAAGGAGGATTATCGTTTCCTGACCGGCAACGGTCACTACACCGACGACATCGATCGCCCCGGCCAGGCCTATGCCTATTTCCTGCGCTCGCCGGTGGCGCATGCCCGGATCCGCGGCATCGACACCAGCGCGGCCGCGGCGGCGCCCGGCGTCATCGCCGTGTTCACCGGCGACGACCTGGCGAAGGACAAGGTCGGCGGGCTGATCTGCGGCTGGCTGGTCAAGTCGAAGAACGGCGACCCGATGAAGGCCGGGCCGCACCCGGCCCTGGCCCAGGGCAAGGTCCGCTATGTCGGCGACCATGTCGCGGTGGTGATCGCCGAGACCAAGGACCAGGCCAAGGACGCGGCCGAGAAGATCAATGTCGACTATGAGGAGCTGCCGGCGGTCGTCGCCACCGACACGGCCCGCAGCGCGTCCTCTCTGGTCCATGACGACATCCCGGCCAACACCGTGTACGAGTGGGAGCTGGGCAACACGGCCGATGTCGAGGCCGCCTTCGCCCGCGCCGCCCATGTCACCAAGCTGGACCTGCAGAACAACCGGCTGATCCCGAACGCGATGGAGCCGCGGGCGGCGATCGGCGAATACGATCGCGGCTCGGACAGCTTCACCCTCTACACCACCAGCCAGAACCCGCATGTGGCGCGGCTGGTGCTGTCGGCCTTCATCGGCATCGCGCCGGAGCACAAGCTGCGGGTCATCGCGCCCGATGTCGGCGGCGGCTTCGGCTCGAAGATCTTCATCTATGCCGAGGAGACGGTCTGCGTCTGGGCGGCGAAGAAGGTCCGCCGGCCGGTGAAGTGGACCGGTGAGCGCAGCGAGAGCTTCCTGGCCGACGCGCATGGCCGCGACCACGTCACCCATGCCGAGCTGGCGATGGACCAGGACGGCAAGTTCCTGGCGCTGCGCGTGCACACCACCGCCAATCTCGGCGCCTATCTCTCGACCTTCGCCAGCTGCGTGCCGACCTTCCTCTACGCGCCGCTGCTGTCGGGGCAGTACGCCATCCCGGCGATCTACTGCGAGGTCGACGGGGTCTACACCAACACCGCGCCCGTCGACGCCTATCGCGGCGCCGGGCGGCCGGAGGCGACCTACGTCATCGAGCACATCGTCGAGCTGGCGGCGCGCGAGCTGAAGCTGGACCCGGCGGAACTGCGCCGCCGCAACTTCGTCCAGCCGACCCAGTACCCGTACCAGACGCCGGTGATCATGACCTATGATTGCGGCGACTATCCAAAGGCGCTGGATGAGGCGCTGAAGCTGGCGGATTACAGCGGCTTCCAGGCCCGCAAGGCCGACAGCCAGGGCCGCGGCAAGCTGCGCGGCATCGGCTTCTCCAGCTACATCGAGGCCTGCGGCATCGCGCCCTCGGCCGCGGTAGGGTCTCTGGGCGCCGGCGTGGGCTTGTGGGAATCGGCGAAGATCCGGTTCAACCCGACCGGCAACGTCACCGTCCACACCGGCAGCCACAGCCACGGCCAGGGTCACGAGACGACCTTCGCCCAGCTGATGTCGAGCTATCTCGGCGTGCCGGCCGACCAGGTCGAGGTCGTGCACGGCGACACCGACAAGACGCCCTTCGGCATGGGCACCTATGGCTCGCGCTCGCTGGCCGTCGGCGGCTCCGCCATCGTCAAGGCGGCGGAGAAGATCATCGCCAAGGGCAAGAAGATCGCAGCCCACCAGCTCGAGGCGGCCGAGGCCGATATCGAGTTCAAGGATGGCAAGTTCACCGTCGCCGGCACCGACCGGGCCAAGACGATCCAGGAAGTCGCCTTCGCCGCCTATGTCCCGCACAACTATCCCGCGGGGGTCGAGCCAGGGCTGGAAGAAAGCGCCTTCTACGACCCGATCAACTTCACCTTCCCGGCCGGCACCCAGATCTGCGAGGTCGAGATCGATCCCGACACCGGCGTCGTCACCGTCGCCAACTACACGGCGGTGGACGATTTCGGCCGGGTGATCAACCCGATGATCGTCGAGGGCCAGGTGCATGGCGGCGTGGCCCAAGGCCTGGGCCAGGCGATGCTGGAGAACTGCACCTATGATCCGGAGAGCGGGCAGCTCCTGACCGGATCCTTCATGGATTACTGCATGCCGCGGGCCGACGACCTGCCGAGCTTCAAGATCGGCATGATCGAGACCGTCAACCCCTCCAACCCGCTCGGGGTGAAGGGCTGCGGCGAGGCCGGGGCGATCGCGGCGCCGGCGGCGCTGATGAACGCGATCACCGATGCGATCGGCCGAGACATGAACATGCCGGCGACGCCGGAGCGGGTGTGGCGGGCGATCCACACGCCCGTCCTGGCGGCCGAGTGAGGAGATAACGACGATGTATGCCTTCAACTACCACAAGGCCTCCTCCGCGGCCGACGCGGTGGCCAAGCTGACCGCCGCCTCCGACGGCAAGTTCCTGGCCGGCGGCATGACCCTGATCCCGACGCTGAAGCAGCGCCTGGCCTCGCCCTCCGACGTCGTCGACCTCGGCGGCGCGGCCGAGCTGAAGGGGATCAAGGAGGAGAATGGCGGCCTGACCATCGGCGCCATGACCACTCATGCGACGGTCGCGGCCTCCGATGTGGTGCAGCGGGTGATCCCCGCCCTTGCCGCCCTGGCCGGCGACATCGGCGACGCCCAGGTCCGCAACCGCGGCACCATCGGCGGCTCGGTCGCCAACAACGACCCCAGCGCCGACTATCCCGCGGCGGTGCTGGCGCTCGGCGCCACCGTGCGCACCACCAAGCGCGAGATCGCGGCGGACGACTACTTCCAGGGCCTGTTCACCACGGTGCTGGACGAGGACGAGCTGATCACCGCGATCCACTTCCCGAAGCCGGAGAAGGCCGCCTACATCAAGTTCGACAACCCGGCCAGCCGCTACGCCATGGTCGGGGTGTTCGTGGCGAAGACCGCCGGCGGCATCCGCGTCGCCGTCACCGGCGCCGGCTCGGACGGGGCGTTCCGCTGGGCCGAGGCCGAGCAGGCGCTGTCCGGCAACTTCTCCGCCGCGGCGCTGGACGGGCTGTCGGTCGATCCCGGCGGCATGAACGGCGACATCCACGGCTCGGCCGAATACCGGGCCCATCTGGTCAAGGTGATGGCCAAGCGGGCGGTCCAGGCCGCCGGCTGACCTGCTGCTCCCGATGGACGGCCTGTCTCCGGGAGACTGGGGGCAGGCCGTTGTCATATCCTGGCGGGGACTCCGCGAGAGAGCGCCATGGCCACAATGAATGTGTCCCTGCCGGACGCCGTGAAGGCATGGTCTGAAAGACAGGCCGAGAGCGGCCGCTATGGGAATGTCAGCGATTACATCCGGAACCTGATCCGCAAGGATCAGGAGCGGACGGAAGCGGTCGCCGCAATGCAAACCGCAATCACGGAGGGTGTCGAAAGCGGGGAGCCCGAACCCCTCGACGCTGCAGCCTTCAAGCGTCGGATGCGCCGACAGCATAACATGGGGTAAGGCACCCAGACAGCGGCCGGCAGGACTGGATCGCCATCCTGAAGGCAACGGATATTTGAGATCCTCGCGTCGCCCCTTCCCGAAACCTCGCCGACATTCCATCCTGGGACCATGCTCGATCCCGACGAGATCATCGGCTGGCTGCTCGGGCCGGCACGGGCCCTGCCCTCGCCGGCCCCGCTGCTGCAGGCGCTGGCGGAGCGGCTGGTCCGGGCCGGCTATCCGCTGTGGCGGCTGTCCTTCCACCTGCCGCAGTTCCAGCCGCAGGTCAGCGCCGCCGCCTATGAGTGGCGCCCGGCGCTGGACGCGGTGCGCGAGATCCGGTTCGAGCGCGCGCTGTCGGAGACGCCGACCTACCACCACAGTCCGATGGGAGAGATGCACCGCACCGGGCAAATGGTGCGCCGGCGCCTGGTCGGGCCGCAGGCCGATCTCGCCTTCCCCGTCCTGCAGGAACTGCGCGACCAGGGTGCCACCGACTATACGTTGCTGCCGATGCGCTTCGGCACCGACCGTTGGACCACCGGCTTCGGCCTGGCCTCGGACGCCCCGGAGGGGTTCTCGGATGAGCAGATCGCCTGTGTCGAGAAATTGCTGCCCGCGCTCGGCGCCGTCTGCGAGATCATGGTCGACCGGCAGAAGATGGGGCAATTGCTGGAGACCTATGTCGGGCGCGAGGCCAGCCGGCGGATCCTGGACGGCGAGATGGTGCGCGGCGGCGCCCGGTCGCTGGAGGCGGTGATCCTGTTCTGCGACATGCGCGGCTTCACCGCCCGGGCCGAGGCGACGCCGCGCGACGCGCTGCTGCAGCTGATGAACGAGTACTTCACCATCGTCGTCGGTGCGGTGCATGGCGCCGGCGGAGAGGTGCTGAAGTTCATGGGCGACGGCATCCTCGCCATCTTCCGCCTCGGCGAGGGCGAGGCCGCGGAGGAGGCCTGCGCCCGCGGCCTGATCGGCGCGCTGGATGCCTTCGCCGGCCTCGACGCCATGAACGACCGCCGCCGCGCCGAGGGGCTGGACGCGATCGATGCCGGCATCGCCCTCCATGTCGGCGAGGTGATCTTCGGCAATATCGGCGCGCCTGACCGGCTGGACTTCACCGTGGTCGGGCCGGAGGTGAATCGGGCGGCGCGGATCGAGCAGATGACCAAGCTGGTCGGCCGCCGCATCCTGACCTCGTCCCGCTTCGCCGAGCTGAGCCCGGTGCGCCTGGTCTCCGCCGGCACCCGCCGGCTGCGGGGTGTGGCGCAGCCGCAGGAGCTGTTCACCCCGGCCCCCGAGCTGCGTGGCGAGACCATCCCGGACGCCGCATAGCCTCAGGAGAACAGCGAGCCGCCGTTGACCGCGACCGTCTGGCCGGTGATGTAGCCATTGTCCACGAGCAGCATGACCGCCCGGGCGATCTCGTCCGCCGTGCCGCTGCGCCCGACCGGAATGCGGGCGGCGACACCAGCCTCGATCAGCGGCTGACCCATCTCCGTGTCGACCAGTCCCGGCGCCACGGCGTTGACCGTCACGCCTTCGGGCGCGAGCCGCAGCGCATAGCCGCGCGTCAGGCCCTCCAGCCCGGCCTTGGAGGCGGCATAGGCGATGCTGACCGAGCCGGAGCCGATGCGGGCGCCGATCGAGGAGATGGCGACGATCCGGCCCCAGCGCCGCGCCCGCATGCCCGGCAGAACGGCCTGGGTGCAGAGGAAAGCGGATTTCAGATTGACCGCGATGGCACGGTCGAAGTCTTCCTCCGTGATGTCGTCGAGGCCGCGTATCGCCGCCATGCCGGCATTGTTGACCAGGATGTCGATCGGGCCGAGGCGTTCTTCCACATCGTGGACCATGCCGGCCACGGCGGCGCGGAGCGAGACGTCGGCACCGAAAGCGGCGGCGCGGCCGCCGCTTTCGCGTATGGCTTCGGCGACAGCCTCCGCCTCCCCGCCGCGCTCGCGATAGTTCACGGCCACGGCCGCGCCCGCCTCGCCCAACGCCAGGGCGACCGCCCGGCCGATGCCACGCGAGCCGCCGGTGACCAGGGCCACCCGGTTCTTCAAGTCGGTCATGCCGTATCTAACACCCAAAGTTACCCAGCGGTCGACCCGGTCACCGCCGCCAGAGCCCGCACCAGCTTGTCCAGGTCGGCCTCCTGGGTAAACAGGCTGGGCGTCACCCGGATGCACTGGCCGGCCGCGACGCCGGCGCGCCGCACGGTCAGCACGCCATGGGTGTCGCGCAGCGTCGCCACGATCGCATCGTTCGCCGCCTTGTCGGTCCGCCCCGCCAGCCGGAACGAGGTGATCGCGCCATAGCTGCCGGCCTCGTCCGGGGTCAGGATCTGCAGGTCCTTGAAGCCCTTCACCCGGGACACCCAATAATCGCGCATGTAGCGCAGCCGCGTCTGCTTGCGCGCGGCGCCGATCTCCTGGTGCAGTGCGATCGCCTGCGGCACCGCCAGAACGGCGGCGAAGTTCACCGTGCCGGTGTGGACGCGGGAGCGGACATCGGCCTCCGGCCAGTCCTCGTCGCCCATATCGCGGTCGATGTCGACTATCCGGTCCTTGCGGATGTACAGGAAGCCGACGCCCAGCGGCGCACCGATCCATTTGTGCAGGTTGAAGCCGACGAAATCGGCGCCCAGGTCGGTCACCCGGAAATCCATCTGGCCCCAGGAATGGGCGGCATCGACGATCACGTCCACGCCGCGCGCCTTCGCCATCGCCGCGACCTCGGCCACCGGGATCACCAGGCCGGTGCGGTGGCTGATATGGGTCAACAGCAGCAGACGGGCCTTGGGGTTCGCGGCCAGCACCTGGGCATAGGCGTCGAGCACGGCCTGGCGCATCGCCGGCTCCGGCAGCGCGAACTTCACCACCTCGACGCCGCGCCGGGCCTTCAGCGCGTTCATCGCATACTGCATCGAATCATAGTCGAGATCGGAATAGATCACCGTGTCGCCCGGCTGCAGCCGGTTGTAGTTGCCGATCAGCAGCTGCAGCGCCTCGGTGGCGCCGCGGGTCAGGGCGATCTCCTCCGGCGCCGCGCCGACCGCGGCCGCCACGGCCTGGCGCACGGCCTCGAGGTCCGGGCCGGATTTGGCGCGGGCGTAGAAGGAGTTGTCGCGGTTCACCATGTCGGTCAGGCGCTGATACTCGCGCCGCACCGGCTCGGCCATGATGCCCCAGTAGCCGTTCTCCAGATTGGTGATGTCGCCGGTCACCGCGTAGAGCTTGCGCACCTCGTCCCAATAGCCGGTGTTGCGGGCCAGGTCGGCCCCTTCGGGCGCGGCCGGCAGCACGGCGGCGCCCGCGGTTCCGGCGCGGGCCAGCGCGGCCGCGGCGACCAGGCCGCCGACCAGCGTCCGCCGGCGGATCGCGAAGGCAATGTCGATCATCGGTCTCTCCCCCTCTTCGAGCGCGCGGAAAGAACCATGCCGATGGCGACGGATTGACGACGGGGCAGTGACAGCTCGGTGAAGGGCCCGCGGCAGCGGTGGCACTGGCCCCTGCCCGTCCATGCCCGTATCCTGCCGGAAAACTGGGATTCGTCCGATGAACGCTCTGCCGTCCTCCGTCGAGGAGACCCTCGCTCTGCTGTCGCGCGGCGACTATGTCGCCGACCGGCCGCTGGCGACCGCACTGTTCCTGGCCCTGCGCTTGAAGCGGCCGCTGTTCCTGGAGGGCGAGGCCGGGGTCGGCAAGACCGAGATCGCCAAGGTGCTGGCGGCGACGCTGGGCCGCCGCCTGGTGCGGCTGCAATGTTACGAAGGGCTCGACATCGCCGCCGCGGTCTATGAGTGGAATTACCAGCGCCAGATGCTGGAGATCCGCCTGGCCGAGGCCGGCGGCGTGCAGGACCGCGACCAGCTGGCCAGCGACATCTTCGCCGAGCGCTTCCTGATCCGCCGGCCGCTGCTGCAGGCACTGGAGCCGGACGTCGCCGGCCCGGCCGTGCTGCTGATCGACGAGCTGGACCGCACCGACGAACCGTTCGAGGCCTTCCTGCTGGAGGTGCTGTCCGACTTCCAGGTGACGATCCCGGAGCTCGGCACCATCAAGGCGGCCGAGCCGCCGATCGTGATCGTCACCTCGAACCGCACCCGCGAGATCCATGACGCGCTGAAGCGCCGCTGCTTCTACCACTGGGTCGACTACCCGAATGCCGAGCGCGAGCGCGCCATCCTGCACGCCAAGGCGCCGGGCACGCCGGAGGCGCTGAGCGCCCAGATCGTCGCCTTCGTGCAGAAGCTGCGCCGCATGGACCTGTTCAAGCACCCGGGCGTGGCCGAGACGCTGGACTGGGCTCAGGCCCTGACCGAGCTGGACGTGCTGGAGCTCGACCCCGACGTGGTGCGCGACACACTGGGCACGATCCTGAAATACCAGGACGACATCGAGCGCATCCAGGGTGCCGAGGCGGCGCGCCTGCTGTCCGAGATGCGGGCGGAGATCAACGCCGCGGCCGCCGCCGCGCTGACGATGCCGGTCTGAGCGGCCCAGAGGACATCGATTGATGGACGCGGTAGAGGCGAGGCGCACGACATTCCAATTCAACGAGGATGACCTGGTCGCCGCGGCAAGACTGCATGTGTGGACAGCCCTCACCACCTGGAAGGCGTTGTTCTTTCTGGTGGTTGTCGTCATCGGCGCCGGCCTGATCGTCAGCACCCTTCTATCCGAGTCCGGAACACCCGATATCTCGGGGATTGTTGCCACAGCGGTGGTCGGCGTCCCTGCCGTCCTCGCCATCCTCCACTACATGGCCCTGCCGCAGAATGCGCGGCGCATGTATCGCCAGCAGAAGTCGCTGCAGGAAACGCTGGCGGTCGAGTGGTCCGACGACGGGATGAGTTGGGATGGGCAGACCGGGCATAGTCGGACCCCTTGGAGCCACTATGTGAAATGGTGCGAGGATCGTCGGCTGTTCCTGCTCTATCACTCGGATCGCCTGCACCAGATCCTTCCGAAACGCGTCCTGTCGTCTGCCGACATCGACTCGATCCGATCGAATCTGGTTCAAGCCGGCGTTCCGCAATTCCGCCGGTTCGGCTGATGATCGACGATTTCGCCCCGATCCGGACCGACCGCCTGGTCCTGCGGCGCTTCGCGGCGCGGGATGCCGGTGCGTTCCGCGCCTATCGCGACGATCCCGAGATCGCGCGCTGGCAGGGCTGGGACGGCTGCAGCCGCGAGGAGGCAGAGGGCTTCGTGGCCGGAATGGCCGTCGCCCCCTACGGCCTGCCGGGCCAGTGGTTCCAGGTCGCCGTGGCCGACCGGGCGGACGACCGGCTGCTCGGCGACATCGGCATCCATGTCCTGGCCGGTGAGCCGCGGCTGGAGGAGCTGGGCGTCACCTTCGCCGGCGCCGCCCAGGGGCGCGGCCTCGCCACCGAGGCGCTGGACGCCCTGATCCGCCGCCTGTTCACGGAGGAGGCCAAGCACCGCCTGCAGGCCTCGATCGACCCGCGCAACACCCGCTCCGTCGCTCTGTTCGAACGGCTGGGATTTCGCCGCGAAGCGCATTTCCGACGTTCGGTCTGGGCCAAGGGCAAATGGTGCGACGACGTCGTCTACGCCTTGCTGGCCGAGGAGTGGACCGGTGCCGCCTGATCCCGCCCCGGCCGAGAAGGGCCGCCTCGCCCTCAACGTCATGCAGTTCTGCCGCGCCCTGCGCGCCGCCGGCCTGCCGGTCGGGCCTGGCCGCACCCTGGCGGCGCTGGAGGCGCTGGAGACGGTCGGCATCGCCAGCCGGCAGGACGTCTACTGGGCGCTGCACGCCACCCTGGTGAACCGGCGCGACCAGCGCGAGATCTTCGACCAGGCCTTCCACCTGTTCTGGCGCAACCCGGACATGCTGAAGCGCGCCATGACGCTGATGCTGCCCCAGATCCGCACCGGAAAGGAAGAGGAGCGCGCGGTCAACCGCCGCGTCGCCGAGGCCTTCGCCGACCGCAACCAGCCCGGCCGCGGCGAGGCGCCCGACGACGCCGAGGAACCGCCGGAGCTGGAGGTCGATGCCAGCCTGACCTTCTCCGAGCGCGAGAAGCTGCAGCACAAGGATTTCGAGCAGATGAGCGCCGAGGAGTTGGCCCGCGCCCGGGCAGCGATCGCGCGCTTCCGCCTGCCGGTGCGCGACGTGCCGACCCGGCGCTATGCCCCGCATCATTCGGCGCCGCTGGTCGACATGCGCCAGACGCTGCGGCAGTCCCTCCGTGCCGGCGGCCATTCTATCGACCTCGCCCGTCGCATCCGCCGCAAACGGCCGCCGCCGCTGGTGGTGCTTTGCGACATCTCCGGCTCGATGAGCCAGTATTCGCGCATGCTGCTGCATTTCCTGCATGCCGTGACCACAGAGCGCGACCGGGTGCACAGCTTCGTCTTCGGCACCCGGCTGACCAACATCACGCGTCAGCTGCGCCGCCGCGACGTCGACGATGCGCTCGACCGCGTCGGCCGGGCCGCCCAGGACTGGGGCGGCGGCACCCGCATCGGCGCCTGCCTGGCCGAGTTCAACCGGGTCTGGGGCCGCCGCGTTCTGGGCCAGGGCGCGGTGGTGATCCTGATCACCGACGGGCTCGACCGCGACGCCGGCGACCGGCTGGAGGACGAGATCGACCGGCTGCATCGCAGCAGCCGCCGGCTGATCTGGCTGAACCCCCTGTTGCGTTGGGACGGCTATGCGCCAAGATCTATGGGGGCGCGTGCCCTGATGCCGCATGTCGACGAGTTCCGACCGGTCCACAGCCTGGCCAGCCTGGCCGCGCTGGTGGATGTGCTGGCCGAGGACCCGATGCGTGGCGATCGGCGCATGGCCAGGTGGCGGCATTTGGCTGCCGCCCAGCAGGAGAGCGTGCAATGACCGATCATGACGATGTGCTGGCCCTGGCCTCGGCCTGGGCCGCCGAGGGGCGTCCGGTGGCGCTGGCCACCGTGGTCTCGACCTGGGGCTCCTCGCCCCGCCCGGCCGGCAGCCAGCTGGTGATCGACGGCGACGGCCGGATGCAGGGCTCGGTCTCCGGCGGCTGCATCGAGGGCGCTGTGGTGCGCGAGGCGCTGGAGGTGATGGAAGACGGCAAGCCGCGCCTGCTCGATTTCGGTGTCACCGACGAGCAGGCCTGGGATGTCGGCCTGGCCTGTGGCGGCAAGGTCCAGGTCTTCGTCGAGCGGTTGTCGTGAAGCGCGAGATCCTCGACGCGCTGCAAGCGGCCCGGGCCGGGCACCGGACCGCCGCCCTGGTCACCGACCTGGCCAGCGGCGCCCAGTCCCTTGTGGTCGAGGGCGCCGTGACCGGCGACTTGCCGGTCGACGCGGCACTGCAGGGCGCCATCGCGGAGGCGCTTCGCCATAACCGCAGCCGCACGGCCGCGGACGGCAAGCTGTTCATCCAGGCCTTCGTGCCGCCGCTGCGGCTGGCGATCATCGGCGCCGTCCACATCGCCCAGGCCCTGGCGCCGATCGCGGCACTCGCCGGCTACGACGTCACCGTGATCGACCCGCGCCGGGCCTTCGCCTCGGATGAGCGCTTCCCGGGCGTCAAGGTCAGCACCGAATGGCCGGATGACGGCCTCACGGCGCTGAAGCCGGACAGCCGTACCGCCGTCGTCACCCTGACCCATGACCCGAAGCTGGACGACCCGGCGCTCGACGTGGCGCTGCGCTCCCCGGCCTTCTACATCGCCGCGCTCGGCAGCCGGAAGACCCATGCCGGGCGGATCGAGCGGCTGACCGCGCGCGGCCACGGGGCCAGCGCGCTGGCCCGGATCCACGGGCCGGCCGGCCTCGCCCTCGGCGCCGTGTCCCCGGCCGAGATCGCGATCTCGGTGATGGCGCAGATGACCGCGGTGCTGCACGGCGCCGAACCGCTCGGAAAGGCCCCCGCGTGATCTTCGGCTCCCTGCCTGTCGCCGAGGCCGCCGGCGCCATCCTGGCCCACACCGTCGCCGCCGCCGGCACGCTGTTCCGCAAGGGCCGGCGGTTGAGCGAGGCCGACATCGCGGCGCTCAAGGCCGCCGGTGTCGAGGAGGTGCAGGCGGCGCGGCTGGAGCGCGGCGACATCCATGAGGACCAGGCGGCGGAGCGCGTGGCGGCCGCCGTGCAGGGGCCGGGGCTGAGCGCCAGCGCCGCCTTCACCGGCCGGGTCAACCTCTATGCCGAGGCCGCCGGCGTGGTCGTGATCGACCGCGAGCGGATCGACCGGCTGAACCGGCTGGACGAATCGATCACCATCGCCACCCTGCCGGAATGGGCCGAGGTCGCGCCGAAGCAGATGGTGGCGACGATCAAGATCATCCCCTTCGCTGCGCCGACCGACGCGGTGTCGCTGGTCGAGGTCATGGCGGTGCTGCCCGAGCGCGGGCCGGCGCTGCGCCTCGCGCGCTACCGCCCGCTGAAGGTCGGGCTGATCCAGACCAAGCTGCCGACCACCAAGCCGAGCGTGCTGGACAAGACCGCCCAGGTGACGGCGGAACGGCTGGCGCGGCTGGGCGGCACGCTGGTGCGCGAGCGCCGGTCGGACCACAAGGCGCCGGCGCTGACCAGCGAGATCCGCATGGTGCAGAATCTCGGCCTCGACCTGCTGCTGATCGCCGGCGCCTCGGCCATCACCGACCGGCGTGACGCGCTGCCGGCGGCGATCGAGGCCTCGGGCGGCATCGTCGAGCATTTCGGCATGCCGGTCGACCCCGGCAACCTGATCCTGATGGGCCGCATCGGCGCCATGCCGGTGCTGGGCCTGCCCGGCTGTGCCCGGTCGCCCAAGCTGAACGGCTTCGACTGGGTGCTGCAGCGCATCGCCGCAGGGCTGACCGTCACCCGCCTCGACGTCATGGCGATGGGCGTCGGCGGCCTCTTGGCCGAGATCCCCAGCCGCCCCCTGCCCCGCGACCGCGCCGCCGACGGCAACGGCATGCCGCATGCGCCGAATGTCGGGGTGGTGGTGCTGGCCGCCGGCCAGTCGCGCCGCATGGGCGAGCTGAACAAGCTGCTGGCCCCGGTCGAGGGCAAGCCGATGCTGGCGCATGCGGTCGACGCCGTGCTGGGCACCAAGGGCATCGGCCCGGTCGTCGTCGTCACCGGGCATGAGCGCGAGCAGGTCGAGGCGGCGCTGGCCGACCGGCCGGTCACCTTCGCCAGCAACCCGCGCTATGCCGAGGGGCTCAGCACCTCGCTGGCCGCCGGCCTGGCAGCGCTGCCGCACGAGACCGATGCCGCGCTGGTCTGCCTCGGCGACATGCCGCGGATCAGCCCGAAGCTGATCGAACGGCTGGTCGCCGCCTATGCGCCGACGGAGGGCCGTTCGATCGTGGTGCCGACGCATCAGGGCAAGCGCGGCAACCCGGTGCTGTGGGACCGCCGCTTCTTCCCGGCCATGGCCGCGGTCGCCGGCGATGTCGGCGCCCGCCACCTGATCGGCGAGCATGCCGACGAGGTGGTCGAGATCGAGGCCGGCGACACCGCCGTGCTGTTCGACGTCGACACGCCCGAGACGCTGTCGACCCTCACCAAGGCCCCGGCACGATGATCGATGCGCTGTACGACCAGGCGATCCTGCAGAAGGCGCGGGAGGCAACCGGCGCCGGCCGGCTGGCCGAGCCGGACGGGTCGGCGATGATCGACAACCCGCTCTGCGGTGACCGGGTCACCATCGACCTGACCCTCGCCGACGGCAAGGTGGCGACGCTCGGCCATCTGGTGCGCGGCTGCGTGCTGTGCGAGGCGTCGGCAGCGCTGATCGCCGAGCAGGCGATCGGCCAGGCCCCGGCGGCGCTGCGCCAGGCGGCGGCCGCGATCAGGCCGATGCTGCGCGAAGGCGCCGCCCCGCCCTGGCCGGAGCTGGAGATCTTCACCCCGGTCCGCGCCGTGCGCAGCCGGCACGACTGCGTCGAGCTGCCGTTCCGGGCGCTGACCGCGGCGCTGGACAAGGCCGGGGCCTGACGGCCGGCCACCGCCGCCCATCCTGATTTTCGAGCCTGCGTCCGCCGGTGGTCCGTCCGTGCTTTACACTTAATACGTCCGTACGTATTGTAAATGCATGGCTAGACCCTCCCTCCGCGACTCGATACTCGACGCCGGCCTCAAGGTCATGTTCCGCAAGGGCTATGTCGGCGCCAGCGTGCGCGACATCGTAGCCGAGGCGCCGGCGCCGCAGGGCTCCTTCACCAACCACTTCCAGTCGAAGGAGGCATTCGCCCAGGAGGTGCTCGACCGCTACTTCGATGACGTCAAGCGGCTCGTCGCCAGGACGCTCGGGGATGGCGGCCTCGCGCCGCACCAGCGCCTCCGGCGCTATCTCGACGCCGTCACCGACCGCCTCGCAGGGGACGGGTTCATCCGCGGCTGCCTGATCGGCGATCTCAGCCTCGAGGCAGCGCCGCAAAGTGAGCCGCTGCGCGCTCGGCTGGGCGAGATCTTCGCCGAGTGGCGCGGATCCTTCGCTGCCTGCATCGCCGAGGGCCAGGCGGTCGGCGAGATCGCGACAGAATTCGCGCCCGACGATCTTGCCGAGTTCCTCCTCTCCTCCTGGGAGGGGGCGATCCTCCGCATGAAGGTCACGCGCGACGCCGAACCGCTCGAGCGCTTCAAGCGCATCGCTTTCGCCACGGTGTTCAAGGAGTCGTCACCATGATCCCGGACATCACATTGCCGAAGCTCCGGGTGCTGGAGTCGGAGATGGCCTATTGCGAGGCGGCCAGGGGCGGCGCCCCGGTCGCGCTGTTCCTGCACGGCAACCCGACCTCCTCCTATATCTGGCGCAACATCATCCCGCATGTCGCCGGGGTGGCGCATTGCATCGCCCCGGACCTGATCGGCTTCGGCCAGTCGGGCAAGCCCGACATCGCCTATCGTTTCGAGGACCATGTGCGGTACCTCGACGCCTTCATCGCAAAGGCCGGGATCGGCTCGGCCTATATCGTCGCGCAGGATTGGGGAACGGCGCTCGCCTTCCACCTCGCCGCCCGCCGCCCGGACTTTGTCCGCGGCCTGGCCTTCATGGAGTTCATCCGGCCGATCCCGAGCTGGGAGGAGTTCGTGAGGGGCGTTCCGGCCCGCGAGATCTTCCGCCGGTTCCGGACGCCCGGCGAAGGGGAGAGCCTGATCCTGGAAGGCAACGCCTTCGTCGAGCGGGTGCTGCCCGGCTCGGTCCAGCGCAAGCTTACCGACGGCGAGATGGCCGTCTACCGCACCCCCTTCCCGACGCCGCAGTCGCGGCGGCCCACCTGGCGCTTTCCGAACGAGCTGCCGATCGCCGGAGAGCCCGCCGACGTCACTGCGATGATCGAGAGGGCGCATGCGGCGCTCGCCTCCTCGACCTATCCGAAGCTGCTCTTCGCCGCCGACCCGGGCGCCCTCGTTTCTCCGGCCCAGGCTGAGGACCTTGCCGGCAGGTTGCATGACTGCAGGCTGGTCAGGCTCGGCTCGGGCCTGCACTATCTGCAGGAAGATCACCCCGAAACCATCGGCCGGTCCGTCGCCGCCTTCATCGCCGAGGTGGAGGGCCGCCGCGCATCGCCGATGCCGTGAACCAGGTCGCCCTGGCCTTGCCAAGGCCGGCGCTTGACCCGGGGCAGCGGTGGGCACACTTAGGTCTATCTCCGCTCGGCACCCGATCAGGCTCATGAAATCCTCCGACGCCCATATCCTCATGGTCCCCGGCCTGGCCTCGCCGGACGAGGGCCATTGGCAGTCGCGCTGGCAGTCGCGGCTGAAGACCGCGCGCTGGGTCGGCAGTGCCGATGACCCTGCCGACCGGGACAGCCGGGTCGAGGCCCTGGTCGCCGCGGCCGACGCCGGCGACAAGCCGGTGGTGCTGATCGCCCATGGCCTGGGCGTGCTGGCCGTGGCCTTCGCCGCCGCGCGGCTGAATGGCCGCGTCGCCGGAGCGCTGCTGGTGGCGCCGGCAGACCAGGCCGGCGCGCCCGGCTACGAGGCGGTGCCGCGCGACCCGCTGCCCTTCCCGTCCCTGCTGGTCGCCAGCGCCAGCGATCCGCGCTGCGCCCTGGCCGTGGCCGATGATCTCGCGGCGGCCTGGGGCAGCCATTTCGTCGATGCCGGCGACGCCGGCGGCCTCGACAGTGCCAGCGGCCACGGCCCCTGGCCGGAGGGCCTGACCCGCTTCGCCATGCTGATGGCGCGGCTGTGACGCGCCGCTGCGTCGAATTGTCTTACTTAATGATCGCATCCCCGCTGGCTGTATAGGCGAACAGGCTCGGAGGCCCAGGGCCTACCTCAGACACAGCCACGAGCAACCAGATGACGATCCTGCCGGCCGCCGCAACCGCGGCGCAGACCGACCAGACGGCGAGCCGCTACGACCGGACCACCATCGCCCTGCACTGGCTGACCGCCGGGCTGGTGGTCACGCTCTTCCTGCTGGCGGAGGGCTGGGGCTTCGTCCCGCGCGACGTCCGCAAAGCCGGCCAATCGCTCCATATCTCGCTCGGCATCCTGCTGGCCGTCGTGCTGGTCACGCGCCTGCTCTGGCGCGGCAGCGCCGGGCGACGCCTGCCGCCGCCGAACACCGGCCTGCTGCATCTGGCGGCCAAGGTGGCGCATCACGCGCTGTACCTGCTGCTCGCAGCGCAGGTGACGCTGGGCTTCCTGTTCCGTTGGGCCCAGGGCGAGCCGTTCCACTTCTTCGGCCTGTTCGCGGTGCCGCCGGCCTTCGCACCTGATCCCGACTTGGCGAACCGGATCGGCGGGCTGCACAACCTCGTCGCCTGGACCATCATCGTCCTGGCCGGCCTGCACGCCGCCGCGGCGCTGGTCCATCACTACGCCCTGCGCGACGGCGTGCTGCGCCGGATGCTGCCAGGCTAACCCTTCGCCACGTCGAATGCCTTGACCAGCCGCTTCGGCGCCACCGCGCGCCAGCGCCGGAGCAGCAGGGCCTCGACCGCACGTGGATCGGCCTTCGCCAGATGCATCAGCACGATCGGCCAGTCGCGGTAGTGCGAAGTGAGGTGGAAGATTTCGGGCTCGGCCTCGATCAGCATTTCGCGCTCGTCGAAGCCGACGCCCAGCACCACCAGTGTCTCGCCATCCTCGCGCAGCCGGGTCAGCAGCTTGCCCTTCACCTTCACCGCCGGCGTGCCGTAGGAGGTCCCCCGTTCGACGCCGGGCCAGGCCAGGGTGATGTCGCAGACATCGTCGAAGGTCATCGCCGCCCTTCCCGTCCTCAGGCCGCCTGCCGGCCCTCCGCCCGGGCCCGCACCATGTCCATCCAGCGCAGCCCGACCTGGCGGGCGAAGACCGCCGCGCCGGGCAGGCCGTTCGCCAGCTGGTCGTGATAGCTGGCGAAGAACTCCGGGAACCGGTCGCGGGTCCATTCCGCGAAGGCATCGACCCAACCCTCGACGATGTCCGCCGAGACCTCGAGATGGAACTGCAGCCCGTACAGGCCCGGCCCGGCGATGAAGGCCTGGTTGGCGCAGACGGCATTGGTCGCCAGCAGCGTCGCGCCCTGCGGCAGGTCGAAGGTGTCGTAGTGCCAGTGCATCAGCCGCGGCAGCGGCGCCAGGCCACGCAGCAGCGGGTCGGCCTCGGCCGCTGCGGTCGCCTCGATCGCGGTGAAGCCGACCTCCGGCGTGTGGTGGCGGCGCACCGTCCCGCCCAGCGCCCGGGCCAGCAGCTGGGCGCCGAGGCAGATGCCCAGCACCGGCTTGCCGGCACCGGCGAAGGCCCTGATCGCCGCCAGCTCGGCCGGCAGATAGGGGTGGGCGTCATCGTCGCCCGCGAACTGGGCACCGCCCAGCACCAGCAGCCCGTCATGGCCGGAGGCGTCGGCCGGGACGGCGTCGCCATGCTCCGGGAACCGCGTGTCCTCGACCCCGCCCGCCTCCGCGATCGCCGCGCCGATCAGGCCCGAGGGGGTGCGGTCGTTGTTCTGCAGCGTCAGGATGTTCACGGCGTCGATCCCCCAAAGGCCAATCCGAAGCAAGGCTACGGGCAGGCCGGCCGCATCGCCAAGTGCGCAGAATGCGGGGCGGCCCCGGCGTCAGAGGAGATCCTGGACCATGAACTTCAGATAGGCCGCCTTCAGCAGCCAGCGCCGGTGCGCGCCCAGCGGGAAGCGGGTCGGCGGCGTCGCCATCAGCGCCGGGATGCCGACGCCCGGCAACGGGCTGCCGGTCATGGCATGGGCGACGGCGCGGCCGGCCCAGCCGGCGCTGGCCACGCCGTTGCCGTGATAGGCCAGGGCGTACCAGACGCCGGGGTCGTCCGGCACCTGTCCCAGCATCGGCGTCAGATTGGCCGACAGGCAGACCAGGCCAGACCAGAAATGCGTGGTCTCGACGCCGCGCCAGGCCGGATAGGCGGTGCCGATCCGGCCTTCCAGCCAGCGCCTGTACTGCGCGGATGCCGGCGGGCTGCCCCAGGTGCCGCCGCGGGCGCCGAGCAGCAGCCGGCCATCCGTCAGCAGCCGGAAATAGAACAGCAGGTTGCGGGTGTCGGACAGCGGCGTCCCGGTGGTCCAGCCCTGGGCCGCCCGCTCCGCCTCGGTCAGCGGCCGGGTGACGACGATGTTGGACAGGGCCGGCAGGAAGGTGCCGGCGAGATAGGGATGCAGCCCATCCGTCGTATAGCCGTTGGTGGCGATCAGTACCCGCTTGGCCCGCAGCGAGCCGCCGGCGCTGACCAGCCGGTGGCCGCCGCCCTCGCGCCGCCAGCCGGTGACACGGCTGCGGTCGTGGATCCTGGCGCCGCGCGCCAGGGCGGCGCGGGTCAGGCCGCGATGGTATTTCAGCGGATGCAGGCCGAAGCCGGCGGCGTGGTGCAGCGCGCCATGCGCCTCCGGCCCGGCATGGCCGCGCTCGCGCAGCTCGTCCCGGCTCCACAGCGTCGAGGTCAGGCCGGAGACCTCACGATCCCAGCGCGCATCCTCCTCCAGCTCGCGCATGCGGCTCGGCTTGTGGGCGACGCTGATGACGCCGTCGCCCTGGCGGTCGAGATCGATGCCCTCGTCCCGCGCCAGCGCCGCCACCAGCTCGGTCGCCTCGACCTGGGCGGCGTAGTAGCGGCGCACCTCGTCGCGGCCGACCCGCTGCAGCATCGCCCCACCGGACAGCTTGGCGGCGCCGACGCAGTTGAAACCGCCGTTGCGGCCGGAGGCGCCCCAGCCGATCGGCCCCGCCTCCAGCACCCGGACATCGACGCCGAGGTCGCGGGCCAGGTGCAGCGCCGCCGACAGGCCGGTGTAGCCGCCGCCGATCACGGCGACGTCGCAGGCCTCGTCGCCGGCCAGCGGCGCGCAGCCCGCGGGCGCGGGACCGGCAGTGTCCTCCCAGTAGCTCGGCACGGTGCGGGCGGTGTCGACGGTGGCCGGATGGTAGAGGCTGTCCTGGGTCATCCGGTCGCTCGCATGTCACCGATCCGCAACGCCGCGGAGGATGACACCGGGCCGCGGGCCGGTCCATTCTGGCACCATAATTCGGAGGGAGATCCAGCCATGCAGGGCCCGTCGCGCCGCCAGGTCATGCTCGCCACCGTGTTCGCCGCAGCCCCCCTGCCCGGATGGGCGGCCGCCGCCCCGCTGCGCCTGACCTTCCTGCACGTCAACGACGTCTACGAGATCGGCCCGGTGCGCGGCCAGGGTGGCTTCGGCCAGTTGGCCACCCTGCTGAAGCAGGCCCGCGCCGAGAACCCGCACAGCATCACCACCTTCGGCGGCGACACGCTGTCGCCCTCGGTGATGTCGGGCCTGACCAAGGGCTCGCAGATGATCGACCTGTTCAACGCCGTCGGCGTCGACTACGCGGTCTGGGGCAACCATGAATTCGACTATGGGCCGGAGCTGGCGTCGCAGCGCATCGGCGAGTCGAAATTCCCCTGGCTCGGCGCCAACGTCCTGGGGAAGGACGGCAAGCCCTTCGGCGGCGGCGTCGCCACCGCCACCCGCAAGGTCGGCGACTACACCATCGGCTTCCTCGGCATCCTGACGCCGGATACGGCGGTGCTGTCGAGCCCGGGGCCGGATGTCAGCTTCCCCGACATCATCACCACGGCGAAACAGGCAATCGAGGCGCTGAAGGCCGAGGGCGCCAACATCCTGGTGGCGCTGACCCATCTCGGCATCGCCCAGGACCGGCAGCTGGCGCAGTCGGTCAAGGGGCTGCACCTGGTGCTGGGCGGGCACGACCACGACCCGATCATGTTCTACGAGAACAACGTCCTGATCTTCAAAGCCGGCTACGATTCGCATTATCTCGGCGTTGTCGAGCTGGAGATCTTGAGCCGCGACACCAAGGACGGGCCGGTGATCGCCGTACTGCCGAGCTGGGAGGTGCGCCCGACCGCCGGGGTCGAGCCCGACCCGCAGATCCAGGGCAAGGTCGACGCCTTCAACAAGGCGCTGGACGACGCGCTGGGCATCGTCATCGGCACCACCTCGGTCGAGCTCGACAGCCAGCGCGGCGCCGTCCGCACCGAGGAGACGACGATGGGCAACCTGATCGCCGACGGCGTGCGCTGGGGCACCACCGGCGCGCAGATCGCCATCATCAACGGCGGCGGTATCCGCGGCGACCGGCTGATCGCCGCCGGCACCCAGCTGACCCGCAAGGACATCCTGACCGAGCTGCCCTTCGGCAATGTCGCGGTGCTGCTGGAGCTGACAGGCGCCGAGATCCGGGCGGCGCTGGAGAACGGCGTATCCCAGGTCGAAGCCGTCGCCGGCCGCTTCCCGCAGGTCTCCGGCCTCGCCTTCGTCTGGGATCCGGCCAAGCCGCCCGGCAGCCGCGTGCTCTCGGTCACGGTCGACGGCAAGCCGCTGGACGATGCCACGATCTATCGCGTCGCCACGAATGACTACATGGCCGGCGGCGGCGATGGCTATGCCGCCTTCACCAAGGGCAAGGTGCTGGTCGACGCCTCGGCCGCGCGGCTGATGGCGACGGTGGTGATGGACTACGTCACCGCGATGAAGACCGTGGCGCCCAAGGTCGACGGCCGCATCCGGCGGGTCTCATGACCGTGGATGCCGGCGGCACGGCCCCGCCGGTTCTGGGGCTGGCGCTCGGCGGCGGCATCGCCCGCGGCTGGGCCCATATCGGCGTGCTGCGGGCGCTCGACGCCGCCGGCATCCAGCCGCAGGTGGTGTGCGGCACCTCGGTCGGCGCCCTGGCCGGCGCCGCCCATCTCTCCGGCCGGCTCGACATGCTCGAATCCTGGGCTCGCGGGCTGGACCGGAAGCGGATGGTCTCCTATCTCGATTTCGGCCTCGGCCTGCCCGCCCTGATCAGCGGCCGCAAGCTGGGACGGCTCCTGGACCAGAGCTTCGGCGACCTCAGGATCGAGGATCTCGGCGTGCCTTTCGGCGCGGTCTGCGTCGACCTGTTCACCGGTCACGAGGTCTGCCTGCGCGAGGGCCGCGTGTCGGAGGTGCTCCAGGCCTCCTACGCCCTGCCCGGCGTGTTCCCGCCGCGCCACATCGGCCGCCACATGCTGGTCGACGGGGCACTGGTCAACCCGGTGCCGGTTTCGTTCTGCCGCGCGCTCGGGGCCGAGGTGGTGATCGCGGTCAACCTCAACGGCGACATCATGGGCCGGACCCGGGTGCCGGAGGGCGGCTATGCCCGCATCGCCGGCTTCGACATCCTCGAGCTGATGCCGGGCGGCAGCCTGCTGGGCGGCCTCAACGGCGTCGCCCGCAAGCTGTTCCGACGCGACCCGGACATGCCGAGCCTGTTCGGGGTAATGATGGCCTCGCTCAACATCATCCTCGACCGCATGGGCCGCACCCGCCTGGCGGCGGAGCCGCCGGACGTGGCGATCGACCCCAAGCTCGGCCATATCGGCGCCGCCGAGTTCGACCGGGCAGCGGAGTTGATCGACCTCGGCTATGCGGCGGCAGAGGCGGCGGTCCCCGATATCCTCGAGGCGCTGCGCGTCACCTCCTACGGGCTGGGGCCGGAGGCACCGGCCCCAGCCGCGAAATAGCGGCTGGGCGGCGCGCCGAGCAGGCGCTTGAACATGGTGGTGAAGGCGGCGGCGCTGTCATAGCCGAGGTCGAGGGCAACTGTCGTCACCGCCTCCCCTGCCGCCAGCCGCGGCAGGGCCGCGAACAGGCAGGCCTGCTGCCGCCAGGCGGAGAGGCTCAATCCGGTCTCCTGACGGAACAGCCGGGTGAAGGCGCGGCGGCTCATGCCCAACGCGCCGCACCAATCGTCGATCGTGTCATGCGGCGTCGGCCCTTCCAGGAACCGCCGGCAGCGCGCCGCCAGCGCCGCATGGCCCGGCAGCGGCAGGTTCAGCGGCAGCACCGGCATGCGCGCGATCTCCTGCAGGATCAGCGCCATCACCAGCCCGTCCCGGCCGTCGAGATCGTATTCGAGCGGCAGGTTCACCGCCTCCATCAGCAGGCTGCGCATCAGCGGCGAGACGCCGACCACGCGGCATTCGGTCGGCAGGCCGGGAACGGCGTCGGGCTCGACATAGACGCTGCGCATGCTGACCGCGCCGATCGGCTGCACGTCATGGATGATGCCGCCCGGGATCCACACGGCGCGCTCCGGCGGCACCACCCAGCGCCCCTGCTCGGTCCGCGCCATAAGCACGCCGTTGCTGCCGTACAGCAGCTGCGACCGCCGGTGCCGGTGCGGCAGGATCACGTAATGCGCGGGATGGTCGTTGCCGAGAGCGACGATGGCTCGAGGCGTGGCCTCATAATCGAAAATGGTGGCTTGGAGGACCATGGCCCACTCTCAAAACTAATAGACCTAAGCACGAAAGCAGGTCGGTCCGGAAGGCGTATTCTTGCTCGAGCCGGCGGCACTCCCGCCGCCGGGTGCCTCTTGGATGTGCCGCTCAGTGGCCCATCGGGACTCCTGGAATGACGAGTGGAACCCTGGGCGGCAAGCCCGACACCGACGGAACGGTGTTCACCATCCTGGCCGCGATCAGCTTCAGCCATCTGCTGAACGACATGATGCAGTCGCTGCTGCCGGCACTCTATCCGATGCTCGCCTCGGATTTCGGCCTCGATTTCGGCCAGGTCGGGCTCATCACCCTGGTGTTCAACCTCACCGCCTCGATCCTGCAGCCGGCGATCGGCCTCTACACCGACCGCAAGCCGCAGCCCTATTCGCTGCCGCTCGGCATGGGCTTCACCCTGATCGGCCTGGTCATCCTCTCGGTCGCCACGACCTTCCCGCTGCTGCTGCTGGGCGCGGCGCTGGTCGGCATGGGCTCGGCCGTTTTCCATCCGGAATCCTCGCGCATCGCCCGGCTGGCCTCGGGCGGGCGGCACGGGCTGGCGCAGTCGGTGTTCCAGGTCGGCGGCAATATCGGCTCGGCGATCGGGCCGCTGCTCGCCGCTTTCATCGTGCTGCCGCGCGGCCAGGCCAGCATCGGCTGGTTCTCGGCCGCCGCCCTGCTCGCCATCCTGGTGCTGACCGGCGTCGGCGCCTGGTACCAGCGGCACCGGCGTAGCATGGCGGCCAGGCCGCGCCGCCCGATGGAGCCGATCGCCCTGTCGCGCGGCAAGGTGGGGCTGTCGCTGGGCGTCCTCGGCCTGCTGGTGTTCTCGAAATACGTCTACATGGCCAGCCTGACGAGCTACTTCACCTTCTACCTGATCCAGACCTTCGGCGTGTCGGTGCAGCAGGCGCAGATCCACCTGTTCATCTTCCTCGGCGCCGTCGCCGTCGGCACAGTGGCAGGCGGTCCGATCGGCGACCGCTTCGGCCGGAAGGTCGTGATCTGGGGGTCGATCCTGGGCGTGCTGCCCTTCACCCTGGCCATGCCCTATGTCGGGCTGACCGGCACCGTGATCCTCAGCATCATCATCGGCCTGATCCTGGCCTCGGCCTTCTCCGCCATCGTCGTCTATGCGCAGGAGCTGGTGCCGGGCAAGACGGGCACCATCGCCGGGCTGTTCTTCGGGTTCGCCTTCGGCATGGGCGGCATCGGCGCCGCGGTGCTGGGCGAGGTCGCGGACCTGACCAGCATCGGCTTCGTCTATCGCCTCTGCGCCTTCCTGCCGCTGATCGGGCTGCTGACGGTCTTCCTGCCCGACCTGGAGCGGCCGCGACGGGTGGCCGCCGCACCGGCTGAATAGCGACGGGCTCGGCGAAGCGGACGCGGGCGGCTGTGCCGGCGTCCGCTTCGGCCTATCTTGATCCCTGGTGGGTCCGCTGATCAGCGGATGGAGGGATCCGGATGGGCCTACAAGAGCACCGGCGGCGAGCGCCGGCATGGGTGATTCTCGTGGCGGTTGGCCTGGGGCCCACGGTGGCCTCGGCGCATGACAGCTGGATCAACCGCGGCCGCTACCTCGAATACGGCACCGTCAACCATTGCTGCGGCGACCACGACTGCTCGACCTGGCCGCGTTCCGATATCGAGGAGAATGCGGACGGCTACCGAATCCGCTCGACCGGCGAATTCGTGCCGCGCTTCAAGGCCCAGAGCAGCGAGGACGGCGAGTACTGGATCTGCCGCAAATCGACCCACGCGATCCGCTGCTTCTTTGCGCCATCGCCAGGGGCGTAGGCCTGTGCGACCGCAGTCACCGCTGCGATCGTCAAGGTCTTGATGAAGAAGAGAGAATGGTGCCCAGGGACGGAGTCGAACCGCCGACACGGGGATTTTCAATCCCTTTATTCATCAAACAATATCAATAAGATATAGATGTATGTGGAGTTTTATGTGGAGTTCTGGTCTCCGCCGCTCAACAGAAAGGCCGCCACGAGGCGGCCCAGGTTGCTCGGTCCGGCCGATGAATTCAGGCCTGGACCACCATGCCGCGGCGCACCAGTTCGTCGCGCACCGCCCGGCGCTGGCCCGGCGCGGCGGCCAGGACGCTCCGCAGCGCAGATTCCTGCAGGCGCTGTGCCGGCGTGATGCTCATCGGCTCGCGCTCCCACCATCGGCCGGGCGGCCCGGCCACCAGCTCGAACCCAAGGGAGGTCAGGCCGTCGATATAGTCTCGGGCGGCGCGCCGCGGATCATCCCTATCACCCGGCCCGGCCGCCCTGGTGACGCCCGGCGCGCCCGCGACGACCACGGCGGCAATGCCTGCGAGCAGGCGTCGGCGGGTGATCCCCCCATCAATCTGGACAATTTTATCTATAACACTAGAATCCTCTCCCACCTCATCAATCCTCCCCATGGGTTGGTCTGGTTGGTGGCGCCGGGTTCGCGTCGGCAAAACAAGGACCCGGCGCCGCTGTCTTAATCTAGGACTATCCGGATATTCGCAGCAAAGGGCCGCGCATCTTTGCATCGCCTGTCCGGTTCGTTCCGATCCGCTACATGACCATAAATTTCCCCTTGCGAGTACATAACTTTCTATGAGTATGCACATGTTTTTAAAGGATCAAGCGCATTCTGCGGCACAGGTTTCACCGCTACGTTGCGCATATGAAAGACTTGAAAACAGAGCGGGTTCACCTGCTCGTCTCACAGGCAGAATTAACTGCCGTCACCAAGTGGTCCGCGAAGAAGCATTTGCGGACCCGGGCGCAGGGTATCCGGAGGCTGATGAGGGCCGCGATGGCCGTCGATGACGGATACGCCAGGTTGCAGGAAGCCGAGCGTCTGCTTCGGGATCTGCGGTCCTATGTCCACAAGGCGGTGCAGATCAGGCTGGCGAAGCTCGAGCCCGGCCGGGATGACCCGGCCGAGCTCGAAGCCCTGCTGGCGGACCTGATCAAGCATTACCCGGATATCGATCGGTCGACCGACAAGCTGGCCGAACTGCTGCGCACGATCGGCGAGGAGTTGAAGGCGGAGGGCGAGGATGGCGACTAAGCGTCCTCCTCCGGTTTGAGCGAGTAGAACAGCAGCACCGCGTTCATCGCCACCCGCAACGTCGTCTGCACGAGGCTCGCGCTCTGGCCCTCATCGGCCTGCCTCTGCGCCTCGGCCAGCGCCTCCTCCGCAACCGCCTTCCCGGTCTTGATCGCCTCCAGCGTGGCCGGCATCGTGCAGAACGGGATCCGCAGCACGACGCAGGTATCGGCCGCGGCCTCGGCCAACGTCACATACGTCCGGGCGGTGGCGATGTGCTGGGAAAGCGCGGCGTTCGGCGCAGGCGGAAGGCCAGGACGAGCAGCAGGCGCACAGCCAGAAAGAAAGAAGATCACCGCCAGGGCGCCGCCGAACGCGAGCGCAGTCGCCACGGGCGGGCTGCGCAGCACCGATCCGCTCTCCGGCTTCATCATCGCGGTCGGCGCCAGCTTCTCCTTCGGCAGGTAGCCGCCGATCGCCGCGCCCAGCACGGTGCCGATGATGGTGGCGACCGTGGCCGGCATGTCGGGCAGCGCCGGCACGATCGCCTTGAAAACGCTCCAGAACCACAGGATCACCTGGTCCATGCCGGACGCGGTGGCGGTGCCGGCGGCGATGGCGCCGACCACGGCAAAGATCACCTTTCGGCTGATGTCGCTCCACTTGCGGGTCACAGTCTCCATGCGGATTGCCCCTCCTTCGGGCATCAAAAAACCCGGCGCGAAGGCCGGGCGGACGGTGGTTCGGGGTGGAATCTGTCAGGCATCAAGCTGGGCGATCGCATCCTCGATCGCCGCCCAGGTCTTTGGGCCGGCGATGCCGTCGGCAACCAGCCTGCGCAAGGTCTGGAACTTGCGCACGGCCGCAGCGGTCAGCGGCCCGGCATGGCCGTCGACCTTCAGCTGCGGGTCCGCGCCGAGGCGGTTGAGCGCGCGCTGCAAGGCGGCGATCCTGTCCACTGCCAGGCGGTCCGGCCTTGACGAATCGGTCCAGACCGCCTTGGCCCGGGCCAGCGCCGCCTTGCGGTCCGCGAGGCCGTTCTCGCCACCGTTGATCAGGCGGGTGACGGCAACGACGTCGTCGCGCTGCGCGGCCGCGGCAATATGCCGGGTCACCCAATAGGCAACGGCGATCTCCACGGCGGTGTCCGGCTCGGCCGCCAAGTCGGGGTTGTGCAGCAGGTCGATGCCGGACGACTTCGACGCGCGGGCATAGTTGAAGCGGCCCGTCGTCTGTAGGAACCCGCGGCCGCGGAACCGCCAGCCATCGCCGGGCTCGGTGTTGCCCAGATCCTTCCGGCCGTCGTAGCGCTCGAAATACTCGGGATCGCCATCCTCGACGAGGGTACGGAAGCGTGCCGTCTCATGGCAGCCCTGGGCCAGGAAATGTACCAGCTGCAGCCGGTCATCCAGGATGCCGGCCTCGTACAGGTATCGATTCAGGGGCTCGACCAGCGCGTGCATCAGGGCGTTGGCCGGGCGCAGTGCGATCGCCGCCAGGCTGGCGGCGCCAATGGTGAAGTGCGGCATGGGATCAGTCCGTCGTGAGGGGGACGTTGCCAGGCACCACTTGGTTGGCGGCGGCCCAGTCGTTCAGCTTCTTCAGCCGATAGGCACACTCGGCACGCGCCTTTTCGGTGCGGTCCTGGGCAGCGCTGACCGCGCGGGCCCAATCAACCACCTGCTCGACGGTCCGCGGCGGTGGCGGCGCGGACGGCACGTCGCCGCCCTTCGGACAGGTGCGAAGAATCTCCGGCACGTCGAGGGTGGCGATCGCTGGCGGGCTGTCGCCAGCACCGGCGGCGCAGCCGGCCAGCACCAGGGCGAGGAGCGTCGCGCGGATCATCGCCGCACCCTCCCAGGCGGGTCGCCCGGCAGCCGGGCGGACGAGGCCCGGTCGATGCTCTCGACGGTCGAGGCGATCACCGCGAGCGTCCGCCGCACCTCCTCGAGCGTGCTGTTAACCGCCTCCAGCTTGGCGAACAGCGCGCTCTGATCCTGCTGCACCCGCTTGATGTCGCCGCCCTGCTCGATATCGCTGCGCTCCAGCGTTCCGACCCGGGTCTGGATGCCGACCCGGAACTCGTCATAGGCCTTCTTCGCTTCGCCTAAAGCGAGCTGCTCCTGCAACTCCTTCTCCGCCGCAGCCTTGCGATCCTGCGCCTGGCCGGCGGCGATGCTGCTGATCTCTCCCTTCAGCGCCATGTAAGCGCCGCCCCACGACGCGCCCGCGACCAGGATCAGGCCGAGCACGAACATGGGCACCCGAACCGGCCGGCTCGGCGATACGTCCAAGGTCATCCCTTCCCCTCCAGGCATGAAAAAGCCCGCGCGAGGCGGGCGTGACAGAACAGGACGGCGGCCCTATGATCCCTCCATTGCGAAGGGGATTTTCATGGCAACCGATTACGCCGGTGCCGACGGCAGCACGACCAAGCACCGCCGCTCAGCGCGCCGGGCCCTGCAAAATTGGCTGTTGCCGATGTTGACATGGCTGCCCAGCGAGTTGCTGCGGGTGCGACTATTCCGCTTCATGGTGTGCGCCGTCCGCTATGTCTGGTTCGTCTTCATCCTGCGGCGGCTCCGCACCACAGCCGGGACCGACGGCGTCGCCAGGACCACCGTCGCCCACAACCTGCGCGGCATGCTTGACCTGCACGTTGAGCGGTCCCTGCGCCTTATCTGGCCACTGGCCGCCCAAGCCGCCGGCGATCGGGTCGACCTGCGCGATCAGCAGGTGCTGTCCATCGGGCCGCGGACCGAAGGCGAGTTGTTCAACCTCGTCGCCCACGGCTTCCGGCTCCGCAACATCACCGGCTTGGACCTGATCACCTATTCGCCGCGCATCCAGCTCGGCGACATGCACGCGATGCCCTACGCCGCCGCCTCATTCGACATCATCCTGGCCGGCTGGGTCATCAGCTACAGCGATCACAAGCAGCGGGCCGCCCATGAAATCCTCCGCGTGGCCAAGCCAGGCGCCATAGTCGCGATCGGCGTCGAATGGGGCCGCAAGACCCCTGAGCAGGTCGCGGCAGAGCGGGCCGGCTACATCGTCGGTTCAGCGGAGAGGTTGCCGACCGTCGATGCGATCCTTGATCTGTTCGGAGGCCGGGTCGATCGCGTCTACTTCCGGCAGGATGACCAGGACATCTCGACCAACGAAGTCGGCGATCTCCTGGTCGTGTTCCGGCTGAGGTGAATCCCTAGAACGCGCCCGGCATGATCGGCGCCACGACGTCTACAAGATGGCCGAGCTGACCATGCGCACCGGTGATGTCATCGCGGTAGACCGTATTGCCGCTGCGCGCCAGGTTTCTCGCCGAAATGGTGCACGGGTTGCCGGATGTGCCGCCTGTCGGGCTGTCGTTGCGCAGCCTGAAAAGAGCCTCGGTCGAGCCGATGCAGGTGCCGCCCAACACTTCCAACACGGCAGTGTTCTGACTGCTGTCGCCGTTCACGTCCGGCGTGACGGCCGAGAACCCAACCGCATTGCCGGACAAATGGCAGTCCCGCACAGAGACCACCGCTGAGGCCGCGCCAGGGGCGTTGCTGACCAGCACGCCAATGCCCTCCGTCGCGTTATCGGACACCTGCGCCCCGACGATGGTCGCGTTTGCCACCGGCACGATGCCGCATTTTCCGTTACGGCTGAAGCTGCCGCCGATGACCACGACGTCCTGCGACGAATGGTTCGACAGGCCATCGCCCACCGCCATGTCCGTCATGTCGCAGCCAATCACCCGCAGCTGCGCTATGCGCTCCGGCGACGGGTTTGGGTCGGCGAAGTCGAGCGGCACCGTATGGTTGATGCCGTCGTTCCAGCAGCGCCAGCCGCGGCAGCTGGCGATCTCGCCTGTCATCATGTTCGGCGAGAAGGCGTTCAGCGCTGCGACTCCCTTGACGAAGCAGTCCTCGATCACGCCGCGCACCCGTCCGGCCAGGATGCCGTGGGCGTATGGCATCTCGATGTCGAGGCCAGCGATATAGATGTCCGTCATGCCGGCGAGGATGGCTGGGGCTGGCATCAGGTTGACGCCGGCCGTCCACTCCGCACGGAAGATCTGCAGCGTGTTCGGGCTGACGTTGCCGATGCACTTGATGTAGGCGATGCCGGTCGCCGCATCGATCCAGTAGCCGCCCACGCCTGTTGCGAGTGCCTCAAGGGCCGCCACCGAACCGGTCAGGGGTGGCTGCCTTTCATAGAAGGTGAAGCCCCAGTCCCCGTCATGGTTGGACAGGTCGAGGAATGCACCGCTGGCGTTGAGTGCCCCAGTGGTGCCGCCGAAGACGTGTGAGCGGGCATAGACCTTGCTCGATCCGCCAGCCAACCCCCACCCGCTCGTCAGGACCGTGCCGGGGCGGATCAGCGGACGCTTGCCCTGGTCCCCGACGATGCGGATGCTGTCGTACCGGTTGGTCTGGATTTCCGGGCCGGCGAGGTAGACACCGCCCTTCAGCACCATGTCGAGACGCCGGCCGCTCTCGTTCACATAGAGCAGGCCGTCGCTGATCGTCTTGAAGGGATTGGCCTCGGTGCCGATGCTGGACGCGCCGACATTCGGGTTGATGTAGATCCGCTTTGCGGCCTGCTGGATCCGGCTGACCAGGACCGGACCGAAGGTGCCGGTGATGCCGCTCGTCGTGTGCCGGCCGGTGGCCCCGATGTAGCCGACCGGCAGCCCGACAACCCGGAACGATGCGGCGACGGCGCCGTTCTTGAAGGTCGTGAATGCGCCGGTCGTCCCATCGGCATCCAGCACCAGGGTCATGTCGAGGACGTCGCCCGTGGTCCAGGAGACCCGCGGCACTGACGCATCAATGACCACGCCGCTCCCTGCCCCGGGCGCCGTCAGGCTGGCGACCACCGTCGAGCCGTCCTGCCGGTACGCGAGGATCAGGCCGTTACTGGCGCGCCAGATGATCGACACGTGGTTGGTCGGGTCGATGACGCTGCCGCCGGACGGGTTGATGCAAATGCCGAAGCCGGACGCGGCGTCGACGGCATCGACCACATAGCGGCAGGAAAAGCTTCGATTTTCGATCCCTGTGTAGTTGGTCAGGAAGCCGATCAGCAGGAGGACGCTGGCTGTCTGGTCGATCACCAGCTTCCCGTCGACCACCGACCAATTGTAGCGGGTGGACGGGTTCGAGATGCTGGTGTTGATGATCTCGAACTGATCGGTGGCGCCGAAATCGACCGGCAGGCTGTCGTTCTCCAGATCGGTGATCCGCCGGCCATCTATGAGCTGCTGGTTGCGGATTTGCGTGATCCGGTCGGCCGTCTTGACCCACCCCGCCGGCGCGGGTGGGTTGGCCGGAGCCGCGGCCTTGCGCTTGTAGACCCCGTTCACGTCGCCGGTGCCATCGTCCGAAGGATCGTTGGTGACCGGGACCAATATGCCATCGTCCGGCATCGGGCTCAGAGTGGTCAGCTCGGCCACCGTGTCGACGGCGGGATGAAGTCCAGACGCAGCCGCCACCGTCAGGTCTTCGATCGCCTCGGTCAGCAGCGGATAGCTGCCGTCCGGCGTCATCACATGCATCAAGGCCCCAGCCTGGTCTGCCGCGTCCTGCGGCACCTGGTTCCGGCTGTTTCCGCTGGGGTCGACCACGCGGTAGTACTGCGCCAGGCCGGTCGTCGGGCGATCTCTTTCCTTGCTTCCGAAGGTCATCGTGTTTCCCTTAGAGAACCGTCCAGCCGCTCTTGGTCTGGATCGCCGCGTTTCCGGGCTTCGCCGTGCCCCATTTTACTTGCTCGATCACGCCATTCAGCGGCGCGGTGACGTTGATGCTGACCGTGATCTTGGCGGGCGTGCCGGTCGGCAGGGCACCGGACACGTCTGTCAACGTCGTAAGGCCGTTGGCCGAGAAGCCGAAGTCGTTCGCCTTGTAGCCATAGACGCCCGTCGTCATGTTGGTCGCCGTCAGCGCCTGCGTCGGCACGGCCGTAGCGGCTCCGGCCACCTGGGTCAGGCCGCGCAGGCTCGCCGATGTCACAAACTGCAGCACGTTCGCGTCGCTGATCGTGGTCTGGAGCGAGCCGAAGGCGACACCGCTGTTGGTGACCCCGGACACGACTTTTGCGCGAACCCCGAGGAACCCTTCCGTCGCATTGAAGTCGGCCCCGACCGTCCGCTGGATCTGCGGGGCATTGCGGGTCGCGATGGCGGCGTTGACCACGATCGGCGCAGTGTCGAAGGCGCCAGCCTCCAACTGGTTCAAGATGAAGTAGACGACGGCGCCGGCCGGAGCGGCAACGCGCAGCTGCTCGGTAGTGGCCGCCGCGGTCCTGCTGCCTCCGACCCGGACATAAGGCGTCGAGGCGCCGAACGACACCGCCGTCGCGCCGCCGATCTCGATGCGTCCGGCCGAGCCCCGGTAGACGATGGAGCCGCGGCAGGCGCCCGTCGCCGAGATAGTGCCGCTGATGGTCGCGAAGGCGTCCGTCGATCCGGCCGAGTTGTCGAGCTTGTAAACGAAGCCGTTGATCGTGGTCGCCGTCAACAGGGCCGCCAGGATTCCGCCGGGCATGCTCGCGCTGTCGTCGACCCGCGTCAGCGTGGCCAGCACGTCGCCACTGAGTGTGACGCCGGTCAGGTCAGTCGGGTTGGCGTTGCGGTTCGTGCAGCGGTTGGTCCGGTTCTCCCACAATTCCAGGCCGCGGTCGCACAGCGGCGCCGCGTTGGCGGCAACCGGGTGCAGCGAGCCGTCCGCATTGGTGACGATCTGCGCCGACGTCGTGATGGTGTCGAAAATGCCGGCCAGGGTCGACCCGGCTCCGTTCAGCCGGTAGTTGCCGCCCTTGAAGTCGGCGTGGCCGGAGGCGTCCGGATCGTACCAGACCACCGTGAGCGTAATGGCGCTGGACGCGGCAGAGGTCTGGCCGTTGACCGTCTGCGTCGCGGTGATGCTGCGCGCGCCGGCGGTCAGGCCGGCCAGGGTCGCGCTCCAGTTGCCGGACCCGTCCGCCGTCACGGTCTGATTCAGCACCCCGTCGACCAGGACGCCGACGCTGGCGCCGGCCATTGCCGTGCCGACCACCTGCGGGTTGGTGTTGCCGATGGTGGCCGACGCGGTGCTGATCGCCGGCGCCAGCGGCTTCACGTTCAGCGTCACCGCCGTGCTGGCCGGCGACGGGTTGCCCGCCGCGTCGGTCTGGATCGCCGTCAGGCTGTAGCTGCCGATGGCCTGGGTCGCCATGTCCAGCGTCCACGCGCCGGCGGTGACCGGCACGGGCGACCCGGCCGCGACCCCGCCCTTGTACAGCTGCAGCGAGCATCCGGTCTCGCCGGTGCCGGGGATCGTCGGTGTCGTGTCGGTGGTGTTGATCGTCGGGCCCCCGCTGATCACCGGCGCCGCCGGCGCCGTGGCGTCCACCACCACGACGATCGGGTCCGTCGATGCGCTCGGGTTGCCGTCGGCGGCCAGGGCGCGGAAAACGGTCGACCGCGACCCGTCCGCCACCGCCGGGCTGGTCACCGACCAGGCCGTGCCGACCACCGCCTGGTTCGCCACGTCGACCCCGTCGACATACATGTGCACCGCGGTCCCGGCATCGGCGGTGCCGCCGAAGGTCATGGTGGCGTCGTTGGTCGGGCTCGGCGGCTGGGTCAGCACCGCCGGCACGTTCGGCGCCACGCCGTTGGCCAGGGTCAGCGTCACCAGCAGCGGCGAGCTCTCCAGCCGGCTCCAGTTCTTGGTGACGATGCCGAAGGTGTAGACGCCGCCCAGCTGCGGCACCGTGGTCTCATAGGGCGAGGAGACCAGCAGCCCGACATGCAGCGGGTCCAGGTCGGCCCAGGCGTGGCCGGTGCCGGCCCTGTAGCGGATCTCATAGCCGGCCAGGTCCAGCGGCGTGCCGCTGCCGTCCGGGTCGGACAGCACCCATTCATAGTGCCGCAGCCCGCTCGACAACCGGGACGAGCCGAAGCTGGCCACCGGCGGCGGCGCCAGGGTGCGGTCCAGCACGGTGTGGCTGACCGGCGGGGTCGACCAGGCGCTGACCTTGACGCCGGTGCTGGCCCTCACCTGCAGCTCGATCGCCTCGCCCACCTCATATCCCAGGATGCGGAACGCGCCCTGCGCCGCCGCCACCGTCGCCGTCAGCCAGGGCGCCGTGCTGCCCGCCGGGCGGTGCCGCAGCTCGAATGTCACCGCCGCCACCTTTCCGCCGCCGCCAGGCGCCACGCCGACGGTGACGGGCGACAGGATCGACCCGTCCTCGCCCACCGTCTGCGCACCGTCGCCGGAGCTCACCGAGATGATGCGCGGCACCGCCGGCGTGTCCTGGTCCCGCTGCGGCTGCCGCGGCACCCAGGACGGCGGCGTCAGGTCCTCGACCTCGTGGATCTCCGGCGCCTCGTCCACGAAGGCCAGGCGCGCCGAGAGCTTCGCCGCCGTCTCGATGTTCTTGACGATCAGTCGGCGGGATTCCTTGCCGGCCTCGCCGAACAGGAACAGGTCGCCCTCATCCGGCATCTCGCCGGTGCCGGCCACCCACACCACATCGGTGGTGCCCGGCCGCGTCGCCACCATGCGGAGCAGCGTCGCGCTGGTCTTGCGCCGGAACCGGATGACATAGCTCTTGCCGGCGGCCATGGTCACGGCCTCGTCCAGCCCGATCGCCACCAGCGATCCCTGCGCCGTCACCGCCTTGACGCGCCCCTGTGCCAGGCCGACGCCAAGCACGGGGTGCGCGCCCAGCACCAAATTGCCGCGCTGCGCCACCAGATATTCCCAGGCGGCGTTGGTGGAATGGGCCAGGAACCGCGTGCGCCACTCGACGAAGCGGCGCTTCGCCTCCTTCCACACCCGGCCGGCCTCGGTCACCCCGGGGAACTGGATCTCCTCGTACAGGGTGGCGTTCGTCTCGTCGTAGCCGTCGTCGAACACCAGCCGCTCGGCATTGACGTCCCAGTCCGCGTCACGGTCTACGAAGCGGGCGCGGTAGCAGTGCGGGATCTCGCCGAACAGCGGCTCGGTGGTGAAGCCCCAGCTGTTCCGCGCCGTGAAATGCGCCCGCACCTCGGTCTGCGGCCGGTCGATCGCCACGCTCCAGCGCCCGTCCGGCATCGACCGGAACGCATGCCCGGTCGAGGCGATGTCGTCCAGCACCGCCGGCAGCGTCGCCTCGAAGTCGCGCACCATGTTGAACTCAAGGCCCAGCGCGACGCAGTGCTCGTGCCAGTCCTGCAGCACCGGCAGGTTGATCAGGGCGTCGGCCCGCGGCTGGGCGCAGCCCGGTCCCTGCAGCACATAGCGGAACAGGCTGGCCGGGTTGCTGGTCTCGCGCTCGATCCAGGTGTCGGTGCCGGTGTCCCAGTCGAGGCACCGGCTGTTCACGATCCCGGTCAGGGTGTCGATCACGCCCTGCAACTGGTCCTGCGCGCGGATCCGCACCACGGTCACGGCCAGAGGCTTGCGGAAGGTATAGGGCGCGCCGACCTTGATGCTGCGCAGCGCCGTCCATTCCGTGCGATCCGTGCCGGTGTCGCTCTCCTCGTCGGTGCGCTGCAGCCGGACGTCGTACTGCCCCTTCGGCACCACCCAGCGATAGCCACGGCGGAACGGCTCCTGCCGCTTCTCCGTCGTCTCCAGCTCGGTCACCGGCACCCAGGCCACGTCGCCCACCTTGCGCATCTCGATCGCGACGCTGGAGCTGATCTCCTTCTTCTTGCCCTTCTTGCTGTAGTCGATCAGCCCGCGCGGGAAACTCAGGTCGATCGAGATCTCGTCCGTGTCCGCCTCGGTGCGGCGCACCACCCAATCCGCGCCGCTCTCCAGGTACAGCGACAGCGCCTCCTCGAACACTCGGCTGGGATACAGAGTGATCGGCGGATCGCCGGGCAGGCCTTCACGATCCTCGATCTCGATATCCTCGAAGTCGCCGATCAGGGTCTCGCCGATGCGTTTGTCCTCGAGCCGCAGCGGGCCGTACCCCCACAGGAACATCGCCCGCAGATACTGGTCCGACCCCACCACCTCGGTGTAGGGCCGCGCCAGATAGATCGGAGCCATGCGGTGCCGGCCCAGCACCCAGGGGATCACGCTCCAGGCGCCGCCGCTGTTGCGCGTCCCGCCGATCGAATAGGTCGGGCTCGGTGCCGCCCCGCCCAGCGTTGGCGACCGCAGCGGGATCAGGGCATTCAGCGCGATGCTGCCGCCGATCGCCACGACAGCCGAGGTGGCGGCGGAGATCAGGGCCCCGGCCGTCGTCGCCGTCGCCGCCGCGCCGGTGGTGCCCAGAGCCAGGCCGGCGGCCAGCGGGCCCAGATAGGCGGCAGCCACGACGATCGCCAGGGTCAGCACGATCCGCAGCGCGCCGTCCTGCGGCACCACCCGCACCAGCACCGTGGTGCCCGCCTTCGGCCGGATCCGGGACCACTGCCCGGGCAGCACCGGGTCATCGCCGATCGTCACCCGAACCTGGGCCGCCATCTCCGGCGTCACGGGCAGGCCCAAGGCGTCCTCGACCAGCTGCGCCACGGTGCGCCCCGCTATGCCCACGCGCTCGACCACATCGGCGCGGAACGGGTTCGGGGCGCCGATCAGGCGCACCCCCGCTGCCGCGGGCGCCGATGGCGTCAGCTGGGTCGGAAGCGTCATGCCTCGGTTCCTGCTACGGGGTCGGCGGCAAGCCGGGATCGGGCTCCGGTGCCCGGAAGAAGCCGACGATCCGCCGGCACCACAGCGGCCCGTCATACGGGTCGCACACCGATTCGCTGTCGCGCAGCACATGCAGCATCAGCCCGGGCCGCACCACCACGCCAATATGGTCGGGCAGCAGCCGGTTGCGCAGCAGCACCAGGTCGAACGCCCGCTCGTCCCCGGCCGCCACCGGCCGCACCAGGTCCAGCGGCCGCCGCGCGATCAGTGCCGCGATCTCCTCGCGCTCGAGGGCGTCGGTGTAGTCCTCGGCATAGCTCGGCAGCTCGATGCCGCGCTGCTCCGCCAGCACCAAGGTCACCAGGCCCCAGCAGTCCAGCCCGGCGCGGGTCCGGCCGCCGCTGCTCCAGGGCAGCCCAACATAGGCGTCGCTCCAGGCCATGCGCGTCACGCCGAGAACAGCGTCGGCGCCACGCCGGGGGTCAGGCGGTCGCACGGGCAGGGCTCGCGCTCCATGGTCATGGCCGACAGCTCGATCGAGATCGCGCCGTTGGCGATCGGCGCCCGGCTCATTTCCAGCTCTGGCCAGCTCTGCTCCACCACATCCGGGGTCGCGGCCCGCACGATCTCGAACAGCAGCTTGGCGCTGGCCGGCGACAGCCGCAGCAGGTCGCTGGCGCGCACCAGGTTGCCGTCCGGGTCCGGCCCGGCCACGTCATCCAGCACGATGCGGCCGCGCGGCGCCGCGCCCTCCTCGTCCCCCGGCAGCAGCACCTCCATCGGCAGGAACCGATGGACCTGGCCGCGGCTGGTCAGCCCATAGGTCAGCGGCTCCAGCGACAGGCGCTGCAGCGGCACCGTGCAGAACCGCAGCGGCTGCGGCAGCGCGGCATGGGTGAAGGTCGTCAGCACGATCGCCGTGTCCGGCGACTGCTGCGCCATCATCTGCTCGACGATCGCCGGCGACAGGGTCATGGCAGCACCTCCAGCTGCAGCGGCATGATCCAGCCCAGCTTCGGCCGGGCCAGCGGCGTGAAGCTGGGCTGGGCGGCGAACCGCACCAGCAGCAGGCTGCTCATCAGGATCGGCTGGTCATCCTCGTCCAGGATCTGCGTCACGCCGTCCTCGGCCAGCAGAGGATAGCCGTCGACGCCGGGCTCAGGCAGCCACCACGGGGTGGTGCGGCCCTTCACGTCGTCGCGGTAGAACCGCTTCGCCCGCTCCTTCTGCCAGTCCGTCACCTTGAACGACAGGCTGATCAGGTAGGGCGCGGCAGTGGTCTCGCGCCGGATCATGGCCGGCCCGATGTCCGGCTGCGACACCAGGTCCAGGTCCGGCAGCGTCTCGTTGTAGCCGTCGACGAGGGGCCGCTGCGGCAACTCGGCCGGCCAGGTCCACAGCGTCATCGCCGCTTCGGCCCCTGCAGCGCCTGCGAGACGCCGCGACTGGCGGTGGAGCCGGGCCGCGCCGCCTCCTGCGCGAACATGTCGCCGACCGCCACCTCGAGGCGGCGGCCGCCGCGGCCGTCACGGGATTCCTTGGTTGTCACCTTCTCCCCCGTGTTGTTGTTGATGACCACGCTGACACGGTCGCCGCCGGCGGCGTTCTCGTTGGCGGCGCCGATGCCCAGGTTGCCGTTTGGCAGGCGGATCAGCGGCATCACCGCCTCCGGCCCCGCCTCGCCCAGGCGCCCGATGCCGCCGGCATGCTGGAACAGCGTGCTGCGGTCGAACACGTCGCCCATGGCATAGGCTTTGACCCGGCCGGCCCAGTCGAAGGCGTTGCCGGTGGCATTGGCCAGGGGCGTCACGCCGATCGTGCCCGGGCTGGTCGGCAGGGTGATTGCCGGCCCGGTGCCGCCGCCGCCGAACAGGCCGCCGATCCAGCCGAACGCCTTGCCCAGCAGGCCGCCGACGCCGCCCAGGGTCGGCAGCTCGGTGCCGCCGTTCAGTCCCAGCATGTTCTTCAGCGGGTTCAGCAGCGCCAGGCGGAACAGCGACTGCTGCAGCTCCGAGATCGCGCCAGCCCACAGCGATGTGAAATCGATCACCGTATCCTCGTTGGCCATCGCCAGCGTCGTCAGGGCCGTGCCGATCCGGTCGACCGAGCTGCTGGCCATGTCGCCCAGCTCGCTGTACAGGTCGCGCTGCTGCGCCACCTTGGCATTGGTGTCGGCCAGCGTGCCGGTGCTGGCGATGATGCGCCGCGCCTCCTCGGACGACAGGTCGACACCCTGCTTCTGCAGGTCCAGCTTCGCGCGCAGGATGGCCAGTTCCCGGTTCCGCGCAGCCTCGGTCTCGCCGGACAGGTCCAGCTCCTTCTGCGCCAGCGCGACCTGGCTCTCCATGTCGGCCGCCTTCTCCAGCGTCTTGCCGCGCAGTTGCTCGTCCTGCAGCGCGCGCAGCCGCTGCTCGACCTGGGCCTTCTGGTCCGGCGTGTACTTCGCCGAGATCTGGTTGATCTTCTGCTGCAGCTCCAGCTCGCGGGTGATGCGCCCCACCGCGGCGCCGCCGTCCAGATAGGCCGCGTTCAGTTTCTGCTGCACCGCCAGCGAGGCCTGCAGGTCCCGCATCTGGTCGCCGAACGGGTCGCCCTTTTCCTTCGTGGTGTCATCGCCGCCCAGACTGCCCAGCCGTCTCGGCAGGCCGCGCGGGTTGGTCGTGCCGCCGATCGGCGTCGGGGTAATGCCGCCGGACGCCGGCGGCGCGATGCCGCTGGCCGGCGCCGTGCCGGTGACCGGCGCATCGGTGCGAGACGGGATCCCACCGGCCTGCGCCACCCGCTCATCCGCCAGGCGCAGCGCCTCGAGCGCGCCGGCGAGGCCGGCGGAGGTGGTGCTTTCCCGCTCGGCCGCCGCGTCCAGCTCGCTCTGCAGCTTGGGATCGGCCACCACGATCGGGTTTCCGCCTTCGCCGACGACGGCCCCGAACTCCTTGCGCACATCGATCGTCTTGGCCTGCGCCGCCTGCTGCGCGCTGGACAGCTTCATGTAGGCGTCGGCCCACAGCGACCGCGCAGCCTCGGCGTTCGTCGCCGCGATCTGTCGCGCCAGCTCCGCCTGCGCCTTAGCCTGCTCGCGGGTCTGGTCCGTGTTGTCCTTGCTCTTGTCGGTCAGCTCGCCCATCAGGCGCTTGGTCGTATCGGTGACCTTGTTCAGGCCGTCCTGCGATCCTTCCAGCTGGTCGACCGCCGTCTTCATGCCGTAATAGCCGCCGGCCAGCGCGCCGATGATGGTGCCCAACGGGCCGAGCGCGGAGCCGATCAGGCCCCCGGCGATGGCGCCAGCGGCCGTGGCCGCGACCTCGGCCAGGCTGACCAGGTTGTCGCTCAGCCACTTCACCGCCTCGGCGCCGCCGCGCACCAGCTTCGGCAGGTTCTCCCCCACCATCCGGGTGAAGGTCACGATCTGCGGCCCCACCTCCAGAAAGCCGCGAACCAGTTGGGCCTTGATGACGACGGCCAGGTCGTCCAGCACCTGCTGGAACTCTCCGGCCCGGGCGATGTCCTCGTCCAAGATCAGGCCGCCCATCTCGCGCAGGCGATCGCCGGCCTCCTTCAGCGCGGGCGATCCGTTGCGGAACACCGTCACCATGTCGTCGGCGGCGTCGCCGAACAGCTTGGTGGTGATCGCCAGCTGCTCTTCAGGGCTCTCCAGCGCCGCGATGTGGTCGGCCACGTCGGACAGCAGCGCGATGTTAGACTTCCAGCGCCCGTCGCCGTCCTTCAGCTCGACATGCAGGGCCTTGAAGGATTTCAGCGCCTTCTCGTTGCCGGCCTGCGCCAGGCCAATCGACTTGGTGAAGGTGCCCAGCGCGGCGTCCACCACCTGCGGATCCACCACGCCATTGAAGGCGAAGCGCGTCTCCTGCAGCTGCTCGCCCGTGATCTTCAGCTTGTCGGCCACGTCTCCGATGTCGTCGGCGAAGCTCAGCGCCTCCTTGCCCTTGGTGTACAGGATGCCCAGCGCCGCGACCGCCGCGGCGATGCCGGCGGCGGCCCCGATTCCCAACGGCCCCAGCGCGGACAGGCCGGAGCCGAGCGGCCCCAGCCTGCCGGTCAGGTCGCCGATGTTCCCTTTCAGGTCGCCTGCTACGGCGTTGACCGCCAGCAGACCGCGGCTCGCCGGCGGCGCGCCCTGTTCGATCTTGCGCAAGGCCGACTGGCCGTCCTTGCCCAGCCCCTCCAGGGCGCGCTTGACGGTGTCGGCATCCTTGACCGACAGGCGGATCGACAGGTTGCGCTCAGCCATCGCCATCCTCCTTCGATCCGGAGCGGTTCTTCGCCCGCTCGTTCAGGGCCTCGATCGCCGCGGCCTCGGCCATCGGCAGCAGCACGGCCAGGGCCCGGCGGTCGTAGCCCAGGTCCTCGCCGATGGTCAGCGCCGCCGACAGGTCCAGCCCGACCGCCACCCCGGCCATGCCGGCGTAGCGGACCTGGCCGCCGCAGCGCTGCAGCACGTCCCAGGCCGCGCGGCCTTCCTCGGTCAGGGGCTCGTGTTCGATGTACGGGCAGCGCTGCGCTTCGCCGTCGACCTCGACGGCCTCGCCTTTCGCGCAGGCGAGCCCTTGGTCCCGGCACCCTCGGCAATAATCGGAGCCTCCCCGGTAGTGCCACCCGGCGAGCTCCGCGATCCTTTTCCCTCGACGATGGCCTCGCGCATCGGCGCCGTGTACTGCACCGTGAAGCTGTCCGCGATCGCCGGGAAGAAGGCGAACACCTCCGCCACCTTCTCGTCGGACACCGGGGCCGGGTCGTCGCTGTCCTGCTCCAGCACGCCTTCCCATTCCAGGATGGCGGCCTGCGCCAGGCCCTGGACATACAGCATCTGCGACATGCCGGCCCGCGCGTCCGGGTCCAGCAGCTCGGGCAGACCGACCACGGCGCCGCCGGCCTGCTCCACCGCCTCGGCATGCTGGCCCAGCTCGGCCGCCAGGCGCAGGCCCCGGGCCACAGCCTGCTCGCGGATCGCCGTCGTCATCGGCCGCACCCGCACCCGCACCCCGAAGGGCAGGTCGATCCAGTACGGCCCGCGCGGAAGGTTGAGGCGGATCATCAGTAGGCCGCCACGTCGTTGAACAGCTCGACCTGCATGGCCCGGCCCAGCGCGACGGCGCGGCTGCCGCGCGCGTCCCAGGTCATCTCGATCCCGCCCGGGCCCGAGATCTCGTTGCGCGGCTTCGGCAGCTGCACCTGGTGCGCCGTGAACAGCAGCTCGGCGCCATTGGCCGGGGACCGGAACCCGAACTGCAGCTCCGCCGCCTCGCCCGCATCGGCCTTCGCCTTCAGCGTGGTGGACGACAGGCGGCCGGTCAGGCTGAAGCCGATCGTGGTCTGGCCCGGGTCCAGGCCGCCGATCAGCCCGTCATTGTCGATCACCGGCACCGCATCCAGGTTGTTGCCGAAGGCGAAGTTGCCGGCGGTCAGGTTGGCGCTGCCCTCGCCGGCGAAGCGGATCGAACCCTGGAACTGCGAGAACAGGTCGACCGGCAGCTGCACCGGCGTGCCGGCCTGGCTGGTCGTGGTCTTGGTCTCGCTCTGGCCGATCAGGCCCAGCTGCGCGCGCACCGACCCGGCCCGGGTGCGGTCGATCTGCAGCGTGTTTCCGCCGACGCCGAGCCGCTGATAGAAGCGCAGGTCGCCCGGCGTCAAGTCGCGGTGCTCGGTCTCCAGCGACATCGACGGCAGCGACGCCGCGCCGCTGTACCACAGGTGCCGGTACAGGCCGCCGCCGGCCAGCGTGGCGCCGCTGACCTTGCCGTTGCTGGTGGCGCCCGCGGCCAGGGTGAAGCTGTTGCCGGCCGTGGTCGCCGTGTCGTGCTGGATGCGCAGCCGAGTGCCGTCGGCCGTATAGGTCGCGGCCGAGATCGCCGGCACCGCCGAAGCGTTCAGGTCGCTGGCCAGCTGCGTCACCGTCGCCGCCACCGAGGCGCCGATGTTGGTCTGCGGGCCGGTCGCCCCGCTGGCCACGAAGGTCCAGGCCGTGCCGGCCAGCGTGATGGTGCTGGACGCGGCCGGCAGCGCCGAGAAGTCGATATAGCCGCGGGACCCGACCTGGGTGTCGGACTGGGCGGTGCCCAGGAAAAGCTTGAGCCAGTGGCCGAACAACCGCTGGTCCACCGGCACCACGACGTTGCCCAGCACGTCGATCGCGCCCAACTGGTAGGCATCGGGGTCGCGGCCCGCGCCGAGCAGCGGCTCGTCCAGCAGGTCCTGCCCGGCGGCCAGGCCGTAGCTGTAGGCGCGCAGGCCGTTCCAGTTGCCGGTCGCCTGGGTGCCGTAGGCGGCTTCGAAGGCGCCGTTGATGTAGACGTTCGCGCCGGTGGCGCGACGCGGTGCAGTGGCCATCTCGGGCCTCCTTTCTAAAGCCGCGTGTCGGACTGGTACTCGACCGTCACCTCGAGGACGGCCGCCTTGATCCCGGCACTGCCGGGGAATGCTTCCGCGTCGATCGCGGGGCGGGCATAGGTCATGCCGAACACCGCGCCGCCCAGCGTCAGGTCGGCCGACAGCACGGCGTCGACCTCGGCCAGTAGCGCGTCGAAGCCGGCGTCCCGCGCATCGGCGTTGCCGGCCTCGACGGCCAGGCCGAGCACGATCGGGTGCTCGACATACCAGGGGCCCTCGGTGCCCAGCATCTCGTCGGGGTCTGTGTCCCGGTCCTCGAAGATCAGGATCATGCGGCCGCCGTCCAGCCGGGTCGGCCAGCCATCGGCGCGCTTGACCTTCGCATCCGGCACCCCAGCGGCCAGCGCCGCCTTCAGCGCCTGGACCACGCTCTCGCCCTTGGTCATGAGCGCACTCCTCCATCGGGCGGGAAGGCGGCCAGGATCAGGCTGGCCAGCTTGCCGATCCACACCTGCCCCACCCGGTCGACGTCGAGCCGCTTCTGCAGCCGGACCTGCGGCACCAGGATGAACATGACCGCGGAGGTGCGGCCGCGCAGCGGCGTGTATTCCGCGCCGCCCTGCGTCCGCCGGTTCGTCTTCGCCGTGCCCCGGCTGCCGATCCGCACGTTGTCGAACACCAGCAGGCCGGGCTTGCCGGGCCGGTAGATGAAGCGCAGCGGCTGGCCAAAGCGCTTCTCCACCTCCAACGGCGTCATCCGCCGGCCGCCCCGGCCTCGAGGCGTGGCGGCGGTCGGAATCGCCAGCCAGAAGCCGTCCTTCGACCGGATCACCGCGCCTTCGTCGAAGGCCCGGATGATGGTCGGCGCCTTGCTGTAGACCAGGCCCGCGGCGCCGCGGCTCTTCCGCCCCTTCGGATAGACCTTGTTCTGCCAGGTCTTCGCCATCCGGTCGCCCAGCCCGGCGCCGCGCACCTGCTGCCGCAGGTCCTCCTTCGCGCCGTCGGATGCCTGGGTGACGCCCGCGGTCACCGCTATGGCGATGTCGGCGCTCTCCTGGGCCAGGAACTTCTCCAGGTCCCCGGTCAGCGCCGCGCCGATCCGCATGCGTCAGATGCCCTGCGGCCGGGTGTCGAGGGTCCAGACGATGCGCAGGTCGTCCAGCTTCGGCTCGCCCTGCACGATGTAGCGGCCGGTCTCGCCGCCGGCGGCGTCGAGCGTCACCACCGTGTCGCCGGCCTGCGGCGACGGAATCTCGCTGCGGCGGACCTCGACGATGGTGGTGTCAGCCGCGATCTCCATGCCGGCGACGCCGAGCACCTCGGTCGGCTGCGACAGGATCGCCCGGCAGGCCATGGCAACGCCGCCGCCGAAGGGCTCGACCATGGCGGCGACCGCCATGTTCGCGTCTGCGAACAGCGCGTCGTGCATGGCGTCGAACGCCGTCACGCGCCCTTGCCCTTCCGGCCGGTCGGCAGCATCTCAGCGTCGCCGGTCGGAGCCTCGGGCTTCGGCGCTAGCGCGCCCTGCTCCCGCAGCGCGGTGGCAACATCGTCGGCGACCTCATAGGTGCCGGGCAGGTAATGGATGTCCGGGCTGCCGTCACGCTTGACGATGCCCAGCGACACGACCTCGATCTTCATGGCGTCTCTCCCGAAAACGGCGACGGGCCGCCGAAGCAGCCCGTCACCATCCCACCAAACGATCTTTGCTGGTCTGCTAAGCCCCAGCCTTGGTGAAGTCGAGGTAGTATTCCTCGCCCTCGGCGAACTTGCCGATCAAGGCCGGATTGGCGACGGTCAGAGAAAGCGTCCCGGACGGCGAGAACTTCGCATAGGTGTTGTTCTCATCGCTGCCGTCGGCAGGATAGCCGTCGGAGCGGCACACAGCATGGAAGTGCAGCGTCTCGCACTCAGAACTGTGCTTCTCGACACGAGCGATCTTCATCTTGGCGCGCATGGCACTCATTTGACATTCTCCCGTATGGCAAGGGCTGACGTCGCGCTTAACGATGCCCAGTTCCCCGAAAACGGCGACGGGCCGCCGAAGCAGCCCGTCGCCATCCCCCCTCCGCAACCTCAAAGCCTGGGATCAGGCCCCGATCTTGCCGCGCTGCAGTGCACCGGGCGTGGTGCAGATGAACAGCGGGTAAGAATAGACCTCGACGTCGACGAACATGTTCCGCTTCTGGTCCGGCACGATCATCGAGTATTCTGGCATGCCCGGCGTGTTGACATATTCGAAACTCTCCGCCGGGGAGTTGATCTCCTCGAACACGCCGGGAGCGTTGTCCGGGAAGAACTTCACCTTGTCGGTCGCGACCGCGACGGTGGTGCCGTCATCGGTGCCGCGATAGTTCTCCCAGCTGATGCCGCCGAAGTTGAAGGCCTGCCAGGCGGTGCCCTCGCGCAGATTCGCCGCCGCTTCCCAGTTCAGGTAGGTCTTCTCGACATCCGGATGGGTGATCAGCGCGTCCCAGAAGTCGTCGCCGCAGAGGGCGTGGACGCCGCTGCCCTGGACCATCATGCCCTTGGCGCCGCGGGTCACCTTGCGCACCACGTCGTTGCACTTCTTGCGAAGGGCCCCGGGCGTCGGGCTGGCGTTGTTGAGATCGAAGGCGACTTCGGCCGGCTGGGACACGCCCCACTCGGTGAACCAGTTGTAGATGACCGACCCGTCGGCATCGAGAACGATGCCTTGGACCGCACCCAGGCGCATGTTCTCCTTGGTCAACTCGACGTCACGGCGGATGCCGACAGGACCGTCCAGCCGACGGGCGACCTCGGCCTGCACCTGCATCAGCTCGGTCTCGCTGCCAAAGGCGCGGATGCCCTGGATTTCCTCGGCGCGGATCGTGTCGCCCTTGGCGATCCGACGCGTGCCGAAATAGCGCAGGTTGCGCTTCTCGGCGCCGCGCTGCTGGATCGGAGCGCCGCGCTGATCGGTCTGGATGACCTTCAGCGTGCCGTTCATCTCCTCGATCGCCGCGGCGGTCGTGGTGATCGGATGCGGCGTGAACAGACCCAGCGCGCCCAGCCGTCGCGGCTGATAGGGCGTGCGGGTGATCGCCTGGGTCATGGACACCATCGAGAAGGCGTCCTGGTTGAAGATGTCCATCGTGGCCATTGTTGCGCCCTCCTCGGCGCGCGCTGTTGCCGGCGCTCGCCGGCTGCGTGTGGGGAGGGCGCCTCAGCGCCCGATGATGCCGGCGGGTGCGGCCAACTGCAGCAGGGCTGCGGCCTTCTGGTTGGTGGTGGCGCCGGTGAAATACACCAGCTCGGCGGCGTTCACCTCCGCGTCGCGGACGATCGCGACACCCGGTGTGTCGGCCGCGGTGGCATCCACGGCATCGAACAGGATCGCCGCGGCATACTGCGACCCGTCGGTGTTCGCCGGGTTCCACTCCTTCAGCTTGCTGGAGCCGGAGACCGTGATCCGGAACTGATCGCCGGCGGCGAAGTCGGTGGCACCATCGGCCAGGGTGAAGGCCAGGCCGCCGCCGGAGAAGGCGACCGCCACGGTGCCGTTGCCGACCGTGACGCCGTCCGGGTCCTCGACCACGAACTCGCCGGCATTGGCCGCGGCGGCGACGATGGTCAGGACATAGACGCCCAGCTTGGCGGCGCCGCTGACCGTCACCGTGCCCATGGTGCCGTTGCCGGTGTTGCCGGCGGCGGCGGCCGAAGCGGCGGTGCCGCTGGTGACCTTGCCGACGACGTGGCCGGCCTTCAGGTCCTGGCCGGACAGGACAATCACCGCATCGCGGCTGCGGCTGCCATTGGCCTCGCTGACGATGAACTCGCCGGCGTGGGTGCCTTCCGTAAGAACCGTCATGGTTCCCTCCTCAGTTCTTGCCGCTGGCGCGGGCGGGGCCGCGGACCTTGGCGAAGGCGCGATCCCAGCCGCCGGTGGCGGCAGCCGCCTCGGCCGCGCCGGCCGGGGCGTGGTGCGGGTCGATCGGCGCGTCCTTGCCGACCTTGGCGTCGCGGCGCTGCAGCAGCTCCTTGCGCGCGCCGGCGACGTCGAGGCCGCGGCGGACCATGTCCTGCGCCAGGCTCAGCGGCTCGTTGGCCAGCTGGCACAGGTCCATGATCTCCAGTGCCGCGGCGCGGCCGTCGGCCGGGGCGGCAGCGGCAGGCTGGGCCGGGGCCGCCGGGGCGGCCGGAGCCGCAGGCGCGGCCGCGGCCGGTGCTGCAGCCGGGGTCGCAGGCGCATCGGCATTGCCGCTGCCCTCGCCCCCGTCCTGTCCGTCGTCGGGATTGCCCGGCTCGACGGTCGCCGGGTCCTTCTGCTTGTCGGCGGTGGGCTGCACCGCCGCTTTGCGGATCGCCATCTGGTTGCTCCTCGTGGCGGTGGAGCGCGGCACCGAAGCGCCGCGCGGGGATGCCGCCGGCGAGATCTCGGCCGACAGCAGGGTGATGGTTTCCTCGAAGGTTGCGACCTGGTCGGCCAACCCAAGCGCGATCGCCTGGTCCGGACCGAAGCACCCGGCCTCGGTGGCGCGCACCGCTGCCGGCGTCATCCCGCGATTCCGGGCCACGGTCTCGACGAACAGGTCGTAGATGCGGTCGACCTCGGCCTGCTCGTCCGCGCGGGCCCGGTCGCTCAGCGGGGCGTGCGGCCAGAAGTCGATCTTCTTCGCCCCGGCGAAGATGGGCGTATAGGCGTAGCCGAGCGCCTCGTCCTCGCCGCTGATGTCGACATGCACGGCGACGACGCCGATCGAGCCGACGCCGGACACGCGCGGCATGCAGATCCGCTCGCAGGCCGACGCGATGGCGTAGGCGGCGGAATAGGCCGAGCAGCTGGCGACCGCCCAGATCGGCTTGTCGCCCCGGCCGGCATGGATCTCGTCGACCAGGTCGAACACGTCGTCCGCGGCGCCGCCGCCGGAATCGATGTCCAGCACGATGGCCTGCACCGTGGCGTCGCCCCGGGCGGCCCGCAGGTCGTCCGCGATGTCGGCATAGCTGCGCAGGCCGGACAGCGCGTCGAGGCCATAGGCCCGGGCCACCAGGCTGCCATGCACGTCAATGACGGCGATGGTCGGCGCCCCGTGCATCGCGATGCTACCGGCATCGGCCCGGGGGCCGGGCACCGGATCCTCCACCCCGGCCAGCACCGGCAGGCCCATGCGCGGGGCGACGACATTGACGATGGTGGCCAGCTTGCGCGGGTGGATCAGCAGCGGCGCCCCGAACAGCCGGGTCGCAATCTGCGGATAGGCCAGCAGTCCCTTGCTCATCGCGATCCTCCCTGCCCATCGGGCACATCCGGGCTCGGCAGCACGGTCCCGCCCGGCCGGGCCTGGGTCAGGCCGGCGGCGCTGGTCTTCCGCGCGTCCGTGTCGAGCACCAGGCCCAGCTTGTCGGCACGAGCGTTGTCGGCCGCGATCTCGCGGTCGACCCGCTCGACGTCGTCGCCGCGCTCGCTGACCACCTGGCGCCGGCTCTTGGTGCCGCCGCGGATCGCGGCCTGGTCGGCCGCCTCCTCCTGCGCCGGGTTGACGTAGCGCCAGCCCGGCGCGACCCAGGCCACGCGGCGGAATGGCCGCGGGTTGGCGGCATAGCCAGGCGCGGCCAGGGCACCGGCCAGCACCGCCTCATCCATCCAGCGGGCCCAGATCGGCCGGCACAGCTGGAAGGCCAGGGTCTGCTCCTGCTCCGCTTCGCAGCGGCGCTGGAACTCGTTCAGCCCGGCGCGGATCGAGGAGAAGTTCACCCCCGTCAGGTCGCCGGTCAGTTGCTCATAGGTCACACCGATGCCGACCGCGATGGCCCGCAGGTTGACGCGCATGAACTGCTCGTAGCTGCCGCCGACATCGGCGGGCTCAGCGAATTTGATGTCTTCTCCGGGCTTCAGGAACTGCGTCGTGCCAGGTTCCATCACCCCGCCGGTACCGGTCTCCGGATCCGCCGCTCCGACCAGCCCGGCCGTGTCCGCCTCCTGCGAGGTGATGAAGGCCGTGAACATGGCGGCGAACTTCTTGCGCACCACCTCGGCATCGCCATACTCCAGCATGTCGCGGATCTTCAGGATCACGCTCGACAGCCAGGGATAGCCACGGACCTGGCCGGGCCGCAGCGGCTTGAAGATGTGCAGCACCTCCGACGCCGGCACCCGCACCGGGATCATGCTGACGTTGCCAGTCAGGATCTCGCCGGGGTGCTTCTGATACAGCCAGTAGGCGACGCGCTGCCCGGTCGTGTCGAACTCGACGCCGCAGATGATCTGGTTGCCGTTCGGCAGCGGCTCGGTCTTCTCGACCGGCAGATGGTCGGCCTCGATCACCTGGATCTGCAGCGGCACCGACAGGCCGTCCGTCGACCGGCGTGGCCGGAAGCGGATCAGCACCTCGCCGGCCTCGATCACCGACCGGGCCGCCAGGCGCTGCTGGCCGTAGAAATCGGTCAGGCCGTCGGCGTCGCTCTCGTCCGTCCAGTCCAGCCACAGCTCCTGCAGCGCCTCGCGGAACGCCTCGTCCTTCGCCCGGCTCATCGGCTTGATGCCGGTTCCCACCAGGTTGGCGGCATAGGTCTCGATGCCGTTTCCCGCCCACGGATCCTTGCGGGCGAGGTCGCGTGACCGGGCGCGCAGCCAGGTCAGCGATCCGCTGAGGATGGCGTTGATGCCGGACGAGCTCGGCCGCCAGTGGCGCAGCCGGCGCCCCTGTCCCGCGCCGTCGAAATCCGGCTCGCCGCCGATGTACAGCCTGGTCCCCTTGATCCGGGTGCGGGTGGCGGCGGGGGTCACCGGCACAGCCCCCGGCGGCTGGACAGCAGTACCTGCCGCGGCGGCGGGTTGCCGGCCTCGGTGGCCAGCGCCTCCTCGACCAGGCGAAGCGCCTCCTTCAGGTCGGCCATCGACCGGTACTCGACCGACCGGCCGTTGTGGGTGACGCGCAGCGTCCCGTTCACGATCGCCTTCTGCAAGGCGTCGCGCTCTGCGGTGGTGTAGGCCATGCTACCTCGCGAGAGAGCTGCGCAGCACCCGGCCGCGCCCTGCGGGCCGGGGCTGCGGCGACGCCGGCGGCGGTGCCGGTGTCTCAGGGGCCGGTGCCGCCGCGACGATCGGGCGGCTCGGCTCGAACAGGTCGGGATGCGCGGCGTTTCGGATCTCGGCGCCGGCTGCGGCCAGGCGCGCCTCGATCTCGTCCGCCGCCTTGTCGGTCAGGGCACGCCAGCCGCAGCGGATCGCCGCGGCCTCGGCATAGATCGCGGTGTCCAGCGCCTCGTTGTCCTGCGCCTCCGGCTTGGTCCAGACATAAACCGTGAAGCCGTCGGCCCGCTTCTTCGGGGTGCGCCGTTCGGAGCACAGCTCCTGGAAATACTCGTCCTCGAGCCCCTGTGGGAAGCCGACGAAGCCGCGCTCCTGCGGATCGTCCTTGGCCAGGGCGGTGTACAGCGTCGTCTTCAGGCCGGACACGCCGACATTGTAGAACCGCTTCTGGCGCTTGCGCGGCTTGCCGTCCGGCTTCTTGTCGGTCTGGGTGGCGGCCAGCGGCGGCGCCGTCTCGCTCCGGGCGCCGCGAACCATGATCACCCTGGTTTCCGGGTGCTTCTTCGCCCAGTCCTCGACGTCGCGGGTCCAGGCGTTGCCGTCGATCGCCAGCATCTGCAGCTTGCGGTGCGGTACGCGCTCGCCGCCATGCTCGTCCGGCCAGGTCTCCAGCAGCAGCTCGTCCAGCTTCGTCCGGCAGGCGTCGGTCGAGATGTGGCCCGGGATGACCCGGTACTCCACCACCCAGCGGCGGCCATCGCGGCCGAAGGCCTGAAACTGGACCTCGACATGATCCTTCTGACAGTCGGCGCCGGCAACGAAGATCAGTCCGCCATGGGGGATGACGCCGAGCTTGTGGCCGAACTCCTTGGCCCGGTCGCGCAGCGCCTCCCATGGAGGGCTCTCGCCGACGCCCTTGTACGCCCGGCCGATGGTGTCGTTCAGGAACACCATTTCTGCGGCCGGGTTGCCTTTGGCCTTGATCCAGGCCCGGGCGATATTGGCCCAGGACTGCGAGGGCGAATAGGCGGCCCAGATGTAGAACGAAAGGTCGGCCGCGCCAGGGTTGTTCGCGACCCAGTCGCCGCTGGCGATCATCTGGTTGCGGTGCCGCTCCTCGATCCGCTCGTCGCAGGCGACGCAGGTGAAATGCGCGTCGTCCGGATCGGCCTCATCGAGGCCGGCCAGCATGTTCTCCCAGACCAACTCCTGCATCACACCACAATGTGGGCAGGGGACGTGGTAATGCTCCTGGGTTCCGGCCTTGTAGTTCCGCGTAATGCGGCAATTGTGCTCCAGCAGCGGAGTCGAGACCTTGAAGATCTTGGCGAACAGGAAGGCCATAGACCGGCTGTCGGCGCCGGTCTCGCTGTCGCCGGCCTTGAGCACCTCCCATTTCGACAGGTCGTCCTGGATTTGAACCCGGGCCGACTTCATCGAGACGGCCGGGCCGCTGTTCGACCCGGCGACGGTCAAGGCGCCGCGACCGTCCTGCCGCTCGTAGTACAGGATGCTCTGCTGCCCGCTCCGGCTCCGCTCCTCCCCGAGCAGTTCCCGCAGCCGCGGCGTGTTTCTGATCATGGGCTTCCACTTGGTGCGGACCCATTCCGTCGCGTTGCTCTCGGTCGGGTGGTAGTAGATGACCTGGCACGGGTCGAGGTCCAGCGAACCTCCGACAAACACCTGGCAGATCACCGACTTCCCGATCTGGGCGCTGCCCATCAGCGTGACGATCCGCGCCGGGTGGTCCGGCGACAAGCCCTCAAGGATGCGCTTGAACTGCGGCATCCGCCGCGGATCGTAGCGCCCAGGGAACGGGCTCTCCTCACCGAACCGCACATACTCATGGGCCCAGGCCGAATAGTCCGGCGGCGCCGGCGGCTCCAGCACCTTCTGCGCGACCGTGGCGAAGAGCCAATCGAGGTTCGCCAGGGGACGGAAGTCGGCAGCGACGTCGCTCATCCCTGCGGCTCGTCCTCTTCGGCCTGCTGGCTGGTCGCGACGCCGGCGGCGGTCGCGCCCATCTGGTCGGCGATCTTCTGGCGGACGGATCGGAAACCGCGGCGCAGCGCCAGGATCACGCTCTTCCTGTCGCCGGTCGGAACAGCCAGCAGCTCGTCGGCCAGGTCAGGGAACGCCGCCTCGATCAGCGCCATCAGCTCGACCAGGCGGCGCGACCAGGCCGGCTGGATCTCCGCGGTCCGCACCCAGGTGCCGTTGCTCGCCAGCAGCTCGGCCCGGGCCCGCAGCGCCTGCGTCTCCTTGAGCTCGGCATTCGCCCGCACCAGCCGCTGCTGGTCGTTGTTCAGCGCCGGAGGAATCGCCGCGGCCGCGCTGGCAGCCGAGGCCTGGGCCGCCCGCTGGATCGGATCCAGCGTCAGGTCCAACTGCCGCAGCGCCTCGTCGACAACGATACGCTCGACGCCGTCCTCGTGGTCGAGCGCCCGGCCGCTGATCTTCCCGTCCTTCACGTACCCGGTGACGGCCGCCTTCGACCGGCCGATCATGCGGCTGAACTCGGCCTTGGACACGACGCGTCGGGCAGCGCCGTCACCGGCGCCGCCAGCACTGGCTGCGATGGTCATGACGATGCTCCGATTGAACCTATGAACGGGCTGGCCGTTCAGGCGTTAACCCTGTCGTGAACCCCTAAATCTGCCCACCCCAAACTCCATTGCTGCCCGTATACGTCGGGCGGCCGGAAGGACCCAAAGGGGTGGGGGCCCCCAGGGTTTCGGCGTTACACCACAACAAGTTTCAACGCAGTAATGTCAGGACCGATCCGGCCTGAACGACGAAGCCCGCCGCGGCGGTGCCGGGCGGGCTCGGTGGACGCACGCTGCGTTCCTGCTCGAAGTCAATAGTCATAAACCTGGGGGCTGTCAAGCACCCGTTCACCAATAGGTGGTGGCATTAAACCCGGTGATGACGTGGTCGCGCAGCGCGACCCCGGCCAGCGCCCGCTGCAGCGACGTCATCGCCTCATGCCAGCGCCGATACGCGCCCTGCTGCCACATGATCCACTCGATCGACGGCGCCCAGTTGAGCGGGCAGTACATCACCTCGACTGTCCTGGCCTTCGGCACGTCCCGCATCCTGCGGCGCCGCTCGTCCCATTCCTGTTCGAAGTACTCCTCCGACACCCGCTCAGCCACCAGCTGACGGTACTCGACCCGGTTCCCCTCGATCGCCTGCCGCTCTCGCCACTCGGCGGCATTGCGATAGGTCTTCAGGTCCATCCACCCCCAATTGACATCCCGATCGCGCACTGCGATCTCAGGCCACGCGCGCGGCAGGCACGATGGCCACTCTGGAGCATCGCCGAGGCGGGCGTGGAAGGCGACGATCGGATCCTTGACCCGGTCTGCCAGGGCCACTGCGTCCGGATGTACCCGGTCATTGAGCCCCTTGTGCTGGCCCCCGTCGACCGTGCAGCCGAGCCGCCGGATGTCCTCGACCCGACCGTGCCGCGAGACGGGCACAGGCTCATCCCCATCCAGCTCACGCTCCGCCTCGAACAGCCCGCGGCCGGTGACGATGTCGACCCGCTGCACTTGGTACGCCCAGACGCACAGGTCGAACAGGTCCAGGTGCCGCTTCACCACGCGCCGCTCATGGTCGGGCCGAACGCCGGTTCCGGCGGTTCTGGCATTATTCCGACGATGTTCCGATCTCAGTTCCGGCTTACCTATTGATTTCATTGTATATTCCTATAATCGGAACCAAATTCGAGGCATACGGTCACTCTCAACGCACGCGCGCACCCGCGTTTAGGGCCGTCCCGACATCGGCTTATCCGGTTCCGATCCGGCCTTTCCCATGCGATATCAACAGCTTGGCCGGAACCGAGGTCGGAACCGGGCCGGAACCGACCGGAACCGCAGTTCCGGCTAAGCCCTTGATGTGCCGTCGGAGGGGGTGACAGGGGCCTGCCCTGCGGCCGCACGTCAGTCATCACCGTCGAGATCCGGACCCGACCCGCGGGTCATGGGCTCGTACTCGGGCAGCAGGGTCCAAGGGATGACGACGGCATGGCTCTTGGGGCCGCCGAACTGCCAGGCGCGTCCGCTCGGCCGGGCCACCCAGTCAGGCCCGCGCACCGGGCTGCCCAAGCGCAGCAGCGAGATGCGATGGCCCCCGCCCTCCCAGCGCGTCCCGGCATAGATGCGCTTCACCGCCTGGTGGTTGTTCGCCACCAACAGCACAGGCCGCTCCGACCCGTCCTCCCGCTTCTCCGGCTCGAGCCGCATGCCATAGGCGCGCAGCTCGTCCCGGTACGGACTGGTCAGGTCCTTCGCGGCCGCGGCCACCATGGCGCCGAGCGTGATGCGCTTGCGGGCCTTGTACGGGTCGGCCGGCTGGCCCAGCAGGTGGTTCCAGCACTGCGCGGCGTCGCCGTCTTCCTCGTCGGCCTGGCTCAGCTCGGAGATGATCCCGCCGAGCCGCTCCATCTCCGCCGCCACGCTGTCGGGGTCAGGGGGGCCGTCATGCAGCAGCAGATCGCGCCCGGCCAGCAGCGCCGCGAACATATCGGCCTGCCGACCGTCGCACCCAGCCTCGATCAGCGCCCGCCGCCACACCGGGGCCGAGGCCTCGAACACTGGCCATTGCTTGATGGCCCGTGCCCTCAGCCTTGGGCTCATCCCCCGGGCCCCCTCGGTCGCGGCAGTGAGCTTCGCTTCGGCGTCGGGGTCCCGCGTCGCCTTCACGAGGCGGAAACCGTAGATGCGACTGCGGTCCTGCGGCAGGAGCGGAGGCGGGTTGATGCCGGCGAGAAAGGCCGAGCCGGAGACGTGGTTTCGCATCGCCTCCTGGTTGGGCGACCCGCGCGCCACCTCGGCCCCCTGCGCGCCCGACATGCGGCGGATCAGCCCGATCACCATCTGCATGCGCGACGCGCCGCCGCCGCCCGGCGCCACCTCGGCCTCGTCCAGCAGGATGGCGCGGGACTGGTTGGTCAGCGAGGCGCGGATCCCGGCCTCGGTGTAGTCGTTCAGCGTCTCGCTCTGCGGCCCCAGCCCGGCGCCCAGCAGCACGATCAGCGCCGTCTTGCCGGAGCCGTGCTCGGCGTCGCACTGCATGTGCACCCGCCATGGTGGCATCTCACCGAGGAGCGCGAGGGCGTACCAGCCGAACACCATGTCGGCGTCGACCGGCTCGCCGAACCGCCACAGGTCGATCGCGTCGCGCATCCGCTGTGCGTCCTCGGCCGAGGCCGGCTCGTCGAAGTCCGGCCTGGCGCAGCGCGGCCGGGCGACATAGAGGCCGGGGTCGAGCCGCAGCCCGGGCCGCCGCCATCCGCCGGCGACATAGACCGCGTCGCCGCAATGCACGATCGGCGACCCGTCCGGCGCCTTCCAGACGCCCAGGCCTCGCCGCCCGAGCGACGGATCGTACAGCCCGATGCGGTGGCACCGCGTCATCAGGTCGGCCGCCGCCTTCTTCGCGTTGAAGTCGTTGACCGGCTCGCCGTCCTTGTCGTGGCGGACGTGGTTGGCGATCAGCCACGCGTCGCGCCCCTCGAACAGCGACAGCAGGCCGATCGCGGTGAAGTCGGACCGCACCATCCGCCGCAGCTCGCCGGAGGGCGACAGGAACCAGTACACGCCGTCGGTCGACCCGACCGCGCGCACCGGGCAGTCGTCCCGCTCCTGGGCGTCGATGGTGGCGAGGATCGGATCGGGGCGATCCCCCGGATCCTCGGTAGGATCGACCATCTACAGCAGCCTCCCCTGCCCCGGCTTGGCCGGCGGATTTGTCATCTTCGGCTGGATGGTGGGCTCGGGAGGCGAAGGGCGATGCTCGGCGCAGAACCACTCGCCGAGTGCCGGCGGAACCTTCAGTAGGTTGCAGCCGTAACCGAACATCGCCCGGCCGCCGCAGACCTTGCAGCTGAACTCGATGTGCCGCCCGTCAGTTCGCATGATGATACAGCCATTTTGTATATACGATTTTCCTTGCAATCGAGAAACCCGTATATACAATCAACACATGTTCGAGTGGGACGAAGACAAGGCCGCAGCCAATCTCGCCAAGCACGGCGTGGCCTTCGAAGCCGTCAGCGACTTCGACTTCGCCACCGCGATCGAGACACTGGATGATCGGTTCGACTATCGCGAAAGCCGTTGGGTGGCGATCGGGTTTATCGGAACCGACCTGCACGTCCTGGTCTATACGCCGCGCGGCACCGACGTCCGTGTCATCAGCCTGCGCCGGGCTAATGCCCGGGAGAGGAAAGCCTATGAGCAAGCGAAAGCCTAACCACGTCAGCCAGGAGGCCTGGGACGCCGTCGACTCCCCTCCCCTGTCCGACAAGATGCTGGCCCGCATGCGCCCGGCGACCGAAACACATCCTGGATTGGTCGCCGAACAGCGGCGCACTCGGGGGCCGCAGAAGACACCGACTAAGGAGCTCGTCTCGATCCGGCTGGATCGCGATCTTCTGACCCGGCTGCGCGCGCAGGGGGAAGGCTGGCAGCGGATGGCGAACGAGACACTACGCCGCGCGGTCGGCCTGACTGCCGCCGCTACCGGGGCCGCCGTAGTGCTGCGGTCTGCCGCCGGGAAGCACTCGGCCAAGGCTGTAGCCGGCAGCGCTCTGACGCAGAGCTCCGGGAAGAAGAGAGACGGCCGCCACCCGGCCAGCGACACCGCCAGAACCGGAGGGACTGCCAACACCATGACCGGCAAAACGCGGAAGAAGTAGCGTTTGTAGACTGTCGTCTTTGGCGCATGCCGAAGTCGACAATGGACGACTGAGGGGGCCGCTCCCCCAGGGGCGGCCCTTTTCTGTACGGTTTCCGTACTCACGCCGCCACCTCGTCGATATCCATCAGGGCACCGATTAGGGCCCGGGCGGTGCGCACCGGCACGGCGTTGCCGATCTGCTTCGTCACCTGCTCGCCGGTGCCGCAGAATTCGTACTCCGTCTCCTCGTCCGAGAACGATGTCGCCCGCGCCAGCTCCGGGTTCTTCAGCATGCGGAACGGCAGCTTCAGCACGTGCAGCACACCATCGATCAGCACTAGGCGCCGCACGGCCGCGAGGCGCCGCAGCTCGGCGTCGGCATCGGCCACGGCCTCCGGCGCCGCCTCGGCCAGCCCGAACCGCGCCTTGGTGGTGACGGTCTCCAGCGGCTCGTCGACCGGGCTAGCCACGCCGGTCGCGTAGTAAGGCTGGACGAAGGGTTCGACCAGACCCATGCCGCGCTTGCCTGTCACCGACGGGATCGGCTCGCCGATCGGCTGCACCCGCCCGTCCTGGCCGGCATGGGCCACCTGGAGCAGTACAGGCTCGGCCATGGCCTGCGCCTGCACCGTGGTTATGGTCCGCAGCGGCTCAGCAGCCGATCGCACCCCAGCGCCGCCGCCGCCCTGCTGGTCCAGCTGCACGATCACCGGTTCGGCAACGGCCAGGCTGTCGCGGGTCAGCAGCGTCGGCAGAGGCTCGCTCGCCGGGGCGATGCCGCGCGCCCGTCCACCCGACTGGTTTACCGGGAACACCACGGGCTCGGCCACCGCCAGGTGAGGCACCTGCGCCGTGATCGTCGGCGTCGGCTCGTCTATTGACCGGGCGTCGGACCCGCCCTTCAGGTTCACCAGCGTCGGCTCCACCAGCGCTATCGCGCCGTCCATGGCGATGGTCGGCAGCGGCTGGGCGACAGGCCTGGCGACGGCGCCGCCGTGCTGGCCGAGTACGAACGGCTCCGGCACCGATTCGGCGACATAGCCGGCGCCGCGCGTGGTCACGGTCGGCATCGGCTCGTCGACCGAGGCGACGCGGTCGCTGCCGTTCTCGCCATGGCGGTTCAGCAGAAAGGGCTGTGCCTCGGCCGAGACGACGGCCGGCTTGCCGTGGTTCGTCATCGTCGGCAGCGGCTCGTCGGCGGGCCGGACCGGCGGCGCCGAGCTCTTCGGCACCAGGAACGGCTCGGCCAGCGCGCCGGCGCCATGGCTGGTCACGGTCGGCAGCGGCGCATCGATGGCGTGGGTGCGCGGCGCCTGGCCGGGCCGCTCGCCGAACTGCGGCACCAGGAACGGCATGGCCAGCGCCAGATGCGTGCCCTGGGACGTCAGCGACGGGATCGGCGCATCGACCGGCTGGGCCGTGCCGGTGCCGCGCAGCTCCACCAGGCAGGGCCCGGCATGGCCCGCAGCACCGGCCGCAGGGCCGCGCTCGACCTTCACCGCCTTGTCTCCCCAGCGCGCGATCGACCGCTCGATCTCGACGTCCAGCGCCGCCATGTAGGCCGGCGCCAGCGGGCCAAAGAACCGCTCGGCCCCGATCCGGGTGCGGCGCAGCGTGTTCGGGCGCAGCGGCACGGCCCGCTCGAACACGCACCGGCCCTTGTCGCTCCAGTCGATGATCTCGCGCGCCGAACGCCAGGGTTTCAGCCCCAGCAGCACGGCGCGCGAGGCCGGGGCGTGGCTCGGCTGCGGCCAGCGGATCCTGCGGCCGTCCGACCGGCCCATGGCGAAGAACCGGGATCGGGTCGTGGCGTCGCCGTGGTCGGCGCAGTTCTCGATCCGCCAGTCCATCCGCATGCCGACGGCGCGCAGCGCCTTCAGCCAGGCCCGGAAGTATTCGCCCTTGCGGCTCGGGATCGGCCGGCCCGTCTTCAGGTCGCACGGGCCCCAGTCGACGAACTCGGGCACGTTCTCGATCAGCAGGCGGCGCACCCGCAGGGTGGTGCACCAACGAACGATGATCCACGGGTCCATCCGCTGCTGGTCGTTGACCGGCTTGCCGCCGCGCGCCCGGCTGTGGAAGGTGCAGGTGGGCGAGGCCAGCAGCAGGTCGAGATAGCCCTCCGGCACCAGGACCTCGGGCTTGGCCGATTCCAGGTCGGTGCAGTAGTGCCGCGCCTCCGGATGGTTCCGCTGGTGCGTCTCGATCGCGATCGGCCAATGGTTGACGCAGGTCAGGATCATCTCCAGCCCCGCGAGCTGGAACGCCTTCTTCGCGCCGGTCGATGTTCCGCCGGCGCCGCAGAACAGGTCCGCGACCATCTTCTTGCGCAGCTTCGGTGCCGCGCTTGCCGGCAGCAGGTCGTCGGTACGGAAATCGCCGTCCGGCATCAGTCAGTCCCCTCCGGCGGCTTGCGCGCCATGTCGTTGAAATCCATCCCGGCGGCGGCCCAGCTGGCCCAGGCGTCGATGCCGAGGGCGCGATAGCGGTCCAGGCCGCGCTCCACCAACAGGCGCCCGGCTTCCGGATCCTTGCCGTCGCTGTCGCCGAGCCAGCCGAATCGCAGCGTTCCGGGCGGCGGCACGAAGCCGGGCCGGGCCGGGTCGGGAACCGGTGAGGGCCGTCGCTGCCAGCGCACCCGCCCGTTCACGATCTCGCGCGTGCCCGGCTTCTTCGGGCCGTGGCCCAAACCGCCGCCGGCAAGGTTGCCCAGGGACCCCAGCGCCCACACCGCGTCGCCGCGCCCGGCGCGCCGCAGCGCGGCCAGCACCGTCATCGACGTCTCGATCCCCTCGCCGCCCCGCATCGTCGGTCCCGGCGGCGTCAAGCGGATCGAGCCGCCGAAATACTGGCCGAAGATCTTCTTGGCCGGCAGGATCTCGCCGGTGACCGGGTCGGCCAGGTCCGTCTTCACCCAGCGCCCGTCGACCGCCACCCGCAGCCAGGTGACATGCGTCGCGATGTGCGACCCGTCCGGCCCCTGCACCATGGCAACCATGGCGGGCGGCGTGGCCACCACCCGATAGCGCTCGGCGCGCGGCGCGCGCGGGTCCGTCCGCTCGTCCAGCCAGTGATACGGCACCAGGCCGCAGCGGATCACCGGCGGCACGCCGCCGATCGCGTCGATGTCGATGCCGCGGCCGCGCAGATAGAGCTCGACCGCCGTGCCCCCGACCGGATGCTTGCCGGCGGCGGCCCAGATCTCGGCGGCGTTCTGCATCTTGGCCCGCTGCGAGGCGGCACGGCGCCGCTCGGCCTCCGCCTCCTGCCGGCGGATCCGCTGCCGGTCCGCCTCGGTCAGGCGCTGCGGTCCGCCCAGCTGTTCGACCGCGTCGAGGAAGCCGATCCCGTCCAGCCGGCGGACGAAGGCGATGGCGTCGCCATGGGCGCTGCAGCCGAAGCAGTGGAAATGCCCGGGCCGCGGGTGCCGGAACACGAAGAAGCTTGGCGTCGTCTCCTGGTGGAACGGGCAGCAGCCCGACAGCTTGCCGCTCCGCTCCTTCAGCAACACCCCGCGCTTGCGCACCAGCTCGGCCAGGTCGACCCGGTCCAGCACCGCGCGAACGTCGATCTCGTCTCGGGCGGTCAAGGCACACCGACCCGGTCGAAACACTTCAGAACTGAAGTATTAGCCACTATTGCACTGGCATATCCGGCTCCCCATCTGTTCGCCCGACTGGAAATAACTCCAGCAACAGTTGGGAGCAGCTCATGAGTGCGGACGTTGAATATCTGTGCACGTTTTCTGTGAAGCCGCGGAAGATCGGCGAACCGCCGATTCTGGCGGGCTCGAACGAGCAGCCGCCACACACCGTCACGGTGAAGGTCGACATCAAGTCTGACGTCTTGGCGGCCCCGATCAGCGAAACCGTCAGGATCGGGGACATGACGGCTGCCCGCGAGGGTAGGATCGTCGCGGCTGCGGTCGCCTACGGCATCGCCGGCCTGCTCACCGATGCCGCCGAGGGCGGCATCGGCCTCAACAAGGTCAACGATCCGACCCTCGCGATCAGCCAGGCCGGAGGGGTGCTCCGATTCACCATCGAGATTGGCCCGAGTCTCACCGTGCGAGCCCAGGTCAAGGAAGTCACCGATCTCAAGGCGATCAACAGGCACGCCGAGGCAGCCTTTCGCGACAGCGCGGCCGAAATCAGGGCTGCCGTCCAGGGCTATTGGATCGCCGAGGATGCGTCCTTCATCCACGACCTGTTCGACAAGGTCCACCGGGGCCCCATCTGGATTCAGGACAGCAAGCGCCTCGTCCAGCGCGGGCTGCAGGACATCATTAGCGGCGCGTGACATAGGCGCGGTCATGGTGCGACCTCGTCGAACAACCCGACCTGGTCGCCCCAGGCGGTCCACCCGGGGCGGTTGCTGCGCGAGAACAGTTCGAGGTACGGGCCGTCGAGCAGGAGTTCGAGCCGCTCCCGCATCTCGTCCGGCTTGCGGCTGTGCTCGCGGACCGGGGCGCTGATGACGTTGCGGATGGCTCGGTGGTACCGCTTGGGCTCTCCGATCGTGGCGATCAGGTAGGGATCGCAGGCATTCCGCTCGATGTAGCCGGGCCCGAAGGCCTCATGCTTGCCGGTGGGGCTGAGCTTCCGCCACGCCCCGCCGGACTTGTACGTGAAGCCCCAGGCGTTGACGACGTCGAAGGCCTGTTCGAGGAATGGCCACGTCGTCCACAGGTAGAGCACGCAGTCGCCGGCGGCGAGATCCCGCACCGGCATCGCCCTGATCTCGTCGATCGGCATGCAGCGATAGTGGCGAGTGGCGTTCTTCCCCTCGCCCTTGGCGCTGCGATTCCGGAACAGCCAAGGGGGATCCGCGTAGATGACGCGGTATCCCATCGGCCTGATCTCGTCCCCCCAGAACCATCCCATCGCCGGTTCACCGCGGCTCGGCCGGCGGCGCCAGCAGGTCGAACAGGCACGCCATGACGCCCGCGGCCGTGCCGTCCGCGTTGCGCAGGAAGGCGCCGCGCAGCGTCTCGATCGTGCAGCCATGCTGCAGCGCCAGGCTGACCGCGATCGCAGCGTCCTTCGTGGCGATGGACAGCGCGGTGCCGGTCTTGCCGCTGTCGAGGAAGATCTCGCCGATCCGGCCGTCCGGCTCAGGCCGGTAGCCGATGGTGGCGACATAGCTGAAGCCGCCATGATCGAAGGTGATCGTGTCGGACTGACGGCGCTGCGGCAGGCGATCGCGATCGGTCATCGGGTCCAGCTCCGCCTCGAGCCGGTCGAGCGCACCGCGGAGGTCGGCCATCTCCCGGCGCAGCCATGCACCGTTGGTTTCGCGGGCATACGGCGGCAGCTCCGGATTGACGCTGTCGATACCGAAGCGCTGGGTCTTCCCAGCGGCGGCAAGGAACTCCCCCGCCTCCTCGACAGCATGCGCGAGAGCGAAGTCGAAGCCTGGGGCTAGGTACTTCTGATGCATCACACCGCCTCCGCCGCCAGCGCGGCGCTGCAGCCGGTCAGGCTCTGCGCCGGCGCGGCACTGCGCACCCCGAGATGCGTCCAGGTCTCGGCCCCGGCTTTCGGCCCCTGGATGCGGATCGGCGGCCCCCGACGCAGCGACGCATCATAGGCGGCGACGCTGATCCGGGTCGGCCGCGGCCAGCCGGCCGTCGCCTCCCGGATCCGGGCATCGACCTGTTGCCGCTTGATGGCCAGCATCGTCTCGGCGCGCGGCACGGTGCGTTGCCCGGTCGCGCACATCTCGAACACCCGCAGCCGCTTTCCGCCATGCAGAGCGATTCGGCCAGCCTGCACCAGCCGCCCGATCTCGTAGGACACGACGTTGCCGGAGTGCCGATGCCGGCCGTCGGCAGCGGCATACAACCTGAAGCCCGCGGCGCGCAGTGCCGCCTCCATGGCTTCGTTGCGCGGCGTTTCCTCACCAGCGGCCGCTGCCCGGGCGATGATGTCGAGCACGAACAGGGTGCGCGGCGGAAGATCGGTCATGCGGCATCCTTGGGTTTGGCGGTGCTCCGGGGCAGCAGCGGCTGCCAGCACAGCGCGTGGTGCTCGGGGCAATAGCTCGACCGGCGGCCGTCCGGCCGCTCCAGCACCGGCGCGCCGCAAAAATCGCGATCGCGCGCCTCGCCGTGCAGGTACTGGCAGGCGCCGAAGGGCGACCGGTCTGTCAGGCCGGCGCCGGATGCCCAGCCCCGGCTCGGAGGTTTGGTGCGATAGCCCTTGTCGCGCCACGGGGCGGGCGCCGGAGACGGCTCGTCCGGCATCGGCTCCGTGGCCGTCCGTGGCATCGGCTCGGCGGCAGACCGCACCTTCGCCAACGTCAGGCCGAGCCGTCCGGCCTTGCCGATGACGGCGTTCCGCGAGACGCAACCCAAGATCTCGGCGATCTCGCTGGCGGACCGTACGCCCCACAGCTGGCGCAGCATCGCCACCTTGTTCTCGGTCCACGCCCCGGTCGGGCCATGCTTCCGCCGCGGCGCCGGCGCCTGCAGCATCTCGACCGGAGCCGCGGTCGATTCGACTCGACCGCTCCGTTCCGTCACACTCGCCGCGGCGCCGCGTTGAGACGGCGCACCTATGGGGAGAGATCGAGATGGCGAAGAAACCGGCGAACGAGACGACATCGCCGAAGGCGGGGTCGGCGGCATCGAGGGTGCTGCGCGATCCGAAGTCGACGAAGGACCAGAAGTCGGCGGCGGGCAGTGCCCTGACCCAGCGGCCGACGAAGAAGAAGTAGCACCGGCCGGGGCGCTGGCGCTCGCCGCCGGCGCCTCGACCGGCAGGGTGCCGGGTTGCTCTCCACCCGGCGAAGTCGCGTCCATTCGCTCAGACGTTGCAGCCGGCCTCCGACGGCCGGCAATCCTACTCACGGGCTCCGCCTCGGCCGTCTTCGGCTTGGCCTGGGCATCGACGCCCGCTTTCGCGTGGGATCCATCGGCCGGCTCGCCCTGCAGCCGCGCCGTGGCATTGGCGATCGCGGCCTGCACGGCGCGGATGCCAATCAGCAGCCGGCACGAGATCTCGACCTCGTCGAGCCCCTTGGCGTGCAGCTTGAGGATGCGGCGGTCCTGGGACATCACGCCCGCCTCGGCGCGAGGTCGCGCTCCAGCTCGGCGCGCATCGCGGTGGCGACGCGGATCACGTCGCCCAGCTCGTCGCAGATCTTCCGCCGCTCGGCGCCGGTCAGGCGGCCGTCGGCCGTCGCCTCGTCGACCGCGCGGTTGACGTCGCCGAGCTCGGCGCCGATGCGGCGCAGATGCGCGTCGGGCCCGACCGCCCGCAGCGGCACCGGGCCGCCCATCGCCGCGGCCTCGGCCCGGACCAGAGCGACGATCGTCTCCACCAGATCGTGGCCATGGCCCCGCACCTCGCAGGCCGCCGCCAGGCGCACCAAATCGTCCACGCCCAGGCGCCGCCCCTCATTCGGGTTGCTGGCCTTGCGCAGCGCGTCGATGGTCTTGCCGGTGGCGGCGATTACGCCGGCCTCGCCCAGCGACGCCATCATGCGCAGCGTCAGCTCGCCCAGCATCGTGCGCGGCGCGGTCATAGCGTGCCCACCATGTGGGGCCGTCGCATTTCGGCACCCCGATCGGACGAGACAACGGCCTCGACCATGGCCACATGCCGGACATGGACGGCAGCGACCACATCATTCGGGAATCGGGCACCGGCGACGATCCGCTGCGGGTCGGCGGCGCAGTCCTTCGCCTTGCGGCAGGCGGCGCGGTCGGTGCAGGCGGGGCACACCATCACGGCCACCCCAGCCACAGCAGGATGCCGGCCACCGCCCAGAACGGGGCGACGATCACCAGCCCGTTGACGAGCGGGTGCCACCTCATGGCCGCCGTCCGAACGCTATCCGGGATGCCGGACGCGGCGGCGCCGCGCTCCGCTGCAGCCGGCGGTCGCCTAGCATGGCCGCGGCGCAGCAGGCCAGGCCGAGCGCCAGGGCCGGTGCGCCGGCGATCCAGTCGCCGTGCAGCATCGGCTGTGCGCCGGTCGGCAGCAGCACCCCGGCCGCGCAGGCGGTGACGATGACGAACACGCGCATCATGCTGCGGTCTCCCGAGCGGCATAGAAATCGTTGGCCGTGACCTCGCCGCCGGTCGCGTCCCGGATCTTCGCCATTTCGGGCGGTCTCGGGATCCGCTCTCCGCTCACCCAGCGGTGCACGGTCTTGCGGTCGCGGCCGATCTGCCGCGCGAACTCGGCCGGGCTGATGCCCCGCACCTGCAGATAGTCACGAAGGATGGTCATGGGCCCGAACTGTGGCCATTTTAGACACAGAGGTCAAGCCGAATGTGGCCGAACTGATTACAGCGCATCGGGACCAATTCGGCCACAATCAGACATGGCAAACCGAATCAAAGAGTTGCGCGAGGCTGCCGGCCTCTCTCTGGACGGGCTGGCCAAGCTCGTCGCCGTCGATCGGTCGACCATCTGGAAGCTGGAGACCGGCCGGCAGAAGCTGACGGTTGATTATCTCAAGGCCATCGCCGCTGCCCTGCGCGTCGACATCGCCGATGTGGTCGAGTCGCGCGGCAGCGAGAAGGCCGCCGAGGTGTCGGGCCTCGCAGCGACCAGCAGCGTCGTCGAGATGCCGCGCGGGCTGGAGCTCATTCCGGTGGTCGGCGCGGTCCAGGCCGGCCACTGGGTTGAGGCGCTGGAGTTGCCCGAAGAGGAGTGGGAATGGATCTCGGCGCCTGTCGACCCGCGGCTGCGCCAGGTCAAGCGATTCGGGTTGCGGGTGAATGGCCGGTCGATGGACCTGGTCTATCCGGAAGGAACCATCCTCGTCTGCGCCAAGCTGCTGGATCTGGGCATCGAACAGCAGCCTGGGCAACGCGTCATCTGCCTGCGCCGCAGCCGCGAAGGGCTAATGGAGGCGACGGTCAAGGAATACGTGGTCGACAACGGACGTCGCCTGCTGATGCCACGGTCGTCCGTGCCGGCCTATCAGCAGCCGGTAGAGCTACACGACCCCGGCCCGGACGACGCCAACGGCGACGTGCTCGTCTTCGCTCTCGTCCTCGGCAGCTACCGCTCTGAAATTTAAGCGATTTGGCTACACTCGTTGCTTAGTGCATTCGTGATGTAGCGGATCCAGCTACAATCTCGCTTGACACATCGTGGCCGTTTCAGCCACAGTCCCTCTTGCACGTCCGCATCGTGCATGAAACCTCCCTGTTCACTGGCCCGGGGTGACAGCACCCCGGGTCCCTTTTCGGGGAGGCGAGAGAGGGAGGCCCCGCGTGGGGTATGTCGATGCCCGAGCTTCTTCCCGAACCCCTGATGATCGGCCTAGCCCTGATGGGCGCCTGCCTCGGCGTCTGGGCCATCAAGCTGCTGTTCGTCTCGATCTACACCGCGCCATACGACCCGACCGAGGAGCGCGGCTGACCATGGCTGTCCACCTCTCGGAGAGCGCCAAGGCCGCTTGGAAGTGGCTGAAGGATCACAACGGCGACGGCGGCTTCGACAAGAACGGCGTCCTGCTGGCCGGCGGCGAGCAGGCCCCGTTCATGCGCAGCACCTGGAACACCCTGCGGGACGGCGGTGCCGTCGAGTTCTACCGCAACGGCCAGCGCGGCCGCCCGCGCGTTCGGATCAACCAGTTTCCCGGCTTCGACAGCTAGCCCCTTCCAGCAGGGTAGATCAGCGGTAGATCGCCGGGCTCATAACCCGGAGGCCGCGGGTTCAAATCCCGCCCCTGCAACCAGATCCGGCGCAAGGCGCCGGAGGCGTCGGCAGTAGGCCGGAGAGATGCCCGGCCGAATACGGCGCCACCCCCGCCCCCTTACCCGGCCTCCACCGGGTGGGGGTCGAGGCGTCAGAGGGGCCGGCGGCCGTGCCGCCATGCGGTACGGGCCAATGGCTTACCGGGACCGACACATCAGGTCTACGCCGCCGGCCCCTCGTCCACTCCGCACAGGGAGACCGGCCGCCATGTCCGCCGCCACCATCGCCACCATTGCCGACCTGGAGCGCGCCTTCGACGGCCGCATCCCGGCCGGGCTCCTGGAGCTCGCCAAGCGGGCGCCGCAGCGGGTCGCCCGCATCTGCCGCACCCGGGTCCGCGCCAAGCTGAAGGCCGGCGCGGTCCGCTCGGCCATGGTCGAGGCGATCGTCGAGATCTTCGAGGCCCAGGGCGGCGAGGTGTCCGAGGCGGACCTGCTGTCCCGCGGCTTCACCCGCAAGGACCTGCACGACCACGGCCACGCCGCCAAGGCCGCCGCCCGCCCCCGCCTGCGCCGCGACCGGAGCGCCGCGTGATGGCGGCCCGGATGATGAGGGGCAGCCCCGCCGGCGCGAAGCCCGTGCCGCCGCGACGCGACATGCGGCCAACTATCCCAGCCCCTCCGCCTGCCATCCGGCCCGAGCTGCTCGACGCGCTCGTCTCCCATGCGCGGTTGCATCGGGACAAGCTGGACGTGAGATCGCTCGCCATGGACGGCGAGCGGTTTCCGCCGATCAGCCGCATCCTCAGCTTCGCCACAGAGGGTGAATACACGGCGAGGGAAGTCATCAAGCTCCTGGCCCGGCTGGACCAGCGGGATGCGCTCCGCACCATCATGCTGCACCAGGCGCTGCGCTGGTTGTATGCGGCCGGCGAAGTCCTGACGGCTCCGGGCGACGCTTCCGACGACGAGATCCCGTTCTAGGAGGCCGCCGATGCCTGACAGCACCAGCCCGGCCGCCCCGCTGCCGTCCGCCATCACCGACATCCGCGTCTATGTCGAAGGCGCCGACGGCCTGCACGGCCGCCCCTACATGCCCGACCATGCGATCGACGTGCTGTTGGAGATCGCATGGGAGCGGCAGCGGCGGAACGATCTCGTACGCAGCCGGGCCCTGGATGACCTGATGCCCATCGGGGATTTCATCCTCGATCTGTTCGCTGCTGTCCGCAGTGCGATGGATTGCGCGCCAGCTGCGGGCGAGGTGCGAAGCCGGTTGCTGCAGGTCGCCGGCCTCGCCATGGCCGCGGTCGAGTCGATCGACCGGCGCACCGGCAACGCCCGGCCGGACGATCCGATCGAGCCCGTGCCGCCCGGCGCGGCCGCGCAGGAGGCTGCTGCCCATGGGTGACGTCGTCCAGCTCCGCACGACCCTGCCCGGCCCCCAGCTGCGCCAGGCGCGGCAGCCCCGGCCGATCCCGTTCCGGCCCGACGACACGGTCCGGGACAAGCTGACCGACCGCACCGGCACGGTGCGCGGCTACGCCATGGTGCCGGGCACCAACATCATGGGCTGCGTCATCCGCTGGCGCGGAGCCAGGGTCGACAACACCATGCCGGCCAGCCGCCTGATCCTGGTGCAGCGGGCACCGGCCGCCCCGCCGCCGTCGCCGGCGGACTGGCCGCCCGGCTCCGCCGTGGTCCGCCTGCCATCCGGCCAAGTCCTGCGCCGCGACGCCGGCCGGGCCACCTGGGTGCCGGCTCCGGAGGCCGAGCCCGCCGCCCTGACCGCCCGCAGCATCCGCCCGGCGACCTGGTGGCCCGGCAAGAACGACGACCCGAAGGGGGCGGCATGACCCGGCTGACGAATGAGGAGATCGACCGGATCGCGCTGACGTCAGAGCTGCGCGGCGCCGGCCAGGAGCTGGCCCATCTCGGGTCGCTGATCACCGGGCGCCGCGCGGTGATGCCGTTCGATCTGCGCCAGGCCCGCGGCGCCATCAAGCGCGCCGCCGACGCCCTCGACCATTTCGAGCGGCGCGCCGCCAGCCATCGCGACGCCGATTCATCGCAGCCGCCCAGCGCGGCCTGACCAGAGGGAGCCCATGTCCACGCGATTTCTGGAGAGCAGGGAGACCGGGATGTCCGACACAGCGCCCGAACCGGGCGAAATCACCAGCTTCGCCACCTTCATCGCCCAGCTCGAGGACGGCGACCTGAACGCCGACCTGTCGAAGCTGCTGCAGGAGATCGGCGCAGCCTTGTCGAACCACGCGATCGAGCACGGCGGCAAGCCCACGGCCCGCCTCTCGGTCGGGCTGGCGATCACGCTCGACAGCGGGGTCTTCCAGATCAAGGCGACCAAGAAGGTCACCCTGCCCGATCCGCCGCGGCGCCAAACGATCATGTACGGCACCGCCAGCAACCGCTTTTCCGTCCGCAACCCGCGGCAGTCCGAGCTGTTCGGCCCGCGCGAGGTGAAGACCGTTTGAGGGGAGCACACCTATGTCATCTTCCGAGAACCCCGCGGCGATGATCGCCGCCCCGACCCAGGCCGAGGCGGCGGCCGTCGCCGGCCTGGTGAAGGACCTGCACAATCCGCAGGTCCTGAGCGTACCGCACGTCTCGCCCGGCGAGGCCGGCGACGTGCCGTTCATCGTGCTGCCGAAGGGCATGGAGGCGAAGAGCCTGCAGCCATTCCTGGACGAGACGCGCGTGCGCCCGAAGCGCCGCACCGGCACCGCCACGCTGGCCGACCTGGATTCCTTCATCGACCACGTCAACCGGTTCCGGGACGATCAGTCGGCCATCTTTGCCGACGCCAAGGACGGCACGCCCCAGCTGATCGGCGTCATCGACTATCACGAGGGCGGCGACGGCCTGCCCCGCCACGGCACGCACCGGGCCCTGTACCCGTTCCCGCTGGCCGACGAATGGAAGGCCTGGGTGGCGATCGACGGCCAGAAGCTGGCCCAGGTCGACTTCGCGTCCTTCCTCGAGGAGAGGATCCTGGACATCGCGCCGGTGCCGCTGTGGGCGACGCCGATGTCCGACGTGGTGCCGTCCACCCCGGCCGAGCAGAAGCTGCGCAGCATGATCGACCGGCTGGGCGGCCGCGTCGCCGGGCCCGAGCAGGTGCTGGAGCTGTCGCGCGGCCTGGCGATCGCCGAGAACGCCCAGGCCGAGCAGCGCGTCAACCTCGACAGCGGCGAGGCGACGCTGTTCTTCAAGTCCGAGCATGTCGGCCAGGACGGCCAGAAGGTCCGGATCCCGAACCTCTTCCTGATCACCATCCCGATCTTCCAGCTCGGCGCGGTGTACCAGCTGGCGGTCCGCCTGCAATACAAGCTGCGCAGCGGTAGCATCAGCTGGTTCCTGTCGATCGTCCGCGCCCGCGAGGCCTTCGACGACGCCTTCCGCGAGGCGGCGGAGCGGGCGCGGGTGGAATGCGGCCTGCCCGTGTTCTACGGCACGCCGGAGACCCGCTGAGATGACCCAGCGGCCGGGCGTCCACCGCAGCAAGGCCTTCCTGCACGTCACGCGCTATCTGCGCCTGGACGAGGGCGGCGGCTGCGAGATGACCGCCCGGCCGCCCTCCCTGCGCGCCGGCCAGGTCGCGATGGAGCTCACCATCGCGATCCCGCTCCGCCTGTTCGCCCGGCCGCTGCTCACCGCGCATGTCGCGGTGCCGGAGGACGCGGCGATGCCGGAGCGGCTGTCGGCCGAGGTCGTCCAGCACCTTCAGACCGAGCTCGGCCGGGCCACCGGCCTCGAGGTGTCGATTGACCTGCGGCCTCGCACCCATCCGCCGGCGGCCACGGAAAGCGACGCCTGATGGGTACCATCCCCGATCCGCTCGCCACGATGCGCGACCTGTTCGAGCAGATCAGTGCCATGACCGCACCGGGCGACGTCCTGGGCGCCCGCGGCCGGCCGGTCAAGAAGCTCAGGGCCATCCGCATCACCGCCGACGCAGGCGCCGAGCTGGCCCGGCAGATGCTCGACATCAAGCATGGAAAGGTGACCTTGTGATCGCCGAGATCCTGGCCGACTGCCGCGCCATCGTCGCGCAGCACCACCAGCAGACCCGCACCGATCTACTCCGCGCTATCGACGCCGCCCTGGCCGCGCCGGCGCCGCGCTGGACCGAGGCGGCGGTCGAGCGGATCGCCCTCGCCACCGAGATTCCCGTCGGCACCGTCGCCCGGGTGCTGACGCGCGCCGAGGCCGAGGCCTCGGTCGGGCCGGACAGCTTCGACCTGCTCGCCTTCCTGGCCGAGCTCATGGCCTGGCAGGCCGAGACCTTCGGCCCGCGCCAGACCGTCGCCGGCGTGGTCGACCACATCCGCAGGGAACTGATCGAGGTCGAGGCCAACCCGGCCGATCCGATGGAGCCGATCGACCTGCTCAACCTCGCGGTCAGCCTGCTGCGCCTCGCCGGCGCCACGCCGGACCAGATCTGCCAGCTCTGGCGCCTGAAGTTCGGCATGCTCCAGGCCCGCACCTGGCCGGATTGGCGCACCGCCGACTCCGACCGCGCGATCGAGCACGACCGCTCGGCCGAGCCGCCGACTCAACCCGAGGGCCTGGCCGATTTCGGCCTGCTGGTCAGCTTCCCGGACCAGTCGCCCAGCTTCGTCCACGGCTTCGAGGCCGGGATGATCTGGATGGACCTGCGCGATTCTGCAGACCCGTTCGACCTGACGATGCACAGCGCGAACCGGGTGCTCGCCACCAGGATCGCCTCCCACCACGGCTGGAACGTGACCTTCCGGGCCACCGAGTTCGAGGAGTGGACCACCGCCTCCTTCGCCCGCGGGTCCCGCCCCGCCCTGACCTCGATCGACGGCGGCCGTGCCGCCACACCGCAGGAGCCCCGCTGATGCCCACGCCTGATCTCTGCATCTACCACGGCAACTGCGCCGACGGGTTTACCGCCGCCTGGGTGGTCTGGCGATGCTTCGGCAACGCGGTCGAATTCCTGCCCGGCATCTATGGCGCCGAGCCGCCGGACGTCACGGGTCGGCACGTCGTGCTGGTCGATTTCTCCTACAAGCGGCCGGTGCTGGCGCGCATGGCGGCGCAGGCCGCCAGCCTGCTGGTGCTCGACCATCACAAGACGGCTGCCGCGGATCTCGACGGCTTCGCGGCCGAGCATTCGAACGCGACCGTCGTCTTCGACATGAACCGGTCGGGGGCAAGGCTCGCCTGGGAGCATTTCCACGGCACCACACCGCCCACCCTGGTTCGCTATGTCGAGGATCGCGACCTGTGGCGGTTCCTGCTGCCGGGAAGCCGAGAGGTCGCGGCCTTCGTCTTCTCCTACGGCTACAGCTTCAGGAACTGGGACTATCTCCACGCCCTGATCGGCCGCGGCGAGCCGGGCGACACGATGGGGCTGCAGCAGGCGATCGACGCCGGCGGCGCGATCGAGCGCAAGCACCACAAGGACATCGCCGAGCTGCTGGCCATCGCGACGCGACGCATGGTGATCGGCGGCCACAGCGTGCCGGTGGCGAACCTGCCCTACACCATGGCGTCCGACGCCGGCCAGGTCCTGGCCAAGGGCGAACCCTTCGGCGCCTGCTACTTCGACCGCGCCGACGCCAGGGTGTTCTCCCTGCGGTCGACGCCAGAGGGTGTCGACGTCTCGGAGATCGCGGCGCGCTATGGCGGCGGCGGTCACCGCAACGCCGCCGGCTTCCAGATGCCGCTCGGCTGGGACGGCGACGAGGGCCGGTCCGATGGCTGACCACATCCTGAACCGCCCGGCCCCGCCGGCCAAGCCGAAGGCCGACCCGGCGCCGAAGCCGACGCCAGAGCAGGCGAAGATCGACGAGAACAAGCGCCGCACCAAGGCCGCCGAAGCCGTTGCGCGGGCGATTTCGGGAGGACGTCGATGACCGACCGCCCGATCATCTTCTCCGCGCCGATGATCCGCGCGCTGCTCGACGGCCGGAAGACGCAGACCCGGCGGCTGATCAACAAGACATGGGCAAAGGCCGCACCCGGCGACCGGCTGTGGGTCAAGGAATCCTGCGCCGACGAGCATCCGCTCTCGATCCAGGACGGCCGTTATTCACAGCTAGGCCGCGCAGGAATCCCGGGACCGCCGCCCGTCAACTATCGCACGATCTATCGCATCGATGGCGAGCCGCTGCAGGTCTGGCGCAGCGGGCTGGAGCACCCGTATTTCAGCCTTTCCGGCCCGGCCGATGATATCGCCGCGAAGCACCCGACCGTCTGCAGCAACTACACGCGGGCGAATGGCAAAGGCATTCATTGGTCGCAGGCGAGGTTCATGCCGCGCTGGGCCAGCCGCCTGACGCTGATCGTCGAGGCCGTGAAGGTCGAGCCGCTGCAGGCCATCAGCAAGGCCGATGCGATTGCGGAGGGGATCGCCAGGAACCCGGTCCAGGAAGGGACCTGGATCGACTACCCGGAGGGAACGTCAGCCGCCGGGTGGGAAGACCCGCGCGAAAGCTTCCGCAGCTTGTGGTCGAGCATCCACGGCGATTTCGTGTGGTGGAGCAACCCCGATGTCGTCGCCCTCACCTTCTGCGTCGTCCGGGCCAACATCGATCACCAGTCGGCGGCAGCATGATCGACCTCTTCACCGATTCGGGCGCGACCTTCAGCCCCTGCGGGTGCTACCGCACCGCCCTATGGCGGATCTGGGACCCGGGTTCCGCCCCGCTCATGTTCACCCTGCTCAACCCCAGCACGGCGGACGACCTGGCCGACGACCCGACCGTGACGCGCTGCCGGCGCCGCGCCCAGGCCGGCGGCTTCGGCGGGTTGGTCATCACCAACGCCTTCGCGCTGCGCTCCACCGACCCGCAGGCGCTGTTCGGCGCGCCCGACCCGGTCGGCCCGGGCAATGACGACGCGATCCTGGAATTCGCCGGCCGCGCCGGCCTGGTGGTGTGCGGCTGGGGCGAGCACTGCGACCGCGTCCGCCCCGGCCGCTCGGTCGTGGTCCTCGACCTGATCCGCGCTGCCGGCAAGGTGCCGCACGCCCTCGCCGTCAACGCCGGCGGCGCCCCCAAACATCCCCTCTACTGCAGCTACGAGCTGCAGCCGATGCCCCTGTGAAAGGTCAAACCATGACCCCCGCCCCTGCCCCGCTGCCGCGCGAGGAGATCGAGCGGCTGGAGAAATTGCTGGAGAAAGCGACGCATGGAGAGCATGCAGCTGATACCGATCTGCCCGTAAATCGGCATCCGCGTGTCCATGCCGGCGGCCGGCTGGTGGCGGTCTTCGGCAATATGGAGACCGGAGAAGAGAGCCGCTGGGAAGCCGACGCCGCGCTCTTCGCCAAGCTGCGCAACGCCGCTCCCGCACTCATTGATCTGGAGCATAAGTACAGAGCAGCTCTAGACCGGATCATCGATCTGGAGATCCTGCTCGGCGAAACCGGACATGACCTCGAACAGCTTAGGGCCGAGATCGAGGCTGGCCGGGCCGGCGCCGAGCGGGTGCGACCGCACGAAGCCGCGTATGCCGCGCAGTCTCAGCTTGTGCTCGGCCAGCAAGCGACGATCGAGCGCCTGCAGAAGGAACTCGCAACCCTTCGCCAAGCCGCGCAGCCGGCACCCGACATGATCCAACAGCACGAAAAGCAGCTAGCCGATTGGGTCTACGCGCACCCCGTCTTCGGCTCGGCTCACGGTGCCTACATGGCGCCGAAAGCCGCGCAGCCGGCCGATGGCGCGCAGGCGGTTACAGAGGCTCAATACTTGGCGGCCGTGACCGGACGCAGCGACTTCCGGAATGCATATCGGCGCGCGCTCGTCGTGGTGAAGTACGCCCGTGTCCTGCGCGACAAGTGGCGCACCGCTGGTCAGAAGATCGACAGCGACGACTTCATCGGCGCCGTTGCCGATACCTGCGATGCTGCTGACCAGTTCGATTTCGGCAGCGGCAAGATCGAGGACGCTTCGGACACAACCCCCGCAGCCCCTGCGCAGGTTGGCGCGCAGCCGGCGGGGCGAGGGGAGCCTTTCACCTTCCTCTACCTCAACTACAAGGGCGAGATCGGCGAGCGGCGCGCCGTCCCGATGTCCGTCCGGTTCGGATCGACCGAATGGCACCCGGAGCCGCAATGGCTGCTTCGCGCCTTCGATGTGGAGAAGCAGGCCGAGCGCGAGTTTGCCATGAAGGACATGCTGGTTGCGCCGCCGGCCACCCCGCCCACAGCCGGCGCGGGCGAAGGCGAGGGCGCCTGACCGATGTCCTGGAATCGAAAGCTGATCGAGGATGCCAAGCCGATCTTCGCGGACATCGCGAAGGCCCGACGCAGGGTCCAGGATGCCCAGTCGGGTCTGGAGCTGCTGGAACGTAAGCTGGTCCCCCGCCTCGCCGATTTGGCGGGCGTTCCGCCCGAGGAGTTAAAGGCGACCAACATCTCCTGCATGGCGCCCGATGTCAGAGGACACGTGTATCACGGCCGCCGCGACGCCGAGCCTGGGCTTGGTCACAGGCGATGCATCTTCTGCGGCATCGACGACTTCACCGAGTGAGGCGGCGATGATCCACCTCTCCGACCGCCGCCGGATCGAGCTCGCTTTGCCCGCATCCATGATGGCGCGCATCGTCCGCCAGCTCTCCGACCATCCCGAGACGGACCGCGCGACGATCGTCGCGATCGGCCGCGACTGCGACCTGGCGCAGTTCGCCCCGTTCCAGGACATGGCGGCCGAGCGGCAGCGCGCCCTGCACAAGCGGCTGCTGCGCACGCGCGCGGCCGCGCTGGACTGGATGGAGAATCGCAGCATCGCCACCGCCTATGTCGCGGTGGTGCGCTGGATCCAGGCGATCACCGAGGCCGAGATCCTGGTGCTGGCCGACGACGCGCCCTTCCTCGCCGCCTGCGAGCGCCTCCTCGAGGCGATCCAGGAGCGGCCGCGGAACGTCGAGCTGCTCGGCGAGGTCGACCGCAGCGCCACCAAGGCGGCGCGCCGCATCCATGAGATCCTGGCGGACCAGGGCTATTATCGCGAGTTCGACAACCCGTTCGAGCGGAGGGAAGCGGCATGATGGCGAACGCCAGGCCTCGCCCCGGCTATTACGGCCGGACGGCGGCACCCGTCCCGGTCGAGCGGAAGCCGGAGCCTGTCACCGGGGCGGAGGACATCGCGGCCGTGATCGGCTTCACGCCCGACCAGATCTATCGCATGGCCGACCGGGCGCGCCGCCGGCCGGACGATCCGGACGCGCCGCCGATCCGGAAGCAGCCAGGCGTCGGCCTGGTTGCCGATCGCCGCGCCCTGCTCGACTGGTATCGCCGCGTGTACTGCCCGGCCTGATTCGGCGTATCGTCGCGCCATGGCGTCCATCAACAAGCGCAGCTGGGCCACGCGGTCCGGCGAATCCCGCTCCGGCTACGAGGTCGAGTGGAAGGACGCTTCCGGCCGCCGCCGGCGCAAGGCCTTCAGCGGGCCCAAGGCGAAGAAGCGGGCCGAGGCGCACAAGACCAAGGTCGAAGCGATCGCGCAGGGGCTGATCGCCGCCCCGGTCGAGCCGGCCGCCGGCGACGCCCCGCCCGTCGTCGTCACCGTGAAGATCGCGGCCGACAACTGGATCACCGACGTCAAGGCGCGCGGCCGCGAGACCTCGACGATCGACAAGTACGAGGATCACCGGGACCTGCATATCGTCCAGGCCGAGATCGTCCGCCGCGACATGCCGGGGACCTGGCGCTTCGGCGATATCCCGCTCGCAGAGCTGACGCCGCCGGACTGCGAGGCGCTGAAGAAGGTGCTGCTCGCCAAGCTGACATCGCGGAACGCCGCGAAGGTCATGACCAGCGTGCGCATGCTGCTCAGCCAGGCCGTGCGCGACGGCCTTTGCCCGGTCAACGTCGGGAGGGAGACCAGGGTCGAGATCATCGACCGGGGCGAGAGCGACGTCGAGATCCCGCCGAAGGATGAGATCAAGGCCCTGCTGTCGGAATCGGCCACCGAAGCGCCGGCGCCACCCACCTTCACCGAGGTCTGGGTCCATCTCGGCGTCTTCGCCGGGCTTCGGCCGTCGGAGCTGCGCGGACTGGCGGTCGAAGACCTGGTGCTGGCCGGCGCCGACACCGGGTTCTGGGTCCGCCGCAAGGCGGATGAGTACGGCATCCTCGGCACCGTCAAGACGAAGCAGTCGCGCCGCTTCATCCGGATCGGCAAGGCCTCGGCCGCGCTGCTGCGCCGGTGGCTGCTGGCGGTGCCGCGCAGCTCGGCGCTGCCCGATCCGGCCCGGAAGGGCGAGACGATCCATCTGCTGCTGCCGACGTCGATCGGCACGGTGCAGAGCCTGGCGAATGTCTACAACCGGGTGTGGGTCCCGCTGTGCCAGGACGCCGGCCTGACCGTCCCGGCCGAGCGCGAGGGTCCAGAGACGGGCGAGACGATCGTCCGCCAGGTCCCGCGCTACTCCCTCAACTGCCTCCGGCACATCCACGCATCGCTTCTGATCGACCAAGGCATGACGCCGAAGCAGGTCCAGATGCGCATGGGTCACAGCTCGATCAAGGTGACCTATGACATCTACGGCAAGCTGTTCGACAAGCGCGACGCCGACCGCGAGATCAGCGCCACCCTCGAGCGCGACCTGCTGTCCTGAGCCCCGTCCCAATGACGTGAACAGGGCGCGAACACCAGCGGCCCCGTATGTGGAGTCCTGTGTGGAGTCGAGGGTGCAAAATAACGCGAAAAGGGGGAATTTGGAGAACGGCGCGGAAAGCGCGGACCGTCTCCGCAACCCGGCCCGGAAGGCCAGGAAAGCCGCCGGATCCAGCGTTCTCTAGGGGAAGAGAGAATGGTGCCCAGGGACGGAGTCGAACCGCCGACACGGGGATTTTCAATCCCCTGCTCTACCAACTGAGCTACCTGGGCGCCGTTGGTTCCGCGATGCGGAGGCCGTGCTTATAGGAAACCGGACGGCGGCTGTCTAGCGCTGATCTTCATCCGGCTGCAATGTTTCTTCGACGTCGTCACCGGGCTTCGTCGGGATCGTGTAAGCCTCGGAAAACCAATGGCCGAGATCGATGTCGGCGCAGCGGCGCGAGCAGAACGGACGGTACTGCTGCACCGTCGGCTTGCGGCAGATCGGGCAACGCCCGCGGGTCTCGGTGGGGGTCGTGGTCATGCTCACAGAATCGGTTCATGGAGGCCCGGCTTCAAGCCCGTAGGCTCAGCCGTTGACGACATCGGCCAGGGCCTGGCCGCGGCGCTCGCGCGCCAGCTCGGCCAAGCCCAGCGGCGACAGGGACTCGCTGAGGTGCACCCGCAGCGGATCATCCCCCAGGGCGCTGCGGAAGGCGTTGAGTAGAGCCGCACGGTCGCCGCCGCGACGCAGCGAGATGAAATCGACGACGACGGTGCCGCCGATGTTGCGCAGCCGCAGCTGGCGGGCGATCTCCACCGCCGCCTCGCGGTTGGCGCGGACATGGTCGGGCGCCCGGCCGCCATCGACGTCGATCACGGTCAGCGCCCGGGTGGCCTCGATAGTGATGCTGCCGCCGGAGGGCAGCGGCACGGTCGGCGTCAGCAACGTGTCCAGGGCATCGCCCAGCGGCGCCGCGCCGGCGGCGATACGGGGCGCGAGATCGGGTATGGCCGCGGCCGCCCAGCGCTGCAGCGGCGGCAGCAAAGCGGCGCCGTCGACCACGATTCGGGCGGCGTCCGGATGGTCCAGGATCAGACGGCGGGCAGCCCCTGGCGCCGGCTCCAGCAGTGCCGGGGCCCGCGTCGCCTCGGCGCGGTCGGCGACCGCCTCCCAGCGCCGCGCCAGCCGCATTGCCTCGTCCAGCACTTGGTCGACCGCCATTCCGGCGCTCGCGGCGCGCACGATCCAGCCGCCTTCGAGCCGCTGCTGCCAATCCCGCTTCGCCGCGGGGCCGAGCCGGCTCGACACGGCCACGTTCGCCGAGAACGGCAGATGGATCAGGCCGGCGCCGGGCAGTGCCACGTCGCGCGTGGCCTCCGCCCCCTTCTCGCCCCGGGGGTCGGCGACCACCTGGACGACCACCGGCGCGCCGGCCCGCAGCGAGTCCGCCTCCGGCCCCCGCAGCGGCAGGAAGGCGCTGCGGCCGGTGCCGATGTCGAGGAAGGCGGCAGCGGAGACGCGGTCGACCCGCTCGACCCGCGCCAACACCACCGCGCCGGCCAGGCTCGGCCGGGACAGGCGCTCCGCGGCAAGGTCGGTCAAGCGGCCATCGATCACCACGCCGGCCAGCAGCAAGCCGTCCGTCGCGGTGATTTCGACCGACTTCACCAGCGATAGCCCGCGCCGCCGAGCAGCTGCGAGGTCTCGAACAGCGGCAGGCCGACGATGTTTGAATAGGAGCCTTCGATCGCCCGGATCAGCGCCGCCGCCCGCCCCTGGATGGCGTAGCCGCCGGCCTTGCCGCGGCCCTCGCCCGAGGCGACATAGGCCTCGATCTCGCCGGGTGTCAGGTGCTTGAAGATCACGCTGCTCTGCACCAGCCGATGGCGCATGGTGCCGTCGGGCGCGATCAGGCAGACGCCGCCATGGACTCGGTGGCGCCGGCCGGACAGCAGCTCCAGGCACTGCCGCAGCTCGGCGCCGGTCTCGGCCTTGGGCAGGATTCGCCGGCCGCAGCCGACCACGGTGTCGGCCGCCAGGACGAAGGCGCCGGGCGCCCGGGCCCGAATCGCCTCAGCCTTGGCCTGGGCCAGGCGCCTGGCGTGCGGGCCGGGCAGCTCGCGCTTCAGCGGGGTTTCGTCGAGATCGGCAGGCAAGACCTGGTCTGGCACGATGCCGATCTGGCGCAACAAATCGAGACGCCTCGGCGAGGCCGAGGCGAGCACAAGCAGGTCGGTCCTGCCCGTCCTTTCCGGATCGGGCACGGCTGTTACTTGAAGCGGAAGGTGATGCGACCCTTGGACAGGTCGTACGGGGTCATCTCGACATTGACCCGGTCCCCCGCCAGCACCCGGATGCGGTTCTTGCGCATCTTGCCTGAGGTGTGCGCGAGAACTTCGTGGTCGTTGTCGAGCTTCACCCGGAACATCGCGTTGGGGAGCAGCTCGGTCACGGTGCCCGAGAACTCGATCAAATCTTCCTTGGCCATCCAAACTCGCCATGTTGAGAATCCGCCCAAGAAGTGGGCGACCGAACTTGTTGGGTCAAGAAATTTGTGCGGTTTCGTGCCGCGCTTCGGCCATGTCTTCGCCGATGAGTCAGGTCCATGAAGGCAGGTCGTGCACCGGCGATCGCTCTCGGAGAGGCTCCAACTCATCCAATGCCGCGAACGGCCCATTTCCGAACAGCTCGATCAGGCTGACGGTTGCCGATGGCGCGAGCCGAGCGTAGTCGGCGGCAGACAGGACCACGACGGCATCCTGCCCATCCAGAGCGACCCGCTGCGGCCCGATTTCCTGGGAGCGCCGAACGACCTCGCCGAATTGAGTCTCGGCGTCCTCGCATTTCCAGACCGGCAGGGCGAATAGTAGATAGGGCTTGTTCGGGAGCATCCGTCCTCCCCCTTATTGTCATTGCCGGGCTTGACCCGGCAATCCAGGAGCCACCCAGAGCGGCATCGACATTCTCTGGATGCCCGGGGCAAGCTCGAGCGTGACAGTTTAAAATAGAATCGTGACCTCGAATACCTTCTTCCGGTTGCTGCCCTTCTTCAGCCAGACGGTCGTGGGTCAAGCCCGGCAATGACAGCAAGATGGCTATCGCCCAAAGACAGCCGTCACGCTCGCTCCCTCGCCCGATCACCGAAACGCTCGCGGATACGGGCCAGCAGCATGTCGCGGACCTGGCGGAAGGCGGCCAGCCGGGTCTCGCGGTTGCCCTCGACGGCGGTCGGGTCGTAGGTATTCCAGAACTCCAGGTCGCAGGCCGTGGTGCGGGTCATCTCCACCGCCCGGTGCTGGGCCTCCGGCGACAACGAGATCACCAGGTCGAAATTGTCGTCCTCGAGGTCGTCGAACCCCTTCGGCCGGTGCCGGCTGAGGTCGATGCCGATCTCCTTCATCACCGCCACGGCGAACGGGTCGAGCTCATCCGGCCGCACCCCGACGCTGTCGACGAAGATGCGCGACCCCGCCACATGCTTCAGGATCGCCTCGGCCATGGCAGAGCGGATCGCGTTCTGGGTGCAGGCGAAGAGGACGCTGGTCGGCCCCGCCATCGCTCAGCCGCGGATCTGCAGGACGCACAGCAGCGTGAACAGCCGCCGCGCCGTGGCATGGTCGATCGCGATCCGGTCGGCCAGCCGCTCGCCAAGCAGCACCGAGCCCTCGTCATGCAGCCCGCGCCGCCCCATGTCGATCGCCTCGATCTTCGACGGCGGCGCCGTCTTGATCGCGGCGTAGTAGGTCTCGCAGACCAGGAAATAGTCCTTGATGATCCGGCGGAACGGCTGGACCGGCAGGGCCACGCGCTTGGGCTCGCCCACTTGCCCGCTCGTGATCTCGAAAATCAGCCGGTTCTCCTCCATGCGCAGGCGCAGGCGGTAGGGGCCGGCCGGGCCCGAGACCAAGCGGAAGCTGTTCTGCTCGATCAGGTCGTGGATCGCCACCCGGCGCTCATGCGCCACCTCCGGCGACCGGCGGACGGCGGCGCTCTCGTCGATCACGATCTCGACGAGGCGCCCCTCCTCCGCGTCCCCGGCCGGGCCGCTCATCCCTTCAGCCGCTGGGCGATCGATAGCGCATGCGCCTCCAGCCCCTCGGCCCGGGCCAGCCGCACCGCCGACGGCCCGATCCTGGCCAGGCCCGCCGCGTCGCAGCGCACCAGCGTGGTACGCTTGACGAAGTCGAAGACACTGAGGCCGCTGGCGAAGCGGGCGCTGCGCGCGGTCGGCAGCACATGGTTCGGCCCGGCGACATAGTCGCCGACCGCCTCCGGCGCGTGGCGGCCGAGGAAGATCGCCCCGGCATGGCGCACCCGGTCGGCGATGCGGTCCGGGTCGGCGACCGCGAGCTCGAGATGCTCCGGCGCCAGCCGGTCGATCAGGGCCGACGCATCGTCCAGCGACCCGACCACGATCACGCCGCCCTGGTCGCGCCAGCTGGTGCCGGCGATCTCCGCCTTCGGCAGCCGCGCCAGCACCCGGTCCACCGCCGCGGTCACGGCATCGGCGAAGGCCGCGTCGTCGGTGACCAGCACCGACTGGGCGTGGGTGTCGTGCTCGGCCTGGGATAGCAGGTCGACCGCGATCCACTCCGGGTCGTTGCCGGCATCGGCCACCACCAGGATCTCGGACGGGCCGGCGATCATGTCGATGCCGACGGCGCCGAAGACCTGGCGCTTGGCCTCGGCGACATAGGCGTTGCCTGGGCCGGTGATCTTGTCGACCGGGCGGATGCTGGCAGTGCCGTAGGCCAGCGCCGCCACCGCCTGGGCGCCGCCGACGCGCCAGATCTCGGTCACCCCGGCCCGCTCCGCCGCGGCCAGCACCAGCGGGTTCAGCACCCCGTCCGGCGCCGGCACCACCATGGCGATGCGCCCGACCCCCGCCACCCTCGCCGGAATCGCGTTCATCAGGACGGAGCTCGGATAGTTGGCGAGGCCACCGGGGACATAGATCCCGACCGCATCGATCGGCGTCCAGCGGGCGCCGAGGCCGATGCCGTCCGCGTCGACATAGGACAGGCTCGGCAGCTCGGTCCTGGCATGAAAGGACTCGATCCGCCGGGCCGCCAGGTCCAGCGCCGCCAGGGTCTCGGCATCCACCTGCGCCTTGGCCGCGGCGATTTCCTCGGCGCTGATTCTCAGGGTCTCCGACGTCAGCCGCACCCGGTCGAAACGCTCGGTGAAGGCGATCAGCGCCGCGTCGCCGCGCGCCCGGGTCTCGGCGATGATGGTCGCGACCACGCCGGCGACATCGGCATGGGCGCCGCGGCGGGCCGAGACGAAGGCCTCGAAGTCCTCGGCGAAGCCGGGCGAGCGGGCATCAAGACGCAGCGGCATGGACGGCGTTCCGGAAACGGTCGACCCAGCCGGCGATCTCCTCCGGCCGGGTCTTGAAGGCGGCGCGGTTGACGATCAGCCGCGAGGTGACGTCGGCGATGTGCTCGATCTCGCGCAGCCCGTTCGCCTTCAGCGTCGACCCCGACGAGACCAGGTCGACGATGCGGCGGCACAGGCCCAGCGTCGGCGCCAGTTCCATCGCCCCGTTCAGCTTGATGCACTCGGCCTGCACCCCGCGGGCGGCAAAGTGACGGCGGGTGACGTGCGGGTATTTGGTGGCGACGCGGATATGGCTCCAGCGCCGCGGGTCGTCGGTCTCGGCCAGGTCCACCGGCTCGGCCACCGCCAGACGGCAGGCGCCGATGCCGAGGTCGAGCGGCGCGTAGAGCTCGGGATAGTCGAACTCCATCAGCACGTCGTTCCCGGCGACGCCGATCTGTGCCGCGCCGAAGGCGACGAAGGTGGCGACGTCGAAGGACCGCACCCGGATCAGCCGGATATGCGGATGGTTGGTGGCGAAGGACAGACCGCGGTGCCGCGGGTCGTCGAAGGCCGGCTCCGGCTCCAGCCCGGCCTGCGTCATCAGCGGGCGCAGCTCGTCCAGGATGCGGCCCTTGGGCAGGGCGATGGTGAGGGGGTCGGGTACGGTCATGGCGCCGGCTTCCGCGAGAACGGCCGGCACCATAGCCGAAAGCGCAGCTGCGAGACCAGAAGAGCCCGCGACTCGCCCATGCGTGAAGGGAAGGGCCGCTACCCCTGCCCCGCCGCCGCGGCGAAGGCCCGGCTGATCAGCGCCTTGGCGTCGTCCTGCACCTGCCGCAGGTGATCCTCGCTGCGGAAGCTCTCGGCATAGATCTTGTAGACCTCCTCGGTGCCCGAGGGCCGGGCCGCGAACCAGCCATTGGCGGTCGCCACCTTGATGCCGCCGAAGGACTGGCCGTTGCCAGGCGCCTTGGTTAGCGTCTGGGTCACCGGGTCGCCGCCGAGCTGGCTGGCGCCGAGGGCTTCCGGCGTCAGCGTCTTGAACACCTGCTTCTGGGCGCTGCTGGCCGGCGCATCGGCGCGGGCGTACCAGGCGGTGCCCAGCTCCTGCGTCAGCCCGGCATAGAGCTCGCTCGGATCGCGGCCGGTGACGGCGGTGATTTCCGCCGCCAGCAGGCCGAGGATGACGCCATCCTTGTCGGTGGTCCACACCGTGCCGTCCTGGCGCAGGAAGGAGGCGCCGGCGCTCTCCTCGCCGCCGAAGCCGACCGACCCGTCGCTCAGGCCCTCGACGAACCATTTGAATCCGACCGGCACCTCCAGCAGGCGGCGGCCCAGCTTGGCGGCGACGCGGTCGATCATGCTGCTGCTGACCAGCGTCTTGCCGACGGCGCTGTCGGCGCGCCAGCCCTTGCGGTGCTGGAACAGATAGGCGATCGACGCCGCCAGGAAGTGGTTCGGGTTCATCAGCCCGGCGGTGCGGGTGACGATGCCGTGGCGGTCGGCGTCGGTGTCGTTGGCGAAGGCCACGTCGAACTTGTCCCGCAGGCCCAGCAGCCGGGTCATGGCGTAGGGCGAGGAGCAGTCCATGCGGATCTTGCCGTCCCAATCCGCGGTCATGAAGCGGAAGGTCGGGTCGACCAGGTCGCTGACCACGGTCGCGGCGATGCCGTAGCGGTCGATCAGCGGCTTCCAGTAGCCGACGGCGGCGCCGCCCAGCGGGTCGATGCCGATCTTGACGCCGGAGGAGCGGATCGCCTCGAGATCGACGACGCTGCCGAGGTCGCCGACATAGCCATCGATGTAGTTGTGGCGATGCGTGGTGGCCGCCTTCAGGGCGCGGGCCAGCGGCACACGCTGCACCCCGTCCATGCCCTTGCCGATCAGCTCGTTGGCCGTGCGCTCGATCCAGCCCGTCACCTCGGTGTCGGCCGGGCCGCCGTTCGGCGGGTTGTACTTGAACCCGCCATCCTCCGGCGGGTTGTGCGACGGGGTGACGACGATCCCGTCCGCCAGCCCGGAGGTCCGGCCGCGATTGTAGGTCAGGATGGCGTGGGAGATCACCGGCGTCGGGGTGTAGCCGCCGTCCCGGTCGATCATGGTCTCGACGCCGTTCGCCGCCAGCACCTCCAGCGCGCTGGCCAGCGCCGGCTCCGACAAAGCGTGACTGTCGATGCCGATGAACAGCGGCCCGTCGATGCCGGCGCGCTTGCGGTACAGGCAGATCGCCTGGGTGATGGCGAGGATGTGGTCCTCGTTGAAGCTGCCGGCGAAGGCCGTGCCGCGATGGCCGGAGGTGCCGAAGGCGACGCGCTGCGCCGGGTTGGCCGGGTCGGGCTTCGTCGTGAAATACGCCGTGATCAGCCGCGGCAGGTTGACCAGATCGGCCGGATCGACGAGCTTTCCTGCGCGCGGGCTGACCATCTGCGTCCCTCCCTGGGCTCGGTTTCGGATCTCCCGGCAAATTGCGCCAGCCGGCGGCGTCTGTCGAGGCGGGGGGCGCCTCGGTTTTCGCTTTCGCCTGCCCGCCGGGTGCGGGCAAATGGACAAGGCAGCAGGGGCGACGCCTTGGACCGGATCGAGAGCACCGCGGGCAGGACTGCCGAGGGCAGAATTCGGGCGCGATGGCAGCGCGACCCGGAGGGCATGCGCCAGCGCATCCTCGCGGCAGCGCTGGCCGAGTTCACCCGGCACGGCTTCGGCGGCGCCCGGATCGACCGGATCGCCGCGGCCGCCGGCGCCAACAAACGCATGCTGTACTACCATGTCGGCAACAAGGAGACGCTGTACTTGGCGGTGCTGGAGGCGACCTATGCCCGCATCCGCACCGCCGAGCGCGCGCTGAATCTGGAAAGCCTGGCGCCGGACGCCGCCATCGCCCGGCTGGTCGAGTTCACCTGGAGCTATTTCCTGGAGAACCCGGACTTCCTGACCATGCTGAACCAGGAGAACCTGTACCAGGCCCGGCACCTGAAGCAGTCGCCCAATGTCCGCCCGCTGCATTCGCCCTTCGTCGAGATGATCGGCGAGGTGCTGGGCCGCGGCGTCGCCGCCGGCGCCTTCCGGGCCGGGATCGACCCGGTGCAGCTCTACATCTCGATCGCCGGCCTGGCCTATTTCTACGTCTCGAATCGCTGGACGCTCGGCGTCATCTTCGACCGCGACCTGTTCGAGCCCCAGGCCCGCGCCGACCGCCTGGCCCATATGACGGACCTGGTGCTGTCGGCGCTGCGGCCCTGACGCCGCTTTACAGCACGAAGTCGCCGGCAACAAGGGTGAGGTTGCCGGTGAGCTGGATGTGGAAGTCTGAGGTGCTCAGGCCATTGGCTCCGCCGTTGCCGCCCAGCACGTCGTCGCCGAGCCGGCGAGGTTCTCGATCGTGGTCAGGGTGTCGCCCGCGGCCTCGCCCCCCGAGCCGGAGCCCGTGCCGAGGTCGACGGACACCCCGGCGCCGCCATCAAGGCCATCGGCGCCGGCCGCGCCGATGAGCGTGTCGTCGCCGTCGCCGCCGGACAGCCCATTGGCATCGCCGTCGCCGCGCAGTTGGTCGTTGAAGGACGACCCGGCCAGGTTCTCGATGTCGTCGAGGGTGTCGCCCTGGGCGTCGCCGCCCGTGCCGGTGCCGCTCTGCAGGTCAACCTGCACACCCGCGCCCCCGCCGAGATAGGTGACCGTGTCGACGCCGCCGCCACCCTGGAGGTCGTCGGCGCCGGCCCCGCCGGAAAGCGAGTCGTCGTCGCTGCCGCCGAACAGGGTGTCGGCACCGTCGGCGCCGGAGAGCGTGTCGTTGCCGGCGCCGCCGGTGAGGGTGTTGGCCGCGCCGTTGCCGGTCAGGAAGTCGGTGGCGATCGTGCCGATGACGTTCTCGATGTTCACCAGCACGTCGCCCTGGGCGTCGCCGGAGGTGCCCTGGCCGGTGCCCAGGTCGACGACGACCGGCGTGACCGAGCCGTCGTACCGGAGCGTGTCGTCGCCGTCGAAGCCGTTGATAGTCTCGATGCCGTCGGGGTTGGCTGGATCGCCCGGATTGAACCCGACCAGGGTGTCGTTGCCGGCGGTGCCGTTGATGATGATGGCCATTGATTTGTCCTCCCTGTCGGGTTCTGCGGCCCGGGCTGATGCGGAATGGGGAAAATTTAGCAGGGGCGGCCGGATATCTGGTTAGGCCCATGTTCGCGGTTGCCCTCGGCGATGGCGGCCGCCTCGCCCCCATCAGGGGGATATGGCTGACCGGCCGATCGGTGCGACATGAGCCGGATGGTGATCCGGGCGCCGATGCCCGTCGACCAGGGGTGCCGCACGACCCGATCCATGAGTCGGCGAGGTGCTAGGCCGCGGCGTCGCCGCCGGCGCGTTCCGGGCCGGGATCGACCCGATGCAGCTCTACATCTCGATCGCCGGCCTGGCCTATTTCTACGTCTCGAACCGCTGGACGCTCGGCGTCATCTTCGACCGCGACTTGTTCGAGCCCCAGGCCCGCACCGACCGCCTGGCCCATATGTCATGGCACAGCGACGGCCTGCGCGTTCAGCATCTAAGGTCTGGAACGGCCGTCAGGCCATGTGGACAGCGCTTGCTCGGCAACAGCGTCCAGCATGTCTCGGCTGAAACCGGCTTTCGCTTGCACCGCCATGCCGTGAGTGACAGCCATTACGAAGGCCGCGAGGGCATCGGGTTTGGCCGTCTCCGGCAAGTCGCCCTCGGCCTTTGCCCGTTCGAAGCGGTCCCGAATCTGCGCCTGAGCCGCCGCGCGATAATCGATCAACGCCTGTCGCACGGGCTCCGCTTCATCCGATCCCGCCAGGGCCCCATTGATCGCCATGCACCCCCTGTGGTCGGGATAACGCGAGTTGAGCTCGGCTGCATTGTACAGGATGTGCGCCGCAACCTGGCGCGCGGTGGGCAGCCGAAGCGCCTCCGGCAGGTAGCCTAGATATCGCTCGTCATAGCGAGCCAGGGCCCGGCGGAACAGCGCTTCCTTGTTGCCGAATGCGGAATAGAGGGCGGGTCTCTCGACACCGGCGGCCTCGACCAAGTCGGCATAGGACGCGCCCTCGTAGCCCTTGCGCCAGAACACGCATAGCGCGGCGTCGAGCACCGTCTCCATGTCGAATTCGCGATGGCGTCCCATCAGCCCAGCTCAGCATTTATCATAATGGCCATTACTAAACCGCTTGACAGCTCTTGTCCAGATTTCATACCAAACGTTATCGTAACGTTGATTACGAAACGAAATATCGCTCGCTGAAAGGATCCTCATGGAGACCATATTGAAGGGCAAGGTCGCCCTCGTGACCGGCGGCTCGCGCGGGCTCGGTGCCGCTACGGCGGAGGCGCTAGCCGACCAGGGGGCGGATGTGGCGATCAGCTACGTCGCGTCGGCCGAGAAGGCCGAAGCCGTGGTCGAGACGCTGAAGGCGAAGGGCGTGCGCGCTCTCGCGATCCGGAGCGACCAGGCCGACACGGCCGCGGCCAGGCCGCTGGTCGACACGGTGGTGGCGCATTTCGGCAGGCTCGACATCCTGGTCAACAATGCCGCGATCGCCGTGCAGGGCAAGACGGTCGACCATCCTGATCTCGACACGGTCAATCTCGATCGGCAATGGCAGATCAACGTCATGGGCGCGGTGGCGACCACGCGCGCGGCGGCCCCGGTGCTGCCGGATGGCGGCCGGATCATCTTCATCGGCTCCCTCCTGGGCAGCCGCATCCCGTTCACCGGCGTCGCCGACTACGCGGGAACCAAGGCGGCCATCGCCGGATATGCGAAGGGCGTCGCCCGCGATCTCGGCGGTCGCCGCATCACGGTCAACATCGTCCAGCCCGGCATCATGCCGACCGACATGGCGGCAGAGGTGCGCGACAAGCTCCCCGCCGCGGTCATGGACCTGCACCCCATCCGTCGGATCGCGACGCTCGAGGAGGTGTCGGCCCTCGTCTGTTTTCTGGCCGGGCCGAACGGCGGCTACATCACCGGCAGCGTGATCGACGTGGCCGGCGGCCTGCAGGTCTGAGCGCCGGAGCTCAGGACCGAGAGGTCCGAGCTCTTATACCCACGGCCCAGTACCAACCCGTCATGGCGAGGAGCGAAACAATGTAGCCATCCAGAGGGGCGGTGCCGCTGGGATGGCCACGCCCCTTCGGGGCTCGCCATGACGAGGATGGCTGGAGAGTCGATCTCACAGGCCGCTGACGTTAGTAATTGATCGGCGCCGTGTGAATCAGAACCGACATGCCGCGTCGATCCCGTCTGTGAGTTTACGGCCTAGGTGATCCGCCCGATGAGCAGCCCCAGCGCCCCCGATCGGATCATGGTCTTTGCCGCCGGCAGCCTGCGCGTCGCCCTGCCGGCGCTGGCCGCCGCCTTCATCGCGGCGACGGGAGTCGCGGTCGAAACCCGGCATGGTCCCGCCGGGCTGCTGCGCGAGCGGATCGAGGCCGGCGACCGGCCCGACCTGTTCCTGTCCGCCGATCTCGGCCATCCGAAGCGGCTGGCCGCGGCGGGGTTGGCCGGGCCGCCGGTGCTGTTCGCCCGCAATGCCATGGTCGCCCTGGCCCACCGCCGGGCCGCGGTGACCGGCAGCGCCGAGCTCTTGGACCGGATGCTCGACCCCGCCATCCGCCTCGGCACCTCGACGCCGCTGAAGGACCCGTCGGGCGACTACGCCTGGGCGATCTTCCGCCGGGCCGACCGGGTGCGGCCGGGCGCCTTCGCCCGGCTCGACGCCAAGGCCCTGAAACTGGTCGGCGGGGCCGAGCCGCCGCCGGCCACGGCGACCGCCGCCCCCTACAGCCCGGTCGCCCGGGCCCTTGCCGAGGGCGATGCCGACATCTTCCTCGGCTATGCCACCGGCCTGCGGCCGCTGGCCGCCGAGCATGTGGACCTCACCGTCGTCGACCTGCCGGCCGAGCTGGTGGTCGGCCCGGAATACGGCCTGGCCCTGCTGGCCGGCGGCGCGCCGGACGCGGTCCGCTTCGCCCTGTTTCTGCTGTCGCTGGACGGCCAGGCGCTGCTGCGCCGGGCCGGCTTCTCACCGGTCGCGCTGCCCGCCGAACCCTGACCGGCGACGTTGCCGCCTCAGCCCGATCGATATATACGCTCCCATACAGCGGCGGCACGCCGCCCGCCGGCAGACTCACACGCATAAAAGGGTCCAAGGGGCATGATGACATCGTGGCATCGCGGTCTACGCGGCGCGCTGGCGCTGCTGTGCGCCGCCTGGCTGCTGACGCAGCCGCCGGCCCCTGCCCTGGCGGCCGACACCATCACGGTGACCGACCAGCTCAACCGCAGCGTCGCCGTGCCGGCCGATGTCCAGCGCATCGTCGTGCTGCAGCACCAGACGCTGGACATCCTGGTCGAGCTCGGCGCCGCCGACCGGATCGTCGGCGTGCTGCGCAGCTGGCCCAGCCTGATCCCCGGCCTCGACCGCTACGCGCCGCAGCTGAAGGGCCTGCCGACCCCCGGCGACCTGTCGATGGTCAATGTTGAGGAGCTGCTGCGGCTGAAGCCCGACGTCGTCTTCGTCACCAACTACGCCCCGCCGGCGATGATCGACCAGATCAGCCGGGCCGGCCTCCCGGTGGTCGCCATCTCGCTATCCCAGGGCGAAGGGGTCGAGGCGCCGAAGCTGAACCCGACCTTCGCCGATGACGACACCGCCTATGCCGAGGGGCTGAAGGCCGGGGTGACGCTGATCGGCCGGATCGTCGGCAAGGCCGACCGCGCCGATCAGCTGCTGGACTACGCCTTCAGCCGGCGGAAGCAGGTCGAGGACCGGGTGGCCGGGCTGGCGGCGGGCGACCGCATCCGCCTCTACATGGCCAACCCCGATCTGAACACCTATGGCTCGGGCAAGTACACCGGCGTGATCATGGCCCGGTCGGGCGGGGTCAATGTTGCCGCCGGCGTGCGCGGCGCCACCAAGGTGTCGATGGAGGACATCCTCGCCTGGGACCCGCAGGTGATCTTCGTGCAGGACCGCTACGCCGCGGTCGCCGACCAGATCCGCCAGGGCAGCGCCTGGCAGCATGTCGAGGCGGTGAAGAACGGCCGCATCTACATCACCCCGGAATATGTGAAGCCCTGGGGCTATCCGCTGCCCGAGGCGCTGGCGCTGGGCGAGCTGTGGATGGCCAAGAAGCTCTATCCCAACCGCTTCGCCGACATCGACATGCAGACGGAGGCGACCGCGTACTACCAGCGCTTCTACGGCCAGCCCTACACCGGTCCGAATTAGGTGTCTCGATCACGGGCTTCGATACGATTGACAGCGCTGCTACTGGCGCTGCTGCCTGTCGTCATCTTCCTGCTGTCCTTCCTGGTCGGCCGCTATCCGGTGCCACCGCTGACCGTGATCCGGGTGATCGCGGCGCAGGTCCTGTCGGTGACGCCGGACTGGCCGGCGGTGGTCGGGTCAGTGGTGCTGGATGTCCGCCTGCCCCGCGTGCTCGCCGCCATGATCGTCGGCGGCGGCCTGGCGATGTCCGGCGCCTGTTACCAGGGCGTGTTCCGCAACCCGCTGGTGTCGCCCTTCACCCTCGGCGTCTCGGCCGGGGCCGGCTTCGGCGCCGCCATCGCCATCCTGCTGTTCCAGCAGCGCTACGCCGTCCAGCTCTGCGCCTTCGCCTTCGGCCTCGCCGCCGTCGGCCTGTGTTTCTTCATGAGCCGGATGTACCGGGCGGGATCCACTCTCGTCCTGGTGCTGGCCGGGGTGATCGTCGGGTCGCTGTTCACGGCGCTGCTGTCACTGCTGAAATACGTCGCCGACCCGAACTCCAAGCTGCCGGTGATCGAGTTCTGGCTACTCGGCTCGCTGTCCTCGGTGTCGATGGCCGACATCGCCGCGGTCGCCGTCGTGGCCGTGCCATCCGCCGCCATCCTGCTGCTGCTGCGCTGGCGCATCAACCTGCTGGCCATGGGCGACGAGCAGGCCCGCATCCTGGGCGTCGAGGCCGGGCGGCTGCGGGCCGTGGTGGTGCTGCTGGCCACGCTGATCGCGGCCTCCACCGTGGCGGTCAGCGGCATCATCGGCTGGGTCGGGCTGGTCATCCCCCACTTCGCGCGGATCATCGTCGGCCCGGATTTCCGCAAGCTGCTGCCGGCCACCCTGTCGCTCGGCGCCTGCTACCTGCTGGTGATCGACGACCTGGCACGGTCGGTGACGGCGGCGGAGATCCCGCTCGGCATCCTCACCGCCCTGGTCGGGGCGCCGGCCTTCATGCTGCTGCTGCGCCGCGGGTCGCTGGGATGGGCGTGATCCTGGCGGCAGAGCGGCTGGGCTTCACCTATCCCGGCCGGGCGCGGCGGTGTTCGAGGGCGTCGGCCTCGACGTCTCGGCCGGCGAGATCCTGTGCGTGCTGGGCCCGAACGGCATCGGCAAGTCGACGCTGCTGCGCTGCCTGGCCGGGCTGGTGCCGCCGACCGCCGGCACCGTCCGAATCGCCGGCCGGCCGATCGCCACGCTGGGCCGGGCCGAAATCGCACGCCATCTGGCGCTGGTGCCGCAGAGCCACCAATCCGTCTTCGCCTTCCCGGTCCGCGCCGTGGTCGAGATGGGCCAGGCGCCGCATCTCGGCTGGTTCGGCGTGCCCGGGCGGGAGGATGCGGCCCGGGCCGAAGAGGCGCTGGCGACGCTGGGCATCGCCCATCTGGTCGATGCGCCCTACACCGAGATCAGCGGCGGCGAGCAGCAGCTGGTGCAGATCGCACGGGTGCTGGCGCAGGGGCCGGCGCTGATGATCCTGGACGAGCCGACGGCCCATCTCGACTTCGCCAACCAGGCCCGCTTCCTGGCGCTGGTTCGCCGGCTGGCACGCCAGGGACTGGGCGTGATCTTCACCACCCACGCCCCCGACCACGCCCATGCGCTGGCCGAACGGACCCTGATCCTGTCGCCGTCGCACCCGCCGCAGCTGGGCCCGACCGCCGCCCTGCTGACGGAGGACACTCTGTCGGGCGCCTATGGCGTGCCGATCCGGCTGGTCCGCGCCGACGGCCACGTCGCCTGCGTCGCCATGGTGGAGTGACGCCTGGCCCGGCCTTGGCTACAGCACGAAGTCGCTGACCGTCCGGGCATGGTCGGCGGTGACGTTGATGGCGAAGTCCGAGACCTTGTCGCCGTTGACGTCGACATAGACCACCTGGACCGCCCCGGACGTCACCACCCGCAGCTCGCCGGCGTGGCGGAGCCTGCGCGCGTCTGCACGCCGATCGCGGCTACCATCGTCCCAAACGAACCTCGTCATCCCGCTTTCGAAAGCGGGGATCTCGTCACGGCCTGACTGGCGAGAGATTCCCGCTTTCGCGGGAATGACGACCAAAGGAAGGGCTGGCTCCTCGCACTTCCCCCTCTTGACCCCTGCCCCGCTCCACAGCAGGATTTTAACCAACGGGTTAAATTCTGCCGGGCCAAAGCCCGCGACCGGGAGACGCCGATGGGATCGCGAAGCGCGAAGGGCCGCGCGCTCAGCCTCTTACAGGCGGGCTGGATCCGGCCGGTCATCCTGCTGCTGATCATCATCGTGCTGTGGGACCTGGCGATCCGGGTGTTCCGGCTGCCGCCGTATCAGGTGCCGGCGCCCTGGGACGTGATCGTCACCCTGTGGCGCGACGGGCCGGAGCTGCTGGCGCAATCGGTGCCCACCACCGTCGCCACCGTGCTGGGCTTCCTGCTGTCGGCCGCGATCGGCATCCCGACCGCGATGCTGATCGCAGGCTCCCGCACGGTCGAGGCCTATGTCTATCCGCTGCTGGTGTTCTCGCAGTCGATCCCGAAGGTGGCGATCGCGCCGCTCTTCGTCGTCTGGTTCGGCTTCGGGCTCGAGCCCAAGGTGATCTCGGCCTTCCTGCTCGGCGTGTTCCCGGTCGTGGTCTCGGCGGTGCAGGGCTTCAAATCGCTCGACCCCGACACGCTCGACCTGGCCCGGGCCATGGCCGCCAGCCGCTGGCAGGTGTTCCGCATGGTCGGTCTGCCCGCGGCGATGCCGGCGATCTTCTCCGGCCTCAAGGTCTCGGTGACGCTGGCCGTGGTCGGCGCCGTGGTCGGCGAGTTCGTCGGCGCCAATTCCGGCATCGGCTTCGTGCTGCAGCGCTCGATCGGCAATTTCGAGCTGCCGACCATGTTCGCGGCGCTGGTGATCCTGGCGCTGCTCGGCGTCGTGCTGTTCTGGCTGGTCGATGTCGTCGAGCGCCTGGTGATTCCCTGGCACGCCAGCCGGCGCCGGGAGCTGATCCTCGCCGCCTGACGCGGCGCAACCAATCACAGGGGGAGGAAGAACCATGATCCGCAGCCTGCTGGTCGCCCTCGGCGTCCTGCTCATGGCCGGCTCGGCCCAGGCGGCCGACAAGGTCGTGCTGATGCTGAACTGGTACGTCTATGGCGAGCACACGCCGTTCTTCTACGGCAAGGCCAAGGGCTTCTACGCCGACCAGGGCATCGACCTGGAGATCCAGGAGGGCCGCGGCTCGGCCATGACCGCCCAGGCGGTGGCCGCCGGAACCGTCGGCTTCGGCTATTTCGACGTGCCGACCATGATCAAGGCCGCGGCCAAGGGCGCGCCGCTGGTCTCGGTCGGGGTGCTGCTGCAGAAGAGCCCGATGTCGGTGATGGGTTTCACCGACAAAGGCATCCGCAAGCCGGAGGACATCAAGGGCAAGACCGTGGCCACCACGCCCGGCGATTCGCTGTCGCAGATCTGGCCCTTCTTCCTGCAGAAGACCGGCCTCTCGGAGAGCGACTTCAAGACCGTCTCGGGCGACGCCCAGACCAAGCTGAACGCCGTGATCAACGGCCAGGCCGACCTGCTGCTGGGCTATGCGATGGACCAGAGCATGAAGATCAAGGACGCGACGGGCAAGGACGTCACCCCGATCCTGTTCGCCGATTACGGGGTCAACATGGTGTCCTCGGGCATCGTCGTGCAGAAGGACCTGCTGACCGAGAATCCCGACCTGATCCGCCGCTTCATGGCGGCGACGACCCGGTCGGTCGAGGCGGCTGAGAAGGCGCCGGCCGAGGCCACCGCGGCGACGCTGGCGGCGCTGCCCAAGGCGGGCAAGCCGGAAACGCTGCAGGAGGGCTTCGAGCGCACCATCCCGCTGTACCGGACCGAGGAGACCCAGGGGCAGCGGCCGTTCCGCGTCACCGACGCCAACATGGCCGAGACCGTGAAGCTGCTGGTCGAATATGGCGGCGTCGCCGCCGATGCGGCGAGCGATCCGAAGGCCTTCTACACCAACGAGTTCCTGCCGAAGTGACGGGAATGGGGAAGGCAAAGCTGCATCTGGTCGAGACGGCGGAGGCATCGAGCCCCGCCGTCATCGCCGTCGAGGGCGTGTCGAAGACCTACCGCAGCCGCGACGGCGAGGTGCCGTCGCTGGCGCCACTGGACTTCACCATCGACGAGGGCGAGTTCCTGGTGCTGGTCGGCCCGTCCGGCTGCGGCAAGTCCACGCTGCTGCGCATGATCGCCGGCCTGCTGCCGCCCAGCACCGGCCGGATCCGCCTCGGCGGCCGCACGGTCGACCGGCCGCATGGCGATGCCGGCATCGTGTTCCAGAACGCGCTCCTCCTGCCGTGGCGCAACGTCCTGGCCAATGTGATGATGCCGGTCGAGGTCAAGCGCCTGCCGCGCGACCCGCATCTCGAGCGCGCCCGGCAACTGCTGCGCATGGTCGGGCTGGAGGGGTTCGAGGCCAAGCTGCCCTGGCAGCTGTCCGGCGGCATGCAGCAACGGGTGTCGCTGTGCAGGGCGCTGGTGACCGACCCGCCGATCGTGCTGATGGACGAACCCTTCGGTGCGCTCGACGCCATGACGCGCGAGCGGATGAATGTCGAGCTGCAGCGGATTCAGCGCGAGACCCGCAAGACCATCCTCCTGATCACCCATTCGATTCCGGAGGCTGTGTTCCTGGCCGACCGGGTGCTGGTGATGAGCGAGCGGCCGGGATCGATCGCAGCGGTGTACGACGTGCCGATGCCGAAGCCACGGTCGCTCGACATCCTGGGCGATCCGCGCTTCGTCGAGCTGACCCAGCGCATCCGCGGCCATTTCCGCGCCCAGGGCGGGCTGGACTGACCCGGTCAGTCCGGATGCTGCGGCTTCTGCGGCGTCGGCCAAGGCTCGCCGCGGTCCTCCAGCATCACGTCGATGCCGGCGCCGGCCAGGCGCAGGGTCACGTCCCCGGCGAAGCTCAGCAGGATGCCGCCCTCCTCCGCCGTCACCGCCAGCAGGTCCAGCATCCGCGACCGCTCGCCCAGGTCGAGCTTCCGGCTCTGCACCGCCTCGACGCCCTGGACGCGCACGCCGCATAGGGTGCGCTGCCAGAACTCCTGGCCGTCGACCAGCTGCGCCGGCAGCTCCCAGCAGAAGCGGTTCAGCGCCATCACGAAGCAGCGGTCGGACCGCAGGAAAGTCATGTCGTGCACCGGCACGATCGCATCCTGCAGCGCCGCGGACAGCACCGCGAGGTCGTCCGCGTCGCGCGCCCGCAGGCGCAGGGGAACGGTCGTGTCGGGCGCCATCTCAGTCGCTCTTCAGCCGGGTGATGTCGGCGCCACAGCCGGCCAGCTTCTCCTCCAGCCGCTCATAGCCGCGGTCGAGGTGGTAGACCCGGTTCAGCACCGTCTCGCCCTGGGCCACCAGCCCCGCGATGACCAGCGAGACGCTGGCGCGCAGGTCGGTCGCCATCACCGGGGCGCCGGTCAGCTTCGGCACGCCGCGCACCAGGGCCGAGGCGCCGTGCACGGTGACGTTGGCGCCCATCCGCGCCAGCTCCGGCACATGCATGAAGCGGTTCTCGAAGATCGTCTCGGTGATCATCGAGGCGCCCTTGGCCACCGTCATCAGACCCATCATCTGGGCCTGCAGGTCGGTCGGGAAGCCGGGATAGGGCTCGGTCATCACGTCGACGCCGACCAGGTCGCCGCTGCGGCGCACCTTGAAGCCGTCGGCCGTCGGCTCGAACTCGACCCCGGCGCCGCGCAGCACGTCGGCCGCCGCCTCGATCAGATGCAGGCTCGTGCCGACCAGCTCGACCTCGCCGCCGGTCGCGGCCGCGGCCATGACATAGGTGCCGGTCTCGATCCGGTCGGCGACGATGCGGTGGGTGGCCCGGTGCAGCCGCTCGCGGCCCTGGATCCGGATGGTGTCGGTCCCCGCCCCTTCGATCTGCGCCCCCATGGCGGTGAGGCAGACGGCGAGGTCGACGATCTCCGGCTCGCGCGCCGCATTGACCAGCACGGTCTCGCCGCGGGCCAGCGACGCCGCCATCATCAGGTTCTCGGTGGCGCCGACCGAGACCTTCGGGAACACGATGCGGGCGCCCTGCAGCCCGTTCGGGGCGCGGGCGTTGATGTAGCCCTCGGTGACCTCGATCTCGGCGCCGAGCTGCTCCAGCCCCATGATGTGCAGGTCGACCGGCCGGCTGCCGATGGCGCAGCCGCCGGGCAGCGACACCTTGGCATGGCCCTCGCGCGCCACCAGCGGCCCCAGCACCAGAACGCTGGCGCGCATCTTCCGCACCAGGTCGTAGGGGGCGGTGGTGCTGCGGATGCGGCGGGCGGTCAGCTCGATCACCCTTCCCTGCGCCCCGTCGGAGGCGGCGCCGTTCAGCGCGATCTCGACGCCGTGCTGGGCCAGCAGCGTCGCCAGGGTCGAGATGTCGACCAGATGCGGCAGGTTGGTCAGGGTTAGCGTCTCGTCCGACAGCAGCGCCGCAGCCATCAGCGGCAGCGCCGCGTTCTTCGCCCCGCTGATCGGCAGCCGGCCCTGCAGGGGCCGCCCGCCCCGGATACGAATCTTGTCCATCTTGGCTCCCCCGGGCCCCGGTATGAGATGACGCTACAGCTTCGGCAGGGTGACGCCGCGCTGGCCCATGTATTTGCCGGCCCGGTCGGCATAGGACACCTCGCAGGGCTGGTCGCCCTTGAGGAACAGGAACTGGCAGGCGCCCTCATGGGCATAGATCTTGGCCGGCAGCGGCGTGGTGTTGGAGAATTCCAGCGTCACATGGCCCTCCCATTCCGGCTCCAGCGGCGTGACGTTGACGATGATGCCGCAGCGGGCATAGGTCGACTTGCCCAGGCAGATCACCAGCACGTCGCGCGGGATGCGGAAATACTCGACCGTGCGGGCCAAAGCGAAGCTGTTCGGCGGGATGATGCAGACCGGGCCCTTGCGCTCGACGAAGCTCTTCGGATCGAAGTTCTTCGGATCGACCAGGGCGCTGTCGACATTGGTGAAGACCAGGAACTCGTCGGAGACGCGGGCGTCGTAGCCGTAGCTCGACAGGCCATAGGAGATCGTGCCCTCGCGCTTCTGCCGCTCGACGAAGGGGTCGATCATCTTGTCCTGGAGCGCCCGCTCGCGGATCCAGATATCGGACATGATCGTCACGGCCTAACCCCTCGCCTCATCGTCGCGGCCGGATTCGTCGTCCGGCGCACTCGTCTCGTCCTCGACCGCCGCCCGCCCCCGGCTCTGCGCCTTGCGCCGCGCCAGGTTGGCGCGCAGCGCCGCCGCCTCGCGCTCCTGGCGCGACGGGGCTGCGGGCTTGGCGGCCGGGGGACGACGCTGATCGGTCATTTCGGCTTTGGTATGGCCGATGCGACGCCGTTACGCAACCGGTGCGGAACGGTGGCGCGCACCGTTCCCGGAGACAATCGACAAGCCCCTCGGAAAAGCGCTTGCACCACCCCCGACGCTATGGCAGGTTCCGCGCCGCCTTGAAGGGCCGGGCTGCCGTAGCTCAGTGGTAGAGCACTCCCTTGGTAAGGGAGAGGTCCTGAGTTCAATCCTCAGCGGCAGCACCAGTATTCTCGACATCCCGTTCCTCGCGACCGGCCGTCAGCTGCGGCGGTCGATGGTGCGGTGGAGCCGGTTTCCCTTCACGTCGCGGGCGAAAACGACCAACCCGGCGAATGCCGACGCGTCATCCGGGAACGCCGCGGTGAAGGCCTGGATCAAGTCCCGGTTGCGCCGGTCCGCATCGGCGTCGTCGGTCCACGGCCCGACATCCTGCACCAGCTTCAGAAACAGCTCTCCGCCGACATCGTAGGGGCCGATCTCGCCGATCGTGAAGGTCTGCCCGCCCAGGGACCAGGCACGGGGCCAAGCCCCCTGCAACTCCTTCGGCCGCTGCAATGGAGCCGCATCGGCTTCCTTCCGAATCTCCGACTGCAGCGCGATCTGCAGATTCGGGCCGCGCTCCACCAGCCGCCCGGCCCAGTCATAGAGCAGGAAGGTGGTGAAGGCGTGGCCCTTGTCGCGTTCGCTCCTGGCCGCGTTCAGCAGGTCCATGACCGACCGCCCGGCGATCGTGGTCAGCGCCACCTGGAAATGGGCGACGCGCCAGTCCGGGCCGGCGATCATCCACAGGACGAAGGTCCAGCGCTGATGCCCGCTCTTGCCCTCGATAACGGCATAGCCCTGCTTCGCGGCCTTCCCGTATCTCACCGTGACCTTGCCTTCGGCCGGATCGAAGGTGCCGCAGGGCATCGCGCCGCCGCCCTTCTCCGCCCCGGTCAGAAGCAACGTGCGGCGGACGGCCGGATCCTGGAACGGGCTGACCTGGCTGGCGATCGAGCGCACGGAATTGTCGAAGCTGTCGCGCCCCATGGCCTGCGCAGCCTCGGGAGTCAGCCGGCCATAGGCACCGTCGAGATCGCCATCGACGACCCTGCGCGCGAAATCGAGCCCGGCCTGCTCAATGGCCGTGCGATCGCCGGCCGCGATCTCGTCGTCATGCTCACAGTGGATGGCGAAGAAGTGGATATCGAACTGGGCCGATGCCGGCGTGGCGCCGAGCCCCAGCCACACCGCGACCGCGGCGGCAATCACCACACCGAAACGCATCACAGTCTCCGCGGCTACGCTCCGCAGATCAGTCTGGCGAAGATTCGCGAGAGGGGCGAGGGGCGGTCGCGTGCCTCAGCTGGCGATGCCCGCGGCCCGCGGCAGCGGCGCCGTGCGGCCGAGGTCGCGGGCGGCGCGCTCGGCATCCGGGACGGTCCGGAAATCATGTCCCTCGAGATGCTGGAACCGGGAATCGGAAGCGTAGAAACGGAAGCCGCGCTTCTGGGCGACGACAATGCCGACCGCCTCGCCCGCGACCTCGATCGTGAACGCTTCGGAACGAACCATGATGGACCTCTGCGGAGACGGCGCACAGCGCCTGGCAATGACGGAAGCGACGGGAGAACAGGACGGCCGAGCCGTCAGTTCCGCCATCGCCCGGCCGGATGATCCGAGGTCGGGAGGGGCAGTCCGGTGCAGCTTGCCAACATCTCATCCTTCCGTGTCCTTGGCCGCGACCTTCAGAAGAAAGCGCCCGGCCCCTCGCCCTCTGCGGGGCGCGACTCGTCTGCTGGCATCAAGTGCTCGGCGGCCTTCATGAGGGGTCGCTCTTGCCGCCGACCCTCGCGCAGCGGGCGATGACTGTCAACGCTTAATACGCAGGCAATGCGCATAAAATTCATTGTCAAGTGAAGGTGATGTGAAACAGTAGTATTACTCGACGATCATTCGTTCCAGCGTCTCCAGCCGATCGGCTTCGGCGGCCGGCTTGTCCCAGCGGATACGGTGGACCCGGGGGAATCGCATCGCGACTCCGGATTTGTGGCGGGTGGAGCGGTGGACACTGTCGAAGGCCACCTCGAGCACCAGGCGCGGCTCGACCTCGCGCACCGGCCCGAAGCGCTTGACCGTGTGGTTGCGCACCCAGCGGTCGAGCTGCGCCAGTTCCTCGTCGGTGAAGCCGAAATAGGCCTTGCCCACCGGCACCAGCCGCTCGCCCTCCGGCTCCGTCCGCCACGTGCCGAAAGTATAGTCGGAGTAGAAGGACGACCGCTTGCCGTGGCCGCGCTGGGCGTACATCAGCACGGTGTCGAGGGTCAGCGCGCCGCGCTTCCATTTGAACCAGGGCCCCTTCGGCCGGCCGGCGACATAGTCGCTGTCGCCGCGCTTCAGCATCAGCCCCTCTATCGCCTGAGCCCGGGCGTTGTCGCGCAGCGTGGCCAGCTCGTCCCAGCTCTCGAACGGGATCATCGGCGACAGGTCCATCCGCGCCGGCCGCTCCCGCCCGATCCAGGACTCGAGCCGCACGCGCCGGGCGTCGAGGGGCAGCGGCCGCAGATCCTCCTCGCCCTCGAACAGGATGTCGTAGAGCCGCACCCAGGCCGGGTACTCCTGCATCATCCGGGCCGAGATCGCCTTGCGGTTCAACCGCTGCTGCAGGTCGTTGAACGGGGCGACGGCCCCGTCCCGCGCCACCAGCAGCTCGCCGTCCAGCACGGCGTGGAAGCGAATGGTGTCGGCCAGGTCTGGGAAGGCGCCGGTGACGTCGTCGCCGCTGCGCGAATAGATCCGCGGCGGCCGGTCGCCGCGGCCCACCACCTGCACCCGGATGCCATCCCATTTCCACTCCGCCCGGTAGGCGGCGGGGTCCAGCCCGGCGATGTCCTCGGCCTCCAGCGGATGCGCCAGCATCAGCGGCCGGAAGGTGGCGCGGTCGCCGATCTCCGGCTTCGGCCCCTGCCCCGACAGCCAGATAAACAGCTCCTCATAGGGCGGCTCCAGCGCGTGCCACAGCTCCTCGATCTCGTCGACCGGCTGGCCGCCCCATTCCGCCAGCGCCACCTTGGCGAGGCGCGCCGAGACGCCGATCCGCAGCGCGCCGGTGATGAGCTTCAGCAGGGCGAAGCGTTCCGACGCCGCCAGTGCGTCGAGCCAGCGTTCGATCAGCAGCGCCGCCGCGGCGCGCGAGGTGGCGCGCAGCTCCTCCACCACTTCGGTGATGGTCGGCTCGCGGTTGGCGCCCGGCTTCGGCGGCCAGATCAGCGCCACGGTCTCGGCCAGATCGCCGACGAAGTCGTAGGACCAGCCGAACAGCGCCTCGTCGACCCGCTCGATCGCCAGGTTGCGGATGGTCGAGGCCTTGGCCGCGGCGAAGCTCAGATTGCCGGTCAGCGCCGCCAGGGCCCAGCCGCGGTCCGGGTCCGGCGTGTGCTCGAAATAATCCGCCAGCAGCCGGAGCTTGCCGTTGCGCGACGGCATGTAGACCAGCCCCTCGATCAGCGCCGCAAACGCCTTCATGCGCTGTCGTCCTCCTCGAAGCCGATCAGCGCCAGGGCCCGGGCGGCGCGGCCGGACTTGCGGACCTGGTGGATCAGCGCCTCCTCCCGGCCATGGGTGACCCAGACCTCGCCGGCTTCCACCTCCTCGATCGTGGCGCAGAGCTCGTCCCAATCGGCGTGGTCGGAGATGATGAGCGGCAGCTCGACCCCGCCCTGCCGGGCGCGCTGGCGCACCCGCATCCAGCCCGAGGCGGCGGCCACCACCGGATCCGGCAGGCGGCGCGACCAGCGGTCGGCGCTGGCCGAGGGCGGCGCCAGCACGATCTGCCCGGCCAGCTCGGCCGTGGACGCCTCGGTGGCCGGCAGCAGCGGCCCGAGCGGCACGCCGAGCGATTCGTAGAGATCGCACAAGGCCTGCAGCGCGCCATGGATATAGATCGGCCGGTCCCATCCGGCCTGGCGCAGCAGCCGGATCACCCGCTGGGCCTTGCCGAGGACGTAGACGCCGACCAGATGCGCCCGCTCCGGGAACAGGGCGATGGAGTGCAGCAGCTTGCCGATCTCCTCCCTGTCCGGCGGGTGGCGGAACACCGGCAGGCCGAAGGTCGCCTCGGTGACGAAGACGTCGCAGACCACCGGCTGGAACGGCAGGCAGGTCTGGTCCGGCCGGCGCTTGTAGTCGCCGGACAGGACGACCCGGCTGCCGGCATGCTCCAGCACGATCTGGGCCGAGCCCAGGACGTGGCCGGCCGGTACGAAGGTGACGTCGACCTCGCCGATCCGCTGGGTCTCGCCCAGTGCCGCCGGCTGCAGGCTGCGGCCGGCCTCCTCGCCGTAGCGGGCGCGCATGATCGCCAGCGTCTCCGCCGTCGCCAGCACCGCGCGGTTGTTCGGCCGGGCATGATCGGAATGGCCGTGGGTGACCAGCGCCCGCTCGACCGGCCGCATCGGGTCGATATGGAACCCGCCGGGCACCACCAGCAGGCCCTCGGGCTGGACTCGGATCCACTGGTCGGGGCGGAGGGTCGGCATGGCCTCAAGGATATGGGACGGATCGAGGCGATGCCAAACGCCGGTTCAGTCCAGCGACGCCACCGGGATCGTCTTGCATGGCAGGTCCTCGCCCTCGGCCCGCTTGCCCAGCCAGACGCCGGCGAGCTGGTCGGCGAAGTACCATTTGCCGCTGAACCCGGACCCGCCGTCCTTGAAGGCGAAGGTCACGCTGCCGGTGCCGAACTTGTCGCTCCAGGTGAAGCGATAGAGCCCCCCGCCCAGCGATTCGCCGTCGCTGAGCTGTCCGTCATAGGGGCCGGCGGTGGAGTCGATCACGTGGTAGCAGCCGCCGCGCTTCTCCGGCTGGAAGGTCAGCATCGACGGCGCCAGCACGCCGCCCGAGGTGACCTGCCCGCGATAGGTGCCGGCCGGCACCGCCTGCCCCTGGGCCAAGGCCGCGCCGGCGAACAGCAGGACGATCAGGAGAATGAGGCGGCGCATGGCCGGGATGCTGCCGGCTGCGGCGGCGCGGCGCAACCCTAGTCCGCATTTCTCACCCTCGTTGTGCCCTGCGCCATCGTCCCATGCCGGGAGGGCAGGAGAGCGGCGCAGCGCGATGCGGGGGCATCGGGCAAGCCGTTCGACGCACCCTCCCGGCATGGGACGATGGCCCGAAGGGTCGCCTTGCGGCGGCCGCCTGCGGGCGCGGGCCGCTCGACCGTATGACCTGATACGCTCTTCGCAGCCCGCGCCCACATCCGACTCACCGCAAGGCGACGCAGGGCGCAAGGAGGGTGAGAAATGCGGACTGAACCTTGCCTTTCGCCGACGGCGGACGCAGGGTGCGCGCGATCCGACGAGAGACTGCATGACCCTGCCCGTCTGGTGCTTCGGCGCCGCCCATATCGACCGCCAGGCCCGCGCCCATCGCGCCGTCCGCCTCGGCACCTCGAACCCGGTGACGATCCGCACCAGCCTGGGCGGCGTCGCCCGCAACGTGGCCGAGACCCTGGCCCGGCTGGGCCTGCCGGTCGGCCTGGTCAGCCGCTTGGGGTCCGACCCATCGGCCGAGCGGATCCTGGCGGAGATGGCGCGGCTGGGCCTCGATCTGTCCCTGGTCGGCCGGTCGGAGAGCAGTGGCACCGCCAGCTACACCGCGGTGCTGGAGCCTGGGGGCGAGATGGCGGTCGCGATCGCTGATATGGGCATCTATGACGAGATCGGGCCGGAGGCCCTCGCTCCGGCGCTGGCGGCGGCGCAGCCAGCCTCCGCGTGGTTCGTCGACGCCAACCTGCCGGCGGAGGGGCTGGCCGCGGTGCTGTCCCATCCGGGCCGGCCGATGCTGGTGGCGGTCGACGCCGTGTCCTCGCCGAAAGCCGAGAAACTGCGCCGCCTGCTGGGCCGCATCGACCTGCTGTGCCTGAACCGCGACGAGGCCGAGGCGATCACCGGCCAGCCGGTCGCCGACGAGGCCACGGCCTGGACGGCGCTGCGCCGGCTGCGGGCCGAGGGCGTCGGCCACGTCGTGCTGAACCGCGGCGATGCCGGGGCGCTGGTCGCCGATGCGGCGGGTGAGGCCGCAGTCGCCGCCTGCCCGGCGGAGATCGTCGACGTCACCGGCGCTGGCGACGCCGCCGCTGCCGGGACGCTCTACGGCCTGGTCACCGGGCTGCCCCTGGCCGAGGCCGCCCGGCTCGGCCGCGCCGCCGCGGCGCTGGCGCTGGAGGCGCCGACCGCCGTGCCCGACACCCTGACCGTCGACGCGCTGCGCCGGCGCGCCCTCTCCGCGTGAGGATCCTGATGAACAGCCTGCTGTCGATCGCCCCCGAGGTCTCCGCCGCCCTGGCTGCCGGACGTCCGGTGGTGGCGCTGGAGAGCACCATCATCTCGCACGGCATGCCGTATCCGCAGAATCTGGAGATGGCGCGCCGGGTCGAGGCGATCATCCGCGAAGAAGGTTCAGTGCCGGCGACCATCGCGGTGGCCGACGGGCGGATCCATGTCGGTCTCGACGACGCGTTGCTCGAGCGGCTGGCGACGGCGAAGGACGTGGCCAAGCTGTCGCGCCGCGACATGGGCCCGATCCTGGCCGCGGGCGGGCTGGGCGCCACCACCGTGGCGGCGACCATGATCGCCGCCCATCTCGCCGGCATCCGCGTGTTCGCCACCGGCGGCATCGGCGGCGTGCATCGCGGCGCCGAGACCAGCCTCGACATCTCCGCCGACCTCGAGGAGCTGGCGCGCACGCCGGTGGCGGTGGTGTGTGCCGGCGCCAAGTCGATCCTCGACCTGCCGAAGACGCTGGAATATCTGGAGACCCGAGGCGTGCCGGTGATCGGCTACGGCACCGACACTCTGCCCGCCTTCTTCTGCCGGTCGAGTGGCCTGGCCCTGGCGCTGCGCCGCGACACGCCGGAAGAGGTGGCGGCCGTGCTGGCCGCCCAAGCGGCGCTGGGCTTCCCGGCCGGGGCGGTGATCGCCAACCCGATCCCGGAGGCGCACGCCTTGCCGGAGGCGGAGATCGACGCCGTGATCGCCGCCGCGCTGGCCGATGCCGACCGTGACGGAATCGCCGGCAAGGCGGTGACACCCTATCTCCTCGCCCGCATCGTCGAGCTCACCGATGGCCGCAGCCTGATCGCCAACATCGCTCTGGTCGAGCACAACGCCCGGGTCGGCGCGCGAATTGCGAAGGCCTGGGCGACGCTTACCGTGTAGGTTGGGTTCGCGAAGGCGAACCCAACACTCCCGCCGTCGGAGCAGCCGCTGGGTTCGCGTGCCGCGAACCCAGCCTACGCGACCAGGTCCCTCAGAACCGCCAGGACAGGGTGAAGGCCCCGTACTGGCTGAAATGGTCCTTCTGCTCCTCGAATTCCTGCGTCCGGTAGACATGGGTGTAGGCGATGCGGAGGTCGTCGATCTGGACCGCGATGCCGAGCTGCAGGTCGCCGACCAGCGGGTTCTTGGTAACGTGCGGGCTGTCCTCGAAGGTGTTGCCGTCGAGGAAGATGTTGCGGGCCACGGCCCGTCCCTCGACGCTGGCGAACAGGTACCAGCTGAAGCCGCTGGTCGGGATGAAGAAGTCCGACCCCGGCACGCTGGGCCGGATCCGCGGCGGCCCGTAATCGGCCGGCAGATCGAAGCCGAGCCGCACCGTGGCGCCGGCCGAGGCCTGGGTCAGCACGTTGCCGACGGTGGCGCCGACATAGGGTGACAGGTCGAAGCCGATGCCCAGCGGCGCCGCGGCGTACAGGCTGCGCCAGGTGCGCTCATAGCTCAGGAGCACGCCCGGCTCGTTGTTCAGCTGGTGCTTCCAGCCATGCGCCTTCTCCGCGCCGATGATGCCGTGCACCGTGTTCTGCACCTGCTCGCCGATGGCATAGGGGCCGACGACGCCGATCTGCAGTTCGAGCCGGTCCAGCCGGTCGCCCGAATCCGCCAGCACCGCGGCGCTGCCGTAGAGCCAGGCGGCATAGGGCCGGTCGTTCGGGTCCGGGTCGCGCAGCGAGATGTCCTTCGGCGTGTAGAGATTCTGGCCAAAGGACAAGGTGGACCGGATCGGCGCGGCGTCGGGGAACAGCGGGAAGGCGCGGGCCGCGGTGGCGAGCCAGTCCGGCGTCCCGGTCTCCGAGCTGGTATAGGCGAAGCGGAAGCCGTTGGTGTAGCCGCGGTCGGTGTTGGCAAAGAGGTCGTTCTCGAGGCCGAAGCTGATGAAGGCCCCCGGATCCTCGTCCAGCGGCCGCGGCGCCTGTGGCGTCGAGGTGATGATCGCCGGCCGCTTCGGCTCGACCGGTACCTCCTGGGCTGAAGCGATGGCCGGCAGCAGCGCGACGCCGGCCACGACTGAAACTGAAGACCACCGGAACCCGGTGCAAAAACCCATCCTGCTCCCCTTCCCTCACAGCCCGTCACCAGGCTCCTCGGCAAACGGAACGGCAGGGCAGCGCAACGGTTCCCGGCCGGAGGGGTGGTTCAGCGCGGGCGTTGCATGCTGAACACAGTGTCGAGCACGCCGTAATCCATATAGCCGAGCCGCGAGATCGCGCGCCGCGACGCGAGGTCGATGCGGCCATCGACGATCACCGATTCGTCGATATGGATCGACACCACCTCGCCGATCACGATGGCGCCCGGCACCGTCTCGCCCGCGGCGGTGGTCAGCGGCACCGACTTGACCCACCGGCATTCCAACGCCGCGGCGGCGGCCGCCACCCGCGGCGGCCTGACCAGCCGCGACGGCGCCATCTCCAGCCCGGCCAGCTCGGGCTCGCTGACCTCCGGCCCGACCGAGGCCGAGGTCGTGTTCATCTGCTCGCGCAGGTCCCAGGTGGCGAGGCTGGCCACGAACTCGCCCGTCGCCTCGGCGTTGCGTTGCGAATCCTTCGGTCCGCTGGGCGCAAACATCACCATCGGCGGCCGGTCGGCCACCGCGTTGAAGAAGCTGTAGGGCGCCAGGTTGACCACGCCGTCGGGACTGATCGTGCTGATCCAGCCGATCGGCCGCGGCACCACCAGGGCCTTGAACGGGTCGTGCGGCAGGCCGTGATCGCGCAGCCGGGGTTCGTAATCCATGGGTGATCTCGCGGTTCCGGGAACTCGATAGAAGAGGATACGGTGCCCGCGATTCAAGACGGACCGGGCCGGTGCGGGTCAGAACCCCACCCTGGACGTCCCTGCCTTGGCGTCCCGGAACCGGATCGCGACGACCTCCGACCGCAGGATCACGGTCTCGGTGCCCTCATGCGTCAGGTAGACGAGGTCGCGCGCGGTCCGCAAGTCGTGGGCCGGATGCTCGTGTCCGCCGCGGGTGAACAGCACCAGCGTCGCCCCCGTGCCGGCCGCCCGGAGCTTCTGGGCGTATTCCTCGATGATCGCTGCGTCCATGGCCTCCTCCTGCCCGGTTTCGGGCCGACGGTCAGGACCATGATGTCACCCGCAGCGCGCCTGTCGAGCCCATGCTGGACGAAGCAGCCCGGTTGTCAGAGCGCGACGCTGATGGCGAGCATTAGAAAACCGATCGCCGCCAGAATGGCTCTCACGACATGCGAGCGCTCCCATCGGTCGCGATAGGCGGTCCAGTTCTCCTCGACCGGCGTGTCCGAAGCGGTGCGATGCAGCGGGTCGAAGGCGAAGAAGCCCTTGCCCATGCGCTTCAAATCCCGGTTCCGCAGCCAGAACCCGTTCACCGGATGGGTCAGCAGCCAATAGACGGCGTGCATGGCGACCAGGGCGACGAACGCCGCCGCAACCCACCAGAAATCGGCGCTGCCGATCGGCGTCAGCAGCAGCAGGACCAGCACGGCCACCATGCCCGCCGCCTCGCCGAGGCCGCCGGCCCAGGTGAAGCCGGGATAGTAGATCGGCTGCACGGCCAGATACGCCTCCTTGCCGAGACGCATCTTGCCGGGCCGTTCCAGCGCATGGGCCAGGGCCGGCGTCAGGGCCAGCGCCACCAGGCAAAGGCTGAGCACCTCCAGGATCGAGAGCATGTGCCGTCTCCTCCGGTTCCCGAAGGAAACGGGCCGACTCCCTCAGAAGTTCAGGTTGCGGATGATCTGCCACTGCCCCGATGGGTTGCGCTGCCACACCGTGAGATAGAGCCCGGCGGAGGTATGGCTCTCGCCCTTGGCGTCGACCTTGGTGGTGCCGCCATGGCCCCATTCATAGATCAGCCCGTCGCGGATCACCTGGATCCCGTCCTGCTGGATGGTGCCGCCCGTGATCTTGCTTCCCGGCGTCAGCCGTTCCTTGAGGAAATCCTCGATCGCCGCCCGGCCGGCGACGGTCCTGCCATTGCCGAGGATGAACATGGCGTCGTCGGCGAAGGGCTCGGCGGCACGATGGACGTCGCCCGCCTGCAGCGCCGGCACCCAGTCGGCATTGGCCTTTTCGATCACCGGTTTGGCCGAGGCCAGGTCCTGCTCCGGCGTGGCCGCCGCGGCGGCCAGGGACAGCGACGTGCCGAGCATGAAGGCGGCGAACGGAAGACGGATCGTCATCGGGGGCTCCTCCTTGCAACTTGCCGGTCCGGCTTGGGATGGGTGCCGGATCTCTGCGAAGACTATAACCTGCAAGGAGGTTAGATCATCTTAAAACATGGCAATGCGACCGCCGGTCGACCCGGCCGCTCGCCTGTCTCGGACTGTGTGGTAGCGATCCGGCCCGGCTACAGCACCGTCGAGATCCGCCCGACGACGCGGGCGGCGATGCGGGCGGCGACGTCGAGGAAGGCGGGAAAGTCCATGTGGCTCTCGCTGCCGGCCAGGTCGCTGAGCGCCCGGACCACCACCACGGGCACGCCGAAGCGCTCGGCCACCGCCGCCACCGCCGCGCCCTCCATCTCGATGGCGACGCCGCCGAATTCGCGCTGCAGCCGCTCGCGCTCCTGCGCGTCGTTGAGGAAGATGTCGCCGGTCAGGATGGTGCCGAAGATCAGTCGCGACCGGTGCGGCTCGCCGCCGGTCGCTGCGGCACCGAATCCACCAATATCAAGACCTTCGAGAGCGTCCCTGATCTTCTCTCTGAGGTTCTGGTCCAGGCTGTAGCCGGCCTCTTCCGGAAATCCCGGCAGCGGCGGCACTCCGGGCTGGTAGGGTTTCAGCCGGCCGCCGACCCGGGCGCCATAGTCGTGCATGACCAGCCGGTCGGCCACCACCACATCGCCGATGTCGAGGTCCGGGTCGAGGCCGCCGGCGACACCGGAGAACAGCAGCGAGCTGCATTTGAACTCCTGCAGCAGCAGCGTCGCGACCATGGCGGCGTGGCTCTTGCCGATGCCGGCCTCGACCGCCACCAGGTCGCGGGTGCCGAGGCGGCCGAGGCGGAACCGGCAGCCGGCGATCTCGCGCTCGGTGCGCACCACCAGGTCGTCATGCGCCGCCAGCTCCTGCGGGATCGCCGCCATCAGCCCGATCGGTCCATCCGCACGCATCGCACCCTCCGCTGTCCGTCGCCGCCCCTTATGCCCCGGTCGTGCGGCCGGCGCAAAGGGTCAGGACAGGCCGAGCGCGGGCCGGCTCCGGCCGCCGGTCAGCAGGAAACCTGCGATCAGCAGCGCGAACCACACCGGCGCGACATAGAGCGCCACCCGGGTCGACGGGTCGAACCCGAGGAACACCGCAACCAGCACCAGGAATGCCACCACCAGCCAGTTGGCGACCGGCGCGCCGGGCATGCGGAAGGCAACCGGCGCGGCTTCGCCCCGGGCCACGGCGCGGCGGTAGCCGAGATGGGCGATCATGATGATGCCCCAGGTCCACAGGCTGCCGACCAGCGAGATGCTGGTGACCCAGATGAAGGCCTCTTCCGGCACCACATAGTTCAGCCCGACGCCGATCAGCATCACCGCGGCCGAGGCGAGGATGCCCGCCACCGGTACATGGTTGCGGCTGACCCGGGCGAAGGCGCGCGGCGCCTGGCCGGACCGGGCCAGGGTGAACAGCATCCGGCCGTTGCTGAACAGCCCGCTGTTGCAGGACGAGGCGGCGGCGGTGATGACCACGAGGTTGATGACGTCGGCCGCGGCGCTGAGCCCCAGCTTGTCGAACACGAAGACGAAGGGGCTGGCATTCGGGTCCAGCTGGGTCCAGGGCAGCAGCGACATGATCACCGCCAGCGCCCCCAGGTAGAAGATCAGGATGCGCCAGATGATGCTGTTGGTGGCGCGCGGCAGCACCTCGGCCGGGTTCTCGGCCTCGCCGGCGGTGACGCCGATCAGCTCCACCCCTTGATAGGCGAACATCACCATCTGCAGCGCCAGCACGGCGCCGAGCATGCCGAAGGGCAGGAAGCCGCCCTGCGACCACAGGTTGGTGACGCTGGCCCCCTGGCCCAGATCGCCGATGCCGAACACGATCACGGCCAGGCCGCCGACGATCAGCGCCACAATGGTCACCACCTTGATCAGCGCGAACCAGAATTCGAGCTCGCCGAACAGCCGCACCGCCACGATGTTGACCAGGGTCAGCACCGCCAGCGTCGCCAGCGCCGGGATCCATTGCGGCACCTCCGGCAGCCAATAGTGCACATAGACGCCGACCGCGGTGATCTCGGCCATGCCGATCACCACCCACATGAACCAGTACGACCAGCCGGTGGCGAAGCCGGCGAAGGGGCCGACGAACTCCTCGGCATAGGTGGCGAAGGACCCGGCCACCGGCTTGTGCAGCAGCAGCTCGCCCAGCGCCCGCATGATGAAGAAGATGGCGATGCCGCCGATGGCGTAGCTCAGCAGCAGCCCCGGCCCGGCCTTGGCGATCGCCTTGCCGGAGCCGAGGAACAGGCCGACGCCGATGGCGCCGCCGATCGCGATCATGTGGATGTGGCGGCTCTTCAGCTTGCGGGCGAGATCGCCACCATCGGCACCGGACGATTGGCTCACGGGGCCCATCGCGCTTCCTCCTGATGTTCCTCTGGGCCTGAAGCCCGTCGGCCGGCATCTTAGGAGGGAAAGGAAAAACCGCATCTCCGTTATTACATAATTTCGTGTCGTATTATCCGTCCTGTCACAAAGGATAATTCGAAAATAATGATTAAAAATGAGCCGATGTTTGTACGACGAAAGATCACGGATCATCTGGAAATCGCTATCAGCAAGGATGGATTGTCTCGGTTCACTTCTTCAGAACGGGACCCAGACGATCGATCCGGTCGGTCTCGATGCCGCCGGCATAGCCATCGGCCACCAGATCGGCCACCAGCGCCGGATCGTCGATGCCTTCGGAGAAGCCGCCGCCCCATGGGCCGATCAGGAAGACCGGCGTGCCCACCGCCTCCATCCGGACGACGAAAAGGTGCGGCCAGCCCCACAGCCACGGTGCGACATTCGACGGCACCAGCAGCACCGATCGCCAGCAGGACTCCGGCACATGGCCGGTCCAGCCCAGCGCGGCGTAATTGACGAAGCAGTCCTTGATCGAGGCGCGGGACATCGACCGGAAACCGGGCAGCCGCTCGCGCAGCACCGCGATCGGCCGGTCGCCGCCATACGCGGCCAGCAGGTCGCGGCGATCTGCCGGCAGGGCTGCGAGATACCCGGCCAGCAGTTCCCCCTCGGCCGGGTCGTTGCTCTTGACGTTCAGCAGGAAGCGGCGCCCGGGGAAGGCCTCCAGCACCTGGTCCAGCGACGGCATCAGCCCGACGCCCTTGCCCCGGAACGGGAAGGACTTGCCGCCGTCAGCAGTGTAGCCGTGGCCGATGTCCAGCGCCTGCAGCTCCGCCAGGCTGTGCTCGCGGGTGACGCCATGGCCTTCGGTGCGGCAGTCGACGGTCCAGTCGTGGAACACAGCGAAATGCCCGTCCGTGGTCGGCTGGACGTCGATCTCGACCGCACCGGCGCCGAGCTCGAAGGCGGCGCGCATCGAGGCGATGGTGTTCTCGAGATAGGGATGCTCCGGCGGCAGCATCCGGGCCGCGGTGCAGGTGTCGCCGGCCAGCCCCTTCCGGTCGAAGCCCTGGGCCAGGCCGCGATGCGACACCAGCACCGGCGTCCCGCCCGGCGCGCCTTGCAGCAACGAGCTGTTGTTGAAAAACACGAACGCGGCGAATGCACCCAGGGCGACGAAGGCAACCAGCGGGCGCTTGCGTGTCCGGCGGTTCATCAACTGCTCCGATAGGTGGCCGTGGCGGCGCAGGCTGATCGCGGATCATGGCCGAAACAGTGCGGCGCCGTGACCGTTGGATGTCGCGGCGCCAGCCTGCGCTACCTCGGGGACCGCCGGCCGCTCTGCATCTCGGACCACTGGTTGGCCAGGTCGCCGACCAGCACCGCCAGCGCCACGCAGCTCCAGACCACGATCTCGGCCACCGCGGGATCGGGCGGCCGGTCGAGTCCGGTCAGGCCGAGGATCAGGCGGCCCTCGAAGAAGGTCAGCGCCACCGCGTAGCTGCGGGTCATCCATTGCCGGTGCTGCGGGATCCTGCCCTTCAGCGCGAAGGCGAGGCCGATCCCGGTCGTCACCATCACGAGCACGGCGTCGACGATCGCGGCGACGGTGAAGGAGCGCGAGGCCCCCGCCGCCTCGTTGATCCACTGGATATAGGCGCCCAGCGGCGCGAAGACGAAGACGCCGGCGACATAGATCCGGCCCACCACGCGGTGCACCACGGCGAAGCGCCGGCGCAGCCGGTCGGAGAACTGCAGCGGCGCCAGCAGCAGCGCGCTGGCTCCGGCCACGCCATGCGGCAGCAGCCACCATTGGAAGGACCGGTAGTGCTGCCACACCGGGTTGTCGGGTTCGACCAGGAAGCGCTCGTTGTGGCCGATGACATAGACCGTCATCGCCAGGATCAGCGCGAAGACCACCGTCTTCGCGCGTGGCAAACGGAAGGACCGCCGTACCGGCTCTATCGCGACCATGCTGATCTGCTCCAGCTTGTTGCCGGACCAGAAGGCCGGATCCAGATGTCCGGGGGATTTCGTCCGCGGGCCGATGCGTTGCACCCGCAACATGACGGCCGGCTGGCGAGAACAAAAACACAACAGTTGCGTCCGGGCCGACTATGGGCTGATCTGGGCGGACGCATTCCCGGCCGAAACGAAGGGCCCATGACCGCCTTGGCGGAGATCGCCGAACCGCTGCTGCCGCCCGCCTTCCTGGGCTGGTTCCGGCACAAGGGCTGGACGCCGCACTCGCATCAGCTGGAGATGCTGCAGGCGGCGCGCGACGGCAGCCATGCCCTGCTGATCGCCCCGACCGGCGGCGGCAAGACCCTGGCCGGCTTCCTGCCGACGCTGACCGAGCTGGCGGAACGGCCGCGCGAGGGGCTGCACACCCTCTACATCTCCCCGCTCAAGGCGCTGGCGGTCGACATCCACCGCAACCTGGAGCAGCCGATCGCCGAGATGCGGCTGCCGATCCGGGCCGAGACCCGCACCGGCGACACGCCGCAGATCAAGCGCGAGCGCCAGCGCCGCCACGCGCCGCAGATCCTGATGACGACGCCGGAAAGCCTGGCGCTGCTGCTGTCCTACAACGACGCCGACCGCATCTTCGGGGCCCTGCGCTGCGTCATCGTCGACGAGTTGCACGCCCTGGCCGGGACCAAGCGCGGCGACCTGCTGGCGCTCGGCCTCGCCCGCCTGGCCACCCTGGCGCCGGAGGCCCGCCGGATCGGGCTGTCGGCCACGGTCGCGCACCCCGACGCGCTGGTCGCCTGGCTGTCGCCGACCGGCCATGCCGACCCGGCGCTGGTGCGCACGGTCAAGGGGCCTCCGGGCATCAAACCGGTGGTCGAGATCCTGGAAACGGAGGGCCGCCTGCCCTGGTCCGGCCATATGGGCACCTATGCCGCCGCCGAGCTGTATGAGCGGATCCGCAAGGCCGGCACCACGCTGCTGTTCGTCAACACCCGGGCGCAGGCCGAGCTGGTGTTCCAGGCGCTGTGGCGGGTGAATGACGACGTGCTGCCGATCGGGCTGCATCACGGCAGCCTGGCGGCGGAGCAGCGCCGCAAGGTCGAGGCGGCGATGGCGCGGGGCGAGCTGCGCGCGGTGGTCGCCACCTCCTCGCTCGACCTCGGCATCGACTGGGCGGCGGTCGACCTGGTGATCCAGATCGGAGCGCCGAAAGGCGCCAGCCGCCTGCTGCAGCGCATCGGCCGGTCGAACCATCGCTTCGACGTGCCTTCGGTGGCGCTGCTGGTTCCGGCCAACCGGTTCGAGGTGCTGGAATGCCAGGCCGCCTCCGACGCGGTCGAGGCGATGACGCTGGACGGCGACCCGCCGGCCCCCGGCACATTGGACACGCTGGCGCAGCACCTGCTGGGTTGTGCCTGCTCCGCCCCCTTCGACGCGAAGGCGCTGTTCGTCGAGGTGCGGCGGGCGGCGCCCTATGCCGCGCTGCCGAAGCGCGATTTCGACGATGTGCTCGATTTCGTCGCCCATGGCGGTTACGCCCTGCGCAGCTACGACCGTTTCCACCGGCTGAAGCAGGATGCCGAGGGTCGCTGGAAAGTGGCCAGCGCCGTGGTTGCCCGACAGTACCGGATGAATGTCGGCACCATCGTCGAGCAGGAGACGCTGAAGGTCCGGCTCGGCGGCGGCTTCGGCAAGGTGCTGGGCGAGGTCGAGGAGTATTTTGCCCAAGGCCTGGTGGCAGGCGACACCTTCATGTTCGCCGGCCAGCTGCTGCGCTTCGAAGGCATACGCGAGATGGCGGTGATCGCCAGCCGCACCGCCACCGGCGAGCCGAAGGTGCCGGCCTTCGCGGGGGGCCGCATGCCGCTGACCACCCACCTGGCCGACCGGGTGCGCCGCCTGCTGTCGACCCCCGCCCATTGGCCCCGGCTGCCGGACGACGTGCGCGAATGGCTGGAGTTGCAGCGGGACCGCTCCGGCCTGCCCGGGCCGGGCGAGTTGATGATCGAGACCTTCCCGCGCGGCGGCCGGCACTACATGGTGGCATACTGCTTCGAAGGACGGCAGGCGCATCAGACGCTGGGCATGCTGCTGACCAAGCGGATGGAGCGGGCCGGGCTGGGGCCGATCGGCTTCGTTGCCACCGACTATGTGCTGGCGACCTGGAGCCTGCACCCGGTGACCGACCCGGCGCCGCTGTTCAGCGAGGACATGCTGGGCGACGACCTGGAGGCCTGGATGGGCGATTCCAGCCTGCTGCGCCGCACCTTTCGCAACGTCGCCATCATCGCCGGGCTGATCGAACGTCGCTCCCCGGGCGAGAAGAAGACAGGACGCCAGGTCACGGTCAGCGCCGACCTGATCTACGACGTGCTGCGCCGGCACCAGCCGGACCACGTGCTGCTGCGGGCCACCAGGGCGGATGCGGCGCGCGGCCTGGTGGACGTCGCCCGAGTCGCCCTGTCGCTGAAGCGGGCCCGGCGCAAGCTGACCCACCGCGCTCTCGACCGCGTTTCCCCCCTCGCCGTCCCGGTGCTGCTCGAGATCGGCCGCGTCAGCGTCGCCGCCGGTGCGATCGACGCTATGCTGGAGGAAGCCGCCGCCGAAATGATCGCCGAAGCCCAGCCGAAGCGGAGCGAACGCGGCCGCAAGCGGGCGTGACCGGCCGGCATCGTTTGTCGCCCCGGCTCGGATTTGCTAAAATTGCGTCCTTCAGGGCGAGGACGAGCCCATGGAACGGCCCGAGGTCCAGCGCAGGCTGGCGGCGATCCTGGCGGCGGACATGGTCGGCTACAGCCGGCTGATGGAGGCCGACGAGTCCGGCACCCTCGCGCGGCTGAAGACCCACCGGCTCGAGCTGATCGACCCGGCGATCGCCAAGGCCCGCGGCAGCATCGTCAAGACCACGGGCGACGGCCTCCTGGTCGAATTCGCTAGCATCGTCGACGCGCTGACCTGCGCCACCGAGATCCAGCGCCGGATGGCCAGGCGCAACAGCGACGTTTCGCCGGCGCGCTGGATCCAGTTCCGCATCGGCATCAATCTCGGCGACGTGATCGTCGAGGACGGCGACCTGTTCGGCGACGGCGTCAATGTCGCGGCCCGGCTGGAGGCGCTGGCGGAGCCGGGCGGGATCTGCGTTTCGGGCGCGGTGCGCGACCAGGTCGGCGACCGGCTCGACGTCGGCTTCGAGGATCTCGGCGAGCAGGCGGTCAAGAACATCTCGCGGCCGATCCGCGTCTACCGGGTCCGGCTCGACCTGCCGGCGGCGGAAGCCCCATCCGAGGTTGCCGCCAGCAGTCCCGTCCCGACCAAGCCCTCCATCGTCGTGCTGCCCTTCGCCAATATGAGCGGCGAGGCGGAGCAGGAATTCTTCGCCGACGGGTTGACCGAGGACATCATCACCGAGCTGTCGCGCTTCCACGAGCTCCTGGTGATCTCCCGCAACTCCGCCTTCGTGCACAAGGGCAAGGCGGTGAAGGTGCAGGACGTCGCCCGCGAATTCGGCGTCCACTACGTGGTCGAGGGCAGCGTGCGCAAGGCCGGCGGCCGGGTGCGAGTCACGGTGCAGTTGATCGACGCCGAGACCGACCGGCACATCTGGGCCGAACGCTATGACCGCGACCTGGCCGATATCTTCGCCATCCAGGACGAGGTCACCTCGGCGATCGCCGCCACCCTGCCCGGCCGGGTCGAGGCCGCGGCGCGCGACCGGGCGAAGCGGAAGACCACGGGGAGTCTGGAAGCCTATGAATGCCTGCTGGCCGGCAAGATCCTGCACCACCGGTCGACGCGGGACGACAACGCCGAGGCGCTGGCGATGCTCGATCGCGCCGTAGCCCTCGACCCGAAATACGCCCATGCCCATGCTTGGCGGGCCTGCGTGCTGGGCCAGAGCTGGGTCAATGGTTGGTGCGCCGACCGCGACGCCACCTGGGATGCCGTGGTCGGCGAGCTCGAGACCGCGATCGCCCTCGACGACAACGACGCCGATGTCCACCGCATCCTGGCCGCGGTCGCCCTGGCGCGGCACGAATTCGAGAAATCCTTCTATCACCAGGAACGGGCGATCGCCTCGAACCCGAATTACGACCTGATCGTGGTGCAGCAGGGCGAGATCCTGACCTGGCTCGGCCGGCCGGAGGAAGGCATCGACTGGATCCGCAAGGCGATGCGCCTCAACCCGCATCACCCGGAGCGGTTCTGGAGCCATCTCGGCCGGGCCTACTACACCGGCCAGCGCTATGCCGAAGCGGTGGAGGCCTACAGCCACATCACCAAGCCCGACCACACCCACCACGCCTTCCTGGCCGCCGCGCTGGCCTGGATGGGCGACGCCACCGCCGCCGGCGCCCATGCCCAGGCGGTGCTGCGGACCAATCCCGACTTCACGGCGGAGGCGTTCCTGGCGACCCTGCACTACAAGCGCGACGAGGACCGCGCCCATTGCCGCGACGGCCTGCTCAAGGCCGGGCTGCCCGCCTGAACGGCCGGGATGTCTTTCGAATCAGCGACGTCTGGAGCGGGATGAGCTCAGGCCAAATCGGGTCACCCCGATCGCATCAACGCAGTGAGTTATCGCCTTTCCCATTTGCGCGTGCGGGACCTTTTAAGAACGGCGATCCCCCCTTTGCCGTCATTCCCGCGAAAGCGGGAATCTCTGTCCGATCGTCAGGCGTGACGAGATCCCCGCTTTCGCGGGGATGACGGGTTGGGGGATTTTGAAACGATATCGCTGGCGAGAACCGCCACGCGCATGCCTGCGGCCACGGCGACCAGGTGCTCCGGTCAGCCGTGGCGACGCATGGGGGCGAGACTCTGCGGGCGGCGCCATCGGGCGTTGCGCTCCGTGTCGCGGCCTGGATGTCCGGCCCGATCGGCGTCGGTCCATTGCCGCCGGTCGCGGGGCGGCGCCGTGGCGGGCGGCCCGGTGTCGCCGGACGGCTGGTCGTCCCCGGGGTCGCCGGTATCCTCGGCCGCGATGGGGTGGCTGGAGGAGGCGCGGCGCGAGGCCGGGCCGGAGAACTGGCGCTTCGGGCCGACGCCGGCAGCATCGGTCCCGGCTTTCGCCGCGGCCGCCGGACTGCTGGCAGCAGGCCCGCCGGCCGGAGGCATTCCGCCGGGCGGGAGGCCGAGGGCCCGGCACAGGCTGGCGATCAGCGCCTCGATCGGCAAGGCGGTGTCGGTGAGGTCGACGTCGATGCGCTCGTCCTCGGTCAGCTTTTCCCAGAGATCGACGGTCAGCCGCTCCCGGGTGTCGGTGTCGGGAGCCGTGGCGATGACTTGGGCGACGCCCTGGGCGACGGCTTGGCGCCGGTTGTCCTTCTCGGCTTGCCGGCTCTTCCGCCGGACTTCGGCCTCGCGCCGCGCCTTCTCCCGCTGCTCGCGCAGCTTGATCTTCAGCACGACGGCGCGGCGGATGCCGAGGAACAGGCTGCTGAAGCGGGTCTCCATATCCCCGGCGCGGTCGAGATCGCCGGCCGCGAGGGCGGCGACGCCCACGGCCTGGAAGCCGGTGGCCAGCGCCATGGCGAGCTCCATCAGCTCGGACAGCATCGCGGCCGCGTCTGAAATCAGCGATGCGGCTTCCTGCTGCTGCCGGCGCAGCCTGGCCCCGAGCGCAACGACCCGGCGGATGGCGAGGAAGAGGCTGCTGAAACGGGCCTCGGCCTTGCCGGCGCGATCGAGAGCGCCGGCCGCGAGGGCGGCGACGGCTTGGGCCTGGAAGGACCGGGCCATCTCCAAGGCGAGCTTGGTCAACCCGGACAGTATCTCGGTCTCCCGGACGGACTCATCCGTGGCCGGCGAAGCGGCGGACGGAGCCTCGGTTGTGCTGGTATCGACCATTTCGAGATTAGAACAAAATAGGAACATGTGGTCAAGGAAAATTGCACCGTCATTCGAATGCGATCCAGGGCGGCCCCGGCGCGCTGACGGGACCGGCCTCAGTTCATCCCGCCCCGTTGCAGAACTCGCTTGGGGTAAACACCTGGATGTCGCTCACCGGCGCCCCCTCCTTCACCACGTATTCGGACACCCCGTAATGGTCCTTCGCGGCCGGGCTCCAGTTGTAAGTCCATCCCATGCCCGTATAGGGGTAGCCGGAGTCCCGGAAATCCGCGATGTAGGAGCTCCACATCTGGCCGAAGACGAAGAGCTGCGTCTCCGGTGAAGACGAACGCTTCGGCAGAGCGAAGGAGCATTGCGTCGTCCCGATCTCCGGACCGCTGGCGCAGGGCCGGAAGATGTGGTCCGGAGCGACGCTGAACTGGACGAGCTCCCAGTCACCCCCCGCCGGCGGCATGCCGAGCAGTTGTTCGAGGGCCAGCACCGGATCCGGTGCGCCCTTGCAGGCCGGCCGGGATTCCGAGGGCAACGACACCCACGTCGCCGACAGCACCTTGCCCGTGCCGCCGGCATTCCGGGCGAGCCGGAGAACGCCCTTGGACCGCGCGACGGACTCCGTCGGTTCGACGGGGTCGTCCGTCTTGGTGGTCAAGGTGACGACCGTGACCTCCGACGCCCGTGGATCGATCGGCATCAACTTGCGCTGGAAGGACGGCCGTTTGACGGCGGAGTCATAGATGGCCTGTCGATAGAGCTGGGCGAGATCCTCGCTGTCGCCGGCCATGCGTTCCGCGCAAGCAGCCAAGCCTGCGAGCGCGATTGCCCCGACGGCGGCTCGGGCCGCACCTGTCAATCCAGTCATGAAATCCCCCAGCATTATTCATCACGAAAATCGCGGGCGGACGCGCCCCGGCCGCGAAGCGGCGGGCGGCGGCACCGGACCGGACTCTAGCAGAGAAGGGCGTGGCCTGCAGACTCGCTCGGCGGACGATCGTCCTGCCGGGACGCACCGGGCCGCCGTCCGATCACGAGATGTGTCCTGCCCTGGCCTCAGGGATTCGCTAGGATCCCGATCCGCGCAGCGAAATCGGGGAGAGGTGATGGCGGAGGATGCGGACAGGCGGGACCGCGTGGCCCGGGCCAAGGCGGCGCTGGAAATCGATGCCTCGCCGGCCAGCCGGAAGCGGATCGAGTCCGGCTACGAAGCGCTGTGTGTCGACCTGGTCAGCGAATGGGTGCTCGGCGAGCGCCGCCACGAGACCCAGGGGCAGCAGGCCGAGGCCTGGATCGCCCGGTTCTACGATGCGCTGCACGGCGACGAGCAGCCGGACGCCAACCGGATCTACGCCCGCTACCAGCTCGGCCTGCCGCGGGCGCAGTACCTGGCGCGGCTGCTGCGCGCCCGCCGCACCGCGCAGTGGCGGGCCGCCGCCAGGCTCGA
>NZ_VCCH02000120.1 GCF_005938675.2 Mycobacterium sp. KBS0706
CTCAGAAGCAAGGTTAAGCCTGCTCCGAGCGCCGTGGCCAGCACGCGAGTAGCACATCTCGCGCGCTGTACCGCACCTCGCCGTCAGAAGGTCAGGTCGGCCCGACTGCGTTGGCAGTGGAGTAGCTGTCCACCCCGCCGCTCGAGATCCACCGCATTAGAAGCGCGCTGAATGCACGCGGCTCGTTGCGGACGCTGGCCAGCGGAGCCGCTGAAGGCCGCCCGTCCCTTTTGCGGACCGCCCTGGCCTTCCCGGCTTACCCAAAGCAGGTAGTCCAGGTGATCCATCGTGGCCCGGCTCATTGCCGCGGGCCGGCTGTCGTCAATGCCGTCGTTTGGCTGACCTGTCGAACTGCATTTCCAATAGACGCGGGGCATGAAACTCATAGGCGTACAATAGTTCCAACGCCCACGCAGAAAAGTCATTGTGTAGATGAGAGCGGCAGTGTCGCGAAGGCCAGGGATCTAGAGATGATTCCTGCTGCGATCCTGCTCGATGGGACAAATCATCTTCAGCATTTGCGGGAGCTGGAGCTTCCGCGGACGGGCGGACATGTCAGTCGCACGAGAACAGGCCGCAGGGAGAGGGAGGTTGGCGTTCCGCAGGGAAGCTCCCAGCGCATCACGACAATTGTGGTGCTTGGTGCACGCCCTCGGCGAAGCCCGCCGCTATCGGCTTCTGATTGGCACTCTCGTGTGCGTCCTCACGGCCGTTGTCTCCGCTGTAGCCTATGGGCAGATCGAGCTCAACGCCTGGAACGGCTCATTCTACGACGCGATCGCGCGGCGCGACTTCCAGGCCTTGCGGCGTTCCATCTACACCTTCTTCGGGATTGCCGGAGCGCTGCTCCTGCTGATTGTCGCGCAGACCTGGGTGCAGGAGATGATCAAGGTCCGGCTGCGCGAGTGGCTGACCCATGATCTCCTCGACAGTTGGCTCGTCCCGAGACGGCCCCATCTCCTTGCCCGCGCCAGCGAAGCTGATGTCCATCCGGACCAATATGTGCAGGCCGATGCGAGACAATTCACCGAGCTGTCAACGACCCTTGGCTGCGGTTTGCTGCAATCCATATTGCTGCTGGCCACGTTCACAGGGCTCCTCTGGTCCCTGTCGGATCAGGTCGTCTTTAACCTGTTTGACGGCAGGCCGTTCAGCATCCCGGGCTACATGGTCTGGTGTGCGTTGATCTATGCGGCCGCCGGATCCTGGCTGGCCTGGCTCGTCGGGCGGCCGCTCATCCGGCTGAATGCCGAGCGCCAGAACCGAGAGGCAGAACTCCGCTCCACCTTGGCCAGGATTCACGGATCCGCGGATGCGATCGCCCTTCACGGCATGGAATGCGGCGAACGTGGGGCCGCGGGTGGTGTCTTCGCCTCGGTGACGGAATTGAGCCGCCAGCTCGCAAATGGCGTCGCACGGCTGACCTGGGTCACCTCGGGCTATGGCTGGCTCGGCCTCATCGTGCCGGTGATCGCCGCGATGCCGGCCTATGCGGCCGGCAGCCTCTCGCTGGGCGGGTTGATGATGGTGATCGGAGCCTTCAACCAGGTGCAGAACGCGCTCCGTTGGTTCGTCGACAATGTCGACAAGATCGCCGACTGGCGTGCCAGGCTGCAGCGGGTGTCGAGCTTCCGCGAAAGCCTCCTCGCACTCTCTCCGGATCCGCAGGACGAGACACTGACCAGCATCGAGCGCTGGCATGGCCGCGTTTCAGCCACTCGGTCTGCGGCTGCTCGGCAGGCGGCCTAACTGATCTCGAAATGCATTGGCCGCCCGGTCCGGCCTGCCGATGGTGGCCGCTCAGGACTGCTCCACCGAAGCCGAGCCCTGCAGCACCACCGGCTCCTTGCCCAGCCAGCGAACCCGCATCGCCTCTCGCACCAGAACGCCGATGGCGGGGGAATGCGGGCGTCCACGGACGGTCACGAGGGAGACGTCGCGCCAGAACTCCGGCTCGATGCATTTGCGACCGACCACACCGGGATAGTTGATCGAGTATTCCGGGATGAACCCGAAGCCGAGGCCGGCCGCGATCATCGCCAGGACCCAGTCATCCCGCTCGCTGCTGTAGATCATCGGTGTGCGGACATTTTGCGACAAGAAGACGGAGCTGGCATATTCGTAGACCTCGCAGTTCCTGCGATTGACGTAATTCTCGCCATCGAGGTCCTGGACGCGGATGGCGTTGCGGTCGGAGAGCCGGTGGCCGGCCGCAATGGCGATCATGAAGAACTCCCGGAACAGCTCGATATAGTGAAGGCGATCGTTCGGCTCATCGCCCGGCAGGCAATAGATCGCCGCCTCCAGGTCGCCCGCCAGCAGCTTTTCCTCGAGCATCCGTGCCGGAGCGTCGACCAGCAGGAGCTCGACGGCCGGGTGCCGCTTTCGCACCGCTTCGATCAGATCCAGCACCTGCGTCGGCGCGATCGTGCACATGATGCCGAGGCGAAGCTGGAGCTTCTTGCCGGTGATCAGCTCGATTGCCGTCTTCTTCGCGGCTTGGGTCTGGTCGTGGACCTGTTGCAAGTAGGGCTGCATCATGCGGCCGAGCTCGGACAGATGCGTGTTCGCGCGCTCGCGGTGGAACAGCAATCCGCCGAGCTCCTCCTCCAGCAGCTTGATCGCGCGCGTCAGCGAAGGCTGCGCGACGTGGCAGGTCTCGGCCGCCCGTGTGAAATTGAGCTGGTCGCAGACGGCCAGGAAATAGCGGATCTGATGCATCTCCATGGCAAATCCCCCTGTGTGCCGGTCCGTGCTTCTTTTCGGTGGAGGGGTAGATCCGGATACTCCCCGATGGTCCGGTCCGGCCTATGAAACGGCTCAATGGCGGAATGATCGTACCTTATCACCCAGCCGGTCAGCCTACCTGCAAAAGGGGTATCTGGCGCCGCGGACTCAGAACGCATTCCAGTCGAAGCTCCGTGCCATGCGCACGAAGGTCGACACTGCGGGGGAGTGCGGCCGCCCGGCAACGGTGGCGATGGCGATCCGCCGGGTCACCTCCGGATTGACCAGCGTCCGCGAGGGCAGGTTCGGCAGCCTCGCCATGTATTCGGGAATGAAGGAGATCCCGAAGCCGGCCATGATCATGCTCTGGATCCAGTCTTCCCGCGTGCTTTCGTATCGCTCCTGCAGCTCGACGCCCAGCTCGGCCAGGATCGTGTCGAAGAAGTTGATGAACTCGCAGTTCAACCGGGTCAGGTACGGCTCCTGGTGAACGTCGGAAAAGGCCACCATGTTGAGCGTCTCAAAGCGATGGCCCGGTGGAAAGGCCACGATGAACCGTTCCTGATACAGCGGCAGCATTCTTAGCCGGTCAGGCAGGGTCGGCTGCTCGGACAGGATCGTCAGATCAAGCTCACCCGCGAGCAGCATCTCCGACAGTTCGCGCGGCGTTGAGTCGGTCACCCTCAGGTCGATCGCCGGCTGCTCCCGCTGCAGCTTCTGCAGGAGGCTGATCAACCGCGTCGGTCCGATGGTGCACATCACCCCGAGATTGAGGACGGCTCGCTCGAGCTGGACATAGCCCTGAGCCTGCGCCTTGGCCGCGGCCGCCTGGGTCACGACCGTCTCGAAATGCGGCTGCATCAGGCGGCCGAGATCGGTCAGGTGAGTGCGCTGCCGCTCGCGGTGGAACAGGGGGCCGCCGAGCTCCTCCTCCAGCTTCTGGATGGCCCTCGTCAGCGACGGCTGGGCGACATTGCATTGCTCCGCCGCGCGCGTGAAGTTCAGCGTCTCGCACATCGCGAGGAAGTAGCGGATCTGATGCATCTCCATGGGATCCGGTCCTCGACAATGATGGGCGGGGCCGCGCCGGAGCCGGGTCAGGACCGGCTGGACGAGATCCAGCGAGAGAGGAGATGGTCGAGAGACAGTGGTCCCGGGCCCCGGATCGCGATCACGAGGAGCAGGAAGAGCCAGTAGAAGTGCTCGACGTTGTCGTAGGCCGGGTTGGTCGCCCCGAGCACGAACTGGATGACCAGGCTCATGCCGATCAGGGGCAGCGCTGCGAGCCGTGTCGCCAGCCCGACGACCAGCAGCACAGGCATGGCGAGCTCGAAGGTGGTGCCCATGAGCGCCGCAACCGAGGTGGGCAGCAGCGGCACCCGATACTCCTCCTGGAACAGGAAGAGGGTGGCGTCCCAGTCCTGGATCTTGGTCAGGCCCGAATTGAAGAACACGCGCGCGATCCAGAGCCGGATGGCGAGCTGCAGCACGGGCGCGGCCCAGGCCTCGATCAGGTCGACCGTGCGCCTGACGGTCTTTGCCGCCTGTGCGGTGAAGGCGATGCCGGGGGCCGGAATGGTCACGATCATGAGTCCCTCTTTCGAGTGGTGTGAAACGAGAAGCCGCAGAAGGTGCCGCGCGACAGATGGGTTGCGAGCGCAGCCTGCAGATCGAATCCGGGATCGGCCGCTTCGCCGGCCGCCGCCGCCACATCGAGCGGCATGCCGGTGCGGACCATCCTCAGGAGTGCAAAGTCGCCGTCGGCGAGCGGCGCCATCTCCACGGCGCCGCCGCTGCGCAAGACCAGCACGGCACCGGCGGCAGCCTGCTCCGCCGTCGGTTCCTCACCCCAGAGCGCCAACAGCAGGTGCGCCGAAGCGACGAGGCGGACGGACGGGTGAAGCCGGAAGACGATGTCGCCGGTGCGCCCGGCCGCGATGCCGGCCAAGCGGCCTGGCGACAGGGGCGGCGTCTCCGCGGCGAAGCACGCTTCGACACGCGCCCATTCCAGCCGAGCGAGATCCGGAAGCGAGGGATCGACATCCGCCCAGGCCGCGGCCGACAGGAAGGCCGGAAAGCTCTCGCCATAGGCGAGGAGCTGCGGCTGCCGGGGCGGTGACGCCTCGATAAAGGCCTGGGCAAGAACGGCAAATCGCTGTTCCCCGAGGTGGCGGGCGGTGACCGGAAAGGCCGCGCGCAGAGCCTCGGTCAGCGACGCGAGCAGGTTGTGACGGTACACCGCGAGCCGGCGGGCGGCCGGCACGTGGTCGCTGACGATGGCGGCGCAGGCGGCGTCGGGCGCCCCCTCTAGCACTGCACTGCGGAAGGCGGTCTGCAGCTCATGCAGCATGGCGCGGCGCCCGCTTCCCGCGAGCCATATCGAGCAGCCGGTCGGCCTTCTCCGCCTCCGCCAGCAGCACCGGCAGCTCGGGCACCGCCGTGTCCCACTCGACCAGGACCGGAAGTGGCCCGGTATGCCCCAGGGCCACCTTGAGCAGCCGCCAGACCAGCGCATCGACCGGGGAGCCGTGGTCGTCGATCAGCAGCCGCTCCTCATCGAAGCGCGCGACGGTATGCCCGGCTACATGGATCTCCTCGACCGCCTCCCAGGGCACGCCGTCTAGGTACAGGCCGGCATCGAAGCCGGTGTTGCAGGCCGAGACGTGGATGTTGTTGACGTCGAGCAGCAGCCCGCAGCCGGTGCGCTGCACGATCGCCCGCAGGAACTCCCACTCCGCCATGGTCGATTCCGTGAAGGCGACGTAGCTGGACGGGTTCTCGACCAGGATGCGGCGCCCGAAGGCCTCCTGCGCCTGGTCGATGTTGCGGCAGATCACGGCCAACGCCTCGTCGGTGAAAGGCAGCGGCAGCAGGTCGTTCAGGAACACGCCGCCGGTGACGCTCCAGGCGACATGCTCGGAGACGAGGCCCGGAGCGAAGCGGTCGTAGAATCCGCGCAGGGCCCGGAGATGCCGGCGATCCAGGCCGTCGGCGGAGCCGAGCGACAGGCCGACGCCGTGGCAGCTCAACGGGAAGTCCCGGCGGATCCGCTCCAGCGCGGCGAGCCGAGGGCCGCCGGCCGAGAGGTAGTTCTCGCTGTGGACCTCGATCCAGCCTGCGGCGGGTGGCTCGCGCAGGAAATCCACCACGTGGCGGTGGCGGAGGCCGATACCCGCGCGGGCGGGTATCGGCGCCGCCGCCGCATTCGCACCAGGGGAGGGGGAGCGCATGCGGTTCGACCTCCGGCTCGGGGCCTGTGCGGGTCAGCTCTTGTTCGGATTCACGCCCTGAAACGGCTTCAGCTGGCCGCCGAGATCGGCGCAGTGACCGGCCCCGATCGCCCGCCATTCGCCGCCGTCATAGTCGACCTTCGACTGGCCGGCGCAGGAATGCGTCCCGGCCTCGTTGGCGCAGCTGTTCTGGCCGGCGAGCGAGATGCCGTAGCACTTCTCGAGGTCGGCCGCGTGCGCTTGGCTCGGCGCCGCGATCGCTGCCAGGGCGACCGCGCCGAACAGGGCGGTGGCGAGGTTCAGGGCGGCTGTCTTGCTGGTCATCTATCCTCTCCTGTCGATGGCGCCATGTTCGGCGCGGGAACAGGATCACGCTAATCCATTGATCCAAATCGATAAAATGCCGTGTCCTTATGGGTTCGATAGTCGGTGGCTATGAAACGTCGCGGCGCCGGAAAGCGAAACGGCGGCCGTCTGGCCGCCGTCTCCCGGACACCATCCCGACGGCGCTCAGGATCCCGCGCCGCCGGCTCCGGCTGCTGCGACGGCCGGAGCAGCATCTGCGGGATCGGCTGACACGCCCTGAGGTCTGCCCAGGCTTCGCTTCCGGGTTGCTCCCTGTCCGCGCCAGAATTCCGGGATATCGCGGCGGAACTGGCGCATGACCAGATTGGCGAGAAGACCGGTCCACCCAGTCTGGTGCGCGGCGCCGAGCCCCTGGCCGGTGTCGGCATGGAAATACTCGTAGAACAGCAGCAGATCCTGCCAGTGCGGATCGTCATGGAACGGCGGCTGGGATGCCAAGGCCGGCCTCGGCTCGCCGTTGCTCCCTGGGCGGTAGAGATCGACAAGACGCTCGGCGATCAGGGTCGCGATCTCCTTCAGCGTGAGGCGGCGATCGTCGAGGCAGGGGACCGGAACCGTGTACCCGTCGCCGAGGAAGCGGTGGAACTTCTCCAGCGCCTGGATCAGGGAATAGTTCACAGGCAGCCAGATCGGCCCGCGCCAGTTCGAATTGCCTCCGAACAGGCCGGAATTCGACTCGCCCGGGACATACTCGATGATCGCCTGGCCGATCCCCGGCAGAGTGCCGAGGTCGCGCCGCTCCGCATGGATGCGGCTGACGCTGCGGACGCCATAGGGTGACAGGAACTCGTCCTCCTTCAGCAGATGCTCGAGGATCCGCGGCAGCATCGCATGGTCGACGATCGCGAGCAGGTGTTCGCCGCGGTCGTTCTCCCAGTCCGGGCAGGCGCAGATGGACTGGCCACGGAAGACGCCGCCCTTGTGATGATGCAGCATCGAGCGAAAGCGCGGGACGTTGGCGAGGAGCCGCCGGTCGATCACCTCGGTCGCGAAGAGCGGGATCAGGCCGACCATCGAATAGACGTCGATGCGGTGCGCGCGCCCGTCCGGATCGATGATGAGGTCCTTGAAGAACCCGGCCTCCTCGTCCCAGAGCGGCACGCCCATGCCGGCATGGCCGCCGATCGCGTTGGCGATGGCCAGGAACTGCTGATAGGTCTGGATCGCGATGTGCTCGTAATCCGGATCCTCGGTGGCCAGCTCCAGGGCCATGACCGTCATGTTCAGGGCAAACATCGCCATCCAGCCGGTCGCATCCGCCTGCTTCAGCCGGAAGCCGGGGGGCAGCGGCCGGGAGCGGTCGAACACCGAGATGTTGTCGAGCCCGAGGAATCCGCCCTCGAAGACGTTGTGGCCGTCGCCGTCCTTCCGGTTGATCCACCAGGCGTAATAGAGCAGCAGCTTGTGGAACACGCGGTGCAGGAAATGCAGGTCGCCGGCACCACGCTGCACCCGTTCCGCCCGGAACACCTTCAGCGCCGCGGCGGCGTGGAGCGGCGGGTTGACGTCGTCGAAGGTCCATTCATAGGCCGGGATCTGGCCGTTGGGATGGAGGTAGGTCTCCTTCAGCAGGATCTCGACCTGATCCTTGGCGAAGTCGACATCGACCAGCGCGAGCGCGCCGCAGTGGTAGGCGAGATCCCAGGCGGCGAACCACGGATACTCCCATGTATCCGGCATCGAGATGATGTCGCCGGCCTTGAAGTGCTTCCATTTGCGGTTCCGGCCGCCAAGCCGGCTCGAGGGTGGAGCGAGCCGGTCGCCCTTCAGCCAGCGCTCGACGTCGAAATGGAAGAACTGCTTGGACCAGATCATGCCGGCGAGGGCTTGGCGCAGGATGCGCTGTTCCTCGCCGCCGGCGTCGGGCAGCAGGTTGGCGAAGAACGCATCCGCTTCGGCGCGGCGTTCGGCGAACAACGCCCCGCCGCGGGCGAAGGGCGCGTCCAGCGCTGCGGCGGAAAGCACCAGCTCGATCGTGGCGCTGTCCCGCGCCGCGACCTCGACACGGGACCATGCCGCGAATTTGGTGCCCTGCTGCTCGGGGTTGACCGCCGCCGCCTCGCCCCTGGTGACCCGACGGTGAAAGGCGTCCTTCACATATGGCGAAGGGTTCGGTTGGCCCCACAGCCGCTCCGTGTTCGACTCGTTCTCGGTGAACAGCGGTTCCGCCGGATCGCGGCCGTAGAGGTGATAGCGACCGAGGGCAGGGTGCTCGGCCTCGACCGCCCAGGCAGCGCCATCCGACGGGGTATCGAGGCGGAGGAGCGGCCGGTCGCTGCCCTCGTCCCAGGACCAGGTGTTGCGGAACCAGAGCGTCGGCAGCAGATGCAGCACCGCCGCATCCGGCCCGCGATTATGCGCCGTGATCCGGATGTGCATCTCCTCTGGCCCGGCCTTGGCGTAGGCCACCTCGACATCCCAGTACCGGCTGTCGCCGAAGACGCCGGTGTCCATCAGCCCGAGCGGCGGGTCGCCCCGGCCGCGGCGGCGGTTCTCCTCGACCAGGCGGCCATAGGGGTATTCGGCCTGGGGATATTTGTAGAGGTAGCGCAGCCAGCTGTGGGACGGCGTGGCGTCGAGGTAGAAGTAATACTCCTTCACATCCTCGCCGTGATTGCCCTGGTTGCCGGTCAGGCCGAAGGCGCGCTCCTTCAGGATCGGGTCACGCCCGTTCCACAGGGCCAGCCCGAAGCACAGGAACTGGCGGTCGTCGCTGAGCCCGGCCAGGCCGTCCTCGCTCCAGCGATAGGCGCGCGACCGCGCCTGGTCGTGGTCGAAATGCTCCCAGGCCTCGCCATGGGGGCTGTAATCCTCGCGCACCGTGCCCCAGGCGCGTTCCGACAGGTACGGACCCCACCGGCGCCAATCCTCGGCGCCGCTGCGCTGGGCCTCGAGCCTCTTCTGCTCGGCATTCAAGCTGGGCATGACGGCATTCTCCTCTGACGGATGGATCAAGGCCGGCCAGGCGCGGCGGCCATCCGGCGCAGGCGCCACCAGGCCTCGAGGGTGCAGGCGACCGACCAGGCCTGTGCCGGGCAGCCGGCGGGCCGATGCGGTGCGGCGCCGTCGAAGATTTCGCTGACATGGCCGAGGGCGGAGTCGGCGAGATGGTCGCGGACCGGCGCCAAGCGGGCGAGCGCAGCGGCGGCGTCGCCATGCACCCGGTGCTCGGCCAGGGCGTAGTGTCCCAGCAGCCAGGCCCAGACCGGCCCCTGATGATAGCCGCCGTCGCGCGCCCAGACGTCGCCGCCATAGGCCGGATGGAACGCTGGATCCTCCGGCGAAAGCGATCGGAGGCCATAGGAGGTCAGGAGGTTCTGGCCGCACAGTGCCACGACCGCGGCCTGCCGGTCCGGATCCAGCGGGCTGTGCAACAGGCTGACGGCCAGGATCTGGTTGGGCCGGACGCTGGCGTCGTCACCCTCGGGACCGTCGATCACATCGTAAAGGCCGCCGTTGGCAGGGCTGACGAAGCGCTGGAACCCCTGCCGGACCTGGGCCGCGAGTTCGGCGTAGGTTTCGGACGACTGTCCCAGCATGGACGCAAAATCCGTCATGATGCGCAGCGCATTGTACCAGAGCGCGTTGATCTCGACCGGCTTGCCGATGCGCGGCGTGACCACCCAGTCGCCGACCTTGGCATCCATCCAGGTCAGTTGCACCCCTGGCTCCCCGGCACGCAGCAACCCGTCCGCCGGGTCGACGCCGATGCCGTAACGGGTGCCGACACGGTACCAGTTGACCATCTCCGCCAGCACCGGGAAGACGGCCGCGAGAGCAGCCGTATCGCCGGTCGCCTCGACATAGGCGCGCCAGGCCTCGAAGAACCACAGCGCGGCATCGGCGGTGTTGTAGTCCGGCACCTGGCCTGCGCCCGGGAAGACATTGGGCAGCATGCCCCGATCGACGAAGCGGGCGAAGGTGTCGAGGATCCGCCGTGCCAGCTCCGGCCGGCCGGTGGCGAGCGTCAGGCCGGGCAGCGCGATCATGGTGTCGCGGCCCCAGTCGCCGAACCAGGGATAGCCGGCGATCACGGACACGCCGTCCGGCACCTCGGGCAGCGGACGGGAGAAGAGGAAGCCGTCGGCGGAGAGGGTCAGCTGCGCGATCCAGTCCGGCATCCCGTCGGGGCCGAGTTGGGCAGCAGCCGCCGCCAGGACCTCCCGGTCATGCTGTCGGCGCCGCTCCAGAGCGGCGTCGAGGTCAGTCGCCGGATCCGGGTGCAGGCTGGCACCTAGGCCGACCCAACGGCCCGGCACCAGGGCCAGCGAGGCCATGCCGACGGCGAGATGGTTGTCGCGGTCGAACAGGCCGCGCTCGCGCTCCGCAGGCAGGTCGAAATTCTCGATCCAGGCGCGGTCGAGGGCGATGTCGCCGCCCGACGCCGCCAGTGTCAGAGCGAAGCGACCGGCGTCGACGATGAGGGCGCCGTGGTGAAGCTCCAACTGCGGATCGAACTGCCCGACCGCGGTCTGGCCGTGGTGGTCGCGGCCATTGGCCAGCAGCCGGACCCGCAGCTGCATGTCAGGCGCCGGCATCGGGTCCGGCAGCAGGCGCCAGGCGGCATAGGTCGTGTCCGCGCCGGGCTCCATCCAGATGCGATGCTCGATCCGAGTGCGGCCAACGGCGTAGATCCAGGTCGGGACGGTGCCGTCGAGCTGGAAGGATTCGATCTCGACATGGCCGGCCGGCACGATGGCGCCGCCGGCCCAGCGGTTGGTGAACAGCGGTGTCTCGCGGCCGTCCTGGACCAGTGTGGCGTCGGCCTTGGCGAAGACCAGCATCCGGCCCAGCGGCGGGTCCACAGGCGCGACCAGCAGCCCGTGGTAGCGGCGGGTCAGGCTGCCGGCGACGGTGCCGGCGGCATAGGCGCCGCGGCCGTTGCTCAGCCACCACTCCCGCCGTTCCGCCTCCCGAAGATCGCCGCAGACGGCCCGGCCGAAGCGGATGAAGGTCGGCATCGTCGGGGTGTCCCGGACCTGGTCGGCGGACGGCTTCAGCGCGGTCTTCGCCATGTCCATCAAATCCTCCCTGCGGCCCGAAGGCCGATACTGGGTTCAGTGTCCCGGAAGTCCGACGCCAAGGCGAATGCCAATGGTCTATCGGCCCGATATCCGGCAGGCATCGTGGTGCCTGATCAGCCCCGCTCCTCGCCGGTGATCAGCCGGGTGCTGCGCCGGAAGGTCAGATAGGCCCAGAACCAGTCGAGCGCGACGACAATGCGGTTGCGCATTCCCGCCAGGAAGGCGATGTGGACCGCGCCCCAGAGCCACCAGGCGATCGGGCCGCTGAGCCGCAGCCAACCGAAATCCGCGACCGCGGACCGCCGGCCGATGGTGGCAAGGCTGCCGAGGTGGCGATACCGGAAGGCGGCTGGCGCCGGCCGGCCCTCCAGCTGCGACCGGATCAGCCGCGCGACATAGGCCCCGGCCTGCTTGGCCGCCGGGGCGAGGCCGGGGACCGGCTTGCCGTTCCAGCCCTCCGACCAGGCGGTGTCGCCGATGGCGAAGACGTTCGGCAGGCCCGGCACGGACAGGTCCGGCCCCACCTTGATCCGTCCGGCCCGGTCGCACTCCGCCCCCAGCCATTTGGCTGCAGGAGAAGCCATCACCCCGGCGGCCCAGAACACCGTGCGGGCAGCGATCCTGCGGCCGCCGACGACCACGCCCGTCTCGTCGATCGCTTCCACCGCGTTGTTCAGCAGAAGCTCCACACCGAGCCCCTCGAGCGAGCGGGCTGCCGCCGCAGACAGCGCCTCCGGGAAGGTCGGCAGCACGCGCGGGCCGGACTGGACCAGCAGCACGCGGGCGAGGGCCGGCTCGATCGTACGGAACTCACGCTTCATGCCGTGACGGGCGAGCTCCGCGATCGCGCCGGCAAGCTCGACGCCCGTGGGGCCGCCGCCGACCACGACGAAGGTCATCAGCGCCAGCCGCTCGGCCGCGTCGCTCGCCCCTTCGGCCCGCTCGAAGGCCAGGAGAAGGCGGCGCCGGATATCGGTCGCATCCTCGATCTTCTTCAGGCCCGGGGCGGTCGGCTCCCATTCGTCATGGCCGAAATAGGCATGGCGGGCACCGGTGGCGAGGACGAGATAGTCGTACGGAACCGCCTGTTCGCCGATCAGCACGGCTTGGTTCGCCGCATCCACGCCGGTGACGCGGCCGAGCAGGATGCGGGCGTTAGACTGGTCGCGGAACATGCCGCGGATCGGGGTTGCGATATCGGCCGGCGACAGCCCCGCCGTTGCCACCTGGTACAGCAGCGGCTGGAACAGATGGTAGTTGTGCCGGTCGATCAGCGTCAGCCGGCACGGCGCATGGCGCAACGCCCGCGTCGCCGCCACGCCGCCGAAGCCGGCGCCGACGACGACCACATGGGGCTGGGCGGCGAAGGCCGAGAACGGCAGGTCCGCCGGCGAGGGGAAGCGGCGCTGCAGCCAGTGCCGGACCAGCGCATCGAGCGACAGCAGGCCGGGGCCGCGCAGCACGATCAGGCCGAGCAGCGCCATCCAATAGAGATGGTCGACATGGTGCTGGTAGGTCAGCTCGATCACCAGCGTCAGGCCGATCAGCGCCAGCGCTGCCGGGCGCGTTGCCAGGCCGAGCACGATCAGGACCGAGCAGCCGAGCTCCGCCGCCGTGCTCAAATACGCGGCGAGGACCGGCGACAGGATCGGAACGGAATATTCCGCCTGGAACAGGAAGATTGTGCTGTCGAAATCACTGATCTTGACCAGCCCCGAGGCGAAGAAGACCGCGGCGATCCAGTAACGCAGGAACAACAGGTAGGGCGGTCCGGCAAAACGAGTGATCGTTGCGAGGCTGCTGGCGATGGGACGTGCGAACGGAACCGCCGTGTCCCCGATGCCGCGGGCGATGCGGCGGTCGAGCGAGATCGGGCCGGCCCCCATCACCGCGTACCAGCCGAACAGCACGGCCTGGTGCAGGTTCGACTCCAGCGGCAGATAGGCGTACTGGACCACCAGCGCCAGGATCAGCATCGGGATCGCGGCGAAGCGCGTGGCCAGCCCGAGCGCGAGCAGCAGCGGGCCGACCAGCTCGATCGTCACCCCGAGCCACGCCGCCAGCACCGGGTTCATCCAGGAGACCGGATATTCGTGGGCGGCGAGATACAGCGCCGCGTTCCAGTCCGACACCTTGACGATGCCGGAGACCCAGAAGCTCTGGGCCAGCCAGAGCCGGATCAGCAGATCCAGAACCGGGGCGGCGCCGATCTCGCCGATCCGGATGGCGTCGCGCCACAGGGCGAGTGTTCGGCCGAAATGCGCCATGGCGCGGCTTCGCCGCGGCGCCGTGATCGAGAGGCTGGTCATGGAAGTCCGTCCTGTCACGAGTTCCGGTGAGAGGGGGGCGTGCCTAGGGCTCTGTCAGCAGCAGGGCGTGGCCGTCGGGGTCGCGGATCATGAATTCCCGGCGTGTGCCCGCAGCTTCATCCGGGATGGCGGCAATGCCGGAGGACACGAGCGTGCTTCGCGCCTGCCGCAGCGCGTCGGCGGCAGCGACGACGTCGGCCGTGACCAGCCCGACCTGCTCGTGCCAGAGGTCGTTGGCGCGCGTGTCGATCGGCGCCGGGCGCCCGTCGGCGGGGGCGAGATACTCCAGGAACTCGATGCCCGGCCCAGACGCGGCGCGCAGGGTCGTGATCCGGAGATGGGCGCCGACGACGTTGTTCAGACGCGCCTGTTCGGGGCCGTAATTCTCGCTCTCGCCGACAACCTGGAGCCCGAGCCGGTCACGGTACAGCGCCAGGCTGGCCGCGGTGTCGCCGACCACGATCGCGGTGTGGTCGATGCCGAGGAACAGGTGCTGCTTCGCCTGCCATCGCGGCTGTCCCTTGCTGGGCGGGAACTGCAGGATCTCCAGCGGATTGCCGTCCGGGTCCTTGAAGTAGAAGGCGCGGATGCCGGCGGCCTTGGGGTTCCACGAGGGCAAGGTCTGCGGCTCGGTCGAGGCGTATCGGACCTTGTTCTGCCGCAGCAGGGCATAGGCCCGGTCCATGTCCGACACGATGATCGCGATGTGTTGGAACCAGCGGTCGTTGCTGCGGGAATCGGCTGGGATCGGGCGACCGGACGGCGTGAGGTACTGGATCAGCTCCACCGCCTCACTGCCGAGCTGGAGCCGGGCGATGCGCAGCCGGGCACCGGACACGCCGGTCAGCCGCTCCCATTCCGGCCCCACGACCTCCTCGTCGGAGACGACCTTGAAGGTCAGGACGCCGGAGTAGAAGGCGAGGGCGCGATCCATGTCGCCGACGGTGATGCCGACCGTATCTACCGCCTTGACCAGCTGCGCCGATGCAACGGGGCCATAGGCGAGGACGCCCGCGACGATGGCGGCGGCGAGAAGGCGGCCCGCGCGGATCATGGCGTCCCCCCGCCTCTGCTGCCGGCGAGGTGATCACCGAGGCGCAGGCCCCAGGCATAGATGGTGAGCGCCGGATTGACCCGACTCGAGCGGGGCAGGACGCTGCCATCGGCGACGTAGAGCCCGGACATGCCGTGCACCCGGCCGTGCGAGTCGACGACGCTGCCGCTCGGGTCGAGGCCGGCGACCATGCTGCCCAAGGCATGCGCCGTCCCGGCGATGCCGAGATAGCGGTCGGCGGTCGCCATTCCCGCCGCATGCAGCCGGCGCGAGAAAGCGCGCACGACATTCAGGTGCTCATCATGGGCCGGCGCCAGCCTCCGGAGGTCGTAGTCGAGCGTCGGCATCTGCTCGCCGCCGCCGGAGACCACGCGGTTCTCCGGGCTCGACCCGTCCTCGGTGGTGACGAAGAAGCCGATGGTGCGGGCGCCGATCGCGTTGTTGACGAATTGCGGCACGGCGCCAGGGAGTTGCGTCGCCAGGATCTCGCCATCCATCCAGCCGAGGCACTGGACGGTGCTGTGCGGGAACTCGTCGTTGAACAGGATCGCGGTCTTGCGCAGCACGTCGCGATGGCTGAAGGGCGACACCGCGAGCAGCGCGGTGTTGGCGTGGATCTTGATGTTGGCGCCGACGACGGGAGCTGAAGGCAGACCGCCGAGGCCGCCGGCGGCGATGTGGTCCTGCAGGATCCGGGGCGAGGTCAGGGCCCCGGCCCCCAGGACGACGGTCTCGGCTTCGTAGCTGGTGCCGTCGGCGCAGACCACGCCCGTCACTCGGTGCGGGGTGCGGTCGGAGTGCAGCAGGCCGACAACCTTCTTCTTGGTCAGGAGGGTGAAGTTCGGCGCGTCGGCGATCGGGCCGAGCAGGTTGATCTCGGCGTCGGATTTGTAGCCGGCGACAGAGGCGAAGCCGTCGAAATGCTTCGCTTCGGTCTCGTCCCGCAGGATCTCGGGCTTCAATCCCAGCGGCAGCGCCGCCGGCCGCCAGCGGCCATCGCCGTTCACCACCTTGTCCAGCACTGCCTGGATCCCCGGCTCGTTCGGGAAGCGGCTGACATGGAGAAGGGCCTCGGCCTGGTCGTAATAGGGGGCGAGCTCTTCATAGCCGAAAGGCCAGGACAGGCACTGATGGTCGCGGTCGGCCGCAAATTCGTGGGGATCGAAGCGCAGCAGCGCGGCGCCGTACCATTTCGTCTTGCCGCCGACATTGTGGTATTCGCCGGGCACGAAGGTGCCGCCACGGCCATCGCGCCAGGGCTCGCGGTTCTTGAACCGGCCCTCGGCAAAGACCTGGGCCACGTCCAGCGTGCTGCCGTCGCGCGGCAGGCGATGCCCCTTCTCCAGCAGGAGGACGCGCTTACCGGCCAGGACCAGCTTGTGCGCGACGGCCGAGCCGCCGGCGCCGGAGCCGGTGATGATGACGTCGTAGCGCTCAGGCATGGGCGACCTCCCGGATGGGCGGCTGATAGCCGCAATGGATGCAGCGGTGATGGGGGGAATGGTCGAGCTTGGCGCAGGCCACCGGCCGGTCGCGCCGCAGCAGGCGATAGGCCTCGACCGCGAGCAGCATGCCGAGTGGCGGGGCCAGGTAGTAGATCCAGAGATGGGTCCAGAGCCCGCCGGCCAGGGCGGAGGCGGTAGACCGCGCCGGGTTGAGACTCATCCCGGACAGAGGCGCCTCGACCGTGATGTAGACGGCGATCATGGTGCCGGCGAACAGCCCGGTCAGGCGCATCACGCGTGGGGTTCCGGTCGTCGTGAGCACGAGCAGCATCAGGCCGAAGGTCATCGCCGCCTCGGCCAGGAAGGCCGCCAGCGGACCAGCCGGACCGGGCGTGGTCGCAATTGCCGAGATCGGCGGACCGGTGAAGACGGAGCCGAGCACAGCCGAGACCAGAACCGCTCCCGCCGCTCCCCCGGCGAACTGTGCCGCGACGTAAAAGGCGGCGTCCCAGGGCGCCACCTTTCCGAGACGCAGCCAGGTCAGCGTCATCGCCGGATTCAGATGGGCGCCGGAGCGGCGGCCCCAGGGGGAATAGACCAGGGCGATCGCGGTCAGGCCCATGGCGGTTCCCATCAGCGCGCGCCGCAGCAGCGGGTCGGGCAAAGCCTGGTGGAGCGATGAGGCCGGATGCTCCAGCAAAGTGGCGATCAAGCCTGCCGAGACCATGAAAGCGCCAAGCCCGGCCGCCTCCATCAGATATTCCGGCCAATGCGCCCGCAGCATCCGGATCGCCGTGACCATCTCACCCTCCCGAGGCGAATTCCGGATAGAGCGTCATGCCGCCATCGACGAACAGCGTCGTGCCGTTGACGTAGTCCGATGCGTCGGAGGCCAGCCACACCGCGGCGCGAGCGATGTCCTCCGGTTCGCCGATCCGCTTGTAGGGGATCAGCTCGAGCAGGGAGGCCAGCGCCTCCGGCGTCTCCCAGGCCGGCCGGTTGATTGGGGTGCGGACCGCGCCGGGCGCGATGCTGTTCACGCGGATGCGGTGCGGCGCGACCTCCTGGGCCAGGCTCTTCATCAGCATCGCCACACCCCCCTTCGACGCCGCGTAATTGACGTGCCCGGCCCAGGGAATGACCTCGTGCACCGAGCTCATGCAGATGATCTTGCCCGCTGCGCGCGAGACGCTCTCGACGACGCCGCGGTGCTTGAACTCGCGGACCGCTTCGCGGGCGCACAGGAACTGGCCGGTCAGGTTGACACCGATCACCGTGTTCCACTGCGCCAGCGTCATCGTCTCGAAGGCTGCGTCGCGCTGCAGGCCGGCGTTGTTGACCAGGATGTCGACGGTGCCGAGGACGCCGATCACGGCCTGGAACATCTCCACGACGTCGTCCTCCTGCGAGACGTCGGCGCGCAGGGCGACGGCGCGGCTGCCACCCTCGCGGATCGTCCGGGCGACCTCCTCCGCCTCGGCCTCGCCGGCGACATAGTTGACGACCACGTCCGCGCCGGCCGCGCCGAGCGCGAGTGCCACGGCCCTGCCGATGCCGGAGTTGGCGCCTGTGACCAGCGCTTTCTGCCCGACGAGCGGCTTCTGAGTCATCGTGTCGATGGCCGAAGCGGGGGGCGACCGGTCGATCATCACCGTCATCACGATCTTCTCCCGATGGGAAGGCAGGTCGCCGCGCGCCACCGGCAGCCTTCTGCCGGCGCGGACCGTCTGCACGTCTCTGCCGTTGGAGGACTTTCGCCGACGAAATCCTGTCAGCCGGGCGAAATACTTTGCCGAACCGGTATTGCCGGTGAGATCTCTTCCAGACATGCCAGCAGGCTTTGGATCCGATGCCCAGCTGCGATGGGGGCTTTGTCAGCCCAGGCCGCTCGCAAACGGTGATCGCGTCCGCCAGGCGAAATAGCTTTCGCCATATTCGCTCGACGGGCTGGTCTCGTTGCCGAAGGCGTCCCGGAAAGGATTGAGGACCATCCGCCCGCGATGGGTCAGGCAGTCGGACACCGCAGTCATGCCACGGCTCTCGGCCATGGCCTCATTGATCAATCCGCGCACGAGTGCGAACGCGTCTGCGAAAGACAGCCCGAGCCACTCGTCGACGCTCGCCGTGTGCAGCTTGGGCACTCGGTCGGGCTGCCAGGCGCCGAGAACATTCCACCGCAATCCGGCCTCGGCGGGGAGCTCTCCAAGAGCCCCGGGCTGCACGCGGATCTCGAGCCGGTTCTCATATCGCCCGGTCAGGACAAACCCGTTCTCCCGAAGCGGCACGACGGCCAACCCTAATCTCAGGAAGTCGGTCGGCCGCAGGGGTTGACTGGTGCGGATCTGCCGCTCCAGCGCTGCGATCGCTCCATTGAGGAAACGCTCCGGCCCAGCCTTGGGAGGACGATGTTGCCCACGCCAAGGGAGAACATGGCCCGTGTCCAAAGGCAGAGCCTGATCTTTACACCTGCCGTCGGCCGCCATCTCCGGGCCGCGACGCTCCGTCGGCATCACCGGCGAATTGTCGCCGATCGATCCACCCATGGACGTTCTCCCAGAAGCGAGTTCGCGGTTCCGAATTTCGCCTCGCGCAAGGGCGCCTGCCGACTGGATCGGCGCGGATCCGGGACGGCAACACCGCGCCGTCCCGGTCCGGATTCATTCCTGCCGACCATTTCGAAACCAAGCCGGCTCAGGCTGGTCAGCGCTTGTCCGGCGGGCAGGTCGGACCCTGCTGGTCCTTCGACTGCAGTTCGCACGGGCCGTGCTGGGACTTGATGCCCGTGAGGGCCTGGGCAGAGCCGGCGGCGCCAACACCCAGCGCCAGCAGGGTGGCAATGGCGACGGGGCGGGCGATCTTCAGGATGGACATCATGCTCTCCTTCGAGTGAAAGATCTGGAGCGGTTTCTCGAACAGCGTTGCCAGATCGAAGTTGCGGGTTGGAACGGAGGCTGGTAAGGCGAGGATGTATTCTCGCAATCGAGCTTTCAATTTCTTGATGGCGTATACTGGTTTTGCTCTGTCGGTCTGATGCAGCAGAGCCCTGCCGAAGAGGTTCGTCCTGTTATGTGAACTCCTCGTGGAACCTTTTGTATCATCGTCGAAGTGGCGATTGGAAATGCCGACCATCTCTGGTTTCGATGTCCGCCGTCTATGACGGATCGCAGCAGAGGTTCAGCCGGTTTTGTCGAGGTCACAAAGACGAGGCCGGGCTCAATTGGTAAGGTGTGGGGTCCGCTTCGGGCGCACGCTCGGAACGTCTCCTATCGGGAGCCTTCGGCGAGACCAGATGAACTGAAAGTGCCGACTGCAGCCAATCCGGCGAACGTCCGCTTCGGAGACGACTGAGCAATGTCCGGAAATGTTTGGGGCTTCGGATGCCGGCCCCTGGCGCAGTGGGTTGGGCCGGGAGCGGGGCCGGC
>NZ_VCCH02000121.1 GCF_005938675.2 Mycobacterium sp. KBS0706
GGGCGGCGGGGGACAGGGGAAGGACGGTCGTCATCGTCAGGCCGCCTTCCGCTCGGCGGCCGCAATGCGCCGTCCACTGTCGTCGAAGCAGAGGGCGCGCTCGGGATCGGGCAGGACCCGGACGGCCTGCCCGCGCTCGATCCGGCCGAGCCGCTCCGCGTCGAGCCGGGCCACGACCAGCTCCGGGAGGCCGTCGACCGCGAGATGGGCGTAGCCCTCGGCACCGAGCCTCTCGACATGGCTGACGGTCGCGCCAAGCCCCTGCGGCGCCGACGCGTCGAGGAGAAGGCATTCCTCGGGCCGGAAGGCGAGGGAGGCCTTGGCTCCGGGCGGCACCAGCCCACGGACCGCGAGGCGAGCGCCGAAGACCTCGACGGCACCCGCGCCGGCGCCGGTGACGGGCAGCGAGTTCAGCTGCGGCTGTGCCATGAAGGCGGCAACCTCGTGATCGGCCGGGTCGCGGTAGATGGCGGCCGGCGTGTCGATCTGGCGGACCTGCCCGTCCAGCATCACGGCGATGCGGTCGGACATGGTCATGGCCTCGGTCTGGTCATGGGTGACGTAGACGAAGGTGGCGCCGAGCCGGCGATGGAGGCGGGCGATCTCGGTGCGCATGTGGACGCGGAGCTTGGCGTCGAGATTGGACAGCGGCTCGTCCATCAGGAACACGCGCGGGTGGCGGACGAGCGCCCGGCCGAGGGCCACCCGCTGCCGCTGTCCGCCCGAGAGCTGCCCCGGCTTCCGGTCGAGGAGAGCCTCGATGCCGAGAAGCCCGGCCGCGGCCGCGACCTCGGCCGCGATCTCGTCTCCGATGGCGCGCGCCCGTCCGAAGCGCCCTGCGAGCGGCCAGCGCTGCCAGCCGGCGAGGCGCCGGAGCCGCAAGGGCGTCGCGATGTTCTCGGCGACCGTCATGTGCGGGTAGAGCGCGTAGTTCTGGAACACCATGGCGATGTCGCGCCGGTCGGGGCCGAGCGCGTCGACCGGGCGGCCTGCGATGGCGATGTGGCCCTCCGTCTGGGCCTCGAGCCCGGCGATGATCCGAAGCAGCGTCGACTTCCCGCACCCGGAGGGGCCGACGAGCGTCAGAAACTCGCCGGGGCGGACGTCGAGGGAGATGTCGCGCAGGACGGCCATGGGGCCGAAGCGCTTTTCGATCCTGGTCAAGGTGATACCGGCTGGTTCCGACATGGCCTCCCCGTTCGGCTCTGCATTCGAGCATAGGAGTTAAACTCCACAACAAGATGATTGATGGGAGTTTTGCTCCAATTCAAGCCCGCGGCGGACCCGCGATGCGCTTTTCCCATCAGGGGAGAAGCAGCAGCGCGGGTTTCTCATCGGAGTTGAAAGGGAATCGCCTGAGCCACGCGGCCATGGCCGCATGCGGGAGCGGCCGGCGGCGCTCGCGGGGACGGTCGATGCCGCCTCCGTGGCCGCCGCCATCCGGGGGCGTGCCCTGCGCCCGCCGATGATCGCCGGCTCTCGGGCCGATCGGGAGAGGCGGGATCGCTTCAGCCGGGCGGGCGTGCCGCCCGGGGCGACGAAGCCGTGCGGCACGGGGCCGCGTCACGCGACGCGGGGACCCGACCCAGGGCGTGGCGGGGAGGGCGCCGGGTCGGGTCTGGTCCGGGAGCTGCTATCGACGATGAGCGCCCAGATATCAGTCAACGCCCTGAGCGGCGCGGCCGTCCAGGGGCGCCTGCCCCCCTTCCGGACCTAGGCGCGCGGCCGCGGGCGGGGCCTGCGCTTGCCGGCGGGCTGCGCAGGCGTCCGATTTCCGCCACGAGCGCATCGATCAGGAGGAGATGGCCGGTCGCGATCGCGAAGGCCCCGCCGGTCAGGGGCGATTCCTGCGTCACGGCGGAGAGGACGCGGTCGGCGAGCGCCGTGAGCGGCGTGCCCGCCCGGTTGGTGATGGCGACGGTGAAGGCGCCTGCGTCCTTGGCGCGTTTCAGCATGTCGAGCGTATCCGGCGAGACGCCGGAGCCCGACACGGCCACGGCGACGCTGTCCCGATCCAGGCCATGGGCGATCTCGAGCATGTAGGTCGGGTCGGTCAGGGCTTGCGCGGTCAGCCCCGAGAGCAGGAGATGGTAGGCCAGAAGCTCCGCCACCAGGCCGGAAACTCCGGCGCCGAAGATGTCGATGCGCCGCGCGGCCACGAGCCGCGCGGCCACGGCGTGGAGCGTCTCCGGCTCGATCAGCGAGCGGGTATCGCGCAGCGCGCGGAGATGGGTCTCCAGGATCGCGTCGACCACGCCGCCGCCGTCGCTGTCGGCGCCCGGCCGCGGGTGCCGGGCGAGATCGCCCGCGAGATGGAGCTTCAGTTCCCGGAGGCCCGCAAAGCCGAGTGCCCGACAGAAGCGGACGATGGTCGCTTCGCCGCTCCGCGTGTTCCGGCTGAGCTCGCTCATCGAGAGGCGCACGGCCGTATCCGGGTTCTCCAGGAGATACTTGCCGATCCGTTTCATGGCGCCGGGCAACTCGTCCATCGACATCCGGATATGCGGCAGGAGCGGCCCGATCGCGGCGCTCGAGGATATGCCGGCGCCCTTGCGGTCCGGCGTCCCCGGAGACGGGCGCTTCGTCATGGGAGTGTCGGCATCGGGCGGACCGCCGGCGTCGCACGGCCGCCCTGGTCAGCCGAGGCCGCCGGCATGGGCGCGGGCGAGCAGTTCCTTGGTGAGGTCCGGAAGCCGGCGGATGTCGCGATCAAGCATCGTCTCCAGGGTCTGCGCCGCGACCGCCGTATCGGCGGCGGCGACCGCATGCGCGAGGCGTCGCGCGTCAGCCACCATGCCGCGAACGAGGTCGGCGTCCAAGCAGGCGATGATGCGCACGCAGCGGATGCGGTCATTGACGTTGGCGATGACCCGCGCGACCTCCCGGTTGCCGGAGAGGCGTGCGAGGTCAAGGGTCAGGCCCTCGATCGCCGCCCAGGCAGCGGTCTGCGGCGGCGGGTCGGCGAGGGGGGCGGCGGTCGCGGTCGGGTCCGGCGGGGCGCCTCCCGGAAGCGACGTCTCGACGGCATGAAGGAGGAGCGCGCGGCCGAGCCGGTAGAGCTCGGAGAATTCGTGTGCGTCCGGAATCCTGGCGAAGAAGCCTTCGCGCGCGGAGGCGGTCACCAGGCCTTCGGCGTGAAGCCGGATCAGCGCCTCGCGCACGGGCGTGCTGCTGGCCCGGAGCCGTTCGCACAGACGGCCGATCTTGAGATGCTCTCCGGGACGGAAGCGGCAATGGACGGCCATCTGCTTCAGGCGGGCATAGCAGGTGTCGCGCCGGGCCGCATCATCTCCGCCGGCCATGCGAGCTCGGTCCTGCGTTCGGGACCCGGCCCCGGCCCTGGATGCGGAACCGCGCGGGCGTGACGCCCATGTGGCGGGCGAAGGCTGCCGTGAACCCGCTCTGGCTGTTGAAGCCGACGGCGTGGGCCACGCTGGTGATCGGATCCTCGGTCTCGATGAGAAGGCTCGTCGCCTTCTGCAACCGCTGCTGGATCACGAACTGGTAGGGCGAATGTCCGGTCGCCGCCTTGAAGGACTTGGCGAAGTGGAACCGGCTCATCCCCACGGCGCCGGCCATCTCGTCGAGCGTGAGGTTGCGATCGAGATGGGCCTCGATATATCCCCGGGCCTGGGCGAGCTTCCGCGGGGGCAGGCTGAGGGCCAGCTCGGCGCGGCGCAGCTCGAGATTGGAGTGGCTGCGGGCCAGGTGCACCGTGAGATCGAGGGTGAGGCTTTCGATCAGGAGCTGCGAGCCGATGCTGGGCTTGTCCAGCTCGGCGAGGAAATCGCGCATGATCCGCTCGATCCGGTGATCCCGGATCAGAAAGGCGGGCTTGATCTCGAAGCCGCGGCTGTCGCGGTCGATCTCCTCCTCGATGACGCGGCGGAGAAGTGCCCAGCTCAGATAGATCTGGGCGATCTCGAGATCGGGGTCGAGCGTCCAGACCGTCCCGGCATCGGAGGGCAGGAACGCGAGATGGCCGGGGACGGCATGGCCGGCGGATTTCTGTCCCCTCAGGATCCGCTCGATCCGAGGGCCGCGGACGCAGCTCATCGAGATCGACGGAACTTCGATCGGCGGCAGGTCGATGCTGCGCTCCCGTATCCGGTAGCGGCTGACCGCGATCTGCCGCCACTCGTCGGGGCTGATCTGCGCGATCAGGGCGCGCGCCCGTCGATGGACGAGCTCCTGTGCCTTCCGTTCCTCGGGGACCGTCGTCGGCTTGCGCATGGCCGTCTCTTGCGCACGGATTCTCTGCAGATGAGAACGATTTTCGCATCAAATGCGAAGTTCATGATTCTGTAAACATCCGGGAGAGGATTTTCCCAAGAACCAGATGTTCCTCCCAAGAAACCGATACACGCCGGCGGGGCGACGCCCCACCTGAAACCGGCGCGCTTCGCTCCAGAGCCGGCCTCCGGATCCTCGAATCCGGCAGGGTTGCGGGTCGGGAGCGGGCTTTCCTCGAAACGATGTGGCGGCTCGGGGGGAACGGCATGGGCCCGCATCGCGCCTCGTCGGAGACGGCGGTTCAAAGCGGCGACGGCGTCCGCCGGCTCGACCGCGCGGGCTGGGCCTGGGAGTGGCTTCGGCACAACCCGGCCTATCGCGAGGCCGCCGCCGGCGCGTTTCCGCGCCGCGTGATCCTTCGGCGGGATCCCGAGATCGCGGTCCTGGTCCTGCCCGGCCGGCCGGCCGCCGATCATTGGGGGTTGCTCTTTCCGGGCGCCGCCTGACCGTCCGGCCGAGGAGGCGGCTGTCTTCTGGAGCGAGGGCGCGAACCCGGCTGTCCTGACGGTGCGGGCGGTGCCGGCGGCGCGATCGGCCGACACCTTCGACGTGGCGGCGCTCGGCTGCGCCGCCACGGTCGTGAGGGAGCCGGATGGTAGAGAGCACGTCCTCCTGCGCCAAGCCGGGCGCGCCGTCCAGCTCTCCGTCTGCTCCGGCACGGTGCTCGCGGGAGCCGTGCGCCTGCACTACGAGATGGCGGGCTTCGACGGGCTCGAGATGAAGCTCGCCGCAACGGAGCGGCTCCTGGCGCTGAGGCGCACGGGACGGCTTCCCAACAGGCTCTATCCGCCGCCGCCGCGCTCCGAGCGCTGGCCGCCCGCGCTCCGCGCCCTCGAGCTTGCCCGGGCCGGGCTCTCGCAGAGGGAGATCGCCGCCGCGCTCTTCGGCGGCCCGGCCGCCGTCGAGGCCTGGGCAGGGCCGAGCGACTTCATGCGCAGCCGGGTGCGGCGGCTCTTGCGCTTCGCCGAGGCCATGACGCGCGGGGGGTACCGGGAGGTGCTGTCGGGCCGGCCGCTTGCGACGGACGCGCCGGCGCCTCGTTAGACCCCGGCCTCCCGACCGGTTCGCGCCCGGTGCCGGCACCCGGTCGTTTTGCCGGGGGTGCCGTTTCCGACCGTCCCGACGTCGATCCCGCCGGCCGAACCTCGCCGTCCGAACGACCAGGAGGACCCTGCCATGGACGACGACGCCGCACGGGCCGCCCGGGCGAAGAAGGGCAGCCCGTTTCTCAACACCGACCAGGCCGCCTTCTACATCGGCCTCTCCTCGCGCACCCTGGAGAAGATGCGGGGCGCCGGCCGCGGCCCGCGATTCCGCCGGCACGGCCGCCACGTCCGCTATCATATCGCCGACCTCGACGGCTGGTCGGAGTCGCGCAGCAGCGGCGCGGACGGCGCCGCCCCGCGAGGCGGGGCGCATCATGGCTGAGCGGCCGCGGCGGAGCCGCCCTGCCGTGCTCGCCGCTGCCGCCGGCGCGGCGCTGGCGGCCGTCCTGCCCGCCGTCGCGGCACCCGCACCCAGGCTGACCTACAACGCCAGCGCCAGCGCTCCGGTCGGCTTCTATCTCCTGGCGGCGGCGCGTCCGGTCCGGCTCGGCGATCTCGTGCTGGTCCGCCTTCCGGAGGACGCGGCGGATCTCGCGGCCGGGCGCGGCTATCTTCCCCGCCGTCTGCCGGCGGCCAAGCGCATCGCGGGCCTGGCGGGCGACCGGGTCTGCGGCCGGGGACGGCTCCTCCTGATCAACGGGAGGGCCGCCGCGGTGCGGCTGCCGGCGGACGGGCAGGGGCGACCGCTGCCGTCCTGGGAGGGATGCCGGACGCTCGGACCGGACGAGGTCTTCCTGCTCACGGCCGAGGCCAACGCATCCTTCGACGGCCGGTATTTCGGGCCGGTCGCGGCGAGATCCGTCCTCGGCCGGCTGGTGCCGCTATGGATCTGGTGACGCTCTTCCTCCTCTGCGGGGTGGGCGCCGTCGAGGGACCGTGCGCGACCCCTCCGGGGCTGGACGACGTCCCGACGGCCCTCGCCGACAGCCCGGCGGTCGCGGCGGGGGCCGCGCAGGAGCGCCGGGCCGTCACGCCGCTGGCGTCCGTCCCGACGCGCGACCTGCCGGCGGTCGACCGCTGGCGGCCTTTCATCGCCGAGGCGTCGCAGCGGTTCGGCGTGCCGGAGCCTTGGATCCGCGAGGTGATGCGGGTCGAGAGCGGGGGCCGGGCGACGCTGAACGGCCGGCCGATCGTCTCGCGGGCGGGCGCGATCGGGCTGATGCAGGTCATGCCGCGGACCTATGCGGAGCTCCGGCGGCGCCACGGCCTCGGCGGGGATCCGCAGGATCCGCGCGACAACATCCTGGCGGGCACAGCCTATCTCAGGGAGATGTGGGCCTGCTTCGGCGTGCCGGGGGCTTTCGCCGCCTATCATGCCGGCCCGGCCCGGGTCGCCGACCACCTGGCCTCGGGGCGGCCGCTGCCGGCGGAGACGCGCCGCTACCTCGCCCGGCTCGGCGTCAGCCTCGATCCGGCAGCGACACGGCCGGCCGCTCCGGGCGAGTGCGCGACCTCGCGCGAGCCGGAACCGCTCCCGGCCTTCGCCGCATCGGAATGGCGGCGCGTGCTGGTCGGGCCGGGCGGCGCCAGGGAGATCTTCGTCCCGCTCGGCACAGCGAGACCGGGGCCGGGCCGATGATCCGGAATCGCTGCAGGCGGCAGCGCGCCCGGTGACGGACGGGGACGATTTCGAGCCGGAGCTCGGCCGGATCCGCTCGCGCGGCCGCGGGAGCGGCCGGCGCTACCAGCAGAGGGTGCTGCGGGCCGCGGCCCTGGCCGGCGGCCGGGGGCGGTCCGGCCTGCCCGGCTGTGGCGCCGGGTTTCAAGGCAGTCGGATCGGCCGTGGCGCCGGGGTCGGCCGGGTGCTCGCCGCGCGCGACCGCTATGCCGCCTTCCGGCAGCGCCGGGTCATCGTCAAGTCCCGGATCGTCAAGCTCGCGCGGACCGGGCTCGGAGCGGCCGCGGCCCATCTGCGCTACGTCCAGCGCGACGGCGTCACGCGCGAGGGCGCCCCCGGGCAGCTCTACGATGCCGCGGACGACCGCGCGGACGGCAAGGCCTTTCTCGAACGCTCAACCGGGGACCGGCATCAGTTCCGCCTGATCGTCTCCGCCGAGGACGGCGCGGCCTATGACGACCTCAAGCCCTTCATCCGGCGCCTGATGGCACGGGTGGAGGAGGATCTCGGGACGAAGCTCGACTGGGTCGCGGTCGATCACCACAACACCGGCCACCCGCACAGCCATGTCATCCTCCGCGGCCGGACGGATCGGGGACGGGACCTCGTCATCGCGCGGGAGTATCTGACGCGCGGCATCCGCGAGCGGGGGGCCGAGATCGTGCGGCTTGATCTCGGGCCGCGCTCGGACCAGGAGATCGAGGACCGGCTGAGCCGGGAGGTCGGACAGGAGCGCCTCACCAGCATCGACCGCGAGCTCCTGCGCGAGCAGGACGGGGACGGGTTGGTCCGGGCGACGGGCCCGGATGCGTTCCGCCAGGCTCTGCGCGCGGGCAGGCTCAGGAAGCTTGCCCGGCTCGGGCTCGCCGAGGAGGCGGCGCCCGGCCATTGGAAGCTGGACCCCGAGCTGGAGCCGGTGCTGCGCCGGATGGGCGAGCGCGGCGACATCCTGAAGGCGCTTCATCGGGCGGTGGCGGAGCAGGGTCTCGACCGTGCCGCCGGGGACCGCGTCGTCTACGATCCGTCCGATCCGGCGGCGCGCCCGGTCGTCGGCCGGCTCCTGCGGCGGGGGATTTCGGACGAGGTCGAGAACAGGCATTACCTGATCGTCGACGGGCTGGACGGCCGGACGCATTATGCCGATATCGGCCGGGGCGAGGCGACGGAGCTGGTTCCCGAGGGCGCCGTCGTCGCGATCGCGCCGAAGCGGACCGGACCGCGCCCGGTCGACCGCACCGTGGCGGAGATCGCGGCCGCCCATGGCGGCCGCTACAGCCTCGATATCCATTTGCGGCACGACCCGGCGGCGAGCGAGGCGTTCGTCGAGGCCCATATCCGGCGGCTCGAGGCGATGCGGCGGCAGTCCGGCCTCGTGGAGCGGGAGCCGGATGGAAGCTGGATCATCCCGCCCGACCATCTGGCGCGGGCCGCGGCCTATGAGCGTGGCCGCGCGGGGGACGAGCCGGTTCAGGTGCGGACGCTCTCGGCGTGGCCTGTCGAGCGCCAGGTCACGGCCGACGGCGCGACCTGGCTCGACCGCGAGCTCGTCGCGGACAGGCCCGAGAGCCTGCGCGACGGCGGCTTCGGCCGAGAGGTCCGCGACGCCCTGGCGCGGCGCAGGCAATGGCTGGTCGCCGAAGGCCTTGCCCGCGCGGAACGGGACCGGATCGTCTACCGGGCCGATCTTCTGGACCGGCTTCGCCGCCGCGAGCTTCTGCGCGTCGCGGGTCAGCTCTCGGGAGAGCTCGGCCTCGCCTATGCGGAGATCCGGCCCGGCCAAAGGGTCGAGGGGGTCTATCGGCGCCCGGTCGAGCTCGCGAGCGGCCGTTTTGCGCTGATCGAGAGGTCGCGCGACTTCACGCTGGTGCCCTGGCGGCCGGTTCTGGAGCGCAGCCTGGGCAGGCCGGTCTCCGGCATCGCGAAGGGGGAGACGATTTCCTGGTCCATCGGCCGGCAGAAGGGATTGGGGATTTCATGACGCCGGGAGCAACGGGCGCATGGTCCCGGCGTCGGAACGACGATGCGCAATGGACGGCGGATCGGATCAGTGGTGCGAGCGAAGGAAGTCTCGTGCATCTCAGATGCGGAACAAGTCCACGCCCGAACCCCGCCTGGATGTCGCACGGACGGGCGAAGCCGTCCGTCAGCGGCTCATGCCGCAAGGCTCGCCGCCCTGTCTCTCGCCTGTTCATCAGTGCCAAAGGCAGGAGACGGGAGCTGCGGCAAGCCTGTCCCCGAACGGCACGATCGTGTCCCCATCGTAGAGAACGACCCCGAAGGTGAACCGCTTCTTTGAGGCCTCTGCCAGCTTCTTCAGGCCGGAGAAGTCGCCTGCCGTCACCGTAGCGCTCGCCTTGACTTCGATCCCGGCGATGGCGCCGTCGTCGCGTTCGAGGACGATATCGACTTCATGCCCGTCCTGGTCACGAAAGTGGAAGGGGGCAAGCCGCACATCCGACCAGGCCATGAGCTTCATGATCTCGGCGAACACGAAGGTCTCGAGCAGCGCCCCGAAAGCTGAGCGATCCGCTTTGACGCGACCAAAGCTCAGGCCGCGGCTGGCCGCGAGAATGCCTGAGTCGAGGAAATGCAGTTTTGGTGTCTTGATCACCCGCTTGATCGCATTCGTGTACCAGGGCTGGAGCGCCGCGACGAGAAACACCTGCTCGAGCAGGCCAACATAGCGCTGGGTCGTCTTGTAGGTGACATCGATGCTGCCGCCGAGCGCGGAGTAGTTGACGAGCTGTCCGGAGTACTCGGCCAGGAGCCGCACGAATTTCGGCAATTCGGTCAGCTTCTCGATCTCGGCGATGTCGCGCAGGTCGCGGGTGAGGACCTAAGTCAGATAGGATTGAATCCAGTCCTGCCGCCGTCGTTCGCTGGCGCGGCTGATCGCCTCCGGGTATCCGCCGGCGAGGACGAGGCCGACCAGCTCGTCACCGATCGCCTGATGATTTGGCCTGGGCAGTACGCCGGCATACAGGCTCTCGAGGAATGTCGGCTTCTGGCCGAGGATCTCCGCTTGCGCCAGCGGCAAAAGGCGGATCGTCTCCATCCTGCCGGCGAGGCTGTCGGCGACACGCGGCAGCGTGAGCACATTGGCGGAACCGGTGAGCAGGAATCGGCCCGGGCGATAGTCCTCGTCGACCGACTTCTTGACGGCGAGGAGGAGCTCCGGCGCGCGCTGGACCTCGTCGATGGTGGCACGGTCCAATCCCCGGATGAAGCCTGCGGGGTCGGCGCGCGCGGCAGCCAGGACTGTCTGGTCGTCGAGCGTGAGGTAACTCTGGCCGTCCTCGCCGATGGTCCGGACCATCGTGGTCTTGCCCGCGCGCCGCGGGCCGATGATCAGCACCACGGGGGTGTCGGCGAGTGCGTCGCGCACCCGGTGCTCGAGAAGGCGTGCGTACAAAAACCTCTCCTCTTTCCGGCGAATAGAAATAAGAAGGCCGGCGATTAGGAGTCAAAGGATCCGGCAATTAGGAGTCAACAGCCGACGATCAGAAGGGAAAGCCGCCGGGCAGGGCGGTCGGATGGGCCTTGCTCCTTCATCAGGATATTTGGGGGTCGATCGCATCGGATCATAGCAGCCATCCAGACCGGCCCTTGGGCATGGACCCGTTCGGCGATGCGGCGCCGGATCATGCCGCTGTCCGGCAGCAGATTGTCGAAGACGGCGATCACCGGAGCGATCACCGGAGCGCCGATGTATCAGTCCTCCCGAAGCGGCAGCGAGAGGGAGACTGGAAGCGCATGCTCCCGATCGAGCCACGCCGGATCGTACCGGAAGTCGATCGCTCCACTCGAGTGCCGGTTCAGCCGTCCGACGAGACGGCCGTTGAGGAAGACGTTCCGGGAGCGTGCGTCCGGCGACGCGGCATCAGAAGATGTCCTCGATCTCGTGAGAGGCCGATGCCGTTCTGGGGCGGATGGTGAACTCCAGGCAGAGAGCGGCCATGACATCGTAGAGCGTGCGAAGCTCTGTGCCGGGCTCGCCGGACTCCAGAGTCGAGATCGTCGCCTGCCGAAGCTTCGCCTTCTCTCCCAGGTGGGGCTGGTTGTTGCCCAGCCGGTGGCGCTACCGGCGAATGGCGGCGCCGATCTGCTTTCGGGGTACGGACGATCTGCTCCATGTCGAGCCTTCGAGACAATGAGGCGTATACGCTTTAGCGTATAGGATTCATTTATGCGCCATAGAGTATAAGCATGAACCCGCCGAGACCCAGGTTCGCCCGGGCAGCTTTGCGCTCTGCCGCGCTCTGACGCGACGGCCGCAGATGGGCGCACACAGGCGCGCTGTTTCATTCCAGCCGGCTGAGGAATCTCTGTTTCCGTGAACGGCGAATTGCCGCCGTCCCGTCCGGAGCAGGGCATGACCCCGACCAAGGTGCTGATCGGCCAGATCCTGATCGTCTTCGCGATCGTGCTCGCCGGCCTCTGGGCCGCGACGCAATGGTGCGCCGCCGCGCTCGGACACCAGCCTCGGCTTGGCCCGGCCTGGTTCTTCGTCCTGTCCTGGCCGGTCTACCACCCCTGGCGCCTCTTCGAATGGTGGTACGCCTATGACGCCTACGCGCCCTCGCTCTTCGACCGGGCCGGCGCGATCGCAGCGTCCAGCGGTCTTCTCGGCTGCGCGGTCGCGATCCTCGGGTCGCTGTGGCGCGCCCGGCAGGGCCGCGTGGTCACGACCTACGGCTCCTCGCGATGGGCCACGCGCCGCGAGATCGCGGCAACGGGGCTGTTCCGGCCGGCCGGCGTGTTCCTCGGGCGCTTGGGCAACCGCTACCTTCGGCACGATGGGCCGGAGCACGTCATGGCCTTCGCCCCGACCCGCAGCGGCAAGGGGATCGGCCTTGTCATTCCGACGCTGCTCACTTGGGCCGAGAGCGCCGTCATCCACGACATCAAGGGGGAGAACTGGCAGCTCACCGCCGGCTGGCGGCAGCGCTTCTCGCACTGCCTGCTCTTCAACCCGACCGACCCGCGCTCGGCCCGCTACAACCCGCTGCTCGAGGTCCGCCGCGGGCCCGACGAGGTCCGCGATGTCCAGAACATCGCCGACATCCTGGTCGATCCAGAAGGGGCGCTGGAGCGCCGGAACCACTGGGAGAAGACGAGCCACTCGCTTCTCGTCGGCACGATCCTGCACGTGCTCTACGCCGAGGAGGAGAAGACCCTCGCCCGCGTCGCGACGGTCCTCTCCGATCCCGAGCGCTCCTTCGCCGCGACCTTGAGGGCGATGATGGTGACGAACCATCTCGGCACGAATGACGCGCCCCTCGTCCATCCGGTCGTGGCTTCGGCGGCGCGGGAGGTTCTGAACAAGTCCGAGAACGAGCGATCGGGCGTGCTCTCCACCGCGATGTCCTTCCTCGGGCTCTACAGGGATCCGACGGTGGCGGCGACGACCGCGGCGAGCGACTGGCGGATCGCCGATCTCGTCGATGCCGAACGCCCGGTCTCGCTCTTCCTCGTGATCCCGCCGTCCGACATCTCCCGCACCAAGCCGCTCGTGCGACTGGTCCTCAACCAGATCGGACGCCGATTGACCGAACGGCTCGAGGGCGATCCGGGCAAGCGGCGGTCCCACCAGTTGCTCATGATGCTCGACGAGTTCCCGGCCTTGGGGCGCCTCGACTTCTTCGAGACGGCGCTCGCCTTCATGGCCGGATACGGCATCCGCGCCTACCTGATCGCGCAGTCCCTGAACCAGATCTCCAAGGCCTATGGCGAGACCAACGCCATCCTCGACAACTGCCATGTCAGAATCGCGTTCTCCTCCAATGACGAGCGGACGGCGAAGCGGATCTCCGACGCGCTCGGCACCGCGACCGAGCTACGCGCCCAGCGCAACTATGCCGGCCACCGGCTGGCGCCGTGGCTCAGCCACGTCATGGTCTCGCGCCAGGAGACGGCCCGGCCGCTCCTGACGCCCGGCGAGGTGATGCAGCTTCCGGCCTCGGACGAGCTGGTGCTGGTCTCCGGCCTCGCGCCGATCCGGGCGAAGAAGCTTCGCTACTTCGAGGATCGGACCTTCTCGGACCGGGTCCTCCCGGCGCCGGAGCTCGCGACGGACGGCTATCGCGACCGGCCGCCGCCGCGCCCCGACGGCTGGAGCGGCCAGGTGCGCGGGCCGGACCGGCGCCTCGTGGCCGCGGCCAACGGCGACGCCGGCCTCGCCGAGGAGGAGGGCGGCATCCAGCAGCAGCGTCATCCGGGGTTGAGCGAGGAGGGGATCGTCCGGCCGGTCGAAGGCGACGGCAGGGCCGAGCTCGATCTCTTCGACGACGATGCCGACGCCACGGCCGATCGCCGGGCGATGGACCGGCTGCGGCGGCCGAACGCGATCGGCCAGGCCCACGCCATGAACCAGGGCGATGGCGCCTGCCGCGGTCCGGACGACGACCTCCTGCCGGCCTTCTGAGGAACCCCTGGCATGAAGCCCCGCCACAATCTCTATCTCGACGAGGCGCTGACCGAGCAGCTCGATGCGCTGGCGTCAAGGCCCGGCGGCTCGAAGTCGGCGATCGTGGCCGACGCGCTCAGGGCCTGGCTCGCCCGCCGCGCCGCGACCGAGATCGACGACCTGCTGCGGGTACGCCTCGATAGGATCTCGGCCCAGCTTCACCGGATCGAGCGGGACCAGCGGATCGCGATCGAGAGCCTCGGCCTGTTCATCCGCTACCAGCTCACGGTCACGCCCCCGTTGCCCGAATCCGAACAGGCCGCGGCGCGCGCGATCGGCCAGGACCGCTTCCAGGCTTTCATCGACCAGGTCGGTCGGCGTGTGGCGGGCGGCCGCAGCTTCGGCGAGGACGTCCGATCCCGCGCCACCGTCCCGGAGGCCGGGTCGTGAGCGCCGGGCGCGGCGATACAGAGGTCTGGGAGCGGCGCCGTGCCATGCTGCGCACCGCGATGGGACCGGCGATCGCGGCGGCGCTCGCCGACCCGGCGGTGATCGAGGTGATGGTCAACCCGGACGGGGCCTTGCGCCTCGACCGGCTCGGTGACGGCCGGATCGACACCGGCGTCCGGCTGCAGTCCGCCGAGGTCGAGCGCATCATCCGCATCGTCGCCTCGCACATCCGGGCCGAGGTTCATGCCGGCCGCCCGGTGGTGAGCGCCGAGCTGCCGGAGTCGGGCGAGCGCTTCGAGGGCCTCCTGCCGCCGGTGTCGCCGGCCCCGTGCTTTTCCATCCGCAAGCCGGCGGCCCGGGTGTTCTCGCTTCGGGACTACGTCGCCGACGGCATCCTCTCGGCGCTGCAGGCGGACGCGCTGAGGCGAGCCGTGGAGCACCGGCGCAATATCCTCGTCGTGGGCGGCACCAGCTCGGGCAAGACGACCCTCGCCAATGCGCTTCTGGCGGAGATGGCGCGGCTCGACGAGCGGGTGATCCTGATCGAGGACACGCGCGAGCTGCGCTGCGCCGCGCCCGACTGCGTCGCGCTCAGGACCAAGCCGGGCGTGGCGGACCTCAAGGACCTCGTCCGCTCGACGCTGAGGCTCCGGCCCGACCGGATCATCGTCGGCGAGGTCCGGGGCGCCGAGGCGCTCGACATGCTGAAGGCCTGGAACACCGGCCATCCGGGGGGCGTCGCGACGCTGCACGCTAACTCCGCCCGCGCCGCCCTCTATCGGCTCGAGCAGCTGATCCAGGAGGCCGTGGTCACTGTGCCGCGGCGCCTCATCGCCGATGCCGTCGACCTCGTCGTCTTCATCCGCGGCCGCGGCCCGGGGCGGCGCGTCGAGACCATCGCCGAGGTCGAGGGCCTTGGCGCCGACGGCGACTACGCCGTCGCCGATCTCGCGCCGCATGCGCTCAAGGCGCTCTGAGAGAAGGAGATCCGCATGCCTTCGTCCCTTCCGATGCTGGTCCGTCCCCGTCTGCGGGCCTTGCCGCTCGGCCTCGTCTTGAGCGGTGCCTGGACGGCGGCGGCGCAGGCGGCCGGGTCCAACATGCCCTGGGAGGAGCCGCTCCAGAACATCCTGGATTCGGTCCAGGGCCCGGTCGCCAAGATCATCGCGGTGATCATCATCATCACGACGGGCCTGACGCTCGCCTTCGGCGACACGGGCGGCGGCTTTCGCCGCCTCGTCCAGATCGTCTTCGGCATCTCGATCGCGTTCGCCGCCTCGAGCTTCTTCCTGACGTTCTTCTCGTTCTCGGGCGGGGCGCTCGTGGCATGACCGGCCCGATCGGCGGCTTTGAGGTGCCGCTCCATCGCTCGCTCACTGAACCGGTCCTGCTCGCCGGCGCGCCGCGCGGGATCGCGATCGTCAACGGCACCGTGGCGGCGGCGCTCGGGCTTGGCCTGCAGCTCTGGATCGCAGGGCTCCTCATGTGGGTGCTCGGGCATTCGCTCGCAGTCTTCGCGGCGCGCCGCGACCCGCACTTCACCGAGGTCCTGGCCCGGCATCTGCGCCAGGGGAGCTGGCTTCAATGCTGAACCTCGCCGAATATCGCCGCAAGGCCGACCGGCTCGCCGACCATCTGCCCTGGGCGGCGCTCATCGCCCCGGGCGTCGTGCTCAACAAGGATGGAAGCTTCCAGCGCACCATCCGCTTCAGGGGACCGGATCTCGAAAGCGCGACCGAGGCCGAGCTGGTCGCCACTTGCGCCAGGCTCAACAACGTGTTGCGTCGCTTCGGCTCGGGCTGGGCGCTGTTCGTCGAGGCCGAGCGCTTCGAGGCCCAGGGATATCCCGCCTCCGCTTTCCCCGACCCGGCCTCCTGGCTCGTCGACGAGGAGCGGCGCGCCGCCTTCGAGGAGGTGGAGGCGCCCGGTGCGGCGGGTCCGGCCGCGGCACCCGGGCAGCGGCGAGGGCATTTCGAGAGCGCCTGCCACCTGACCCTCGTCTGGCTGCCTCCGGCCGATCCGACGCGCCGGGCGGAGCGCGCGCTCGTGGAGTCCGGGAGCGCGGAGACGAGCCGTGACTGGCGGCGGGAGCTCGCCGCCTTCGTCGCCGAGACCGATCGCGTCGTCGATCTCCTGGCGGATCTGATGCCGGAGGTCGGAGCGCTCGACGACGGCGAGACCTTGACCTGGCTGCATGGCCGCGTCTCGACCGCGCGCCATCCGGTCGCGGTGCCGGAGACACCGATGCATCTCGATGCGATCCTGGTCGACGAGCCGCTTACGGGCGGGCTCGAGCCGATGCTCGGCGACCGGCATCTCAGGAGCCTGACGGTGCTCGGCTTCCCGAACCTGACCCGGCCCGGCCTGCTCGACGGCCTCAACCATCTCGACATTCCCTACCGCTGGACGACGCGCTTCATCGCGCTCGACAAGACCGAAGCGACCCGGGAGCTGACGCGGCTGCGCCGGCAGTGGTTCGCCAAGCGCAAGTCGATCCGGGCGCTCATGCGCGAGGTGCTCTATCAGGAGCCGGCGCCGCTTCTCGATACAGACGCCGACAACAAGGCATTGGACGCCGATCTGGCGCTGCAGGCGCTCGGCGGCGACCACGTCGCCTTCGGCTACCTGACCGCCACGGTCACGGTAATGGATGCCGACCGAAGCGTGGTCGAGGAAAGGCGCCGTGCCGTCGAGCGCGTGATCCACGGCGCCGGCTTCGCCACCATCCGCGAAGGCGTCAATGCCGTCGAGGCCTGGCTCGGCAGCCAGCCGGGGCATGTCTATGCCAATGTGCGCCAACCGCTCGTCCATACGCTCAATCTGGCCCATCTCCTGCCGCTCTCCTCGGTGTGGGCAGGACCGGCGCGGAACGAGCATCTGGCAGGGCCGCCGCTCCTCGTCGCCGAGACCAGCGGCGCGACGCCGTTCCGGCTTTCGACCCATGTCGGTGATGTCGGCCACATGCTGGTCGTGGGCCCGACCGGTGCCGGCAAGTCCGTCCTCCTGGCGCTGATGGCGCTCCAGTTCCGGCGCTATCCGGGAGCCCAGGTTGTCATCTTCGACAAGGGCGGCTCCGCCAGGGCCGCGGTGCTTGCCATGGGCGGCCTGCACCAGGCGCTCGGACTCGACGGGTCGCTCGCCTTCCAGCCGCTCGCCGGGATCGACCGGCCGGCCGAGCGGAGCTGGGCTGCGGAGTGGATCGGGGCTCTCCTGGCGCGGGACGGGGTCGCGGTGACGCCGGAGGTGAAGGAGGCGGTGTGGTCGGCGCTCGGCAGCCTCGCCTCGGCGCCGGCGGGGGAGCGGACCATGACCGGCCTCGCCTTGCTCCTGCAACTGAACGCGCTCAAGGCGGCGCTGCTGCCTTATACCCTGGACGGCCCCTTCGGCCGACTCCTCGACGCCGCCGCCGACAAACTCGAGACCGCCGACGTGCAGTGCTTCGAGACCGAGGCGCTGATGCAGGAGGCGGCGGCGGTCCTGCCGGTCCTGACCTACATCTTCCACCGGCTCGAGGCCCGGTTCGACGGCCGGCCGACGCTCCTTGTCCTCGACGAGGCCTGGATCTATCTCGACAACCCGCTTTTCGCCGCCCGGATCCGGGAATGGCTCAAGACGCTCAGGAAGAAGAACGTCGCCGTCGTCTTCGCGACCCAGTCGCTCGCCGACATCGCGGAGAGCGCCATCGCGCCCGCCATCATCGAGAGCTGCCCGCAGCGCATCTTCCTCCCCAACGACCGGGCCGTCGAGCCGCAGGCGCGGGAGGCCTATGAGCGCTTCGGGCTCAACGAGCGCCAGGTCGAGCTGATCGCGCGGGGGACGCCGAAGCGGCACTACTACCTGCAGTCCCGCCGCGGCAACCGCCTCTTCGAGCTGGGGCTCGGCCCCGTGGCACTGGCCCTGTGCGGCGTCTCGGCGGCTGCGGACCAGGCGCTGGTCGACCGCCTCCTCGTCGAAGCCGGTCCGGAGCACTTCGCCCGGACGTTCCTCGCCGCGCGTGGGCTCGGCTGGGCGGCCGAGCTTGCCGACCGCTTTCCCCTCGCATGGATGGAGCAGGACGATGTCGCGTGACCTCGCGGCGGCAGCCGCCGCCCTTGCACTGGCCGGCGTCCTCGGCGCCGCGCCCGCGCAGGCCGACTGGCCGGTCTTCGATGCCTCGAACTATGCGGAGAGCGTGCTGCAGGCGGCCCGCGCGCTCGAGCAGATCGAGAACCAGATCCGGTCGCTGCAGAATGAGGCCGCCATGCTTCAGAACATGGCGCGGAACCTCGAGACGCTCGATCTCTCCTCGCTTCCCGCTATGCTCTCGGACCTCGAGCGGATCGGCGGGCTGATGGACGAGGCCCGCGGCCTCGCCTTCAGGGTCGATGCCGTCGAGGCCTTGTTCGACGAGATCTACCCACAGCAATACGGGGCGGATACGGGCCAGGCCCGGCTTGCCGCCGACGCCCGGCGGCAGTGGCAGGAGGCGATGGACGGCTTCCGGCAGGCGATGACGATGCAGGCCCGGGTGGTCGAGACGGTGCGGACCGACGCCGGCACGCTCTCGGATCTCGTTGAGGCTTCGCAGGGGGCCGCGGGCGGGCTCGAGGCGCAGCAGGCGAGCAACCAGCTTCTCGCGCTTTCGATCAAGCAGCAGCTGCAGATCCAGGACCTTCTCGCGGCGCAGTTCCGCGCCGACGCGGCCGAAGCCGCGCGCCGGACCCAGGCCCAGGAGCAGGCGCGCGCCGGCCTTGCCCGGTTCCTCGGATCCGCGACCGCCTACACCGCGCCGTGAGGGCGGGGCATGGGCGATCTCAACGTCATCGACCGGTTCCTCGAGACCTTCATCCGCTACATCGACGGCGGGTTCGGCCTCCTGGGCGGCGACGTCGCCTTCCTGACCACGGTGCTGGTCGGCATCGACGTCACGCTCGCCGGCCTGTTCTGGGCGCTCGACGGCGAGCGCGACGTGCTCGCCCGGCTGTGCCGCAAGGTGCTCGTGGTCGGCGCCTTCGCCTTCATCCTGAACGACTTCGCGGCCCTCGCCGATATCGTCTTCCGCTCCTTCTCGGCCTTGGGCCTGACCGCCGGGCAGAGCAGCCTCGGGACGGAGGATCTGCTGCGGCCCGGGCGCCTCGCGGGGATCGGGTTCCAGGCGGCCTGGCCGCTGCTCGAACAGGCCGGATCGCTGATCGGCTTCACCACCTTCTTCGACAACGTGGTGACGATCGCGGTTTTGCTCTTCGCGTGGTTCGTCGTGATCCTCGCCTTCTTCGTGCTCGCCGTGCAGTTCTTCATCACCATCCTCGAGTACCGGCTGACCGCGCTCGCGGGCTTCGTCCTCGTTCCCTTCGCCCTGTGGAACCGGACGGCGTTCCTCGCCGAGCGGGTTCTCGGCGCCATCGTGGCATCGGGCGTCAAGGTCATGGTGCTCGCCGTCATCGTCGGCATCGGCTCGGGCTTCTTCGGCGAGTTCATCACAGCCCTGCAGGGACGGGAGCCCGGGCTTGCGGATGCGATGTCGCTGGTCCTCGCCTCGCTCGCGCTGCTCGGGCTCGGCATCTTCGGGCCCGGGATCGCGACCGGCCTCGTCTCCGGGGCGCCGCAGCTCGGCGCCGGTTCCGCCGTCGGCACGACCCTTGCCGCGGGTGGCGCCGTCGTGGCGGGCGGGATGGCGGCGGCGGGCGCGGTGTCGGCCGC
>NZ_VCCH02000122.1 GCF_005938675.2 Mycobacterium sp. KBS0706
TCTGATCGGCCGTGCCGCGGCCAGCCCTGGAGCTGGCCGACATCCTGCGCGCCCATGGCGAGGCCTTCCGCAGCCCCCATGCCGGGCATCTGAGCCTCGGCCAGCTCAAGGTCATGTCGGCGCCCGCTGCGACGACTGCCGGCACCTGGCGGTCAGCTACAACTCGTGCCGCAACCGCCACTGCCCCAAGTGCCAGGGCGCCGCGCCCGGCACAACCTCATGCGCCAGGGCCGGCATCCGAAGCCCTAAACATCTCCGGACATTGCCGAGGTACCCCGGAAGCGGACATCGGATCGACGGCCTGCACCATCAGCATGTTCGGCCAGCTTGGAAACTCGGCGAAAAGAACCAAAATAGATCTGCCAGAGTATGCTCGTCGTCACGGGTTTGTCGGCGGTTCGCTCCGGATGTCACATCCTCCAGCTGGTCCCGTCCGCTCCCTTCTTCCGGACGCGCTCGCGCGGCCGATCAAGGACGCCGTGGCCGCCGAGGTGGTTGCAATGTTCAACGACCGGCGGCGCGGCGAACGTCCTGTGGTGCGGAGCGCCGACGGGTTGTTCGGCCCGCGCGCCGTCGCGTGGCGGGTCCATGGCGACGTCACCTCGATGATGGTCGGAGGCGTTGCGGCCCTACTGCTGCAGATGCTTCACCCGGCCGTCCTCGCAGGAGTGTGGGACCATTCGAACTATCGGACCGATATGCGGGGGCGGCTCCGACGGACGGCGCGCTTCATCGCGCTGACCACCTATGGCGGGCGAGACGAGGCGGAGGCTGCGATCGCACGGGTCCGCGCCATCCACAATCGGGTCCGCGGGGTGTTGCCCGACGGCAGCCCGTATGCCGCCAACGACCCCTCGCTGCTCGCCTGGGTTCACCTCACGGAGACGACCTGCTTCCTGGACGCGTGGATCCGTTACGCCGAGCCGGGTATCTCGGTCATCGATCAGGATCGCTACTTCGCTGAGATGGCGCAGATTGCGGAGGCGCTTGGCGCCGATCCGATCCCACGCAATCGAACCATGGCGCGGCAGCTTTTCGGCGCTGTACGGCCGCAGCTCCGGTCCGACGAGCGAACTCGGGAAGTCGCCCACATGCTGCTTGCGCAACCTGCGCCGAGCGTGCTGGCAGAACCCCTGCAGGTGATCGCCATGCAGGCTGCCATCGACCTGCTCCCTGCATGGGCGCGCCATATGCATGGATTCCGTATTCCGATCGTTGGTCGCGCGCTGGTCCGAGCCGGGACCCTCGGCATCGCAAGGACACTCCGCTGGGCGTTCGAATAATCGCCGTCCGTGGGGCTGACCACAGTCATCTTTAAGAGCGGCTCTCTGAGGGCCCGGAGCTGCCGACGCCGCTCGCGAGGAATCCAGATCAGCCTCTGTTCTTTCCGGAGACTGGCGTCCACCTTGTTCCCAGACAGGGTCGAGCTTGGGTCGGCACGGCCGCCTAGCCCCGACGCGAGAGCTGCATGCAGGCTATCGTCAGATTCTGGCGTGGTGAACTTCCGCTTGGCCGCGCCTTCTGGCTGTGGGGCATCCTCGGCGGGGCCGCCGTGAACCTGGTCTCCATACTGCTGGCGCTGATGGTGCTCGCCGCGCATGCGCCAACTTGGCTCGCGGTATTCGTGTTCATTGCGCATCTCCCATGGAATGTGGTTCTGCTGATCGGAGTTTGGCGCAGTGCCGGGCGCGACGAGACCAGCCGCAAGACCGCCGATCTTGCTCGTATGACCATTGTGGCCTGGGTGGTCGCGTTGTCCCTTCTCTAGCCCGTGGACCGCCAGTGCCATCACAGCGTGGCGCCCGCGTCGACTCCGCGGCCGTCGGACAACAAAGTTCGACACGGTTTCATGCTGATCCAAACCATGCCCGGAACGACCGGTATCGTCGCCACACCTGCTTGTGCTCCGAGGATTGGTCAGCCCGTGGGGCTGGCTGCGGCGAAACAGCAGGCCCACCGTATCGCCGCGGCCGGCGAGCCCACGGCGGCACTCGTGGCACGAGCGCGCCATTTGCGGCCATCGAGGTAGCGACCCGACAGCGGACATTGACCGAGCGTGAGAGATCCCGGCGCTTTCCGGCCAACCCGGCCCGATGGCGACGCCCGAAACCGGCCGTTTCAACCGGCACCTCGAAGCGGACATGACCGGACGCGACCCAAAGTAGTCATTAAAGAGCCGGAGAGAGCCCGCAGCAATTCACCACTATGTTTTCGAACCAAGTGCTCCATGACCGACGCTCACGGTCGCGGTGCTCCCGCCGCTGGCTTGGGCGATGTAGTTACCGACAGCGAGCTGGATCTGGGTGCGGGCCCCGGGCGGAAGCTGATCAAGCCCCGCCTGTAGGCGCTGCGCCGCCTCCGTCAACTCGATGTCGCCCGAGACCTTCGCAGCGGCAAGCTCCTCTGCGACTGTGGCCTTTCGCCCCTCGCTGTCAGGCCTCGCTTCCAGCCTTTTGATTGCCTCGACGGCCTCGCTGTTCACCCCAAGCTTCTTTATGAGCAGACTCTTCAGCGCGCCATAGGCATCCTCGACTGCCGCTGACGCTACTTTTCCGGCCGCAGCGGCCAGTCCGCCGAGCAGCGCTGCCACGATCGGATCAACCATTCCTAGTCCTCCCCTTGGCTAGCCTTTTCAATAAGTTCGCCCAGTAGCCGCCGTGCCTGCCTCGTGTGTAGGTGTTGTTCGCCGAGCTCAGCTGAGAAGATCGCCGTTGCTCGCTCATAGCTCGATCGCGCCTCCGCCGTCGCGCCCGTATCGCGCTGCAAATTGCCGATGTTGAGGAGGGTCCGGGCGACCTCGGGGTGGTTCTGACCGTACGCCTTCTCCTGGATCGCCAGCGCTTGATTCTGGCTGGCCTCCGCAGCGGCCAGATCGCCGCTATCCGCCTGCACGATGCCGAGGTTGCTCAGGGTCGCCGCGAATTTCGGATGGTCGGGTCCGTATACCGTTTCATGAATGGTCAGCGCCCGTCTATGGCTGGCTTCCGCGGAGGCCAGATCGCCACTCTCGCGCTGCACGATGCCGAGGTGGTCCACAGTTCTAGCAACCTCAGGGTGGTCGGGGCCGTATGTCTTTTCCTTGATCTCCAGCGCCCGTCTTTGGAGGGCCTCCGCGGCGCCCAGATCGTCGAGCTCCCAGTGCACGAGACTGATGTGGTCGAGGGTCTTGGCGACCTCGGGGTGGTCCGGGCCGTACGCCCTTTCCTTGATCTCCAGCACTCGTCTCTGGATGGCTTCCGCAGCGGCCAGACGGCCGCGATCGAAGAGCACGGCGCCGAGGTTGCCGAGAGTATTGACGATCTCGAGGTTGTCTGGGCCGAAGAACTTTTCCTCGATCGCCAGTGCCTGTTTGTGACTGGCCTCCGCGGTGGCTAGGGTGCCGATCTTTTGCTGCGCGAGGCCGAGGTTGCGGAGCGCCTCAGCTACCGCGATGTGGTCGGGGCCGAGGAGCGCTTTGGCCTGTTCGACCGCCTCTCGCAGTATGGCTTGGCTCGCGCCGAAGTCCGCCACCAGCATGCTGTAGCCGCCGGCGGCTGCCAAGAGTTGGACAGAGCGTCCCGTCCCGTCCCGCCTGGCCGCCACGGCGACAGCCAAAAGATGTCCCGACCAGTCGTGTAACGGCCTTGGATCGTCATTCTTGAGCAGGCGCAGGGCCTCATCGCCCACAGTCGCCTCGACCGCGTTCCTGGCTGCCCCGGACTGCTCCATCCGCGAACGCGCGAAGGCCGCCACTAGGCGGTGCATAACGACCCCTCCCGGGCTCGAGCGCTCGAGCAGCGAGAGATCGAGCAAACGGTTCAATGCATCGGCGAACTGAAGGGCCCCGGCCAGATCATCCTGCGCGATGCCGCCGCAAAGCTTAAGTAAGCGGCGCGGGATCACCTCGCCCGGAGCCAGCCACGCGGCGAGAATAAGTAAGTTGCGGGCAAGGGCGTCTACTGGGTCGTTGGGCCGTAGGCGGCACAGACTGACCTCGAAAGTCCGTGCGACATCCCTTTCGTGGCCGGTGAGCGTCCTCGATCGCCCGGGTGCCTCCGGGTCCTCGATCTTCATCGAGGCATGCGCAAGTACGTCGACAGAGCGCAATTCGGCGAGATAGGCCGCGGGCACCCCGATTGGATCGTCCCGGTAACGAGCGAGATAACTGCCAGCCAGTTCGAGGGCGAGGGGCAGGTTGCCCAATTCCTCAGCTATCGCGGTGAGGCCGCGGTCGTCGGGTTCCAGGTCCGGTCGATGTCGACGGAGGAGTGTCAAGCTCTCGGCGGGGGAAAGCAGGCCGAGCGGCACCGCCGTGATGCCGCGTGCAGGCGACCAGGACGCCCGCCGCGCCGTGAGCAGCAACCGGCTGCCGCCGCTCTTGGGGGCCCAAGCGTCCAGGAGGTTCTCGTCCTCGCAATTGTCGAAAATCAGCAGTCGTGGCAATGGACCCGCCCAGCCAGAGGCAACCAAGGCCACGCGCTCGGGGAGCGGCCGGGCGCTGAACCCCGCATGGTCGGGGTAGAATTGGAGGCCGCAGGCCGCGATCGCGTCCGGGATACCAGCCGGATCAGCGCAGTTCACCCAGAACACGCCGCCCGCGAACCAGCGACCGAAGCGGTAGGCGAACTCCACCGCAAGCTGCGTCTTGCCCTGCCCACCCATTCCAGTCACCGCTGGGCTTTGGCCAACGGCGGCTGCGCCGCCCTCCTTCAGCAGACGTGCGAGCGTGCAGAGGTCGCGTTCACGCCCAACGAAGTAGCGATTGCGGGGCCAGGGCAGGACTGAGGCGGGCGGCAGGCTACCGGGCTCAGGCAGGACGCCGAGGGGCATTGTCGCCAGCAGGGTCTCGGCCGCTGCGACCTCGGCGGGCGCAACTGGGCGGGGTGCAGCAGCTTGGTACACCGCGACTATCGCCGTCCCACCGGCGGTGGCCTGTGCGATAAAGCTGCCGGCAGCCGATTGGCTGCCCGGTAACTCCGAAGACGAAGCCACCTCCATCATCGCGACCCTCCTGCCTGCACGGTCCTTCAGGGGGTCCCTTCGGGTGCTTGTTGCGAATAATGCATGTGCCGACGGGACAGAGTCCAGCGTCGAGCCGAGGCGCCGAAGGCGTCGGAGAGCGGTCGATTCAAGGACATATGAGGCGAGGGGATCATGGCCATCGTCCGCTTTCCAGACCATCTCGGCCGGATTGACCAGGCCGAGGTGCGCCATTTGCGGCCGCCGCCTGAGCGCCCCGGAACCGGACGCGTCCGAACCCGCGGGACCCGGCGCTTCTCAGCCGGTTCGGCCCTATGAGGATGCCCGAAACTGGCCATAGTGGTCGGCTCTCGGAACCGGACACGTGGGGAGCCGCCCTTTGCCTACAGGCCCTGCGCGGCGCGAGCACGCTAGAAGCAGTCGTGGACTGGCACTTCGAAGCGACCGTGGCCGCAGTCCCTGTCTCGCGGTCGTTGTGACAGCGCCGACCTGCCGGGGCTGAGAGCGGTGCCCCGACCGCACATCGCTCGGACCCTTGGAAGCGGGCCATCGCAATTAGGCCCCACAAGGGACGCGACCACTGGTGATCCGTTGATGCAGATCAAATCCGCCCTCTGTACGGACGCCTAAACTCAGGATCTGTAGGGAGGCACCACTGGCATGCGATACTTCTTCCATGTAATCGGTGCGGATCAATCGATTGTGGACGACGACGGAACGGATTTTCCGTCCACAGAGTTGGCCATCGGCTATGGGACACGGGTTGCTGTCGAACTCGGCGGCGACGGCGAGTACGATGGTTGCCATGTCGTCATCATCGGCGAGGGCCAGAAGGAGCTCGCCCGCATTCCGATCTGACATGGCCGTCGTGATTCCGCTCCGCCCCCCGGGTGACGGCTAGCCGGGAGGGCGGGCTCAGCCGACGAAGCGCGTGCTTCTGAGAAGCACCGCTGTGAACGTCTGATACGCCAAGCAGGTCGCACAACTTCTCCACAATCGATCGCCACCCGGCGTGTTTGGCCGGCGGATGGGCGCCATTTCCGGCCATCGCGCCCGCACCCCGATTCCGGACATCGCTGGAGGCCACGGAATCTGGCCGTTTTCAGTCGGCCCAGGTGTCTGAGCGCGCCCGCAACCGGCCGACTTGCCGACACAACGGACACGAGCTCATAGCCAAGGAGGAGCCCTACCAGTTCGGCAACTTCCTGTCCGAGAACGATAACGCCATCACCGCAGGCACCTTCATGCAGCTCGGCGTGTTGGGGCGAGGTGATCAATGGCTGATCTAGAGGCGCCGGGGATGTGGGGCGTGCTGTGTCAGCCGCCGAGCTAGGCGGCTGTTGCTCGTGAGCCGCCTAACGGACTATATCTCATCAAATTGGCGAACCACTGACGATTGCGCATAGATCATGACGCAGGAATTCCCTATCGGCAGACTAAAGCGGCAAATCCATAAGGCGACATATTACTTCACCCACCTTAATAAATTCGTTATCACGCTCGCGACGGTTGCGATACCGATAGTCCTGGCATTTCTTAGTGTAGTCAGAGACACTATGCCGGTCTATGTCTTCGTCGTATTGCTGGTTTTCTTGATTTCTACGAATGGCGTCATCGCCCTCATTCAGAAATCCGCTCCTAACGCCAGCGATTTCATTTTCAAATACGAGCGGTCCAGGAGGAATTTGGAAGAAGAAAAGGCTAAATCAACTTTGTTCGCAACCGTAATAACGTATTCTCAATCTATTATGTCTATGTCGCTCGAACATGTAAGTCAAGGCGCGACTTCGCCGTCTTCCAGGAATGTTGTAATCCAAGATTTTCTCGAACTTCTTGCAGGATCAGAAGAGGGGATATTTGATTTCGGAAAGAATGAGCTATATTCATTTGCGGTCTATCTTTACGATTCCCAGACGCAAATGCTCGACTGCTGCGCCCGAAAGAAGCATCCTGATCATCCCTCCACCAGCTCCCTCGGCCGCTCGTGGCGACCGGGCCAGGGCCATGTGGGATCGGTGTATTCGAACGGCCATCCGATCACGATTGGCGATGCAGCCTCTACGACAGCCCGGGCAGCGCTTGGCACTCCTCCCGCGGCTGTTCAGCAGTACGACGCGAAAGTGTACCGTTCGGTAGCTGGCGCACCAATCATCAGACAAAATGGCACCGTGCTCGGCGTGGTGATGGCGACAAGCGATGTCCCCGAAAGATACGATGAACTGAATGGCCAGGCCCTCCGCCACCTGGCGACCGCAATTGCAGTGATCCTATAGCTAGGGTAGCATCACAGCATGCTACGCCCCATATTGTACTCAGGCCCAGCGATGGAGGGCGAAATGGCAAAGAGCCCGTTCAGGCAGATGGATAGCTCTAGCGAGCGCCTTTCAAGGAATCTCACCAAGATCGGTCGCGACGGTGCGGGGGCTAGTCTGGCGCAAAGCAAGCCATCCAAGGTGAGCGAGGCAGCCAGGTCAATCCGGGAGCAGGCGAGCAGGCTTGCTGCATCAAAAACGAGCTTCAAGCCAGGACGCTGAACGAGGCACGTTGACACCCGGCTAGGCCGGGATTCTTCATATGCGGCAATCGCGTCGGCGTCCCATTACAGGACGTGGCCCATTGTCGGATCGGCCATTGTGGCGGACTGCCATGGCGGGCTGAGTGCCTCGAACCGGACATTGAGGTGTTTCCCGGAGCGCACATGACGACAGGCGGCTCGTTGCGGACAATCTCTCGGGCTGCTGGCCTCGCTTAGGCGGACATTCGTGATAGCCCGGCATCGAGTGCGGCAACGCGGTGAACTGTCAGCTCGGTTGGCACGCGCGCGGCCGGAAGGCGCCCGATCCATGGCAGGTTAGGCGCCTTTGGCTTGGGCCGGCGTCGAGTCCGTTCTAAGCCGGCATGAGTGCAGCCTTAACCTCACCCCGACCGATCAGCTTGGAGAAACGGCGATAGTCCGAATGCTCGAATCGCCAGCGGCCGGCAGCAATCGCAGGATGCACCCCAGCCTTCTCCGCCGCTTCCAGCACCTTTTCCGTGCTGCTGTCCTTGTCGATCCGCTTCCAAAGAGCAGGGGGAATAAGAGCATTCCGCGCAAATGTATCAGCCTCGGCTTCGATAGATTCCGAACTTGCTACATCCAGGTCGTCCAGGATTACTTGTCGTTCAGGGCTCAGATGGCAAACCACGTGAGCAAACTCATGCAACAGTGTAAACCAGAAATTGTCCAATCGATCGTGTCGCAGGGTTAGAGCAATCACTGGAACGCCATCGCCGCGGCGCATCGCCGCCCCATCAAGAAATGTTCCCGGAAGGTGTTCCAATATGATCAATATTACTCCAATGCGCTGTAGCGCGGATCTGATCTGATCTGGCCAATCCGGCAATATGCTCAGCTGTGCCAGTTGCCGCGCCGACTTCTCTGGATCGCTGATCTTTTTTTTCATGGTACTGACCGCTTCTGCACGGACTAAGGCAGCAGCACACCATGCTTCGAGCGCTGCCATATCCGTCTTGGCATTTGTGCGCTCAGTCCTAGTCTTACGCAACATGGCAACTGCCGGAGCAGAAGCCTTCGAGCGCGACAAAAAGCCGGCGAGATTCTCTTTCGCTTTCATCAAGCCAAGCCTACGGAGCTTTCCTTCGGCCGCCATCGAGGTGCTCGACGGGCCGGCCGCTGGCTCATGTTTGAACGACCCAATCAGTGAAGCGACTGGAATACCCAGATGCTGATGCAGCGCTCTGATCTGATCGACCGTAGGCTGTCGCTGACCATTAAGTATCTCCGACACTCGTGACTTGCTACCGAGGTATGGGATCAGATCGCGTGGTGAAAGTCCGGTCTGTGCCATCCGGAATTTGATCGCCTGCGCGGGCGTGGCTGCTTCGATGGAACGCTCGGATCGCTCCCATTTCTCAATGAGAGCTTGCAGCACCTCAAGCTCATCACGCTCCCTCTCACTGGTGCGCCCGAACAGCACCGCGGCTCGATTGAGTGCCGATTGATAGTCGTCGTCCGTGCGTATTGGCCGAACCGTCATGCCGCCTTGCTCCCTTTCTTGCCAGCGCGTCCCCTGCTCCCGGCACCCGCATATTCGATGAGAACCATCTGTGCCGCGCAGTCGGCGAGGAGATTGACGCGATAGCCGCCGCTAAGCGGGATTTGGACCTTGATGCCGTTGATCACCGCTGAGGGAAAGAAGCCAGCGATTTCAGCCATCGACTTCCATTTGCCCGCCTCGAGCTCTGCAACAAGTGCCGGCACCGCCCCATCAAGGGCATCGCCTGCACGGCGCGCAAGTTCATCCAACTTCGATATCCCCATCAGCTTCATGGCAAATCGCGGCCCCACCACAAAATGGTTCCCAGATGTGGAACGACTCTTGCGCTTGAACCCGCGCCGTGCCATACCGGAATCAGCGTTCCCAGAAATGGGACGACTAACATGTAAAAGCGCCGGGGCCAAGGGGTTTTGCTCCGCCTTCCCGCGCGCAGATTCCGGGGCATCAACGCCGGGCGAGCAGCCGGGCAGCAATGGAGTTAACAAATGTCTCAGGATAACAAGGGCCTCGGCGAGAATTCGGGGAAGGGTCACGACGACGACGTTGTGCTCGAGATCGCGACGCCGAACGGCGTCTTCCGCGGCTCGTTCGACAAGAACGACAAGGTCGAGAAGGTGATCAAGGAAGCGGTGAAGGACCGCGACCTCGCCGAAGGTGACGCTTTCGAGCTGTACTACGGCGACGTCCACCTCGAGCCCGTCAATCGCCCCCTGGTGAGCTTCGGCCTCCAAAAGGGCAAGTACAAGCTGACGTTGGTCGCCACCGGTTCCGGGGTCTGATCATCGTGAGCACGCCCGCTGCCCTGCTGGTGAAGGTCGAACTCGACGCGCTTAAAGAGAATGCCGGTCTCATGGGCTGGTCGATTGAGCAGATCGATGACCTCACCTTCGTTCTTGGGCTCCCGGCCAAGGACGGAGCCACCTACCACATGCGCGTAAGGTGTGACGGCTACCCCGCCACGCCACCTGCCTGGCACTGGTTCAACCCGGAGACCGTCCGGATCGACGATCGGCAGGACACTCCCCGCGGAGGCAGTTTCCTCCATCCCCAAGGTGTGATCTGTGCCCCGTGGAATCGCCTCGCCTACACCGCTGTCGATTCCCGCGGGCCGCATCCGGATTGGCAGATCGGCGCCTGGCAGACCAACCCATACACGGGGGCATGCCGCACCTTGAGCGCTATGGCCCTCCGCATCGCAAACGAGCTGATGCAGCGGTACGAAGGCAGGCTGGCCGCATGATCTCCGACTGGCTCAAACGTGCTCTTGGCCGCAAACCGAAGGGCATTCCGATCAAACCACAGCCGGCCAAGTTGCTGGTGACCGCCGATGCGCTCGACGACTTGATGGCTGCGCTGGTCCGGTCTCAGCAGCAGCGGCATGAGGGGATCGCCTATCTGCTCGGTCGGACCGACGGCGCTGTCACCCTGGCAATCGCGGTCTTCGAGCCCCATGCACGGACAACGGCGGGCAGCTTCCATGTGCCGCCTCGGGCTATGATATCCTGCATGCAGACAGCGGCACAGTTCGAGCTGCAGGTGGTCGCCCAGGTCCACACCCATCCCAGCCAAGCCTACCATAGCGACGGCGACATCGAAGGCGCCAAGATCCGATACCCCGGATATGCCTCGCTCGTGCTGCCAGAATATGGGCGGCATCTGCCGTCGCTGGCCGGCGCGGCCGCCTACCTATGGCAGAAGCCGCACGGCTGGATCGACCTTTCAGACGACGACATCATCATCATTCCGGCAAGTGGGCCATGGACCAGCAGCAGTTTTACGACCAACTGAACGATCGCATGCGTCGCTACGGCGCGTCGCCGCTCGACCCAACTCAGGTCATCACAATCACCGCGTCGCCCGATTACCTTGCCAGCTACGACGGGCAGGTGGCTGCGCTCGTCGCCTGCAATCTCATAGGGCGCCTGTCGCCCTCGGTGCAGATTGGCTTCCCCGACATCGCCATTCACCCGCGTCTGCCATGGGCCGGCCGCTCGCTGGTCGGGCATGCCCTCGACGCGATGAGGGCCGCCGACCCGTTCGGCAGCTATGGTGCACGCGTACTGGCCGGGGGCGACTTCCGTTTCCATCTCGGACCGGACGGCCACGACGCTGTCGTCCACGGGTCCGGGTGGAACGCTTACATCGGTCAAAGGCCGTCGCCGCTGCCCCTGGTCACGTCGGACGTCGGCGTCGGTGCGGCGCAGGCCGTGGTGCTGGGTGCCGGGCATCTGTTCCGCACCCGCTTCGGCGCCATGACCGGCCCTTTCGCCTGCAACGCATGGGACTGGACCGATGGTCCCAGCCCGGTAAATTTCTCGCCAGTTGGCGCTTCCCTCGGAAAGGTCATGACCACGGGCCTCGGGTCGGTAGGGTCGGCGGCCAACTACTTTTTGACCCTTGCAACGAGGGACTTCCGCGCAATCCTCGTCGACCACGACGGTGTCGGGATCCATAACATCACCCGCTCACCCCTCTTCACCGATGCACATGCCAAGATCGGCTTGGCCAAGGTCGAGGCTGTCGCCGCCTTTCTTCGCGGAGCCGGTGTCGAGGACGTGGCGGTCGACCCGGTTGCCCTGCATGAGTCGGCGCTGTGGAAGTCCCGTGAGGCCGGCTGGACGGATGTTCTGATCTCGGCCGCCAACGAATTTAATGTGCGCTACCACATCGAGATGGGGTTTCCGCCGATCCAACTCTACGCCACCACGGGTCGGAACTGGCAGGTGACGTTGATGCGGCACCTGCCCGGGGCGAAAGCGTGCTCGCTCTGCGTGTTCCCGCCGGACAAGAAGTTCGCTCCGACCACCTGCGCCACAGACGCGTCCGACACTCCACAGACGACGATCGAGGAAAAACGCGCCGACGCAGCATTGCCCTTCCTCTCCTTCGCGGCTGGACTGATGACGGCAGCAGAGGTTCTCAAGCTTACCGCCCCTGGCTACCCGTTCTCTGCGGAACGGGTGATGTTCAGCCTCAAGGGCCAGCCGCTGTTGGTCGGCACGCCGATTCCGCACCGCACCGGCTGTCCGTGCGAGGGTCGTCACAAGGGCGTGCACCAAGCCGCAATCGCGGGCTCGCGCTACGCTGAGTTTGCTGGCTAGAGCGATAGGCGGTTTGATTGGCAAGTATGCGGCCGTTGCGCCAGCGACTCCGGATGGCGTGGCCTACCGACTGCGGTAGTACCTCCGCCGAACGGCATGACACGCTCGTGGTCGGAGTTGGCCAGCACTGACGGATGCCAGGGCCGATCCAGACGTTAACCCACAATGCTACAAGGCGAGTGTATGCCTTGGATCAACCCGTCCCCGAGGGAATAAGCAGGTTGGACTCTGCTTCAGAGCCGAGCCCTTTGCAGACACCATGTCTCATCGGCCGGGCTTGATTGCAAAGATCCCAGCGGATAAAACTCTCTCAGTGGCGAGTTTGCGCGTCTCTAATGTCCGAGAATCAACAAAGCTCTTTACATTATTGACTCTAACCGCCCCTAGCTCATCCAGGCGAGTCCGCCCAACTTCAAGATTTAAACGAAGCTGCTCCACGCTAGCTTTGGGGTCTTTTTTCATCGCTCCGCTCCCCGGCAAGCAATGAACCTCCCGAATCACCCGACTCACTTTGCTCCTTCGCATTCAAATCCGCAATGACTTTCGATTCGTATTCGACGAAGCCATCGAGTAGAAATCGAAACCGAGGCTTAGCAGACTTAGGATCTCGTGGCAACAACCTGCCATTAGCTTTCCGCGATGCGGTCACCCTAAAGAGTTTGAGATATATTCGTGGCGATACTCCATCGTATTGGCGAAATAAAACTTTAGATTTATCGTGCCAATCCTCGGTGATGGCATCGCCGTGCAACGCTATGGCCAAACTCTTCTTATACGGTTCAATATAAATTACTTCCTTAATCCCGGACGCGACGATATGTCTAGCGCAGTTATGGCAGGGATATGTGGTGGTGTAGAGGGTGGCACCCACCAAAGAGTGTCGCCCCTCTCGCGCCACTGAAAGAATAGCTTCCATCTCCGCATGTATGGATCTCGAATATTCGATGATCGCATCTATGTCGGTGCCTTTAAGTGCGTCCAACAGATCGTTCCTGCCAGTTCCTTTTTTTAATTTCTTGCTGTCAACAAGCCGCATTACGATTGTGTTAATTAAATCGTTTCGTCGGGTCTCGTTGTGGCAAATCCTCTGCCCGTATCGGAAGCAGCGCTTATCGAGATCCTGTACCTTGTCGCCGATGATTACACTCTGATCGTCTTCCTCATACAATCCGCCACCAAACTTCGGGACATCATTCCATCCTACAGCGATGAGTTCACCAGCGTTTGATACGATGGCTGCACCGACCTGTCGTGACATGCAGGCGGATTTAACAGCTACTGCGCTAGCCTCGTACATCGCCGACTCGGCGCGAGTGGGTGTGTGTATGCGGCTATCAAATAATAAACCCAAGTATCGATCAATTTGTGAGCGAAGATCGTGCTCCTTTCGATCGTTGCACAAAAAGAAATCAGATTCCTCGAATATTTTTCTGGTCATCTGACCGAAGGTTTCGATCTCACCTTGATCTCGATTGAGAACGGTGTCCGCCTGAGCCGCCTCAGTTCCATTGTCTATAAGTCTCTGCCGCCGGACAGCGTCCGGAGCAAATACGCCAAATAGAAGAAGCGTGTCTTTGTATATCGATCTCAATAAATCCAGTTCTCCGCGATGTTTTAGAGAATCGATGATGTACGCCCGTTTACCCGGGATAGGGATCATTGTTCCTTCTTGGAGGCCGCCGTGCGTGCGACGGTATGTGAAAATCTGCTCGATTGCCTTTTCTGCGAGATAGTCTTCGCCAAATTTGTCACGCAAAGAATTCCCAGCGTCCTGGAGCTTCGAGATCCGATTTCCAAGGGCCGCATCTGGCGTGGGAGACTGCCCTACCCGATGAGCCTCCCTACGAATGATGTCACTCAATTTTATCGGATTCGGCACATCATATCCGAAATCATTCTGTAAAATTGCCCGGATATACCGAGCCGCGGTCGAGACACCTGACGCGATCGGCCCAACAAGAGCAATGACCAGTTCCTCGGATAGCCGATCAGAAATCTCGTTGGCTACGGGACGTGAGGGCCTCTCCCCGATGAGAGGCAGCGGAATTGTCGATGTCATCAAAATATAGAAATTATGTTAAACACCGCGAGATGATTTGCGTTGGGTGCTTAGCCGTCAATAGCAAATCGGCGCGGACGCGTCGATCCTTCGTCTTCGTGCTGGTTGGAGCAGCCCATCGGGTCGTCGAATGTCTGCCAAAGGGACTGGCCCCTCCTGGGGCGAAGGTCCGGTTTCGGGAGCCGCCGCAGCGACAGGGAATGTCTGGTTCCGAGCGGCCTGGACGGCCTCCGAACGTCGGCAATGGGGACGAACCGGCCCCTCCTCCGAGGTTCGCTTTTGGGAGCTCGTCGCGTCGACCGAAATGGCCGCTACGGAGCAGCCCGGATGGCTTCCGGATGATGGCATTGGGGACGAACCGGGCTCCGCCTGAGGGGCCGGTTTCGAGAGCCGCAGCAGCGACAGGGAATGTTCGGTTCGGAGCAGATGACGCCTCCGGATGGCAGCCAAGGGGACGGACCGGAACCTCAGTTGCCGTCCACCGCGTCAAGCGGAAAGGGAGCAGCAGCCTCACAGCACCGCTCCCTCTCTGTAGCTACGACTTCGCGGCTGCGGTCCTGCGGGCCCGCGGCGCTTTAGCGGGCTTTGCCGCCGGAGCCGGGGGCTGCACCGGCGCATTGCCGCGACGCGTGCCGAGGCCGATCGCCTTGGCGAGGTTACTCCGCTGTTGGGCATAGCCTGGCGCCACCATCGGATAATCTGCTGGCAGACCCCAGCGCTCGCGGTATTGGTCCGGCGTCATGTTGTAGGCAGCCGACAAATGCCGCTTGAGCATCTTCAGCTTCTTGCCGTCCTCCAGGCAGATGATGAACTCCGGCGTGACTGATTTTCGGATCGGCACTGCCGGTTCAGGACGTGAAATCACGGGCTCAGACGGCCGGCCCAGGTTGTGCAACGCGTCATAGACCTGGGTGATTAAACCCGCAAGGTCGGCGACCGCGACGTTGTTATTGGCGACATGGGCGGAGGCGATTTTCGCTGCAAGGTGGCGCGTTTGGTCGGCAGACGCGGGTACGTTGTTGAGAACAGGCTCGCTCATAAAACTACTCCGATAGGCAGTACACCGTGATCTTAATACGCCTACGCGATTTGCGCAGCTTGAATATCGTTTAAGTCGCTCGATCGTCGCGATCGACATCTCGGGACCACGACTTCTCAGGCTTGTCGACAATCCTCGCCGGGCCGAATGGCGAAATTTTGGAACATGAGCTGGTCGCCTGAGCAGACCGCGGTTGACGAAGTCCAGCGTCCCTGCGGCCGGAAGCCAACCGGCTTCGAACCGGCGGTCCCGGTCTGTCCATCTTAGCTATTTCGGAGCGATATCGATCCGATATATGATCAGGCCTGCTATGATATAGGTTCGACATCGGAGTGACATAGGAATGATCCTGGCTCTCGCACAGACAAAGGGAGGCGTGGGAAAGACGACTCTCGCCGTCAACCTCGCCGTCGAACGTGCGACCCGTGCGCGACGCGATGTCCTTCTCGTCGACGCCGACGACCAGGCGACGGCGACCGACTTTGCTGCCTTGCGCAGCGAAACCAAGGGAGGCGCAATCGGGTACACGTCGATCCAGCTGTCGGGCGCGGCGGTGCGATCCCAGGTCCTCGCGCTCAAGCCAAAATATGACGACATCATCATCGACGTCGGGGGTCGCGACACGACCGCGCTCCGGGCCGCCCTGACCGTCGCGCAGGTCGCCGTTGTGCCGTTTCAGCCCCGCAGCTTCGATGTTTGGACGATCGACAAGGTCGCCGCCCTCATCTCGGAAGCGCGGACGATCAACCCCGATCTGCGCGCGGTCGCCGTGATCAACTGCGCGGATCCGCAGGGTGCCGATAATGACGCAGCCGCCGAGGCGCTGGGCGACAGCGCGGCGATCAGCTTCCTCGGTGCCCTGATCGGCCGTCGCAAGGCGTTTCCCAATGCCGCCGCGGCAGGACTTTCCGTGCTGGAGCTGGCGCACCCCGACTACAAGGCCAGCAACGAATTGCGGGTGCTGGCCGATCACCTCTTCGACGGCGCCTGGGAATGACGGAGTGACCCCCGATGGCTATCACAAAGCGACCTGTTCAACATCGAAGCGATATCGCTTCGCCCCCCACCGAGGCGGCCGCAGAACGTTTCATTCAGGGCGCCGCGCCGTCGGCACCTGAGGCGAAGAGGCAGAACATGGAACCGGTTATTGTCAGGTTTGACCCCGATCAGCTCGCCGAGATCGATCGGCGCGCAGCGGGCCTTGGACTGAGCCGATCAGCCTGGCTGCGCATGATGGTCACGCAGGTGCTGAAGGGATAGCGATCCGATGCATATCCGCTATCCAAGCGACATCGGTTAAATAGCGGACCGATACCGAATCGATGCCGATAGAGGGTTCCGAGGAAGGCGGCGACAGGCGGGCCGTGAGCATGATTGCTTCTCCGCACGGGTGAGCAGTTCGGATGGCCCGCTTGGCGACGGATTCAATTGCCGGTCACCCCACAAGGGAAATCGAAGCCCATTTCCGCGCATCGTGACGCTTCGCTTGCAGTCCGCCCGGCGCTGTCGCGAGGGCCGACCGCAATGCGCGCTTTCGTCATTCTTCGGCATGGCTTGGCTCCACGCCCGCGAGCATATGAGCAGGTGGAGGGAACGACACGCCGAGCAGCCGGCAGGCGTCATAAAGCGCGCTGTCGGAGAGGTGCCGTTGCCATGCGCCCTCCGATGGTGACCAGCGATAGCCGCAGCCCTTCAACGCCCGGCGCATCCCCTCGTCTGGTTTGCCGGGCGTCAGGATCTGAACCCGGTTCGCCTCGATGTTCCAGACGATCCACGTCCCATCTTCAAGAACGTAGGTCCGGCTTTCCTGCTGGTGCTGACGCTGCAGCCGCTCGATGCGGGCCCGGACGCGCCGAATCTCGGCACCGGTGTTCGTGAAGACGTAGCGCGGGAAGCCGATGCGCCCCGCAAAGTCGGGTTCCCGGAGCTTGGCGATCTGCGCTTCCGTGAAGCCCAGCGCTACCAGCGCCTCATGGTCGTCGTGCCGGAGAGCCGCGTTGACGCTCTTCATCCGCGCGACATCCTCCTCCAGCTTCGCCAGCTTGGTTTTCAGCTTGGCGACCGCCTCCGGATCGTCCGAAGAAACTCCGGCGGACCCCACGGCGGCCGCTCGCTGCTGCAGGGTCTCGGCCTGCCTCGTCGCCTCCACTCCCTTGCCGATGCCATTGCGAATCCGTTTCAGGTCCGCGCGGTGCCGCCCCTCGGAGTGGTGGCCGATAAGGATCGGCTGGCCATAGGGGAACATCGACGCGATGGCGTCGGCCCGCTTGAAATGAGCCTGAGCATCGGCCCGGGACTTCTCGGCCCGCTCCAGCAGCCGCGCGCGCCGAGCCTCAAGCTTTGCGTCATAGCGATTCATGATGTCCTCTCTCGATCGAGGGAAAGGGAGAGGCCGCGCCTCTCCCCTGGACGTCAGCCGGTCAGGCCGGCGGCGTGCTTGCGGATCAAGCTTTCGAGGTTGTGGGCGCCGGGCGCGTCCACGTCCCAGAGCTTGCCGGCGGCGAAGTCCTCGGCGGTCGGCATGCCGATGCCAATTTCGCCGAACTGCGCCATCACCTCGGCGATCGCGCGGGTGATGAGGGTCGCGCTGTGATAGCGGGTGAGATTGAGCCACTTCGTGCCGCCGAACACGACGTGCCACGGGGCTTTTTCGGAGACGTAGAGGTCCTGCATCCCGTCAAAGCTGCCGGCACGGAAGCAGTCGATCTGTGCGCGCACCTGGTCCTCGGTCGGTCCGTCCTCCCACTGGACCGAAACCGATCCCCACGACCGCTTTTGAACCGAGAACCGGACCCCCGGAAACTCGCGCTTCAGGATAGCCCGAATGTTCTTGCTGGCGAGAAGCCCGCTCGACTCGTCCTCTCCCTGGGTCAGGTGCCCATACGCAGGGTCAACTTTCAGCCGGTCTCGCTCGGTCTCGAAGGCGATCCTGGCGCGCTCGGCCTCGGCCTCCTTCTCCGTCCGGTGCCGTTGGTGAGCGTCGAGCAGGCGGGAAATCTCCTCGTAGTCCGCCAGCCCCTCCAGGATGTGCCACTGAACGCCGCGGACGATGGTTTCCGGCACCCCCTGAGAGAAGTGGCCATTGAGGAACACCACGTCATAGAGGTGTTGGCCTGTCGACCGCACCCGCTCCCTGCCGGGAAGGCCGATGACATAGGTGTTGCCCGCGTTGGGATCTTCCCGAACCGCAGTCACCACGCCTTCGCCGGCATGAGCCAGGATGCAGTGAACCCGCGTTCCACGCTGGATCTTCATCGTCTCGTTCATGTCTTTTCCCTCGTCGTTTGCGCTTCGGTCCGCGCATGCGGCCGAAGGACGCCGCCGGCGAGGCGGGTATCAGGTTGGCAAGCGGGATCGGGGGGAGGGGGATCGCCCGGGATTTCTGGCAGCGAAGCGCCAGAAATATTGGGGATACCCCCCGATCGCGCTTACCAACCGAAACCGGAACAGGTTTCTCGGCCCGCGTCCGCGGGCTTTTAGGTCTCGGCTCGGTCGCCAACGGCGGCCGAGCTGAAACGAGGATCCCGGCCCGGGTGAGTATAGCGACGGCGAAGCCGGCACCCGGGACGAGCGCCGCGCGAGACCGGGCGGAAAGAGGCCTCTCTGGGCGGTTGAGGATGCCGACGGCGAAGCCGGCAACCGACCAGTGTGGCCCCGCCCGGGCCGCTCCGC
>NZ_VCCH02000123.1 GCF_005938675.2 Mycobacterium sp. KBS0706
CGGCGTAGAACGTCCGCGCTGCGAAGGCCGTTTCGCGGAGACGGCTTCACCGCCTGCGGGTGCAAAAGCTGGATCGACGCCGGCCGACGCGGCGGCGATCGAGCGTGTCGACCATGCCGCACGGTCGGGCAGCCGACGCCGGCGCTACAGGTCTCGGCCGACGATCGCGGTGCCGCGGACACGTTCCGCGACCTCCGGATGGTCCAGGGCGCTGACATGCCTCGCATCGGCGCCGCCGGGGGCGCCCCACCCGGTCACGGCCGGACCGAAGAACTCGGCGTTGGCGGCGCGGAACCCCTCCTCCGCCGCCGGCAGCTCGTCATCGGCGAAGATCGCCTGCACCGGGCAGACCGACAGGCAGATGCCGCAATCGATGCATTCCTCGGGGTGGATGTACATCATCCGCCCGCCCTCATAGATGCTGTCGACCGGGCACACCTTCTGGCAGGCGCCGTCCTTCACGTCGATGCAGGCCGAGGCGATGATGTGGGTCATGACGGGCGCCGCCCCCTCACCGCCCCTGCCAGCGTGGCGGGCGCTTTTCCTGGAAGGCGCGCACGCCCTCCTCCTGGTCTGCCGACCGCAGCGCCTCGACCAGGGCCGGCAGGCGCAGCGCCTGGGCCTGGGCGGCGGTCAGCCCGGCCCCGGCCCGGACCATCTGCTTGATCGCCCGCACCGACAGCGGTGCGCAGGCCAGGATCTCGGCGACCCAGCGGTCGACCGCGGCGTCCAACGCCTCCGGCGCCGCGACCTCGTTGACCAGCCCCAGCCGCAGCGCCTCCTCGGCGCCGATGCGGCGGCCGGTCAGCAAGAGGCCCATGGCCTGGACATGGCTCAGCCGCCGCGGCAGCAGGGCGATGCCGCCATCCAGCGCCAGCCGGCCGACGCGCGGCTCCGGCAGGCCGAAGCTGGCGCCGGACGAGGCCACGACGATGTCGCAGCCCAGCACCATCTCCATGCCGCCGCCCAGCGCATGGCCGTTGACCCGGGCGATCACCGGGATATCCAGCGTCTCGCGCAGGGCGATGCCGCCGAAGCCGCCCGGCCGCGGCGCGGCCCAGTACTCCAGTCCGCTGACGCCCGACCCGTCCTTCATGTCGGCGCCGGTGCAGAACGCGCGGTCGCCGGCCCCGGTCAGGACCACGGCGCGGATCGACCGGTCGCGCTCGATCGCCTCCCAGATCCGGATCAGCTCCGCCTCGGTCGCCCGGTCGACCGCGTTCATTCGGTCGGGCCGGTCGAGGGTGATGCGGGCGATCTCGCCCTCGATGGTGAAGCGCACGGTCATGACAGCACCCCTGCCTCGCGCAGCGCCCGGATCCGCGACGCCGGGAAGCCGGCCTCAGCCAGCACGGCGTCGCCGTCGGCGCCCAGCGCCGGCGGGGCGTGGCGGATGCGGAAGGCCGACGGGTCCATGGTCAGCGGCGTGCCGACCAGCGCCAGCGGGTCGCCCGGCTCATGCGACACCACACTGCCATTGGCCTTGGTCTGCTCATGCACCAGCGCGTCGGACAGCTTCAGGACGGGGGCGCAGAGCAGGTCCTGCTCGTCCAGCCGGGCCAGCCAGTGCTCGGTCGTATTCGTGGCGAAGCGCTCGCGGAACAGCGCCTGCAGCTCGGCCTTGTGCTTCACTTGGCCGGCGAAGTCGGCGGTGCGCGGATCGGCCGACAGGTCCGGTAGGCCCAGTGCTGTGCAGATGTCGCGCAGCGGGTTGGCCTTGAAGGCGCCGACCAGGACGACGGCGCCGTCGGTGGTCGGGAAGGCGCCGGTCAGCGGATAGGCGCCCCAGCTGAAGTCGCGGCCGCGCTGCAGCCACATCGCCGCCTCCTGCATCTGCATCGCGAGCATGGATTCGAACAGCGACACCGAGACCTGCTGGCCGCGGCCGGTCTTCTCCCGCTGCAGCAGCGCCAGCAGGATCGCCTGCACCAGATGCATGCCGGCGGAATAGTCGCACAGCGAGGTGGCGTAGATGGTCAGCGGCTCGTCGTCGTTGCACTTCCGCAGCATCACGCCGGACAGGGCCTGGGCCAGGATGTCCTGGCCGCCCTTGTAGGCCAGCGGCCCGGCCTGGCCGAAGCCGGAACCGAAGGCGCAGATGATGCGCGGGTTGATCTCCGCCAGCCGGGCATAGCCGAAGCCCATCCGCTCCATCACCCCGGCGCGGAAATTGTTGACCACGATGTCGGCGCCGCGCACCAGCTCGTACACGACCTGCTTGCCCTCGTCGCCGCGCAGGTCCAGCGCGATCGACCGCTTGTTGCGGTTCAGGCTGCGGAACACCGGGTTGTTCGGCCCGTCCGGATCGTCCGGGATCGAGCTGCGCGACAGGTCGCCGGCGCCCGGCCGCTCGATCTTGATCACGTCGGCGCCGTAATCGGCCAGCACCTGGGTGGCGCTGGGGCCGAGCATGACCTGGGAGAAGTCGATCACCCGGATGCCGGACAGCGGCTGGATCCCGTCGCTCTGCATGCTGCTCATGCCCCTTCCCTATTCCGCGGCTTCCGCCACCTGCGCATTGGCCGCCGGCCGGTCGCCCGGATCGGCCCCCTGGGCCCGCAGCGTAGCCTGCAGCCGGGCGACGTCCACCCGGTCAACGGTGACGCCGGCCTGCAGCGCCAGCGCCGCCGCCACGCCGGCGGCCTCGCCCATCGCCATGCAGGGCGGGATCTCGCGCGAGATGCGCTGCGCGGCCGAGGTGGCGGAATAGTGCCGGCCGGCGACCAGCAGTTGCGCCACGTCGCGCGGCAGCAGCGAGCGGTAGGGGGTGTAGTAGTCGCGGCCGCGGGCGATGCTGTCGGCGAAGTGGCGGCGCTGGGTCACATCCTCCTTCGACACGACATGGACGCCGTCCAGCAGCCGGCTCTGGCGCACGCCGACCTGCGGCGCCACGTCGACGATGAAGGCGTTCTCGAAGCCGGGCATCTTCTCCCGCGCATAGGCCAGCAGCGCGGCGATGCGGTCGCGGCCCTGGAAGTCCGCGCGGGTCAGGTCGTCGACCTTCAGCCCGTCGAACCCGGCCATGTGCGGGCAGTTGCACCAGACCACGCCGGCCAGCGGCGTCTTCAGCCACCACTTGTCCCACGACCCGCCCATGATCCGCTTGGCCTCGCGGTCCAGCGCGGCGAAGGCCTCCGGCTCCTCGTATTCGAAACGCTCGGCCGCCGCGGTGTCGACGCCGCCGAGGCGGAACACGGTGGTGACGATGAAAGCGCCCTGGATGAAGGGCGCGCCGGCCGAGGCGGCGACGTCGAGGTCGCCGGTGGCGTCGACCACCGCCGATCCCATGATCGCCTGGCGGCCTTCCTTGCTGTCGCAGATCACGCCGGTGATGCGGCCATCCTCGACGATGGCGCGGGAGAACCAGCTGTGCAGGCGCAGATTGACCCCGGCCTCGCGCACCAGGTCATTGGCCACGCGCTTGTAGCCGTCGGGGTCGAAGGCGGCGGCGTAGCAGATCGGCTGCGGCTTCATGTGGGAGTGGAAGTCGAACACGCCCCAGCGCGACCATTTCCGCCACATCGCCGGGTCCGACCGCCGGTCGGCCTCGGGCGGGGCGACGCACAGGCCGATCCGCTCCATCCGGTCGATCATCTCGCCGCACAGGCCGCGGACGCTGATCTCGTCGCCATTGCTCATGTCGTCCAGCACCAGGACCATGCCGCCCGAGGCCAGGCCGCCGAGATAGGCGTAGCGTTCGAGCAGGATCACCGACAGGCCGTTGCGGGCAGCGGCGACGGCGGCGGAGATGCCGGCCGGCCCGCCGCCGACGACGACGAGGTCGGCGCGCGCCACGACCGGGATGCGGCCTTCGGGTTCGACAATGGTGTCAGGCGTCGTGGCCATGCTGATGGCTCCGCAATGAGGTCGGGAGGTGGGGGTCGCGCGCTGGGTCAGGCGGCGCGAACGTTCCATTTCAGGAAGCGATGCTCGGCCCAGCTGATCACGCCGAAGAAGGTCGCCGAGAACACCGAGCCGACGACGATGGTGGCGTAGAGCAGCGGCGAGTCGAAGTTGTAGGTCGCCTGGATGATCAGGGCGCCGATGCCCTTGGTGGCGCCGATCCATTCGCCGACGATGGCGCCGATCACCGCGGTCGAGGCCGCGATCTTCAGGGCCGAGAACAGGTAGGGCAGCGCGTTCTTCAGGCGCAGCTTGACGAACACCTCGCGCGGCGAGGCCGACAGGATGCGCATCAGCTCCAGTTGTTGCGGGCTGACGTCGCGCAGGCCGCGGGTCATGTTGACCAGGGTCGGGAAGAAGCAGATCAGCGCCGCGATGGCGATCTTCGGCTCCATGCCGTTGCCCAGCAGCAGCACCAGGATCGGCGCCTTGGCCACCACCGGGATGGTGTTGATCATCACCGCCACCGGGAAGAACGCCTCCTCCAGCGTCCGCTTCCAGACGAAGGCGACGGCGATCAGGATCGCCGCGGCATTGCCCAGCAGGAAGCCCAGCACCGCCTCGATCGCGGTCGGCACCAGGTTCGACAGCAGCATGCCGGATTTGGCGACCAGCACCTTGGCCACGGCGCTGGGCGCCGGGGCGATGAAGGGCTTGATGCCGAACAGCGGCACCGCGATCTCCCACAGCACCAGGATCGCGGCCACGGCCAGGACCGGCAGAAGCCGGCGGCGCCAGGCCAGGAAGCGCTGCGTGCCGGCGAAGGCGGCCTGGGCCTCGGCATCCTCGGCGAAGGCGCCGGCCATGGGCAAGGTGTCGGTGGCGGGCGCGACCATCAGCAGGCCTCCAGCACGCGCCGCAGCCGGGCGGCGAGGTCGACGAACTCCCGGGTCTCGCGCACCGGGATGCGGCGCGGCGACGGCAGGTCGACCGGCACCAGCTCGCGCACCCGGCCGGGCCGGGCCGCCAGCAGCAGCACCTCCTGGCCCAGGAAGGCGGCTTCGTAGATCGAATGGGTGACGAACAGGATGGTCGTCCCCGTCTCCTCCCACACCCGCAGCAGCTCCTCGTTCAGCCGGTCGCGGGTGATCTCGTCGAGCGCGCCGAAGGGCTCGTCCATCAGCAGCAGCTTCGGGTCGTTGGCCAGCGCCCGGGCGATCGAGACGCGCTGGCGCATGCCGCCCGACAGCTCATGCGGGAAGGCGTTCTCCCAGCCGTCCAGCCCGACCAGTTGCAGCAGCTCGCGCGGGCTGCGCTTGCCAGGACGGGCGCGGCCGACCTCGAGCGGCAGCTCGACATTCTGCAGCGCCGTGCGCCAGGGCAGCAGCGCCGCGTCCTGGAACACGAAGCCGATGTCGCGCCGCTCCCGCGCCGCCGAGGCGGTGCCGCCGAGCACGCGGACCGCGCCACGGGTCGGCGGGATCAGGTCGGCCACCACCCGCAGCAGGGTGGACTTGCCGCAGCCGGATGGGCCCAGCAGGGTAACGAAGCCGCCGGGCCGGACCGCCAGGTCGATGCCCTCCAGCGCGGTCACGGTGCCGCGTTCGGTGGTGAAGCGGACCGTCACCCGGTCCAGGCGGATGGCGGGCTCCGCGGCCGGGGCGGCGGCGGGCGGATCGCTACGGACCGCGCAGTCCAGGGCGATGGCCGGCATGAGCGTGCCTCCCCTCAGCCGATCTTCGGGCGGTTGTCGCGGGTGGCGTCCAGCACCGCGGTCGTCATCACCGCGTCGATCGGCGGCGTGCCGGCGGAGAACTGGCCGAGCCCGGCATAGAGGTCGATCTGCTCCTGCCACACCGCGGGGTCGAAGCAGCCCCAGCCATCCTGCTTCGTCTTCTCGGTGAAGACGTAGTCGAGCAGGGTCTTGCAGGCCGCCAGTTCGTCCTCGCGCACCGCATCCGGATATTCCTGCAGGAACAGGTCGACCGCCTGCTCCGGATTCTGGCGGGCATATTGCCAGCCGCGGCCGGCGGCGCGCAGGAAGCCGGCCAGCAGGTCGCCCTGGCCCTCGATGGTCTCGGCGGTGGCGTAATAGGGCATGGCGTAGAGGCGCACGCCCTGGTCCCACAGCCGCATGGTGATCATGTCGGGGCCGAGGACCTTGAGCGCGGTGCGGTTGGTTTCCCACCCGGTGATGCAGTCGACCTGGCCGGTCAGCAGCGGCGACATGTCGGCGCCGATCACCACGACCTCGACATCGCCCTCGGCGATGCCGTGCTTGCGCAGCAGCGCGGAGAGCAGGATCCGGCCGGTGGCCTGGACCCCGACCTTCTTCCCGGCCATGTCCTGCGGCGAGCGGACCGGCGCCGCCGGCAGCGAGAAGAAGCTGTAGGGGTGCTGCTGCGCCCCGACGGCGAAGCATTTCACCGGGATGCCCTGCGACGCCGCCAGCAGCAGCGACGGGCTGGAGGAGACCTGGCCGATCTCGAACCGGCCGGAGGCGACGATAGCGACGCCGTCGATGCTGGGCCCACCCGGCTGGATCGCGAAGTCGATCTTCTCCTCGTCGAAATAGCCGAGGCGCTTGGCCACGATCTCGCCGAGCTGGTTGTCGTTGGCCAGCCAGCCGAGCTGCATGTTGACCGCGCGGGTGCCGGAATCGGACCGGGCCAGGCCGGGGATCACCGTCGGGCAGGCCAGCCCGCCGGCCAGCGCCATGCCGGTCTTCAGCAGCTGTCGCCGGCTGGCGGAGAGCGTCAATGCCATGAAGCCATCTCCTTCTTCGGGGTCGCGTTGGACCCGGAGCTTCCCTGCCGATGCGGCTCTTGGCGGTGTCGCTCGTCGTGGCTTCCTGGGGCGACGCGTCCGCGCTCGGATCGACAACTTTAGGGGTGCTTCGGCGCGCTTCGGAAGAATAGAATTTCGCGCGAGGTGATGCCTTTTCGGCATCACCCAGAAGCAGGCTTCAGGGGGCGACCGGCATGCATGCGGTGGTGCTGCGCTATCTCGACCATGTCGCGCGGCTGGGATCGATCCGGCGGGCGGCGGAGGCGCTGAACGTTGCCTCCTCCGCCGTCAACCGGCAGATCCTGAAGCTGGAGGCGGAAATCGGTGCGGCACTGTTCGAGCGGCGCGGCAATGGCGTCCGCCTGACCCCGGCGGGCGAGCACCTGCTGCGCCACGCCCGGCACACCCTGGCGGAGTGGCAGCGTACCTGCAGCGACATCGCCGCCCTGTCCGGCGACCTGCATGGCGAGGTGCGGATCGTGGCGATCCCGTCGCTGCTGGTGCGGGTGGTGCCGCGGGCGATCGAGGCGGTGGCGACGCAGCACCCGCACATCGCCTTCCGCGTCATCGACGCCGACCCGGCCGAGCATGTCGAGGAGATGCGGGCCGGGCGGCCGGATCTGGCGCTGCTGTTCATCGACCGGCGCCAGCGCAGCTATGAGCTGACAGCCCGGCTGAGCACCGCGCTGGGCGCGATCATGCGGCCGGACCATCCGCTGGCCTCGGCCGCCGGCGTCACCCTGACGCAATGCGCCGACTACCCGGTGGTGATGCTGAACGACCCCTGGCTGCTGGACGCGGTGTCGGAGAGCGAGTTCATCCACAGCGGCGCCCGGTTCAACGCCCGCATCCTGTCGAACTCGCTGACCGTGATGAAGGCGGCGATGCGCTCCGGCCTCGGCATCGGCTTCTTCACCCCGACCGGCTTTGTCGACGAGCTGCGGCGCGGCGAGCTGATCTGCGTGCCCCTGATGGAGCCGGGCCTGGCCGGCAGCGAGATCGGCCTGTTCGTCCACCGCGATCGCGCCACCGCGCTGCACATCCAGGTGCTGGCCGCGGAGCTGGACCGGCAGTTGCACAGCCTGGCAGAGGACATCGCCGGCATGGGCCGCCCCGTCCCCTGACGTGATCGGCTAGCGGCGGCCCCTACCCCCTCGACTGTCGGCGCAGGTTCAAATCAGGGACTTGCGGCCGATGATCCCCGCGACGACTGGAGCACTCGTTTCTGGACTTGGCTGGTTAGTCCCGGCCGACGCCGAATTCGAAGCGGCAGCGGTCATGGCCCTGGGCGGCGCATTGCGTCTCCTGGCAGCCGACGGCGGCCCCTGCGCCGGCATCGCCCAGCAGGTGCCGCAGCGCCCCGGTCATGAAGCCTTCGAACATGGTGCAGACCGGCCGGCCCGCCCCCGGCCCGTATTCCAGGGCGAAGACCGAGGCGGACAGGGCGATGCGGCCCTGCCCGGTCGCGGCGTCGAGATGCTCGACCTCGAACCGCCCCCAGCCGCGCTGCGACAGCCGCTGGAAATAGCGGCGCACAATCTGCTCCGGGCCCAGCCCCAGGCTGCGGGCCTGGACCGCGCACCAGTGCACGGCCGAGGCCTCGGTGGCCGGGCGCAGGATCGCCCGGTACGGCTCGATGCCCATCGCCGCCTCCACCGCCCGGTGGTTGTTCACCAGGAAGTGGCGCGGCAGATAGACCATGGGCAGGTCGTCGGTGCGCCAGATCCCGGTCTCGGGATCGACGTCGATCGGCACTTCGGGCGCCGCCATGGTCAGGCGGCGACCGCGCCCTGGGACGACCGGCTAAGCACCGCCGAGGCGTCCTTGTACAGCGCCCCGTCCTTCATGATCACCAGCAGGTTCTTCTCGTGCACCATCATGTCGAGGTCCTGCAGCGGGTCGCCGTCGACCAGCAGCAGGTCGGCGATGTAGCCGTCCTTGACCTCGCCCAGCTCGCCCTTCAGCCCCATCACCTCGCCGCCGATCCGGGTGCCGCAGACCAGCGCCTCGCTGGGGCTGTAGCCGAGCAGGTCGACGAAATGCTTGAGGTCGCGGGCGTTCTGGCCCTGCGGCGTCTGGGCGAAGCCGTAATCGCCGCCGATCAGCACCCGCACGCCGCGCTTGCGCAGCTCCTGGTAGACGGCGCGGCTGGTGTCCAGCACCCGTTGCATGCCGATGTTCAGCGCGAATTCGCGGGTGAAGCCGAACGGCTCGCCCTCATGCAGCGTGGCGTAGATGATGCCGATCGCCGGGCCGACGAAGATCCTGTCCTTCGCCGATTCCAGCATGTCGATCGCTTCGGTGTCGGCGGATTCGCAGTGATAGATCACATCGACGCCGCAGCGCACCGCGCGCTTCACCGATTCCGCCGCGCGGGCATGGCAGTTGATCTTCTTGCCGAAGTCGCGCGCCACCGCCACCGCCATGCGGACCTCGTCCTCGCGCATCACCGTGGCGCCGCCGCCGGCCTTCGGGCCCAGGTCGTCGCCGGAGATGTTGATCTTGATGTTGTCGACGCCCTCGCGGCAGCACAGCCGCACGGCGCGGGCGATCTCCTCCGGCCCGTCCGCGATCATGCCGAAGCTCTCATAGTACATGTGCTGCTTGCGCTCGTCCCCGAGGCCGCCGGTGACCGTGATCTCCGGGCTGCCGGCGCGGATGCGGGGGCCAGGCAGGCGCCCAGCCTCGATCTCGTTGCGGATCACGACGTCCAGCCGCAGCTTCGAGGTGGCGGCGCTGTAGGCGCTGGTGAAGCCGTGGTCCAGCAGCGTCTTGGCGTTGCGCATGGTCAGGAGGACGTGTTCCTCGGGCGGGATGTTGCCGAGGTCGCTGTCGTTCACCGCGCCGCCGAAGGAGATGTGGGCGTGGCCTTCGACCAGCCCCGGCATCAGCGTCCGCCCCTTGCAGTCGATCGACTGGGCGCCGTCGGCGACCAGCTGGCCCGGGGTGCGGGCGACGCTGCGGATGCGGCTGCCCTCGACCAGGACGTCGCCCGGAAAGGCGTCGGCGCCGCTGCCGTCCCAGACCACGGCGTTGCGGAAGATGACCCGGTTCATCGCGGCTCCCCTGTCTTCACTGCGCGGCCGGTGGCCCAGCTTTCCTGGGACAATGTCGCCGATCCATATATCAGTCAACGGATAATATATTTTATTGACCGCCACCAGATCGGCTTCGATAATCCAGGATGACGACGTCCAATCCTGAGGCGCCCCAGGCACAAGGCATCATGGCCCGAGACCCAACGCTCAATCGGACCCAAGGCGCCTATGAGGCCCTGCGCGCGGATCTGCTGTCCTGCCGCATCCTTCCCGGCAGCCGCCTGAAGATCCAGGAGCTGTGCGTCCGCTTCGCCGTCAGCCTGGGCGCGATCCGCGAGGCGCTGTCGCGCCTGACCTCGGAAGGGCTGGTGGTGGCCGAGCCGCAGCGCGGCTTCCGCGCCGCGCCGATCTCCGCCGCCGACCTGCAGGACCTGACGAACGCGCGGATCGAGCTGGAGACGCTGTGCCTGCGCCGCGCCATCCGCCTCGGCGACGTGCATTGGGAATCGAAGCTGGTCGCCGCCACCCACCGGCTGTCGCGCACGCCGGAGCGCGACCCCGGCGACCCGGAGCGGATCAACGACGACTGGGCGGAGGCGCATGCCGCCTTCCACCGCGCCCTGGTCGAGGGCTGCGACAGCGCCTGGCTGATGCGGCTGCGCGGCCAACTCTACGACCAGAGCGAGCGCTACCGCCGGATCTCGGTGCCGCTGACCCGCAGCACCCGCAACATCGAGCAGGAGCACCAGCAGATCGTGAAAGCGACGCTGGACCGCGACGCCGACGCGGCCGCATCGCTGCTGGCCGCCCATCTGCAGGCCACCGCCACCATCCTGCTCTCCGCCGCCGCCAGCGACGAGATGCGGATGGTGGAAGAGGTGGAGGGGTAAGAGCGCTACCCGGGCCTTACTCCCAGACCGTCATTGCGAGTTTAGCACCGGCCGGAGGCCGACCCGCCCTTGATGTAACGAGCCGCCTGAGCGGTCAGTTACTTGTTAGCGCAGCGAAGCAATCCAGGGGCCGGTGCGCACCGGCCCCTGGATTGCTTCGTCGGCTTCGCCTCCTCGCAATGACGGTAGGGAAAACAGTGTGCTCCCCTACACTCCCATCCACTGCCGGCCGATCTCGGTGTAGAGCCCGACCGCGGCCTCGATCTTCGACACCAGGCAGTATTCGTCGGTCTTGTGCGCCATCGTCGGCTCGCCGGGGCCGAGGATCACCACCGGCACGCCGCCCATCGCCGGCGCCAGCACCGAGGCATCGGTGAAGAAGGCGGCACCCTTCGGGTCGATGCGCCGGCCGGCCGCGCGCTCGCACAGGTCAAACACGCCGCTGACCCATTCGTCCTGCGGGCTGCTGGCGACGGCGCCGACATCGACGATGCGCGACAGCTCCGCCCCCTCGCCCAGCACCGCCTCGACCTCGCGGCGGATGGCGTCGTTCGACTGGCCGGGGACGGTGCGGATGTCGATCTGCACCTCGGCCCGGTCCGGCACCGAATTGACGTTCAGCCCGCCCTGGAAGGTGCCGACATTGATCGACGGCCCGCCGAGATGGACGTGGGGCCGGGCGTCGAAGCTGTGCTCGGCCAGGCGCAGCACGCCCCGCGCCGCCTTGTAGACGGCGTTGTCGCCCTGCTCGGGCATCGAGCCATGGGCGGTGACGCCGTGGAAGGCGGCGCGCAGCCACAGCGCGCCGCGATGGCCGATCATCGGCAGGTTCGCCGTCGGCTCCCCCACCACCAGCGCGCCGGCCGCCGGCAGGGCGCCGGCGATCCCGGCCAGGTGGCGGGCGCCGTCGCAGCCGGTCTCCTCCCCCGCCGTCAGCACCAGCGCCAGGCCGGCGCGCCGGCCCGGCAGCCGGGCGAGCTCGACCGCCGCCGCCACCATCGCCGCGACGCCGGCCTTCATGTCGCTGGAGCCGCGGCCGTACAGCCGGTCGCCGTCGATCTCGGCGGCGAAGGGATCACGGGTCCAGGGTGCTGCGCCCAGCGGCACGGTGTCGAGATGGCCGGTGAAGCACAGCGGCGCGCCCTCGCCGTCCAGCGTGGCGACGACATTGGTCCGCCCCTCGCCCATCGGATGTGTTGCGACGGCGAAGCCCGCCGCCTCCAGCACCCGCCCCGCCAGCGCGACGCAGGGCTGCTCCCCGCCCGGCGGATTGATCGACCGCAGCCGGACCAGGTCGCGCGTCAGCGCGACGGCGGAGGGGGTAGTCATGATTCAAGCCTCGTCAGTCGGCAGGGAGCTTACACCAGCACCCGAAATAGTAACCCGTCATGGCGAGGCGCGCAGCGCCGTGGCCATCCAGGGGCCGGTGCGAGCGGCCCTGGATGGCCACGCCCCTGCGGGGCTCGCCATGACGGGGAAAAGAGACCGAAGGGCCGATCTCAAAAGGCCGTCGGAACTACTGCCGGAGACGCGTCCAGATCCGATCATAGGCCCGTGTCGCCTTCTCCGGGCAGGAGGGGGCGAAGGTAATTTTGAGATCCTTCGGCGGGTTGAACTCGGGCGAGGACCCCAGCGCCGCCGGCAGCAGCGCATTGGAGCCGATCACCGCGGTCTGGTAGCCGGAGAAGGCCGATTGCAGGGCGATGTTCTGCGGATCCATCAGGAAGTTCAGGAACGCCTTGGCGTTCTCCAGGTTCGGCGCGCCCTTGGGCACGGCGACATTGTCCATCCAGCCGACCACGCCCTCCTTCGGATAGACATAGGTGACGGTGGATTTCTGCTGACGCGTCGCCTCCGCCTTGCCGGACCATTGCTGGTGCATCGCGGTTTCGCCCGAGACCTGGCGCTCCACCGTGCCGTCGGAGTTGTAGACCTTGACGAAGGGCTTCTGCGCCTCGAGCAGCGCGTCCAGCGCCTTCAGGTCGGTCGGATCGGTGTTGCACTGGGACTTGCCGAGATAGACCAGCGCCAGCGACATCACCTCGCTGGGCGACCCGAACATGCCGATCTTGCCTTGCAGCTCCGGCGGCGGCTCGAACAGCGTCTTCAGGCTGTCATGCGGGCCAGTATAGACAGCTGTATCAACGGAGTAGGAGGTGGTGCCCCAGACCCAGGGCACGCTGTACTTCGCGTCCGGATCCCAGGACCGCTTCTGCCATTCGGGGTCGAGGTTCCTGAAGTTCGGCATGGCGGCGGCGTCCACCGGCTCGAACAGCCCTTGGCTCACGAAGATCGGCACGAAGTCGTTGCTGACCACGATCAGGTCGTAGCCCGAGGCGCCGGAGGTCAGCTTGGCCAGCGCGGTCTCGTTCGAATCATAGGTGTCGATCGAGACCTTGATCCCGGTCTCCTTCTCGAACTTCGCGATCAGCTCCGGCGCGGTGTAGTCGGTCCAGTTGTAGAGGTGCAGCTCGCCCGCCGCCTGCGCCGCGGCCGGCAGGACCAGCGCCAGAGCGGTGCCGGCCAGGATCGATGCCCATGCTCTCATTGTCGTTCTCCGTGTTTGACCTTCGTGTCCTCCCTCACCCCGCGCGTCGATGCCGGCGGCCGAGCAGCAGCGCGGCGCCGACGAAGACCAGCGAGACGGCGAGCAGGATGGTGGAGATGGCGTTGACCTCGGGCGTCACGCCGAGGCGCATCATGCCGTAGACATAGACCGGCAGCGTGGTGGAGCCGGCGCTGGAGACCATCATGCTGATCAGGAAATCGTCGAGCGAGACGACGAAGGCCATGATCGCGCCCGACGCGATGGCCGGAGCCAGCAGCGGCAGGGTGATGCGACGGAACAGCTGCCCCTCGCTGGCGTAGAGGTCGCGCGCCGCCTCCTCCAGCGCGTGGCCCATCTCGCGCAGCCGGGCCTGCACCGGCAGGATGGCGAAGGGGATGCAGAACACGGTGTGGGCGATCATCAGGTTGACCAGCCCGTTGCGCATGCCGATGGCGGAGAAGAACACCAGCGTGGCGATGGCGACGATGATCTCCGGCACCACCAGCGGCAGGGCGATCATCATCGTGACGGCACCGCGGCCGGCGAAGCGGCGCCCCCGCTCCAGCGCCAACGCGCCGGTGACGGCGATGGCGGTCGACGCGATGGTGGCGACCACGGCGATCACCAGGCTGTTCAGCGCGGCGTTGCGGATGTCGTCGTTCTGCGCCACCCGAGCGAACCAGCGCAGGCTGAAGCCCTGCCAGACCGTGACCATGCTGCTGCGGTTGAAGGCGTAGACCACCAGCACCAGGAGGGGCGCGTAGAGGAAGGTCACCATCAGCGCGACATAGGGCGCCAGCCCCGGCGTCCGGCGCCAGTCGAAGGGCCGCACCCTGGCGCGCCGGGCGGGCAGCGGGGCGGCGACGGTGGACACGGTCATGGCCGCAACTCCCGCATCCGGGTCCGGCGCGTCTGCAGCAGCAGCACGGCCAGGATGACGACGGTGATGGCGGTCGACAGCGCGGCGCCGAACGGCCAGTTGCGCGACGAGGTGAACTGCATCTGGATCAGGCTGCCGATCAGCAGGGTCTTGCCGCCGCCCAGCAGGTCCGGCGCCAGGAAGGAGCCGAGGGCCGGGGCGAAGACCAGGGTCGACCCGACCATGGCGCCCGGCCGGGCCAGCGGCCAGACGATGCGGCGGAACACCGCCATCCGGTCGGCATAGAGGTCGTAGGCGGCCTCGACCAGCCGCGGATCCAGCCGCTCCAGCGTCGAGTAGATCGGCAGCACCATGAAGGGCAGGAAGGTGTAGACGAGGCCCAGCAGGATGGCGCCGTCATTGTACAAGAGCGGCAGCGGCTGGCCGATCACGCCCAGGCCGCGCAGGGCCTGATTGGCCACGCCCTCGTCGCGCAGGATCAGGATCCAACAATAGGTGCGGATCAGCGTGTTGATCCAGAACGGCAGGGTGATGACGAACAGCAGCACCCGCCGCCGCGCCTCGCTCTGGCAGACCACGTACCAGGCGATCGGCAAGGCCAGCGCCAGGCAGATCAGCGTGGTGGCGATTGCCAGCCACAGCGACCGCAGGATGATGACGATGTAGTCGGCCGAGAACACCAGGCTGTCGTCGAAGTCGCGCTGGTACAGGAACTGGATGTAGCCATCGAGGCTGAAGGGCGGCGTGACCCCGCCATAGGCGCCGGCGGTCATGAAGGAATAGGCCACGGCGATCGCCATCGGGATCAGCATGAAGATGCCGATGACCAAAGCGGCCGGGGCGATCAGCAGCAGGGTGCGCGACAGTTTCATGGCCGCCCCCGTCAGTGCGTCAGGGCGCGCCCGGTCTTCGGGCGGCTCATAGCGGAACGGTAGGATCGGAAAGTATAGTTGTCAAAATAATATATTTTTCTGTCGAAAATGGGACTCAAAAATCGGTACCGGGATAGAGGGTAGGTGCCAGGCAGCCCATACCGGAAACCGGCGCAACCAGCGGAGTCCCCGTGCCTCCAGAGAGCCACCAATCTTAAATCTTGAGGCTGGTCCTCCATCGTGCGATTGGCGTGCGCTTGCGGTCCAGCTTGGCTATAGGGACGCTACATCTCGCCGAATTATTAATGAAATTGCCTCTCGACATCGCTCCATCAGGAACAAGTCTCTGAAATTGAGGACACTATGCTCAAGGTAGATTGGATTCAGCACGCGGTCGGACACGGCGGATTTCACACCGGAAGCGCCAGCGTGGATAGCGATACTAAGTTCAACTGGATTTTCGACTGCGGCTCACGAAGCACATCGAAGCTCGACATCTTTCTGCAAGATTGGACGAAGCAGAACCAGAAGCCAATCGATTGGCTCTTCATCTTTTCTTGACCGATGGCGCGGCGGAACCGCACTTCGTTCCTGAAGTCACCCCAGCCGGCGACGCGCCAGCAGGACGGCGCCTTCGACCGGCGGGGCGCGCAGCACATGCAGGGCCAGGCCGGGCAGGCGGTCGGCGAGGCCGGCGCGGAAGCCGTCGAGCAGGCGCGGCTGGTTGACGATGACGCTGCCGGCCACCACCACCGCCGGCCCCACCGCGCCGCGGCCGCGGAGTTGCACCACCAGCTCGACCAAGTGCCGGGCGCCGTCGGTGATCACGGCCCGGGCCAGGGCAGAGCCGGCATCGGCGGCGGCGAAGACGGCGCTGGCATGCGGCGCCCAGTTCTCGACCGTCGGGTCGTCATTGACGCGCCGGGCCAGGCGCTCGGCATCGGCAACGCCGAAGGCGGCCAGCAGCGCGCCCAGCAGCCCGTCATCCGGGCCGCCCTGGTCATGGGCCCGCAGCGCCGCCCGGGCCGCCTCGCGCACCAGCGCTGCGGCGCCGCCCTCGTCGCCGATCACGGAGCCCCAGCCGCCGGCGGCCAGGAAGGCCCCGGCGGTATCGGCGCCGACGCCGATCGCGCCGGTGCCGGCGATGATGCCGATGCCCTCGGCCAGCCCGGCCGCGGGCACGATCAGGGCGGCGTCGTTGACCACCGTGGCCGGCAGCCCCTGCCCCGCCAAAGCGTCCTGCAGCGCCGCCGCCGTCGCGGCCCGGTTGACGCCCTGGGCGCCGAGCGCCAGCGCCGCGATCCGGCCCCCCGCCGGACGATGCCGAGCCAGCCGGGCGGCGATCCAGGCGGCCGCCTCGGCCGCGGGCTCGGCCTCCCAATCCTCGCTCGGCTCGACGATGTCGACCAAGCGGGGGCCGCCGACGGCCTCGATCACCAGATGCGTCTTGGTGCCGCCGATATCGAGCGCGGCGAGAAGGTCGGCCATGGCGTCACGCTACCTTGGTGTCGGTGTGGTGGAAGACGAAGGCGTCGGGGTCGATGCCGCGCAGCACCGCCGCCTCGACCGCCAGGCTCTGCATTGCCAGCGCCTCCAGGATGGCGCGCTGGGCGGGCGGCAGTGCCGGCAGGGCCAGGACGCTGAGCCGCGGCTCCTCATCCACCGGCAGGGCGGTCAGCAGGACCGTGTCGTGCCCGGCCCGGGCCAAGGTCCGCGCCAGCGCTGCCTCGCGGTCGTCGCCGATCAGCACATGCGCGGTCTTGCCCGCCGATTCCATCGCGCCGTGCAGGTATTGCCGCGTCGACAGGCCGGTGGCCGGCACCCGCGCCACCTCGCGCAGCAGCAACGCCCCGACCTCGGCCGAGCCGGCAGTGGCCGCCGCGGCGGCATAGTCGACGGCGACGGCCCCGGCCAGCGGCGCCGCCAGGGCCGGGCCACGGGCACGCAGCACCTCGTCCAGCCGCCGGAACGCCGCCGGCAGCTCCGCCCAGGACGGGTCGACGGCGCCGCCGTCCCAGGCCTCGGCGATCATCCCCAGCGCGGCGACGGTCGCGGTGTAGCCGACGGTGGAGGCGTAGCTGTCCGGCAGGTTGCCGAGCGAGACCGCGATCGCCGCCAGATCCGCCAGCGGCGATGGCGCGACATTGACCACGGCGAGGCGCAACCCGGCATCGATCGAGCGCACAGCGGCAAGCGTCTCCGCGCTCTTGCCGCTCTGGGAGACGCCGATCACGGGATGCGACGAGGCCGGAAAGGGCAGCGGGTGCTCGCCCGAGTTCAGGCGCCAGGAATGGATGCCGCGGGACCGCAACGTCCAGACCGCGGCGGCCGAGGCGGCGTGGCTGGCGCCGATGCCGAGGAAGATCGGCCCCGGCCCGGCGAAGGCGCCGCGTGCCTGCCCGTCGCGCAGCTGGCCGCCGAGATGGGCGATCGCCTGCTCCAGCCGGCCGGCCTGCGCCGCCCGGGCCTCGGCGACCAGGATGTATCCTTCGACCAATGTCGTGACTCCTTGGTATTCCGGCCGCGGCGCGCCGCGGGGCGTCAGCCCTCCGGCTTCGCGCCGCGGGCAGGTGGCGCCGCGCGCGAGCGGGAGAAGGCGGTGCGCAGGCGGTAGCGGTCGCCGGCGTAGCGGATGGTGGAGGACAGGAGCGGCCGCCCGGCCGCGTCGACGATCAGCTGGCGCAGCACCAGGACCGGCTTGCCCGGCTCGATCTCCAGATGCCCGGCCAGGGCGGCATCAGCCTCCTGTGCCTCGATCGTCGTCTCCGCCCGGGCTAGGTCGACCCCGCGCTCGAGCAGCAGCCGGAACAGCGAGGCAGTGCTAAAATCGACCCCGTCCAGATCCGGCGCCAGCTGGGCGGCGAAGAAGGAGGTGTCGACCGCCACCGGCACGCCGTCGAGCCGCCGGATGCGATCGAGATGGAACAGCCGGGCGCCAGGGGCGACGCCGAGATCCTCGGCCTCGTCCAGCGTCGCCGGCGCCGCCGCCGCGCGCAGCACGTCCGAGGATGGCGTCAGGCCCAGCCGCGCCGCGGTCTCGCTGAAGGATTCCAGCGTGTTCGGGAACTCCTTCGGCGCGTCGGCCGAGACGTACCAGCCGCGGCCATGCGAGGCGGTCAGCACCCCGGCCTCGACCAGGCTCTGCAGCGCGCGGCGCAGGGTGACCCGGCTGATCGACAGCCGGGCCA
>NZ_VCCH02000124.1 GCF_005938675.2 Mycobacterium sp. KBS0706
CGGCCAAAAGATACTCAATTATGAAACCATTGTCTCTGATGTAGATTTTATCTTTATTATAGGAAAATAAAATCTCAAATAACGGGCTTGTAAGTTGTAGTTCCTATTCGCCGATGATTTGTTATGATCATGACGTCGCCATCAGGGCGAAGTTCACGCCATCGCCTCCCTTCTCGCCACTCCGGCCACAGGCTTGTCATGCAGGGCGTGCTTCTCGATCTCGCAATCCCCAGCCGGCTGGAGGCGATGGGCACTGTTCAGTCCCGGCTGGACGCGGCGCTCCGGCAACTCGGCCTCGACGACGACGCTTGCCATTGGATCGGCCTGGCGACGCATGAGGCGGTGGTCAATGCCGTCGTCCACGGCAATCGCCGGGATCCCGGCCGGCTGGTCGAGATCCGGCTCGCCTGCGACGGCGACGACCTCGTCATCCGCGTCGCGGACCGGGGCGACGGCTTCGACCCGGCCGGTGTCGCCGATCCCCTGTTGCCGGAGAACCTGCTTCGGCCGGGTGGCCGGGGCCTCCTGCTCATGCGGGCCTTGATGGACGAGGTCGGTCATCGACCCGGCACGTCGGGGGGCACCGTCGCCACCCTGCGCCGGCGGCTGGGCGCGGACCCGCTCGGCCTGGATCACTGAAACCAGAGGAAAGGAAAGATCATGGCGCAGGTCAGCACCCGCACCCGGAACGGGGTCACCATCGTGGACGTCATCGGCGGGCTTGTCAGCGGCGGGGACGATCCGGGAGTGCGCGGCGCAGTGCGCCAAGCGCTCGACGGCGGCGCGACCAAGATCGCGCTGAACCTCGGCGGGGTCGACTTCCTCAACTCGTCCGGAATCAACGTGCTGGCCAGCAGCCACGCCGCGGTGTCCGACCGCGGCGGAACGCTGAAGCTGGTCTCGGTCCAGCCGAAGGTGCGGGACGTGCTGGCGATCGCCCGGCTCACCAGCGTGTTCGAGATCCACGGCACCGAGGACGAGGCTGTGGCCTCCTTCGCCTGACCGGCCGGCCTCGTTCCGGCGTTGGGTTCGCGACGCGAACCCAACCTGGGCCGTCGGAGCGACACCCGGGCCGCTCCGGAGGCCTGGACGTGCAAGGCAAGGTGACCCTCGGGACCGGCGACGTGGAACTGCGCAACGCGGTGCAGCAGGCGCTCAACGGCGGCGCGAATAACATTTTGCTGAACCTCGGCGGGGTCAGCGTGATCGACTCCTCGGGAATCGGGGAATTCGTTGCCAGCTACACGTCGGTGGCCAACCGTGGTGGAAAGCTGATGCTGGTGTCGCTTCCGCCCAAGGTGAACGACATCCTGGCGATCACCCAGATGATCACCGTCTTCGACGTCTACGACAGCGAGACCGAGGCGGTCGCGGCGTTCAAGTGAGTCCTTGCCAGGGCGGCAATTCTCCCAAACTGTCATTGCCGGGCTTGACCCGGCAATCCAGTGGGTGTCGACGCTCTCTGGATGCCCGGGTCAAGCCCGGGCATGACAGCGGGGGAAGGAGCGCCGCTACTTCAAGCTGAACGCCCGCGGCGATTCCTGGGGCGGGGTCGGGCGGTGCAGCAGCGCCGGGTCGATCCGGGCGCCGAATTCCAGCGCGCCGTCGGCCAGGGCGCCGAGGGTGAATTCGGCATAGGACACCGGCAGCAGTAGGTCGAAGGCGTCGGCGCCGGCGCGCTGCAGATGCACCCGCACATGCTCCAGCCGGGCGGTGGCGAAGTCGCCCTCGACCAGCATGTCGGGATGCAGGTCGATTGCCGCCAGCTTGGCCAGCAGGTCGCGCGACCGCGTCCCGTCCAGGCGCAGCCCGACATAGCCGCCGGTGCAGGGTGCCGCCGCGACTTCCGCCGGAAGGTCGGGCAGGGCCGTGCCGGCCTCGGCGATCAGCAGCCGGCGCCAGGGCGCGACCGGCCACAGCCGCAGACCGCCCGCTGCCAGCGTCGCGCCCGCCCCGGCGATGGAGGCGCCGAACACGCTGCGCTCCCACTGGGCCAGCGCGGCGGCGGACTCCGCGCTCCAGGCGGCGAGCTGCAGGATCGCGGCGGGGCGCCAGGGGCGGAAGCTCAGGCCGTCGGTATCCAGGGTCGACAGCGCCTCGATCGGATTGGGCAGGGTCTCAGCCACGGACGCGCTCCCCCTTCGGGTCATACATGCAGGGCTCGGTGACGCGGACCTTGATGTGGCTGCCGCGCAGCGGGTCGGTGGCGAAGATGGTGCCGCCCATCCGCTCGCGGCTGCGGGCCAGGAAGCCGAGGCCGATCGGCAGCCCGCTCACCGGGCCGGTGCAGCTGGAGGTGACGTGGCCCTGGGTCGGCTCGTTCGGGCGATACATGCCGCCTTCGACCAGATGGGCGCCGGCGACCAGCGGCTCGCCCTGCTCGGAGACCAGCCCGACCAGCCGCGGCCGGTCCGGGTCGGCCAGGCCCTCGCGCAGCGACATCGGCTTGCCGATGTATGGGCCCTCGCGCTTGGCGAAGCGCTCATGCGCCAGGTCGGCCAGCGTGACCTGACCGTTGATCTCGGCGCCGGTCAGGAAGCCCTTCTCGATCCGCAGCAGCTCCAGCGCCTCCAGCCCGAAACGCTGCAGCCCGACCGGCTCGCCGGCCGCGATCAGCCGGCGCCACAGGGCGTGGGCGTGCTGTGCCTCGACATGCAGCTCGTAGCCCAGCTCGCCGGTGAAGCTGACGCGCAGGATGCGCAGCGGCAGGCCGTCCAGCACCAGGTCCCGCACCGCCATGAAGGGCAGGGCGTCGTTCGAGACGTCGACGGCGTCGCCGACCAGCCGGGCCAGCACGGCGCGGGCGTCGGCCCCGGTCAGGGCCAGGGCGGCACGGGCCTCGGTCAACTCGGTCACCGCCACGCGCAGATCCGGCCAGTCGACCTCGGTCAGCCGCTCCATCATCCGCACCACGTCATGCGCCTTGGCGCTGGTGGTGGTGACGTAGAAGCGGTCCTCGGCCAGCCGGGTGACGGTGCCGTCATCCAGCACGATGCCATCGTCGCGCAGCATGATGCCGTAGCGCGAGCGGCCGACCGGCAGCGTCTCGATCCGGTTGACGTAGAGCCGCTCCAGGAACGAGGCGGCGTCGGGGCCGCAGACGTCGACCTTGCCCAGGGTCGAGACGTCGAACACCCCGACATTCGACCGCACGTATCGGGCCTCGCGCAGCGACGCCTCGCCCAGGCTCTCGCCCGGCCGCGGGTAGTAATGCGGCCGCAGCCAGCCGCCGGAGCGGATGAACACGGCGCCGTCGGCCCGCTGGATCTCGTGGAAGGGCGGCCGCCGGGTCGGATAGGCGTGCCAGCCGGTCGACCGGCCGGCGATGGCGCCAAAGGCGACCGGGGTGTAGGGCGGGCGGAAGGTCGGCGCCGCCAGGTCGCCCGGCCGCAGCCCGCGCGCATCGGTCAGCACGCCCAGCGCCGGGCCGTTCGAGGTCTTGCCCTGGTCCGTCGCCATGCCCTGGGTGGTGTAGCGCTTCATGTGCTCGGGCGAGGTGTAGCCCTCGCGCGCTGCCAGCCGGATGTCGGCGGCGGTGACGTCGTTCTGGAAGTCGACGAAGGCCTTGCCGCCCACCTGCGGGTCCGCGACCTGGGGCGCTGTGGCGGGGTTGGGAGCAGGGCGGGGCAGGTTCTCCAATGGAGTCCCCCCTCCCCCTGCGGGAGGGGGGGCCCTCTTGATTTGCCGGAACCGCGCCGCCTGCCGCCCCACCGCCAGCCCGTCGGCGATGGCGGCCTCGGTCGAGGCGCGGCCGGCGCAGGCGCCGGCGGCCAGCAGCGGGCCGTCGAGATCCGGCAGCACAAAGCCGCCGCGCGTCCAGTCGAGCTTCGGGCGGATGCCGCGTTGGCTCAGCAGATGCGTGGTCGGCATCCAGCCGCCGGACATGGCGATGGCGTCGCAATCGACCGCGACCACCTTGCCACTGCCATCGGCCGGGCCGATCCGGGCGCCCTCGACGCTGAGGCGGCCCTTGGCACCGCGGACAGCCGACCCGGCATGGACGGTGATCCCGGCGGCGCGCAGCTCCTCCGCCAGCGGGCCGGGCAGCGCGGAGCGGCTGTCGGCCAGCCCCACGACCTCGACCCCGTGCCGCTTCAGCGCCAGAGCGGTGCGGGCGACGCCGTCGTCGATCCCGGCCACCAGCACCCGCTTGCCCGGGGCCACGGCATAACGGTGGGCATAGCGATGCGCCGCACCGGCCAGCATTACGCCCGGCCGGTCGTTGTTGGGGAACACCAGCGGCTGCTCGATCGCCCCGGCCGCGACCACGATCGCCGCCGCCCGGATGGTCCAGAAGCGCTGGCGCGGCAGGTGCGGCGGCGGCTCGGCGAGATGGTCGGCGACGCGCTCGACCAGCCCGACCGTGCCGTGGTCGTAGAGGCCGAAGGCGGTGCCGCGCGGCACCAGCGTCACCCGGTCGCCGAAGCCCTGCAGCGCGGCCAGCCGCTCCGCCACCCAATCCATCACCGGCCGGCCCTCGACCGGCTCGTCCTCGTCCAGCAGGGCGCCGCCGAAGTGGTCGCCCTCGTCGCACAGGATCACCCGGGCGCCCGCCTCGGCCGCGGCCAGAGCGGCGCTCAGCCCGGCCGGGCCGCCGCCCACCACCAGCACGTCGCAGAAGGCGTGGCGGCGCTCGTAGCGGTCGGGGTCGATCTCGGCCGGCGCGGTGCCCAGGCCGGCGGCGCGGCGGATGATCCGCTCATAGACCGGCTCCCAGAACGAGGCCGGCCACATGAAGGTCTTGTAGTAGAAGCCGGCCGGGAACACCGGGGCCAGCACGCTGTTGACCACGCCCAGCGCGTCGAAGCCGAGGGACGGCCAGCGGTTCTGGCTCTGCGCCACCAGCCCGTCATACAGCTCGACCATGGTGGCGCGGGTGTTGGGCTCGTGCCGGCCGCTGCTGCGCAGCTCGACCAGCGCGTTCGGCTCCTCCGACCCGGCGGAGAGGATGCCGCGCGGCCGGTGGTACTTGAAGCTGCGCCCGACCAGCCGCACCCCGTTGGCCAGCAGCGCCGAGGCCAGGCTGTCGCCGGGATGCCCCTCGTAGAGCTGTCCATCGAAGGTGAAGCCGAGCCGCGCCGACCGGTCGATCAGCCCGCCCTGGGCCAGGCGATGCGAGGTCATCGTCTGCCCTCCGCAGCGGGGCGCCGCAGCGGCTCGGCCGCCGTGATCTCATGGGTCAGCGTGTCGCGCGTGACCAGGATCCAGGACCGGCAGCCGTAATTGTGCTGCCAGTATTCCCGGTGCGTGCCGCGCGGGTTATCGTGGCGGTAGACATGGTCGAACCAGGGTGCCGCCGCCGTCTCCTCATGCGGCGGGCGCGGCGTCCCGGCGTCGCCGCCATAGAAGAATTCGGACAGGTCGCGCGGACCGCACCAGGGGCAGGGGATTCGCATATCGTCCTCAGTGCCGGTTCGCGATCGGGCCGACGCCGTTCTCGTCGATGATCCGGCCGCGCTCGAACCGGTCGAGCGCGAAGGGCCGGTTCAACTCGTGCGGCTGGCCATGGGCGATGGTGTGGGCGCAGACCCAACCGGAGCCGGGGATGGCTTTGAAGCCGCCATAGCACCAGCCGACGTTGAGGTAGAGCCCGTCGATCGGCGCCAGGCCGATGATCGGGGTGCCGTCCATCGACATGTCCATCACCCCGGCCCAGTGCCGCAGGATGCGGGTCCGCGACAGGTTCGGCATCAGCGCGATGGCGGCCGTTGCGATGTCCTCCACCACCGGCAGGTTGCCGCGCTGGGCGTAGGAGTTGTAGCCGTCGAGGTCGCCGCCGAAGACCAGCCCGCCCTTGTCGGACTGGCTGATGTAGAAATGGCCGCTGCCGCCCCAGGACAGGACCTGGTTGACCACCGGTTTCAGCCCCTCGCTGACGAAGGCCTGCAGCAGGTGGCTCTCGATCGGCAGCTTCAGCCCGACCTTGCCGGCGAGAATCGAGGCCGACCCGGCGGTGGCGAGGCAGACCCGGTCGGCGCTGATCGGGCCCTTGGCCGTCATCACCCCGGTGACGCGCTCGCCCTCGCGCAGGACATCCAGCACCTCGCAATCCTCGATGATGTCGACGCCGAGATCGCTGGCGGCGCGGGCGAAGCCCCAGGCCACGGCATCGTGCCGGGCGGTGCCGCCGCGGCGTTGGATCAGCGCGCCGTAGAGCGGGAACAGGGCGTGGTCGGAATAGTCGAGATTGGGCGCGATCCGGCGCAGATCGTCCGGCTCCAGCCAGTCGGCGTCGATCCCGGCCAGGCGCATGCCGTTGCCGCGCCGGCGCAGCGCCATGGCGCCGCCCAGCGATGTCGCCAGGAACATCGAGCCGCGGGCCGAGAACATGACGTTATAGTTCAGGTCCTCGCTGAGCTCATGCCACAGCTTCAGCGACCATTCGTAGAAATGCTGGTTGTCCGGCAGCAGGTAGTTGGAGCGCACCACCGTGGTGTTGCGGCCGACATTGCCGCCGCCGATCCAGCCGCGCTCGACCAGGGCGACATTGGTGATGCCGTGGTTGCGCGCCAGGTAGTAGGCGGTGGCCAGACCATGGCCGCCGCCGCCGACGATGACGACGTCATAGCTTTTCTTCGGCGTCGCCTTGCGCCATGCCGGCTCCCAGCCGCGATGGCCGCCCAGCGCCTTCCGCGCCAGCGACAGGAAGGAATATCGCTGCATCCGTCCGCCTCCGCCGGTTCCCCCGGCGTCTCCCGATCCTGCCGATACAATACACCACTGTATGTTCGGGGAAAGAGGATGTTCGGGCCAGGCAGGTTGACTCTGTGTAAGTATATGCTTACCGTAAGTCATGGCTAACGAAGAACGGGCCCTGGCGGCGCTGGCCGATCCCACGAGGCGGATCGTGTTCGAGCGGCTGGCCCGCGGGCCGCAGGCAGTGGGCGAGCTGGCGGGCGGCCTGCCGGTCAGCCGCCCGGCGGTGTCGCAGCACCTCGCCGTGCTGAAAGCCGCCGGGCTGGTGGTCGACCGGGCCGACGGCACGCGGCGGGTCTATCAGATCGACCCCGCCGGGCTGGGGCCGTTGCGCGCCTGGCTCGACCAGTTCTGGAACCACGCCCTGGAAGCATTCAAGGCAGAAGCCGAACGGGAGGACCCATGACCCTGAGCATCAAGCCGGCACCGATCCGCCGGAGCCTGCAGATCAAGGCCGGCCAGCAGAAGGCCTTCGACGTGTTCACCGCCGGCATGGGCCGGTGGTGGCCGCCCTCGCACAGCCTGCTCAAGGCGCCGCGCGCCGATGTGGTGATGGAGCCGCGGGCCGGCGGCCGCTGGTACGAGCGCGCGGTCGACGGCAGCGAATGCGACTGGGGCCGGGTGGTGTCCTGGGACCCGCCGGGCCGCGTGCTGCTGGCCTGGCAGCTGAGCGGCGAATGGCGCTTCGACCCCGATTTCGAAACCGGACTGGAGATCCTGTTCCTGCCCGAATCCGAAACGGTCACCCGGATCGAGCTCGAGCACCGGGATATCGAGAAATTCGGCGAGGCGGAGGAGATGGCGCGGCGCTCGCTCGACTCCGACGGCGGCTGGACCGGCGTCCTGCGGGCGTTTGCGGAGCTGGTGGAGGAGGCGGCCTGAGGGCGTCGGATCGGCCGACCAGCCTTTGAGATCGACTCTCCGCCGTTTTCCGTCATGGCGAGGAGCGTGGCGACGTGGCCATCCAGGGCCGCTCGCACCGGCCCTGGATGGCCACGCCCCTCCGGGGCTCGCCATGACGGATCACAATTTCGGCCGCCGGTGTCGCTTCAAATCGCCTCCACCACCCGCGCGTCGACGGCGACGGCGCCGTGCGGCAGGACCAGCACCGGGTTGACGTCGATCGCCTCGACCCGGTCGCCCAAAGCCGCGGCGAGGGCGGAGAAGCGGGCCGCCGCCTCGGCCAGGGCTTCGATATCGGCGGCCGGGGCGCCGCGAACCCCGTCCAGCAGCGGCCGCAGCCGCAGCCGGTCGACCAGCCGCCGCGCCTCGGCGGCGTCGAAGGGCGGCAGGGCGAAGGCCACGTCTTTCAAGATCTCGGCATGGATGCCGCCGAAGCCCACCAGCACCACCGGCCCGAAATCCGGGTCGCGCTGCAGCCCCAGCATCATCTCGACGCCCTTGTCCCGCACCATCCGCGCCACCATGACCTGCGGGCCCAGCCGCACGGCCAGGTCGCGATGGGCCTGGCGCAGCGCCACCGGGTCGGCCAGGCCCAGCCGCACCCCGTCGACATCGGTCTTGTGCGCCGCGCCTGCGGTCTTCAGCGCCACCGGGAAGCCGATGCGCATGGCGGCCTCGACCGCCTCGGATTCGTCCCTGGCCATGGCGCAGGGCGTGACCGCCAGGCCGAAATCGGCCAGCAGGCGCAGCGCCTCGGCCTCGGTGAGCGGGTGCCCGTCGGCGAGCCGCGCCCGCCAGCGCTGCACCGCCGCCTCCGATGCCCGAGGCGGGTGCATCGGCGGCCGGGCGGCGGCGTCGCGCCGGTCGAAGGCGATGCGGCAGGCGCGCAGGAAGGCCGGCACCCCGTCCAGCACCGGCACGCCGGCGCGGGTCGAGGCCACGGCCGCCGGGTCGCTGCCGCTGCCCTGGTGGTTCGAGACGATCACCACAGGCTTGCCGCTGGCCGCCCGGGCCTGGTGCGCGACCTCGAGATACAGCGGCGTCACCTGGCCGCCGACCGAGCGGTCCAGCGCCAGCGCGCCCAGGGCGGTGTCCGGGTCGGCCATCAGCGCCTGGAAACAGGCCTCGAAATCGGTTGGATAGTTGCGGCCGGTGCCCCAGTGGTCCAGCGGGTTGACCGGCGGCAGGCCGGGATCCAGCGCCGCCTCCAGCTTGTCCTCCGTCGCCGGCGACAGGCTGGCGAAGCGCACCCCGGCCGCCGCAGCCAGGTCGACCATCAGCCCGCGCTCGCCGCCGCTGTCATGGGTGCTGGCCAGTCCGCCGGGGCCGAGGCTGGCCGCGACGGGCAGCAACATCATCGCCGCCGCCAGCTCGTCCACCGACCGCACATGGCCGACGGCATGGCGCTCGAACAGCGCGTCATAGGCGGCGTGGTCGCCGGCGATGGCGCCGGAATGGCTCAGCGCCAGGGCCGCGCTCTCCCGCGTGCGGCCGACCTTCAGCGCCACCACCGGAATGTTGCGCGCCTGCGCCTTGGCGAGTGCCGCGACGAAGCGCTCGGGGTCGCGCGCGGCCTCCAGGAACAGCCCGACCACCCAGGTCTCCGGCTGGTCCAGGGCGAAGTCGAGATAATCGGCCAGGGTGGTGGTCAGTTCCTGGCCGGAGGACACGGCGAGGGCATAGTCGATCCGCGCCTCGGCATCGACCAAGGCGGTGAACAGCGACCCGGAATGGGTCAGCAGCACGGCGCCGCCGGGCACATGGTCCGGCCGGGTGGCGAAGCCGCACAGCCGGACCCGGTCGGTGAAGTTGTAGAAGCCCATGCCGTTGCCGCCGCACAGCGCCACCCCGGCCTCCAGCGCCATGGCCCGGATGCGCTCGCGCAGGGCGGCATCGGCCAGCGGTGCGACGATGGTCGCGGCCTTCACCCCTTGCCGCAGCGCCGCGGCGAAGGCCTCGGCGATGGTCTCGTCGCCCAGGCAGAAGGCCGCGTGCTCCACCGGCTCCGGCAGGTCGGCGATCGACGTCAGGCAGGGCAGTCCTGCCAGCATTCCGCCCTTCGGGTTGACCGGATGCACCGGGCCGGGGAAGCCGCCCTCGACCAGCTGCCGCAGCATCACCGCGCCGACCGAGCCGGGCCGCGCGCTGGCGCCGACCACCGCGATCGAGCGTGGACGCAGCAGCGGGTCCAGCGGATGTCCCATGTCAGGTCTCGGCCGGCGGCGTGGCCCGGCGCCGCGGCGGGTCGTAGAAGGGCCGGTCCACCACCCGGGCCCGCACCATCAGCTTGTGGTAGACCAGCTCGCGCAGGGCGTAGATCTCGACCCACAGCTCGTCCTTCACCGTGTCGCCATAGGGCCGGCGCAGCGAGGCCAGGGCGATATTGCGCTTGGCCGAGGGCGACCAGGCGGCGGCGCTGATCTGCCCGGCTTCGGCCTTGCCCTTGTGGTAGACGATGGCGTGGTCGGCCGGGACGTTGCCGTCGATGTCCAGCCCGACCAGGCACCAGCGGGCCGACCGGTCGCGGCGCTGGGCCAGGATGGCGCGCTTGCCGGTCCAGTAGGCGGCCTTCTTCTCGTCGACCAGCCAGCCCAGCCCGATCTCGTCGGGCGTGCGGCGGCGGTCGACGCGGATGGCGGTCTCGGCGGTGATGAAGTCGCTGTTGGCGATGATGAAGCCGGCCTCCAGCCGCGCCAGGTCCAGCGCCTCGAAGCCGATCGCCTGCAGCCCGTGCGATGGACCGGCCGCCCACAGCCGGTCCCACAGCGCCAGCGCCGCCTCGGGCTCGGCGAACAGCTCGTAGCCGAGGTCGCCGGTGAAGCCGGTGCGGGACACGGTGACGCGGCCCTCGTCGAGGTGAAAGTCCCGGATCTGGAACGGCTTCAGCGTCTCGATGCCGTCGAAGCCGGCGCGCGTCAGCAGCGCCCGGCTGGTCGGGCCCTGCAGCGCCAGGGCGGCCACCTGCTCGGTCTCCTCGGCGATCTCGACCGCGAAGCCGATGGCGGAATCCAAGAGCCAGTTGAGGTGCCGCTCCTGGCAGCACAGCCGGAACTCGGCGGCGCCCAGCCGGAACAGCGTGCCGTCGTCCAGCACATGGCCCTCGTCGTCGCACCAGCAGGTGTAGTGCACCCGGCCGACCGCCAGCCTCGAGACGTCGCGCACCGTCAGCCGGTCCAGGAACGCCTCGGCCTCGGGCCCGGCGATGCGGTATTTCACCATCGGCGTCAGGTCGAACAGCGACGCGGCGTTGCGGATCGCGAAGTATTCCTGCTCGGCGTCGCGGATGGTGCGGGCCGAGACATAGCCGCCCCAATTGTACCAGTCCTCGGCCTGCATCAGAGCGGCCAGGCGCGGGTGGAACGGCGTCTGCAGCAGCGGCTTGCGGAAATGGTCGCGGGGCAGGGGGCGGCGCATGTCACCGGGCCTCCGCCAGGATGCGGCGCGCGGCGTTCAGGCCGGCGGCGCCCATCACCCCGCCGCCGGGATGGCTGCCGGCGCCGCAGAGCCAGAGGCCCGGCACCGGCGTCGCGTATTGGCCGGCGCCATGCACCGGGCGCAGCATCATCAGCTGGTCGACCGCCAGCTCGCCATGGTGCCAATGGCCGCCGGGCATGCGGTAGCGCGCCTCCAGGTCGGAGGGCGTCAGCAGCTCTGCCGCCACCACCCGCGCCGACAGGCCGGGCAGATGCCGTTCCAGCACCGTCAGGATGCGGTCGCGGAAAGCCGGGCCGCCGGCCTCCCAGCCGCCGCGCAGCTCCGCCGGGGCGTATTGCGCCACCACCGACATCACGCGCTTGCCGGCCGGGGCCAGGCTGGGGTCGGTCAGGGACGGGATCACGATCTCCAGCACCGGCTCGGGCGAGGCCTCGCCGTATTTCGCCGGGTTGAAGGCGGCCTCGACCGCGTCGATGCCCGGGGCGATCACCAGGCGGCCCGCCAGCTGCTCCGGCGAGAGGCCGGGGAAGTCCGGCAGCCCGTCCAGCGCCAGATGCAGCTTGGCGGCGTTGCCGCGCATGCGGACATGGCCGATGCGGCGGACGAAGCCGGCATCCAGCGCCCGCGGGCCCAGCAGGTCGAGGAAGGTGGTCCGCGGATTGGCCCCCGAGACGACGACCGGCGCCCGGATCTCCGCCCCCTCCGCCAGGGCGACGCCGACGGCGCGGTCGGCGTCGACCAGGATCTTCGCCACCGGGGCATTGGTGCGGATCTCGACACCAGCGGCCCGGGCCGCGGCGGCGATGGCAGCGGCGACCGCGCCCATGCCGCCCCTCGGCAAAGCCAGCGCCGCCTGCACCCCGTCGGCCTGTCCCGCCAGCCGGTGCAGCAGCGCCAGCAGCGAGGTTGGGGAGCGGGGGCCGAGATGGGTGCCCAGCACCGCGTCGAAGGCGACGGCGCCCATCAGAAGCGGATCCGACAGCTCCTCCTCCAGCACATCGGCGACATCCATCAGGATCATGCGCAGGAACTCGCGCATCTCCGCGCGCCCCAGGCGGCGGATGGCCCAGCCGAGTCTGCCCATCGCCAGGGCGTCGCCGCGCCCACCACCGCGCAGCCGCGGCGGCGTCTGGGTCAGGAAGGGCTGCAGCGCCCCGGCGAAGCGCAGCAGCCGGGCCCGCAGCAGGGCCCAGGCCTCGGCCTCGCCGAGCGGCAGCTCGCCCGCCAGCCGCTCGCCGAAGGCGCCATGCAGGGTGAGGTGCCGGCCATCGGCCGACAGAACCGTGGTCGGGATGTTGCTCGCCGCCAGGGCCAGGCCGTGCCGCACCAGGTCGAGCGCCCGGATCACCTCCGGATGCAGCTGGTTCAGCACATGCGCGACATGCGAGACGCGGAAGCCCGGCGCGAACTCCACCGTCCGGGCGGCGCCGCCGAGCTCGTCGGCCGCCTCCAGCAGCACCACCTTGCGGCCCTTCTTCGCCAGCAGCGCGGCGCAGACCAGGCCGTTGTGGCCGCCGCCGATGACGATGGCGTCACAGGACGTCATAGGCATCGCTCATCACGGCGGGCTTGCGCTTCAGGTCGCGCAGGATCTCCGATGCCGCGTTGCGGCCCGGCGCGCCCATCACCCCGCCGCCCGGATGGGTGGAGGAGCCGCACATGTACAGCCCGGCCACCGGCGACCGGTACTGGGCATAGCCGGGGACCGGCCGGTTGAACAGGATCTGGTCGAAGGTCAGCTCGCCCTGGAAGATGTTGCCCTCGGTCAGCCCGACCTCGGCCTCCAGCTCGCGCGGGGTGCGGATCTCGGCATGCAGGACCAGGTCGCGGAAGCCGGGAGAATACTCGGCGATCTGGTCGATCACGGTCCTGCCAAAGGCGTCGCGGTCGGCATCGGTCCAGTCGCCCCCCTCGACCTTGGGCGGGCAGTACTGGACGAAGCAGCTCATGAAGTGCTTCCCCGGCGGTGCCATGGTCGGGTCCAGCGTGGTCGGGATCATCATGTCCAGGAACGGGTCGGCCGACCAGCGCCCGGCCTTCCAGTCGTCATAGCCGCGCTCCATCCGCTCGACGCTGTCGGTAAAGTGCATGTCGCCGCGCAGGCAGGACGACCCGTCGGGCAGCGCCGGGAAGCGGGGCAGGGCGTCCAGCGCGATGTTCACCTTGCCGGAGGAGCCGCGGATCTTGAAGTTGCGCACCCGCTTGGTGAAGGCGGCGGGCAGCGCCGCCTCGTCGACCAGCGTCAGGAAGGTGCGCTTGACGTCGAGGTTGGAGACGACCTGCCGGGCGCGGATCTCCTCGCCGCCCGCCAGCACCACGCCGGCGGCCTTGCCGTTCTCGACCAGGATGCGCTCGACCGCGGCGCCGGTGCGGATCTCGCCCTTGGCGGCACGCAGCGACCCGGCCATGGCCTGGGTGATGGCGCCCATGCCGCCGCGGGCGAAGCCCCAGGCCCCGGTGGCGCCGTCGACATCGCCCATATAGTGGTGCAGCAGCACATAGGCCGAGCCGGGCGAGCAGGGGCCGAGCGCAGTGCCGATGATGCCGGACAAAGCGAAGCTGGCCTTCACCACCTCGCTCTCGAAATACTCGTCCAGGAACTCGGCGATGCTCATGGTCCAGAACCGGATGGTGTCGGCCATCTCGGTCTCGGTCAGGCCGTGGAACTTGCGGCCGAGATACAGCATCTCCTGCAGGTCGCGCGGCCGCAGCGACGCCGGGTCGGGCGGGGTGCGCAGCAGCAGCGGCCGGATGAAGCGGCACTGCCGGGTGACATCGGCGGAATAGCGGTCATAGGCCTCGGCGTCGCGCAGCGAGAAGCGCTGGATCTCGCGCCGGTGGGCGTCGTGCTGGCGATAGGTCGCCAGCGCGTCGCCGTCGCGGGTGAACACGGCGCCGCCCTCATAGGGGATGATCTGCAGCCCGTGCCGCGGCAGCTCCAGGTCGCGCATGATCTCCGGCCGCAGCAGGCTGCAGACATAGGAGCAGTTGGAATAGAGGATGCCGGGATGCAGCGACCGGCTCACGGCAGCGCCGCCGACCCAGTCGTTCTTCTCCACCACCAGCACCTCGAGCCCGGCGCGGGCCAGGTAACCCGCCGCCACCAGGCCATTGTGCCCGGCCCCGACGACGATGACGTCCCAGGTCTTCATCGGATCGCAGCGCAGTTGGCGCGGAAAGGAGAACGTGTTGCCTCTCTCGCGTGGCGGGAGAGGTCGGACGTCCGCCAGGACGTCCGGGTGAGGGCCGGCACCGGCCTCGACGAAATCCCCTCACCCGGAGCCGCTTCGCGTCTCCGACCTCTCCCCCAAGCGGGAGAGGCAACGCGAAATGCCGTGGCCTCGCTTCCCCCCATGGGCTCCGTCTCCCCCGGTGCCGCGGTCAGTGTGCCACGGCTCGCTTCGCGTCGTCGCCGCCCTTGTCCAGGGTGCGGTCGACGGCGCGCTCGAAGCCCTGCAGCGTGTCGGCCAGGCAGCTGTCGTCATGCGCCTCGCAGACGAACCAGGGCTCGCGCGAATCCGGCTCGCACAGCACCCCCTCCTCATGCAGCTCTCGCGCCAGAGCGTCGTAGAAGCTGTAGTCGGAGCGCTTCCAGTCGCGGTAGTCGCGCGGCGGCGCCGGGGCGAAGAACAGCCCGCCCATCGACGGGTGGCCGGCGAAGCAATGGACCACGCCGCGGGCGTCGAGGATCCGCTTGATCCCGGCCTGCATCCGGCGGCCATAGGCGGCGATGGTCTCCAGCGCCGGGGTCTCGTCCAGGATCTCAAGCGTCTTCTCGGCCGCGGCCAGCGCCACGGAATGGGCGGTGTAGGTGCCGCCATGGGCGACGCCGCGGCCGTAGCGGCGCATGATGTCCTCACGCCCGCCGATGGCGGCGATCGGATAGCCGTTGGCCATCGCCTTGGCCATGGTGGTGATGTCGGCCTTGACGCCCATCAGCTCCTGCGTGCCGCCGCGGGCAACGCGGAAGCCGGACTTCACCTCGTCGATGATCAGCAGCACGCCGTAGCGGTCGCACAGCTCGCGCACGGCGCGGACATAGGCGACATCGGCGGTGATGCCGCAGCAATTGCCCATGATCGGCTCGATCAGCATCGCCGCGATCTCGTGCGACCGGCGGCGCAGCAGGTCCTCCAGCCGGTTGGCGTCGTTCATCGGCGTCAGGTGCACCAGCGGCCGCACCGCCTCGGGCACCCCGCCGGAATAGGGCACCACCGCCGGGTCCTGGCCGGTCTGCTGCGGGTCCCACTGGTCCAGCGCCACCATCCACATCGCGGCGTCGAACAGCCCATGATAGCTGCCCTCGACCAGCACGTAGGACTCCTTGCCGGTACAGGCGCGGGCCAGGCGCAGCGCCGCCATCACCGCCTCGGTGCCGGAGTTGGAGAAGCGCACCAGCTCCGCCGCCGGCATCATCCTGGCGATGCGCTCGGCCACGGTGAATTCGCGCTCGGTCGACAAGGCGAAGACGCCGCCGACCTCCATGCCCTGCCGCGCCGCCTCATCCACCCGCGGGTCGGCATAGCCCAGGATCGCCGGGCCGTAGCCGAGGCGGTAGTCGACATAGGGATTGTCGTCGAGGTCCCAGATCCGGCCGCCGCGGCCGCGCTTCACATAGATGGTCCGGTCGTCGCCCCAGTAGCGGAAGTTGGAGGCGACGCCGAGGGGCAGGCGGGTCGACGCCCGACGGAATTGCGCGTTGCTGCGCGCCAGGCTGCGGGTCATGGCAGCGGGTCCTTGTCTCGTTGGTCCGGCGGTTCTCGGGCCGCGATTTCGGGACTCAGAATGGCATGGCGGCGCCGTTCCTGTCCATCTTGTTGAATGAACGTTCAATTAAAATATTGTTGGATGTTCATTCAGCATCTTTCCAGAAGCACTTGCCGATGCTAGGCTTTTATGGAGATTTGACGGGGGTGCCGATGGCCGAAGGCCAGGCCGTGCGCAAGGTGAATGGGGGGCGGCGGCAGTCGAAGGAGCTGCGGCGGCAGGAGCTGATCGAGGCGACGATCGACGCCATCGCCAAACGCGGCTACGAGGAGACGACGATGGCCGTGGTCGCCGACGGCGCCGGCCTGTCGCGCGGCATCGTCAACTTCCATTTCGAGAGCAAGGAGAAGCTGCTCGTCGAGACCCTGCGGTATCTCTCCGACGAATACCGCGCCCATTGGCGCCGCGCCCTGCACGAGGCCGGGCCGGCCGCGGCGGAGAAGCTGTGGGCCCTGGTCCTGGCCGATTTCGACCGCCGCATCTGCAACCCGCGCAAGATCGCCGCCTGGTGCGCCTTCTGGGGCGAGGCCAAGACAAGGCCGCATTACCGCGCTTTGTGCAGCGCCAACGACCAGGACTACCACCTGACCCTGCTCAACCTCTGCCGCGAGCTGGCGGCGGACGGGCAGTCGCCGGACCTCCTGGCGCGCAGCCTGAACGGGCTGCTGGAGGGGTTGTGGCTGCATGTGATGATGGGGCCGAAGGAGTTCGGCCGCGAGGACGGCCGGGCCTGCGCGGTCGAGATGCTGGTCTCGGTCTTCCCCCGGCATTTCACTCGCGACGGCCCGGTCCGGGCCTGAGAGGCACGCCATGAGCTTCACGCTCCCCGACAGCGCCCGCGACTGGCAGGACAAGATCCGCCGCTTCGTCGAGGCCGAGCTGATCCCGTGGGAGGAGCGGGCGGAGCTGGCCGGCGGCGAGATCCCGGCCGAGGTCGCGGCCCGGCACGAGCGGCTGGCGCTCGAGCTCGGCCTGCCACGGATCGACGCGCCGAAGCGCCATGGCGGGCTGGAGCTGCCGCTGCTCGACCAGGTGGCGATCGCGGAGCAGACCGGCCGCGTCACCAACGCCCTGGCCTGGTGCTATGGCGAGGCGCAGTCCTGGATGTTCGAGGCCTGCTCGCCGGACCAGATCGGCCGCTTCATCCTGCCGCTGATGCGCGGCGAGCGGCATGTCTGCACCGCGGTGACAGAGGAAGGCGCCGGTTCCGACGTCGACGACATCGCCACCACGGCGCGGCGGGACGGCGACGCCTACGTCATCGACGGCGAGAAATGGCACGTCACCAGCGCCAACCTGGCGGACACGGTGATCGTCCAGGCCAAGATCCGGGGCGGCGAAGCCGATGGCGGCCACGCCCTGTTCTTCGTCGAGATGCCGGCCGCAGGACTCAGCACCGTGCGCAGCCCGGCCTATACCCACAGCTACCGCCACCACCATCCCATCCTGCGCTTCGACCGCGTGCGGGTGCCGGCGGCGAACCGGATCGGCGCCGAGGGGCAGGGGATGGGCTTCATCCATGCCTGGTTCCGGCGCGAGCGGCTGATGATCGCGGCGCGCTGCTGCGGCGCGGCCGAGCGGCTGATCGAGGCGGCCACCGGGTTTGCGGCG
>NZ_VCCH02000125.1 GCF_005938675.2 Mycobacterium sp. KBS0706
TACGAAAAAGGGCCGCTCGCGCGGCCCTTTCCCGGATGGATCGGCAAAAGAGAAAACTGGTGCTTACGGCTTCTTCGGCTTGACGGCCGGAGCGGCCGCCTTGTCGGCCGGCGCCGCCGCGGTCTGGGTCTTCGCCCCGACCTCGTTGTAGCGCGTGTGCAGCATCTCGTAGGTCTTGTTCAGATACTCGTCGAGCTGCTGCGGGTTGTACTTGACCACCTCGGCGAACTGATCCTGGCGCGCCAGGCAGTAGGCGGTCTGGGTCATCCGCTGCATGCGCTGGGATTCGTCGTTCGCCATCTTGGTGCGATAGGTGTCGAACAGGCGCTGGCCGTTGCCCTTGCTGTACTTGGCCAGCAGCCGGCCGAGCTTGTCCTGGGTGTCCAGGATGCGGTCGTCGTTGTTGACCACCCACTGGCTGAAGGTCCGGAAGATGATCGGATCCTTGAACTCTTCCTTGCAGCTCAGCCCGGTGACCATCATCTCGGTCTGCAGCTTGACCAGCAGGTCGTAGCGCACCTCGGTCGGCGTCAGCTGCGCCTTCGGCGGCAGGTTCGCCGGCTGGTAGTTGCCGACATCGGGGAACAGGCCCCCCGTCTGTGGCTTCGGCGGCGGTGCTTCCTGACACGCCGCCAACGCCATGGCGGCCAATGCGGCCGCGGCAAAACCCTTCATCATCCTCATCGGTACCCCCGCAGATCCATCGCCCGCACTTTAGCGCAGAAGCCCCGCCGACAGAATTCGAAATGCTCCGCCGCACCGGCTGGGCTTACAAGATGCTTCAACTCAGACCCATATCCCATTGTGTTGTATCAGTAAAGCGCAATCAGTCCTGGCTCAGCTCCAGCGCCTCGACGCCGAGCTCGGTCAGCTGCCAGGCCGGATCAGCGGCATCGGGGTCGAGGCACGCGATCAGCTTCGCCCGGCCGGTCTCGCGCAATGTGGCCCGCACCCGCCAGAGCGGCAGGCCGGCGGCCTCGGCCAGCCGTGCCGCGGTGTGCGGGACGGCGAGCAGGGTCAGGCTCCGCCTGGCCACCTCGGTCAGCGTGCCGTCGGGGTTGATGCAGGCCATCGTCTACGCCCGGGCGGCCTGAGTCAGCCCTTCAACTCGGTCTCGCAATACCAGAAGTCGGTATAGGCATACCCGCCCTTGGCCCGGGCTTCGGCATCCTCGATGGTGCGCGGCGCCGGCACAATCACCTTGCCGCCGGGGCGCCAGTCGGCCGGGGTCGCGACCTTGTGCTTGTCGGTGGTCTGCAGCGCGTCGACCAGCCGCAGGATCTCGTCGATGTTCCGGCCGGTGGTCAGCGGATAGTAGATCATCGCCCGCACCACCCCGGTCGGATCGATGACGAAGACGCAGCGGCTGGTCTCGGTGCCCGACTGCTCCGGCATGATCATGCCGTACAGCGTCGCCACCTTGCGGTCGCCATCGGCGATCACCGGGAACGGGATCCTCGTGCCGAACAGCTCCTCGATCCGCCTGGTCCAGGCGAGATGGGCGTAGATGCTGTCGATCGACAGGCCCAGCAGCTCGACCCCGCGCTCCTTCAAGGCCGGGGCGATCCGGGCAAAGGCGACGAATTCGGTGGTGCAGACCGGGGTGAAATCGGCCGGGTGCGAGAAGAGCACGACCCAGCTGCCGCGGAAATCCTCGAGCGCGAGGCGCCCATGGGTGGTCTCGGCTTCGAAGGGCGGGGCCACCTGCCCGAGGCGGGGCAGGCTGGGAAGGGGGGATGTCTCGGTCATGGCGGGACTCACTGCTGACGGCGGGGCGGCGTCGGCAGAGGATAGTCCAGCCGGGCAGCGAGGGCCAACCGGCTGGTCCGGGCCATGGCCGCGGTATAAGCTCACGCCCGAACCGGACCAGCCGGAGGATCGAGATGAGACGAGGCACCTGCATCGCCGCGGCGCTGCTTCTCACCCTCAGCGGCCCGGCCGTGGCCGAGATCGACGTGTTGCGTCGGGCGCCGGAGCTGATCCGGGCGGTCGACGCCAACGATCTCGCCCAGGTCCGCACTCTGCTGCTGAGCGGGACGCCGCCGAACGCGACCGATGCCGGCGGCCGCACCCCGCTGGTGATCGCCGCCCGCGACGGCCGCGATGCCCTGGTGCGCGAGCTGTTGCGCTTCGGCGCCCAGCCGGACCAGGCCGATTCGCTGGGCAACACGCCGCTGTTCTGGGCGGCGGACACCGGCGACGCCGGCATCGTTCGCGCGCTGCTGGACGGCAAGGCCAACCCGAACCGCGCCAACCGCCAGGGCATCACACCCCTGATGGCGGCGGCCCGCGACGGCAGCCTGCCGGCGGTGGAGGCGCTGCTGGCGGGCGGCGCCAAGCCGCAGCTGCGCGATTTCACCGGCCGCTCAGCCCTGGGCTGGGCGGAGAGCAGCCGGTCCCGCTCGGTTGCGGCCCGGCTGCGCAAGGCCGGCGTGTCGGACTGAACCGAGATGAAGCGACGGACGGGGCGCGGTTGCGGTCCGCGCCCCGTCCGTTTAGGAGTCCCGGTCGTCGAGGGGCAGCAATGACGACCGGGACCGAGACGGGGCCGTGGGGCGACCCCGTCTCACGGATGCTCCGCCTGGGGGAAGGCGGGCCCCGCTTCCGTTGCCGGCTGCTTGCGATCGCGCCAGGCGATCAGCCGGTAGAACATCGGGATGAAGAAGGTGGCGATGACGGTGGCGGCGAGCATGCCGCCGATCACGCCGGTGCCGATGGAATGGCGGCTGGCCGACCCGGCGCCGCTGGCGATGGCCAGCGGCAGGCAGCCCAGGATGAAGGCCAGCGAGGTCATGACGATCGGGCGGAAGCGCAGCTTCGCCGCCTCCAGCGCCGCGTCGAACGCGCTCATCCCCTCCTCGCGCTTCAACACCGCGAACTCGACGATCAGGATCGCGTTCTTGGCGGCGAGGCCGATCAGGGTGACCAGGCCGATCTGGAAGTAGACATCGTTCTGCAGCCCGCGCAGCCAGACCGCGACCAGCGCCCCGAACAGGGCGAAGGGCACGGCGGTCAGCACCGCGATCGGCAGCGACCAGCGCTCGTACTGCGCCGCCAGGATCAGGAACACCATGACCAGGCCGAACAAGAGCGCCTGGTTGCCGGAGCCGCCGGTCGACTGCTCCTGGAAGGCCGAGCCGGTCCAGGCCAGGGCGTAGCCCTGCGGCAGGACCTCCTTGGCCAGCTGCTCCATCGCCGCGATCGACTGGCCGGAGGAGTAGCCGGGCGCCGGGCCGCCCATGATCTTGGCCGCCGGGAAGATGTTGAAGCGCTCGACCTGGTCGGGACCGACGACCCGCCGGCTCTTCACCAGCGCGTCGATCGGGATCATGGCGCCGCTGTCGGCGCGGACGAAGACCTGCTTCAGGTCCTCCGGCCGCTGGCGGAAGCTGCCCTCCGACGCCAGGCTGACCCGATAGTTGCGGCCATAGAGCGTGAAGTCGTTGACGTACAGGCTGCCGAAGGTGGCTTGCATCGCGTCGAAGATCGACGAGATCGGCACGCCCAGCGCCCGCGCCTTCTCGCGGTCGACATCGAGCTTGTATTGCGGGATGGCGATGTTGAACTGGGACCGCACGCCCGCCAGGTCCGGCCGCTTGGCTGCGGCCTCGACCAGCTTCTGCGTCGCCGCGGCCAGGGCCGGATAGCCGGCGCCGGTGCGGTCCTGGACGTAGGCCTCGAAGCCGCCGGTGGTGCTCATGCCCATGATCGGCGGCGGGTTGAAGGCCAGCACCATGGCGTCCTTGATGCCGGCGTTTATGCCCATGAACGGCCCGGGCAGGTTGCGCGCGTCCAGCGCCGGGTCGGTGCGCTGCGACCAGTCCTTCAGCGGCACGAAGACGACGCCGCCATAGGTCTTCTGCGCCGCCGACAGCAGGTCGAAGCCGGGCACGTCGATGCTCTCGCTGACCGCCGGGTGCTGCAGGATGTTCCGGGTCGCCTCGGACAGCGCCTTCTCGGTCCGCTCCAGCGAGGCGGCGGGCGGCAGGAAGGCGGCGACGATCAGGTAGCCCTGGTCCTCATCCGGCACCAGCGACCCCGGGATCTTCTGGAACAGGAAGCCCGCCACCCCGGCGAAGCCGGCGAACAGCAGCAGGCCGATGGCGAAGCGCTTGAGGAAGAAGCGGACGCCCGCGGTGTAGGCCGAGGTGATGCCGTCGAACACCCGGTTGAACCAGCGGAACGGCCGGGCGGGCTCGTGGTGGCCGGGCTTCAGGATCAGGGCGCACAGCGCCGGCGTCAGCGTCAGCGCGACGATGCCGGAGATGGTGACCGACACCGCGATGGTGACGGCGAACTGGCGGTACATCTCGCCCGCCAGCCCACCCATGAAGGCAACCGGCACGAACACGGCGCACAGCACCAGCACGATGGCGATGACCGGGCCCGAGACCTCGTCCATCGCCTTTCGCGCCGCTTCCTTCGGCGGCAGCTTCTCGGTGCGCATGATGCGCTCGACATTCTCGAGCACGACAATGGCGTCGTCGACGACGATGCCGATGGCCAGGATCAGGCCGAACAGCGTCAGGAGGTTGATCGAGAAGCCGAGGATGTACATCCCGGCGAAGGTGCCGAGGATCGAGATCGGTACAGCGATCACCGGGATCAGCGTCGCCCGCAGATTCTGCAGGAAGACGAAGACCACCAGAACGACCAGGACCATCGCCTCGATGAAGGTCTTGATCACCTCGTCGATCGAGACCTGGACGAAGCGGGTGGTGTCGTAGGGAATGGCGTAGGTGATGCCGTCGGGGAAGGCCGTCTTCAGCTCCTCCATCCGCGCCTTCACCCCTTCCGCCGTCTCCAGCGCGTTGGCGCCGGGCTGCAGATAGATGCCGATCGCGGCCGCCGGCTTGCCGTTGTAATTGGCGGCGGAGTTGTAGGCCTGGGCGCCGAGCTCGACCCGCGCCACGTCCTTCAGCCGCAGCGTCGCCGCGTTGCTGTCGGATTTCAGGATGATGTTCTCGAAGGCCTCGGCGTTCGGCAGGCGGCCGTCGGTCGTCGCCGAATAGGTGAAGGCAAGGCCGCTCGCATCCGGCTCCTCGCCGAAGCGGCCGGCGGCGAACTGGGCGTTCTGCTCGCGGATCGCGGCGGAGACGTCGCTGGGCGTCAGGCTGTACTGCGCCAGCTTGTCCGGCCGCAGCCAGATCCGCATCGAATAGTCCTTGCCGGCGCCGAACAGCGTGGCGTCGCCGACGCCAGGCACGCGCTTGAGGTCATCGATGACGTTCAGCAGCGCGTAGTTGTTCAGGTAGATCGGGTCGTACTGGCCGCTCTCGTCATGCAGGATCACCGCCTGCAGGATCGAGCTCGACTTCTTGTCGACGCGGACGCCGGTGCGCTGCACCTCCTGCGGCAGGGTCGGCAGCACGCGCTGGACACGGTTGTTGACATTGATCGTCGCCTGGTCGGGATCGGTGCCGATCTTGAAGGTGACGGTCAGCGTCATGGTGCCGTCGCCGGTGTTCGTCGACCGCATGTACAGCATGTTGTCGACGCCGTTGATCTGCTGCTCCAGCGGCGCGGCGACGGTCTGGGCCACGGTCTCGGCGCTGGCGCCGGAATAGCTGGCCGAGACCGAGACCTCGGGCGGCACGATCTCCGGATACTGCGCGATCGGCAGCACCCGCATCGCCACCAGCCCGGCCAGGGTGATGACGATCGAGAGGACGGCCGCGAAGACCGGCCGGTCGATGAAGAAGCGGGAGATCACGGGGTCACCTGCGCCACCTTGGCGGCGGACGGCCGCACCGGGCTGCCCGGCCGGACCTTGATCACGCCTTCGGTGATGATCCGGTCGCCCGCCTTCAGGCCGCTCTCGACCAGCCAGCCGCCCTCGACCTCGCGGCCGAGCGTCAGCGGCCGGGCCTCGGCCTTGTCGCCCTCGCCCAGCGCATAGGCGAAGGGACCCTGCGGGCCCTGCATCACCGCCACCTGCGGCACCACGATGCCCTGCTTCAGGCTCAGGCCGCTGACCGTGACCCGGACGAACTGGTTCGGCATCAAGAGGCCCTGGGCGTTCGGCAGCACGGCGCGGGCGCGGATCGTGCCGGTCTGGTCGTCGACGATGCTGTCGGTGAAGTTGATGGTGCCGCCGTGATCATAGGTCCGCCCGTCGCCGAGCTTGACCGACACCGGGAAGCGGCGGTCCTTCGGCCCGTCGGCCTTGCCCTCGTCGAGCAGCCGGCGGATCTCGGCGAAATCGGCGTCGCTGAAGGAGAAGCTGACATAGGCCGGGTCGAGCTGGGTGATCCGGGTCAGGAGGCCGTTGGCGCTGATCAGGCTGCCCTCGGGCACCTCCTCGATGCTGGTCATGCCGCCGAGCGGCGCCGTCACCGTCGTGTAGTCGAGGTTGAGCTGCGCCGTCTTCAGCTGCGCCTGGGCGGCGGCCACCGCCGCCTCGTCGGTGCGGACCTTGGCCGCGGTGTCGTCGCGGTCGCGCTCCGACCCGGCCCGGGCGGCGAGCAGCTTGGCGGCGCGGTCGGCGTTGATGCGGTCATTGGCAAGCTGCGCCTGCGACTGCTGCAGCTGCGCCTGGACGCGCGCCACTTCGGCCTGGTAGGTCGCGGGGTCGATGCGGAACAGCTCTTGCCCCTCCGCCACCCGCTCACCCTCGGTGTAGTCGCGCTTCAAGAGGATGCCGCCGACGCGGGCGCGCACCTCGATCTCGCGGAAGGCCGACACCCGGGCGGCATAGGTGTAGGTCAGCGGCACCGGACCGGCCGCCACCTCCTGCACCGTCACCTCCGGCGGCGGCGCGGATTGCGTCTGGGCCTGGGCTTCACCGGTGTTTTCGTTGCAAGATGCAAGAATCGGCGCGGCGGCCAGGGTGACGGCCAATGCCACGGCGCGAAGTGATGACGTCTTGCTCACGGTGACCGCACCTTTGCCTGAGAGATTTTTGCACTGCACAACGAATTTGAACGACGGGCTGCAGCGCAGGATTGATATACATACGTTCCAGAATGTATGTATCAGGGATGCGGAAGATCCCTTCGACGTTTCGCCCGGCCCCCACAGCGCCATATCGGCACATCCCCAGAATGCCTGCTCTCGGCCGGCGGAGCAATCGCGGAGGCCGAGTCGGCGTATTAAGTTTTGTTACCGGGAGAGACGCGGCAGCCGGTCCCCGGAAAGACGGAACATCGTCGGGGAACACCCCGAATCCCGGATGGCTGAGCTCACGACAACCCCTTCCCGCTGTCGGATTCTTTTGCACCGCACACACCCTGGGGCCTCCGGGACGGCACGACGGGATGGACTTATATACATACTTGGACGTATGTAAAGAGGAAAAAGGGGGAGAGGAGTAGAGACATGGCACGCCGCACCAAGGCCGAGGCGGAAGAGACCCGGCAGAAGATTCTGGACGCAGCGGAGCGGCTTTTTTTCGTCGACGGGGTGTCGCGCACCTCGCTGGAGCTGATCGCCAACGCGGCCGGGGTGACCCGCGGCGCCATCTATTGGCATTTCAAGAACAAGGTGGAGCTGTTCGAGGCGCTGCACGAGCGGGTGAAGCTGCCGGCGGAGGACATCGTCGAGCGGGCGATGGCCGACGGCCATCCCGACCCGCTGGGGCTGATCGAGCAGGCGATGGTCGAGAGCTTCGTCGCCCTGACCGAGGACGAGCAGCGCCAGCGCGTCTTCACCATCCTGACCTGCCGCTGCGAGTATGTCGGCGAGATGCTGGCGGCGCTGGCCCGGCAGCGCGAGGCGCATGACCACATGCGGGCGACGATGAGCCGGGCCTTCGGGATGGCCCAGGAGTCCGGCCGGCTGAGCCCGGCCTGGCCGCCCGAGGTGGCGGCCAGCACCCTGACCTGCCTGATGGTCGGGCTGATGGTCGACTGGATCCGCTTCGGCCGTCGCTTCGACCTGGTCGAGACCGGCACCCGCACCGTCGGCGAGCTGTTCCGCGCGTTCCGGCGGGAGACCGAGCCGGCGATGTGCTGAGGACGCGCTTCCGGGCGGCCGCTATTCCCCGGCCGCCTGGGTCCGCGTGCGGCCGCGCTTGCTCCAGGTGAAGGTCGAGGTGACGCCGAAATTCCAGACCGAGGACAGGGCGGCGCCGAGGAAGCTGGCCAGGGCCCAGGGCAAATGCCGCTCGTACAGGAACTCGGCCACTTGCAGGTTGATCAGGGCGCCGATGGCGCAGGCGGCGTAGAAGGATAAGAGGCCGCGCAGGAAGTCGCGGCCGCGCAGCTGCTTGTCGCGGTAGGTGATGCGGTTGTTGAGGGCGAAGTTCGAGGACATCGCAGCCACGGTCGCCACCGCCTGGGACCAGTAGAAGTCCCAGTTGAAGGCGTGCAGGAACAGCCCAACCAGGGCCAGCTGCACCGCCACGCCGGACAGCCCGACCATGACGAACAGGATGAAGCGCGCCGGGATCGCGCCGCCCAGCAGCTTGTCGAAGATCAGCATCAGGAATTCCAGGCTCACGGCGAAGTCGAGCTTGCTTTCGCCGCTGAGCCGGCTGCGGAAGACGAAGGGCAGCTCGGCGAAGCGCAGCGGGCGCCCGGCCGAGGCGAAGATGTCGAGCAGGATCTTGAAGCCCTGCCCGTTCAGCCGGTCCGCGACCTCCTCGATCAGCGGCCGGCGCAGCATGAAGAAGCCGCTGAGCGGGTCGGTCAGCTCCTTCGGCACCACCATGCGGGCCAGGCGGATGCCCAGGCCGGACAGGCGCTCGCGCTTCTCCGAGAAGGTGCCGAGGTCGCTGCCCGGCAGGAAGCGGCTGGCGACGACGATGTCGAGCGTGTCGGCCTTCAGCCGCTGCAGCATCTTCGGCAGCAGCGTCTCGTCATGCTGCAGGTCGGCATCCATCACCGCGAGATAGGGCGCGCCGGTCGCCATCATGCCCTCGACCGAGGCCGAGGCCAGGCCGCGCCGGCCGATCCGCTTCAGGCAGCGGACATTGTCCCGGGTCTCGGCGATCCTGTAGACCGCCTCGGCGGTGCCGTCGGTCGAATCGTCGTCGACGAAGATCACCTCCCAGGCGATCCCGGCCAGGGCCGCGTCGAGCAGCTCGACAAGGCGCCCGACATTGCCGACCTCGTTCAGCGTCGGCACCACCACGGCGAGCTCGTAGCGCATCACTTGGCAGTTTCCCACGGTGCGTTCGGCGGCAGCGGCAGCGGCCAGGGCGCCTTGAAGCCGCGGGCGGTGTAGACATGCAGCGTCAGCTCGGCCCGGCCGCCGCGATGGACGATGATGTCCGGCTGCGGCTCGACCGAGGTGAAATAGGGCCGCCAGCGCTCGTCGAATTTCTTCAGGAACTCGTCCTGGCCGACGATCACCGCGTCATGGCCGGCGAAATCCATCTGGTTCCAGCCGAAGGCCAGGTTGCGCGGGTCTTCGCACAGGCACAGCACCGGCAGCCGGTCGCCGAGCTGGACGTCGATCTTGCCGGCCTGGTGCCACTGCGTGCCGACCACGAACAGGCCGGGCCGGTCGAACCAGCCGCGCTCCTGCGCGGCGGCGCGCAGATCGGTCCAGTCCAGCCCCTCCAGCGTCGGGTCCTTCTCGATCGTGGCCCGGTCGAGATAGGGCAGCGCCCGCATCCAGCCGGTGGCGGCGTGGCTGCCCAGCACCAGCAGCACCACCACGGTGGCGATGGTCGACGCCTTGAGCCAGATCCGGGCGGGACGGCTGCCGGCCGCGAGCCACCGCGCCGTGGCGGCGCCGAGCAGCGGGAACAGCATCAGATAGCCCGGTGCCTGCCAGTGGAAGTGGGCGCCGACCTTGGCCCAGGAGGCGACCGCGGTGAACAGCACGATCGGGATGATGGCGAGGCTGACCAGGAACCAGCCGCGCAGGTCCTTCGGCCCGCGGACCAGGCCGGCGCCGAACACCCAGATCATCGGCAGCCAGATCCAGGGCAAGAGCCAGATCGCCTGGCCGCCGATATTCTGGCCCAGCCAGTCGGGCCGGAAGCGCCCGCCGGAGCTGCGGCCGCTCTGGAACAGGAACGACACCCACTGGTTCTCGGCGTTCCAGATCAGCACCGGCGAAAAGATGGCGAAGGCGACGACGACCGCGATCCAGGGCGCCGGGTGGGCCAGCCAGCGCCGCCGCCCGGGGGTGGTCAGCAGGAACAGCAGCAGCCCGGCCATCATCAGCGAGGCGTGGTACTTCGACAGCAGTGCCAGGCCGAAGCAGACCCCGGCGGCGAGCCACCAGCTCCAGGCGGCGCGCGGCGACAGCGTCTCCGGCTCCGGCACGACCACCCTTGCCGTGCAGTACGCCGCGGCCAGCAGGAACAGGAACAGCGGCCCGTCCGGCTGCACCCAGCTGCCGACGCTGAGGAAGAACACGGCCGACAGGTTCAGCAGCAGCGCCGCCCAGACCCCGGCCCAGGCGCCGAACAGATATTCGCCGAGCCGGTACATCAGCCAGGTCGAGACGCCGAACATCAGTACATAGGGCAGGCGCAGCCACAGCTCGGCGTCGCCCAGCCCGATCATGGCATGGGTCAGCCACAGGAACAGCGGCGGCTGGTCGAAATAGCTGAGCGCCCAGAAGCGGGCGGTGGCGACGTAGTAGGATTCGCCGTTGCCGTAGCCGAGCGCCCAGGCCAGGGCGAGCCGCAGCAGCCCGCCCAGCAGGATCAGCCAGAATATCGCCCCCTGGGGGGTGTCGAGCCGCAGCCAGCCGGCAGATCCCGTGGATCCGGGCCGGGCGGACGCGGCGGAAAGAGCGTCGGTCATCCGCATTCCCAGCAGCCGCCCCAAGGACGGGCTGCGCTTATGGATCGCGCGGATCGGTCGATCCGGCGCGACCGCGCTTCATACCAGCACGGACCCCGGCCGGCCAGCGCGGATCATTCCGGGAGGCTGCGACGGGTTACAGCAGGGCAGCGGCCGCGGCCCACCAGCCGCGGCCGGCGAGCGCCGCCTCGGCTGCCTTCGCCGCGGCCGGCGTGTCGAACAGGCCGAAGCAGGTGGCGCCGCTGCCCGACATCCGGGCCAGGCGGCAGCCCGGCTGCGCCGTCAGCGCCGCCAGCACCTCGCCGATCACCGGCACCAGCCCGGTCGCCGGCGCGGCCAGGTCGTTGCCGCGCCCGGCCAGCAGGGTGCAGAGCCGTCCCAGCGTCGGCCGCGCCTCGGCGAAGCGGGCCTCGGCCGAGAAGCCGCCGCGCCGGGCCCGGAACACGTCGGGTGTCGACAGCGGCACGCCGGGATTGACCAGCAGGATCGGCACCCCGGCGAGGTCCGGCCCCGGCTCCAGCCGTTCGCCGACGCCGCCAAGCCAGGCGGTGCGGCCGGCGAGGCAGACCGGGACATCGGCGCCGAGCCCGGCCGCGACCTCGAGCAGGCGCGGATCATCGGCCACCAGGCCCCAGAGCACGGCCAGGCCGCGCAGCACCGCCGCGGCATCGGCCGAGCCGCCGCCGATCCCGGCCGCCACCGGCAGGCGCTTGTCGAGGGTGACGGCGATGCCCTCCGGCCGTCCGACCGCCGCCGCCAGGCGCCGCACCGCGCGCAGCGCCAGATTGTCGTCGCCCGGCGGGATGGCGCCGGCGAAGGGGCCGGTGACGGTCAGGCGCGGCGCCCCCGCGACCTGCAGGGTCAGCCCGTCGCCGACATCGGCGAACACCACCAGGCTGTCGAGCAGGTGATAGCCGTCCTCACGCCTGCCGACGACATGGAGATAGAGATTGACCTTGGCCGGCGCGCTGCCGGACCAGACCCTGCCGTCCGCCGCCACGATCAGTTCGATTTGACCGGAGCCGCGGCTTCCTGGTCCGGCAGGCCGTTGGCCAGCTTGGCCTCGATCTTGTCCTTCGGCGGGTCGCCCTCCGTGGTGCGCAGCGCCGCCTCCCACTGGTACCGGGCCTCGAGCTTGCGGCCGACCCGCCAATAGGCGTCGCCGAGATGGTCGTTGATGGTCGGGTCCTCGGGCTTCAGCGAGATCGCCTTCTCCAGCGTCTCCACCGCCTTGCCCATCTGGTTGGTGCGGTAATAGACCCAGCCCAGGCTGTCGATGATGTAGCCGTCATTCGGCGACTGGTCGACCGCCTTGCGGATCAGATCCTCCGCCTCCTGCAGGTTCTTGCCGCGGTCGAGCAGCGAGTAGCCGAGATAGTTCAGCAGATTGGCGTGGTCCGGGTTCAGCCCGATGGCGCGGCGCAGATCCTGCTCCGCCCGGTCGAAGCGGCCGGAACGCTCGAGCGCGATGCCGCGGCGATAGAGGAAGGTCCAGTCCACCTCCTCCAGCCGCTTCTGCCGGCGCGCCGCGTCGTCATAGGCGACGACGGCGGAGGCGAAATCCTGCTTCGCCCGGTACAGGTCGGCGAGGCGTAGGTAGCCGGCCGGGCTGTCCGGCCGTTCCGACACCAGGTCGGCGGCCAGGGCGATGCCCTTGTCGAACTGCTCCAGGCTTTCATAGGCCAGGGTCTCGCGCAGCCGCGCCATCCAACCGGCCGGGGTGCCGTCGGGCAGCGCTTCATAGGCGGCGATGGCGTTCTGGTACTGGTCCTGCCCGGACAGCACATCGCCCAGCAGGATCTGCGCCACCGGGAAGTCGGGCCGCAGATACAGCGCCAGGCGGGTGTAGATCAGCGCAGTGTCGCCGCCCTCGGCGTCGCGGTCCTGGCTGACGGCGCTGGCGATGTAGAACAGGGCCTCGGCCAAGCCGTCGCCCGGGCTGCCGATGATCGGCTGCGGCCGCTCGCCCTTGTCCAGGCGCTGGATCGCCGGCTCCAGCAGCAGGTTGTCGCCGTTCTGGTCGGTGAAGCGGCTGTACAGCTGGCGCGCCTTGTCGCGCTGGCCCTGGCGCTGGTAGACGCCGGCCAGCCCCTCGACCAGCCGCACCGTGCCGCCCATGTCGCCCAGCGCCTCATAGGCCGCCCGGGCGCCGTCGAGGTCGCCGAGATAATCGAGCAGCAGCGCCTTCTGGATCGACGACAGCGCATCCGGCCGCGCCTGCTTCAGCAGCGGATCGAGGCTGGACAGCGCCGCCTTGCCGTCGCCGGCGCCAACCCGCAGCCAGGCGGCGATGATCGGCGTGACCGACCGGGCGCTGCCCGCCGTCTCCATCGTCTTCAGGCGGGCCAGGGCGTCGCGCCACTTGCCGGCCTTGGCGTCGTGCAGGATCAGGGTGATGCGGACCAGCTGGTCGGCGGTGTCGGCCGTGTCCAGGCGCTGGGCCAGCTTGGCGGCCCCTTCGACGTCGCCGCCGGCCAGGGTCAGGGTGAAGCTGCGCCGCAGCAGCGCCAGGTTGTCCGGATCGGTCGCCAGCACCTGGCTGAAGAACCGACCGGCGGAGGAGAGGTCGCGGGCGGCCAGCGCATGGGCGCCGGCGAGATAGGCGCCCGAGACGGTGCGCGGATCGGTGGCGGCCTCGGCGGCCGGCGGCCGCAGCATCGCCGTCGCCGCAACGCAGGAGGCCAGAAGGGTCGTCCGCCAGACGGTCATGCGCGGGTCCAGTTTGCCGTGATCCCCCGAAGCTAGGGTGCCTGAGGATCGCAGGCAATGCCTGTTCGCCGCGACTATAGCCCGCATCTATGTCTCAGAGCCGGCGCAGGGGCCCGGCTCGGGCTTGTGTGCCCCTGAAAAAGCGCTACAGTCGCGCGCGTCGGTAAGACCATGGAAGGCGCCAACGCGGCCGTGACCGGTAAATCGAGCTACACCTACGAAGACCTGCTGTCCTGCGCGCATGGCGAGCTGTTCGGGCCTGGCAACGCCAAGCTGCCGCTGCCGCCCATGCTGATGATGGACCGGATCACCACCATCAACGACAATGGCGGCGCCCATGGCAAGGGCGAAGCCGTGGCCGAGTTCGACATCCGCCCGGACCTGTGGTTCTTCGCCTGCCATTTCGAGAACGACCCGGTGATGCCGGGCTGCCTGGGGCTCGACGCGCTGTGGCAGCTGACCGGATTCTTCCTCGGCTGGACCGGGGCGCCGGGCAAGGGCCGGGCGCTGTCGACCGGCGAGGTCAAGTTCACCGGCCAGGTGCTGCCCGATGCCAAGCTGGTGACCTACCGGCTGGACCTGAAGCGGGTGATCAACCGCAAGCTGGTGCTGGGCATCGCCGACGGCAGCGTCGCCGTCGACGGCAAGATCATCTTCGAGGCCAAGGATCTGAGGGTCGGCCTGTTCACGTCGACCGAAGCGTTCTGACGAACCGCGGAGAACCATCATGCGACGCGTCGTCGTCACCGGGCTCGGCATCGTCTCGAGCATCGGCAACAACCAGGACGAGGTCACGGCCAGCCTGCGCGAGGGCCGCTCCGGCATCGTCGCGGCGCCGGAGTACAAGGAGCTGGGCTTCCGCTGCCATGTCCACGGCACGGTGAAGCTGGACCCGGCCGACCATGTCGACCGGCGCATCCTGCGCTTCATGGGACCGGGCGCCGCCTACAACCACATCGCCATGGCCCAGGCCATCGCCGATGCCGGGCTGGAGGACAGCGACGTCTCGAACGAGCGCACCGGGCTGATCATGGGCTCCGGCGGGCCGTCGACCTCGAACCAGGTCGATGCCGCCGACATCACCCGCACCAAGGGGCCGAAGCGGATCGGCCCCTACATGGTGCCGCGCTGCATGTCGTCGACCAATTCGGCGACGCTGGCGACGCCGTTCAAGATCAAGGGCGTCAACTACTCGATTTCCTCCGCCTGCTCGACCTCGGCGCATTGCATCGGCAACGGCGCCGAGCTGATCCAGTGGGGCAAGCAGGACATCGTCTTCGCCGGCGGCGGCGAGGAGCTGCACTGGACCCTGTCGGTGCTGTTCGATTCGATGGGCGCCTTCTCCTCGCGCTTCAACGACACGCCGCAGCGCGCCAGCCGCGCCTATGACCGCGACCGCGACGGCTTCGTCATCGCCGGCGGCGGCGGCACCGTGGTGCTGGAGGAGCTGGAGCACGCCAAGGCGCGCGGCGCCAAGATCTATGGCGAGCTGGTCGGCTACGGCGCCACCTCGGACGGATACGACATGGTCGCGCCGTCGGGCGAGGGCGCCGTGCGCTGCATGCGCCAGGCCCTGGCCACGGTCGACGGCCCGATCGACTACATCAACACCCACGGCACCTCGACCCCGGTCGGCGACGTCACCGAGCTGGGCGCGATCCGCGAGGTGTTCGGCGACAAGGCGCCGAAGATCAGCTCGACCAAGTCGCTGTCGGGCCATTCGCTCGGCGCCGCCGGGGTGCATGAGGCGATCTACAGCCTGCTGATGATGAAGCACGACTTCATCGCCGCCAGCGCCAACATCGAAAATCTCGATCCGGCCGCGGAGGGTTTCCCGATCGTGCGGCAACGGATCGACAATGCCGGGCTGACCACCGTTCTCTCCAACAGCTTCGGCTTCGGCGGGACCAACGCGACGCTCGCCTTCAAGCGGTACGCTGCATGACCTCTTCTACGACCGAACGCCGCGGCGCCGGCCTGATGGCCGGCAAGCGCGGCCTGATCATGGGCGTCGCCAACAACCACTCGATCGCCTGGGGCATCGCCTCGGTGCTGGCGCGCGAGGGGGCGGAACTGGCCTTCACCTATCAGGGCGACGCCTTCCGCAAGCGGGTCGAGCCGCTGATCCAGTCGATCGGCGCCAGCTTCCTGGCGCCTTGCGACGTCGAGGACGAGGCGTCGATCGCCGCGCTATTCGACCGGCTGGGGGCGGAATGGGGGTCGATCGACTTCCTGGTCCACGCCATCGCCTATTCCGACAAGGAAGAGCTGAAGGGCCGCTACCTCGACACCACGGCCGAGAACTTCAGCCGGACCATGCGGATCAGCTGCTACAGCTTCACCGCGCTGGCGAAGCGGGCGGCGGCGATCATGCCGGATGGCGGCAGCCTGCTGACCCTGACCTATCTCGGCGCCGAGCGGGTGATGCCGAACTACAACGTCATGGGCGTGGCCAAGGCGGCGCTGGAGGCCAGCGTGCGCTACCTGGCGGCGGATCTGGGCCCGCAGGCGGTCCGGGTCAACGCGATCTCGGCCGGGCCGATGCGCACTTTGGCCGGCAGCGCCATCGGCGACGCCCGCTACGTGTTCCGCTTCAACCAGCAGAACAGCCCGCTGCGCAAGAACGTCACCCTGGACGAGGTCGGCAACGCCGCCCTGTACCTGCTGGGGCCGCTGTCGACCGGCGTCACCGGCGAGGTACACCATGTCGACGCCGGCTACCACGCCATCGGCATGCCGGCCGCACCGCGCAACAGCGAGGCGGCGGAGGGCTGATCCGGCTTTTGCCGTCATCCCCGCGAAAGCGGGGATCTCTTCGAATGGAGAGAGATCCTGTGTCTGCGCAGCAGCACTGCGCGCCGCAGCGCGCACGGGATGACGATGGATGAAGAATCGACGGCCCTGATATCCTGATATAATGCTGCCCGGCAGGCGACGGGACGGATATGCAGCACGCGACGGCTTTGCGATGTCTGATCGGGCTGGCAATTGCCGGCGGCCTCGCTTTCAGCGCACCCTCCCGGGCGGCGGAGCGGCCGACGCCGGTCGACGAGATGGACTCCTACAGCATCATCTGCACCAGCACGCGCGGCCGGATCGTGTTCTCGACCTCCGACGCCTACGGCCTCTCGGTCGATCCGACCGGCACGGTCTACACCTATCGCACCGGCTGGCTGTCCGACCGCACCTACATCTATGTCCGGGGCGCCGACGTCTCCTGCGTCATCCGGCCCGGCCGGCGCTGAGGCTTTCGCTGCCGGGGTCGCGTCGGCTACGATCCCCGCCCGCGGAAGGAGGAGCCATGGCCAAGCAGTTCCCGGAGATCTCGCCGGCGCTGCAGGAGTTCATCCTGCGCCAGCGGGTGTTCTTCACCGCCTCCGCCGCCGCGGCCGGGCGGGTCAATGTCTCGCCCCGCGGCACCGACATGCTGCGGGTGCTGGGTCCGAACGCGGTCGTCTATCTCGACCTGACGGGCAGCGGCAACGAGACCGCGGCGCATCTGCGCGCCACCGGCCGGCTGACCATGATGTTCTGCGCCTTCGAGGGCGCGCCGATGATCCTGCGGCTGTACGGCGCCGGCCGGGTGCTGCGCCGCGACGGCCCCGACTATGCCCGCCTGCTGGAAGTGGAATATGGCGGCGCGGAGCCGCTCGGCGCCCGGCAGATGGTGCGGCTGGACATCGACCTGGTGCAGACCTCCTGCGGCTTCGGCGTGCCGCTGTTCGACCATGCCGGCGAGCGGCCGACCCTGGCGCGCTGGGCCGAGGCCAAGGAGAAGCAGGAGGGGCTGGAGGCCTATCGCCGGCAGAAGAACACCCGCAGCATCGACGGGCTGCCGACCGGCCTGTTCGAGGAGGATCCGGTCCCGGCCGAGTGACGGGCGACAGGCGCGCAGACGCACGCAGG